>NZ_CP045429.1:3987699-4595233 GCF_005886805.2 Pseudoalteromonas rubra
CAGTTTGATGCAGTCAGCGTTCCGGGCGTATTTAATCATGGTAAACTCGACATCGGTACTAAGTTACTGCTAGAGCACCTTGATTTGCCCACTAAGGGAAACATGCTCGACTTTGGGTGTGGTGCCGGGATCATCGCTACTTTTGTGCTTAACCAGTCACCCAAAGTACGCTTCAGCTGCCTGGATGTAAATGCGCTGGCTCTCTATGCCTGTGAACAAACTTTACGCTTAAATGGTCATGAAGCTGAATTGGTACTCAGTGATGGTCTCAGACAATTGAAAGGCCGCTTTGATGCCATTATCAGTAACCCCCCCTTTCACACCGGTATTAAAACTGACTATGACATTGCAGAAGGGTTTATCAAAGGTGTGACTGAACACATGGGTAAAGGGTCACAGCTTCACATTGTTGCAAATAGCTTTCTGAAGTACCCACCACTGATTGAAGCATGCTTTGGTCAATGCGATACCCTGATCAAAAATACCAAATTTGCCGTCTATCGGGCCCGCATAAATTGAGTGTCGGTCAGTTCATCCTTGCTGTGAACTGGCCTTATTTGTCTTGTTATACCTGCCGTCTTCGGCTGCTAAACCTCTGCTAGTCAGCAAAGTGCTGAATCGTTTCGTAAAATGTGAGCTTTTTTGTGTTCTATACTGCTAAACTAAAGTGAGTGAATAGCAGGCAAGCGGGATTTGTGGTCTCCCAATGGGTAAATACGCAACCAAAACAAGTATAAGAAAAGTGCTGATCAGTGCCGTCATGCTAGTAACGGCGCTGTCTTTGTCCCTGTCTATCTCAATTTCAACCTATCTCGACGTTAAAAAGCAAAAACAGCTGATCATCAATAAGCTGGAAATGATCGCCGAGATCATTGCATTTAACGCTCAGGTAACGCTGATTTTTGACGACAGAAAAACGGAAGAAAAGCGTCTCAAATCATTTGATAAAGTCGACCTGGTGAAAAACATTCACATCTATGCAATTGATGATGTCACCAATCGGCCGGTCTTTTTCACCAGCTACAATGCCAGTAAAACACCGCCCGTACCGCTCAAGGTCAATCAAATTGAAGAGCTTCGAATACCGAAGATTTCTGAAGATTATATCGAGCTGATCTTGCCTGTTGAGTATGAAGGCAATATAGAGGGCTACGTATATCTGCGTGGTGGGCTCGAGCACCTGGCCGAATACATCAACCGAAAGATACTGGTAGATATCGCTTTAACGCTGTTTGTACTGGTGCTAGTGATGTTTGTTGCACGAGGGATCCAAAAACGAATTGCCAGCCCGATAGAGTCGCTATCTGTATTATTGCAGGATGTTTCAAAGAACCATAACTACGCCACCCGAGCGGAAAAAAGCGACATAGAGGAAATCAATATCCTCGCCAACAACCTCAATATCATGCTGACCCGGACACAAAATCAGCTTGAGCGCCATCAGGCAGATAAGCTGGAAATTAAACAGCTCAACCAAAGCCTGGAAGAAAAAGTCAATCAACGAACCATCGCGCTCAGGGAAGCAAACCAGGAGCTGCTTAATACACTGGAACGTATGCACCAGTATCAGAATCAGATAGTTGAAAATGAAAAGATGGCATCACTGGGCCAGATGGTTGCGGGCGTAGCCCACGAGGTTAATACACCTATTGGTCTGGGTGTCACCGGTTCGACATTATTACGCGATAAACTCAGTGACATTGAAGTGGCTTTCCAGCAAAAAACGCTCACATCAAAACAACTGGAACGATTTATCAAAGAAGGGATCGAAAACCTGGATCTCATTTATCGTAACCTCAATCGGGCCGCAGATCTGATCTCCAGCTTTAAGAAAGTCGCGGTCAGTCAGGACATAGAGATCAATTCAGACGTCAATATCACTAAACTACTCAATGCAGTAATGGGCGCAATGCGCACCGAACTGGAGCTTAAAGCCCCTCAAATTCACCTGGATTGCCCTGAAGAGCTCACCATCAGAAGTAAGTCTGGGTTGCTGCAGCAAGTGTTCGAGCAATTGTTCTCAAACTCGCTATTGCATGGGTTTACCAGCAATGAAAATAACGAAATTGCTATAAAAGTGAACAAAGAAGACCAGCAATTAACGATTGTATACAGTGACAATGGTATTGGCGTGCCAAATGCCATCAAAAAGCGCATATTTGACCCATTTGTTACCACGCGCCGAGGAGAAGGTGGTAGTGGACTGGGCATGCATTTAGTCTATAACCTGGTCACTCAGGCGCTGGGTGGAAGTATCACATTAAAAGAAGACTATAAATCGGGTACTCAATTTGTGATCAGCTTGCCTCTGAAAGGAGGTACACAGTGAGATTTATGTACCTATTTATTTTTTGCTGTCTTTCACTTTTTTCTAC
This sequence comes from Pseudoalteromonas rubra, assembly GCF_005886805.2. Lineage (NCBI taxonomy): Bacteria > Pseudomonadati > Pseudomonadota > Gammaproteobacteria > Alteromonadales > Pseudoalteromonadaceae > Pseudoalteromonas > Pseudoalteromonas rubra. The sequence continues at coordinate 3,990,075 of NZ_CP045429.1, forward strand.
GTTTAGTTTTGCGAAATCGCCGGAAGAAATCCGCTCGGCCTTTTTATATCAAATGGCAAAGTTCATTGATTTTCCTGAGCAAAAGAATAAAAAAACGACTCGATTTTGTTTTTATGACATAAAAAACGGACCAGGTGCTGTTTTATATAGTAACCGTACCTTAAAAATACGTTTAAAGCCGATTGAAATAATAGAAGTGAAAAAGTCTGAGTCTTTGCGGGAACTTTCCCAAAGATGTGATATCACATACATTGATGAAACATTGGAAGATGATATACTGTCCGCTTGGACCGATACAATGGCCCTAAGTATGGTAACTGTGGGCGAAAGTATCGAATTTTTGGAAGGGGGTGGGATTGCGTCCTTGGTCCAGGAAGGGAGTAAGATAAGACTGTATATAAACAAGCAAGAAGTCACCCAGCACAACTTTAAAGTGCTTTCCCGGTTGCTTGCCGTCTCCAAGTTTTATCCTAACTGATTTTACTTGTTAACAATTGAATATACTCCTATAATCGTTAACATTCGGTTTTATTATATAACGCCGATGATTTTGTAAATACAATATTCCGAAAAGGTTAATTAATAATGCAAACGCCAGTCATTCTAATTGTTGAGGATGAAGACGTAACTCGACTGAACCTCGTTAGTTTATTTGAAGCCGAAGGTTATAAGGTAATTGAAGCCATTGATGGCGATGATATGCATGAAAAATTGACGTCAAATGACGACGTCAACTGTGTGATCATGGATATTAACCTGCCTGGTAAAAATGGCCTTATCCTGGCTCGTGAGTTACGCCAGAAGAAAAACATCGGTCTTATTTTCTTGACCGGTCGTGACAACGATGTCGACCGTATTCTTGGTCTGGAGATCGGTGCCGACGACTATGTCACTAAGCCTTTCAACCCACGTGAACTTACAATCCGTGTGCGCAACCTGATCACTCGTACCGGCTCAAGCCCGGAGGAGTCTAGTATTGACAGCAATGGCGTCATTACATTTAACGGTTGGGAACTGGATGAGAATAGCCGCTGCCTGACTTCACCAACTGGTGAAGCGAAACGTTTGCCGAAGGGCGAATATCGTGCCCTGCGTCTGATGTTGGACTCACCAGGTCGTATCTTCAGTCGTGAGCAGCTGATCAAGCACATGACAGGTCGTGAGTTGCGTGCCAACGACAGAACGGTAGACGTCACCATTCGTCGTATCCGTAAGCACTTTGAAACCGACAACAACACGCCTGAACTGATCAGCACCATTCATGGTGAAGGCTACCGCTTCATCGGTAAGATCGATAGCCAATAAGTTTGCGTTACGAGTTTTCAGCGAGCTTTGCAATTAATGAGTGAAGGGCAGATTGCCCTTCTCTTATTTTCACCTCTAGTTCATCTAACCAATCCGCACGCTGCTCTTTGTCTACCTGAGCACCTTCCAGCTCCATCGTTTTAGCATGCAATTGCACATTCTGCAGACCAACAGAGCCCGCGGCGCCTTTTAGTTTATGTGCCACAGACACATAGGTCTCGGTATCCTCATTTTGATTAGCCTCATCCAGCTCTTTGTGATAAGTCGGATTAAGGCGAGCAAATAAGTCACAGCTGCGCTTAAAGGGCTCTATACCCATAGATGATACAAAGTCAGTGATTGTTTCCACATCCAGCAACGCTTGCTCTTGCTCGCTCAATTGCAACGGCTCAGACTGAGGCGAAGCTTGTTTGTCTTTGCTTGCCTCTATCCCAAACAGCTCAGCAAGCATCTTATCCAGCTTTGTGGTGTTGATAGGTTTTGCCAGTGCGCCCTGAATATCAATTCCTTGCAGCTCTTGCTCTGCGCTACGCACATTAGCCGTCAGTGCTACGATAGGTAACTCATCAAAGTGGCTATCGGCACGGATCTGCCGCGCAATTTCATCACCATTGATGTCTGGTAACTGCATATCAAGTAGGATCAGATCCAACTCATCCTCAGTTTCAACCATCGACAAGGCATCTTCCCCGGTTTCTGCCCAGACGACCTCGTGTCCACGTTGTTCCAGCAAGTTAGTGGCAATTTCAGCATTCAGTGGCACATCTTCTACCAACAAAATGTAAAGGCTACGGCCCGCATAGCTTTGCTCATTTGGCGCTGAGCATAGCTCCAAAGGTAGCTCCACATCAAAGCGACTGCCTTCCCCCTGCATGCTGCTGACGTGAATTGTACCTTTCATGGCATGCACCAGCGCTTTTGTCACCGCCAGGCCAATCCCTGAACCAATGGCATTATTACCACTGGCATCGGGTGCTTTGTAATACATGTCGAAAATGCGATCTTGTTGATCAGAAGGGATCCCCACACCTGTATCGATGACACTGATCGACAACCAGGGGCCATCAGCACGGTTTTCACGACGACACTCCAGAGTAACGCCACCTCGGTGAGTAAACTTCACAGCATTGTTGATCAGGTTCCACAACACCTGACGCAAACGAGTTGGATCTAACAGCGCATAGATATCCAACATACCTAAACGCTTGATATTGAACTCAAGGGCTTTTTGTTCCGCTATCAGGCCTGCAAAGTTGACAACATCATTGATAAAGTCCGACACATTAATACTGTCTGTGGCAATATCCAGCTGCTCCCTGTCTATCTTATCCAGATCGATAATGTCATTGAAGATATTACCTAAAGTTTCAGCACTGGAGAAAACAGTATTGCACCAGCTTTTTTGTTGTTTTGTCAGTTCAGTGTCCAATAACATACGTGTCAGACCGACAATGCCGTTGAGCGGTGTGCGTAATTCGTGGCTCAACGTGGCAATAAATTTCCCTTTATCTTTATAGGCCGTTTCCAGTGCCTGCTCCGCTTCTTTACGACTGGTAATATCACGACCGAACGCCAGCAGCCCAATATATTCCCCATTATCGTTAATGAAGGGCAGTTTACGCATCTCAAACCAGCAGTTTTCATTGGCGACCGGGTATTCTACGTCAACATTAATCGATTGCTGGGTCTCAATCACTTGTTCATCAGTTTGCAGTACCCTCGGAACATCCTGTTCACCAAACACTTCCTGTACCGTGTGGCCGATCAGTTGTTCACTGGTTTTGCCAATGACTTGTTCAAACTTCTTGTTGCAACCCGCAAATACGCCCCGCTCATCACGGTAATAGAATAAGTCAGGAGAGGAATCTACGATACTACGCAGTAACATACTCTGCTGAGCCAGCTCTTGCTCAGCTTTGCGCCGCTCCGAGATTTCTTTACGCAATTCTGCGATTGCCCGGTGCTTTGCATGCAGCGCCATTTTCCGCTCGTCAATTTCGTTATTGAGCCGGTTAATGTTGTCTTTGAGTGTCTGATTGAGCAGTTTTTCTTGTTGTGTGGCGGATTCAAGATACTCTTTCGACGCATCCAGCTGACGCATTGCATAGATAGCAACAGAAAGCAGTAATGGAGAGGTTAATGCGGCAAATAACACCACCGACAACACATTGACCAGTGTGACTTCACCGAGCGCCACGTAGTAAAACATACACGCCAAAACCAGAGACACAATCAGTACGAAAGCATAGGCCACAACCCCAGCCCAGCGGTCTCCGTAGTTTTTAATCAAATTCGATAAAATTCGGGCCCAAGTCCCAAATGAAGAGTCAAGCATAATAAAATCACCTAGTTAACCCCTACATTATACCTGACCAAAACACAGAAGCGAGTGACCAAAGGTCGCAGGCGACATTGCACAAACTAAAATAACCTCTGTAGCGCCCGTATTCAGTGCCTTTTGTGGATGTGTAGAAAGTCGGCATCGGCGTACGAAATTTTGCACACTTGGGCGATTTTTTTACCAGAATTTTTCCTGCGGGCTCGGCAAGTTGTGACATTTTGGTGTAACATGCCCAACCCTGATAGTCGTGATTAAGAGAGTTCAAATGCCAACTTCAATGCCTGACATTGCACATTCTGCAGACGCCTTACAAGAAGGCAAGCTAGACTGGGTCGGAATGGGAAATATCGAGCTACCTTTACTGTTATCAAGTAAAGGCTTGAATGATACGCCCGTAACAGCCAAAGCGGATGCGTTTGTCAGCCTGGACAGGGAGGATGCGAAAGGTATCCATATGTCACGGTTATTTTTGGCACTAGACTCGCTGTCCTGTGAACAGACACTGACACCCGCGACGATTCGCTCAGTACTGGATAGCTTTATTACCAGTCATGAAGGGCTGAGTCACAGCGCCAAAGTGACGTTTCACTTCGAACTACCGCTGCGCCGTGCCTCCTTATTAAGTGGTAAACAAGGCTGGAAAAACTATCCTGTTGTGATCACCGCTAACCTGGCAAACGGCCAGTTTAATCTGGAATTAGCCGTTGATGTTACTTACTCATCAACTTGCCCTTGCTCTGCAGCCCTTGCCCGTCAGCTGATCCAAAATGCCTTTGAAGAAAAGTTTACCGATCAGCCACTTGATCATGCCAGTGTTCATGCCTGGTTAGGCACCACTGAAGGCATCGTGGCAACACCGCACTCACAACGCTCTGTAACGAATATCAAAGTCAAACTGGATGAGCATTGTCAGGAGTTTGACATCTTGGGTCTGGTAAACATGGTAGAAGATGAGCTAAAAACGCCTGTACAGGCAGCGGTTAAGCGTGAAGATGAGCAAGAATTTGCCCGCCTTAACGGTCAGAACCTGATGTTCTGTGAAGACGCCGCCAGAAAACTCAAAGCCTTGTTTGAAGCTGAAAACTACACAGACTACTATATAAAGATAAACCACTACGAATCTTTGCATGCACACGATGCCGTTGCATATGCAGTAAAAGGCATGAAAGACGGCTACCGCGCTTGATCCAGTCAAGCACTGTGCTTTCCTTATCCGCTCGGCCATCCCAAACCGCCGAGCGTTTTTAATTCTTCAGCATTCAGAAAAATTACTTTAGGCACACTCTTTGCTTAATAATTTGCAAGTCAAATTGTTGTCGTGGAGTGATTTATGGAACTAACATTATTATCTATTCTGGCGCTGGTCGTTATTGCTTCCATTGTTATTTCAAAATATACGGATAACGGCGGTAACCCCTATCCGTTTAATCGAAAAGAGTCTGTATTCACAACAGTCGAAGCCTCCTTTTTACAGCTATTAGAGCGTTCAGTAGGTGACAAGTTTAAGATTGTCAGCAGAGTTAAGCTGATTGAAATTATCGAGTGTAAACCTGGGTTATCCAAAAAGGCACGCCGGGCTGCCATCACCAAAGCGCAAAATAAGCAGCTCGATTATGTGCTGGTTGATAAAGAAACGCTCAATATTGTCGCTGCCGTTGATCTGGTAAACAACGCCAATAAAAACGGCCACAAAGCACAAAAAGACTGGTTCGTCAGCGGTGCGCTGGAGTCAGCCGGGATCCCACATATTCGCATGAAGGTAAAAAGTGGTTACAAAAGTGCTGAAGTGCGGGCTGCCATCCTGTTTAAACTAGGCAAGAAACCAGAGCCACAGGGCAAGCCTCGCAATCGCAATTACAAACCTGCGGTACTTTCACCGTCTCAGGCCAAAGCCGCGGCAACCCAACTGGCAGAAATTTAACCTGCCACACTCACTGTCGGCCCAACTCAGGGCTGACAGCAAAACGTTTTAACCTGCCTAACATCATATTTTCTAACACCAGTTTTGATATATAATGAGCAACACGGTTAAAAAATAAGAGAAGATTATGAAAGTAGGTATTATTGGCGCGATGGAACAGGAAGTCACAATCCTGCGTGACGCAATGAACAATACACAAACCGCAACTAAAGGCGGTTTCACCTTTTATCACGGTGAACTGGGTGGACATGAGGTAACTCTGGTTCAGTCTGGTATTGGCAAAGTGGCCGCGACAGTGGCAACGACGCTGCTAATCGACAACTACAGCCCTGACTGTGTGATTAATACAGGTTCAGCCGGCGGCTTTGATCCTGAGCTGAACGTCGGCGATGTCGTGATCTCGTCAGAAGTAAGACATCATGATGTTGACGTCACTGCATTTGGCTATGAACTGGGTCAGGTACCACAAATGCCAGCAGGCTTTAGCGCACACTCAGCTCTGGTTGAAGCCGCTCAGCAAAGTGTCGGTGAACTGACAGACATTCAGACAAAAGTAGGCCAAATCTGTACCGGTGATTCATTCATGTGTGATCCAGTCCGTATTGACAAGACGCGCCAGGACTTCCCACACATGCTGGCGGTTGAAATGGAAGGCGCCGCAATTGCTCAAGCCTGTCATGTGTTACACACCCCATTTGTCGTGATCCGCTCGCTGTCAGACATCGCCGGCAAAGAATCGCCGCAATCATTTGACGCCTACCTGGAAGTTGCCTCTGTAAACTCTTCGAAGCTGGTTATTGCCCTGTTGGCAAAGCTGGATCAGGTTTCGCTGTAAGGTGTTAACTGAACATTTGCAAGCCCACACGGGCTTGCTGATTTTCTTACTGGCAACACTCAGCGCGATAGGATTCAGAACCTCCAGCCTGTATCACCCCAATGTCGTCATGACGCTGTTGTTTACTAATCTGGCTCAAAAAGTTTACCGTCCTAAGGCACCAAATAGCTATCAACTGCTATCCGGCAGTATGGCATTTATCCTGCCAATGCTGATCATCCTGGTCATTTTGGCCGCTCTGGGCTATTTGTCTTTCTACCCTCAATGGCTTGGTGGCCTGGTATTATTTTTCTGTCTGGATATTCAACACGAACGGCGTGCCAAGCGGATTGCGATTTTACTCAAACAACAACAAAAAGCGGCTGCACGCCAGTTACTTGGCGCTATGGTAAAGCGGGATGTGGAGAAACTGTCTTTGATGGGCATATGCAAAGCATGCCTGGACAGCCTGGCATTACGTGGCATGCGGCATTTCTATCTGGTCATGGTGTTTTATCTGATTGGTGGCCCTCTGCTGGCATTGAGCTATAAATTGATGTTGCTCTGCGATCACGCCTGGCGCAGCAAGATGCGTCCAGACACAGCATTTATTAAACCGCTGCAACTGAGCCTGGCGATTCTCGAGTGGTTGCCCGTCAGGCTGTTCGTTTTAATGATGGCGCTGACACAAAACCTGGGGAAAACACTGCACTACCTAAAACACTATGGTCAGTTCTACCGCCCTGCCAGTTCAGGTTGGATCCTGGCTTTGTTTGCAGCCAGCCTCAATACCCAGCTCGCCGGGCCACGCTTTTATCAGCAGCAGCGATTTGACAATATGCGCATTGGCAGCGACAGACCGCCAGAACCGGAGACCATAAGCCTGATGCTCAAGTTGTTGGCAACCATGCGCTGGTTTTTCCTTTGTGCCCTATGCCTGTGCTGGTTAACCATTAATATTCTCACCCATTAAAAAGGGCGACCAAATAGCCGCCCTTACTTTGAATTCACTTCGTTAACTCAGTCGATTATTCAACAGTGATTTTGGCAAACTTGCGTTTACCTACCTGGTAAATCGCTGTCGAGCCTTTCTCAACGCTCAGCTTAGAATCGGTGACTTTCTCTTCACCATTGAGCTTAACCGCACCTTGTTTAATCATACGCATCGCTTCTGAGGTGCTGGCAACCAGGCCAGCTTCTTTTAACACATTAGTAATGAAAGTCGCAGGCTCAGCAATGGTGATGGTTACCTCTGGAATATCATCAGGCAGGGCATTTTTCTGGAAACGCTTAATGAAATCCTGATGTGCAGCTTCAGCATCTGCTTCGCTGTGGAAACGTGCGATCATTTCTTTCGCAAACTCAATCTTAATGTCTCGTGGATTACGACCACCAGCCACTTCTTCTTTGAGGCCTGCAATCTCTTCCAGTGACTTAGCGCTTAGCAACTCGTAGTAACGCCACATCAGTTCGTCAGAAATCGACATCACTTTACCAAACATATCGTTTGGCGCATCTGTGATACCAATATAGTTACCCAGTGACTTAGACATCTTCTGCACGCCATCGGTGCCTTCCAGCAATGGCATCATCAGCACGGTTTGTGGCTTCTGACCTTCTTCTTTTTGTAACTCCCTGCCCATTAACAGGTTAAAGCGCTGATCGGTACCACCGAGCTCGACATCCGCTTCCAGCGCCACTGAATCCCACCCCTGTACCAGCGGGTAAAGGAATTCATGAATAGCAATTGACTGGCCACCCGCATAACGCTTTTTGAAATCATCACGTTCAAGCATACGCGCAACCGTTTGACGCGCTGCAAGCTTAATCATGCCCGCACTGCCTAATTTTTCCATCCATTCAGAATTGAACGCTACAGTGGTTTTAGCCGGATCCAAGATCTTAAATACTTGCTCTTTATAGGTTTCAGCATTAGCCAGTACATCTTCACGAGTTAGCGGTTTACGAGTGACATTTTTACCCGTAGGGTCGCCAATCATGCCTGTGAAATCACCGATCAGGAAAATAACCTCATGCCCTAAGTCTTGGAAAGTTTTTAGCTTGTTGATAAGGACCGTATGGCCCAAGTGCAAATCCGGGGCTGTTGGATCGAAACCCGCTTTGATCCGCAACTTTTTACCTGACTTCAGCCTTTCTTTTAAATCTTCTTCAATCAGAATTTCTTCAGCACCGCGCTTTATCTCTGCCAATGCCGTATCTATGTCCACAGTTGTCACGCCAACCTCACTCCAACAATTTAATCAGTTAATCGCCCGATTTTAGCTTATATTTGGGGTAGTTTAAATGTATAAAAGACTGGTATTTGCGCATTATTACGTATATGCTGCACTATTATTTGCAATAATTCTTGACAGCGGAAAAGGCACGTTATGGTACATGCAGTGCACAAACTCCCAAAAAAACACAAGTTGCTGATCCTGGGCTTGCTGTCAGCAATGGTCGCTATTGCACTCATTCCGTCTGAGAAGGCAACAGCCTCCCGAGATCACGACAAAGACGCGCTCGAAGTCGGCAAGCGCTATGAGCTTCCTTTGAATGTCGAAGAGCCACAGCCTCAACTGACTGAGCTCAGTGAAGCGCCCGATATCATTGAACAGCCGCTTGCTCCCGAAGCCCCACAATACGATTTCGTTGACCACCAGGTCCGCAATGGCGACAGCCTGGCAGTGATTTTTAAACGCGCCGGCTTTTCAGCACAAACGCTGCATAAGCTCGTCAATACTAATGCCGAAACACGAAAACTTACCAAAATCCATCCAGGCGAAGTGCTGAGCTTTGCCAGTAATGAACAAGGTGAGTTGTTACAGCTGAAATATGTGCTATCAAAAACAGATACACTACTTGTCAGCCGTAATGAGGAAGGCAGTTATGCCACGCGGATCGAAAGCAAAGAAATAGAGACTGTCGAAAAGTCAGCCGGGGGCGAGATCAAGTCCAGCTTTTGGACGGCCGGTATCACCGCAGGCTTATCTGAACGTCAGATCATGAACTTTGCGCACATCTTTGGTTGGGATGTCGACTTTGCCAACGATATTCGCAAAGGTGATCAGTTTTCTCTTATCTACGAATCACATTTTGTGGATGGTGAGGAAATCGGCACTGGCAAAATCATCGCTGCTGAATTCATTAATCAGGGTGAGCGCTATACCGCAGTACGTCACTCCGACGGTGACTTCTACACCCCTGAAGGGCGCAGTATGAAAAAGGCCTTCCTGCGTGCACCGGTTGATTTCAAATATATTAGTTCCAACTTTAACCCGCGCCGTCTGCATCCCGTCACGGGCCGCGTGTCGGCGCACCGCGGCATAGATTACGCCGCCAGAGTCGGCACACCTGTGGTCTCTGCGGGTAATGGTAAAGTCATTAAATCTGGCTTTAACCGCCTGAATGGTAACTATGTATTTATACAGCACGGCAGTCAGTATGTGACTAAGTACCTGCATTTACATAAGCGCCATGTCAAAAAAGGCCAGAAGGTCAAGCAGGGCCAGAAAATTGGTACTGTTGGTGCAACGGGTCGCGTAACCGGTGCTCATCTGCATTATGAGTTTCTGGTAGATGGCGTGCACCGCAACCCACGTACAGTCAAGCTGCCCAAGTCACAGCCCTTACCTGCGGCGGAACTCGCCACCTTTAAGCCACTGGCACAGCAAATGCTCGCCAAGCTGGAACGTAATCGCGAGCTGATGCTGGCATTGAATAATTAACACATACACCTAATACGAAAAAAGCCACCTAGAGGTGGCTTTTTACTGTTTGACAACCTGGCTCAAGAGCCAGTTATTTTCAGATTTAAGAACTTTTCAAGTGCCTCCGGATCAGCGGACAGTGACTGGACTTGCTGAGAAAATGCATTGAAGTCCATCGCCTCATCTAATGACACACTAACCTCCAGAGCATTTAGGCCAGCCGCAAAACCACTGAGTCCCTGTTTGGCTTCTTCAGAAACTGGTACCTGTGCTAGTTGCATGGCCAGCATCTGCTCAAATTGCTCTTTGCTCAGTCCCTGGTTGGTCAATAACTCTGTCACCAGAGCGTCTAACTTCGGCTGTCCGGCAATAGCAAACGTCAGGGTTTGTGGTTGCAGCGACTGTATCGCAGAAATCAGCTTGCTTTGCATTTGCAATTCCTGCTCCAGCGTCATCTCAGAGTCCTGTTTCTGCATCTCTAAAGAGGTTGTCATCAACTCTTTACTGTTGCCCAGATCGAAGTTGAACTCAATACCCACTACCCCATCCGCCTCAACGGAAGATTTGAACTGACTGTTGCCGCTGTCCGGGTTATAACGTAAAGATGAGGTAAGCGCATAACTGGCACCAGCCAACGTAGCAGCTTGCGGCGCCAGTTCCGCCGCCAATACAGGGCTAAGTGTCACATTCGCCAGCTTTACTTCAGTAAACTCACTGATTTTGTCTGCTTCGTAGCCCTGTAAGCTGAATTCACCAATGTTCAGCAACACCTGTTGCTCCGCTGCGTCTTTGATCTCCAAAGACTGAACTTTAATTGTGTTGGTAAACAAATTATAGGACGACCCCTGATGCTCAATGAGCAGCTCAGATTGTTCAGCAAATTGTGTGATCTGCTTCTGCACCACCAACTCAGCTTGTTGATTCGCATAAAAGTGTGCGCCAACAACAGCAGCTGACAACGCACCAGCCACTGCCAACATGATCGTAGATTTTTTCATTTTTGAGGATTCCCTAAAACAAGGCTTCGAGCGCATCACTGAGGCTGGCAACGGCAACCACCTCCATTCCCTCAATGACATCCTTTGGTTTATTCGCGATAGGTACAATAGCACGTTTGAAGCCATGTTTCGCGGCTTCGCGCAGTCTTTCCTGGCCACTGGGCACCGGACGGATCTCTCCCCCTAACCCAACTTCTCCGAACACCACCATCTGACGTTCCAACGCATGGTTTTTAAAACTCGAGACCAAAGCAGCAATTAATGCCAAATCGGCACTGGTTTCGGATACCTTAACGCCACCGACGACATTGACAAAGACATCTTGATCAGCCACCTGCAAACCACCATGACGGTGTAACACAGCAAGCAACATAGCCAGGCGATTTTGCTCCAGGCCAACAGTAACACGACGTGGGTTTGCCAGTTGAGAGTAGTCTACCAACGCCTGAACTTCGACCAACAGTGGCCGGGTACCTTCCCAGATGACCATTACCAGAGAGCCTGGCGTTTGCTCCTCGCCACGATTGAGGAAAATAGCTGACGGATTACTGACCTCTTTCAGGCCCAGGCCAGTCATAGCAAACACCCCAAGCTCATTAACCGCCCCAAAACGGTTTTTGTTACCACGTAACGTTCTGAAACGGCTGTCACTGCTACCTTCCAGTAAAATAGAGCAGTCAATACAGTGCTCCAGTACCTTAGGGCCCGCCAGGGAGCCGTCTTTTGTCACATGGCCTACCATAATGATAGCGACCTGATTCTGCTTCGCAAAACGGGTCAGGTACGCGGCACTCTCGCGTACCTGAGACACGCTCCCTGGTGCCGACTGCACATCACTCATGTGCATCACCTGTATCGAGTCAATGACCATAATGGCGGGCTTTTCACGCAAGGCCAGCTGGCAGATACTTTCCACGTTCGTTTCGGCCAGTGTGCGTAATTTGTTAGTCGGCAGGCCCAGTCGCTTTGCACGCATCGCCACTTGCTGCAAGGATTCCTCACCCGTCACATACAAAGTAGGCATGGACTCGGCCAGCAAACACATAGTTTGCAATAGTAAAGTACTCTTACCAGCTCCCGGTTCACCACCAATCAAGATGGCACTACCCGGCACAACACCACCACCTAATACGCGGTCGAACTCTTTGAATCCAGTAGAAAATCTTGGTAACGATTCGAGGTTAACTTCATCCAGTGTCTGGACCTTGGCTTCGACAACCCCTGCATATCCGGCCATAGTTCCGCCGCGCGGTGCCGCTTTGACTGATGGCACTCTGAACTCGGTAATTGTATTCCAGGCTTTACATTCAGAACATTGCCCTTGCCATCGAGCAAATTCCGCTCCACAATCACTACAGACAAATGCGGTTTTCTTTTTTCCCATAAAAATCAAGGCATAGTTATTGCTTAAATTAAAACTCAATTAAGCTTAGTTCAACAGTAAGCGTTAATACTGACATAAATTTGGCAAAGGCTGAAACAATAACCGGGTAAGATCTGCTGATTTAAAATGTGTACCTATGGCTGAAGATAAATTACAACAATACCAAGACTTAATAGATGAATTAAAGATTGATCTCGGCGATCCAAATTTTGACTTTATCTTCAAGCAAAAAACGGCGCAACTCAGTAAGCCTGACCAGTTCCTGCTAAAAATGGAAATGACCCGGCTATCTCAGCCCGTAGCGCGCTTTATTGACCTGCGTGGTCAGGTGTCCGGGCAGGTTAAACCCTATGAGCATGACGGCAAGCAACATTTTATGGACGACGTTGCAATCCGGGTGTTTGAGCAAGAAGTCGCCCGTTATGGCGGATACACCTTAGCCGTTTACGAAGCGGTCATGAACACCGACAATAACTTTAAGGTCATGCAAAAGCAGGCCGCCCAACAACAAGAAGAAGACACGCCTGGGCTAGATTTGTCTCAGTCAACACAGTACATCCGCTTTGCTTCATACGAGAGCCGTATAGAAGAGCGGATGAATTACTCAATCAAGATCACGGTAGAGTTTGGCAATCAGCGGATCGCCAATGCCAGTACGTCAGACATATCCCTCAGTGGCGCGAAAATAAAGCTGGCCCCAAACTATCACTTACATAAAGGCGATTTAGTGTCGCTGAGGCTGGTCGGCCTTGAGCAGGATTTTGAACTGGGCCTGAAAAGTGGGATCCAGTACGAGGTTGTCGCCGTCGATCCGGTCTCCAGCGAGTATAACCACATTCGCCTCAAGCGTACTTTTGTAGAGAATAACAGTGGATTTGATGACTTTTTACAGAGTTTTATCCACGGCAATAAGCGCCGCTACAAGATCAATCTGGATAACACCATGGATGCGGTCGTGTGTAAGGGGTACGAGCAATATTACCTGCCCAGGGTCAATTCACTGTTTATATTTTTTAGCCAGGCCAAAACCATGCTCTACCCGAGTCTGGTACTGACGAATGAAAACAATGCATACATCAACTATTACTTTGAAGATGAAAGAAAAACATCTTCACTATACAGTGTCTTTAATCAGCAGCGCCTTGATATGCTGCTGCTTCGTCCTGAGCCGGTGAAAGAGGCGTACTGTTACACCTTCACCCATGGCAAAAATGGCAAAATCTATTTTTACTCAGCATTTGACTGGGAGCTCAAAAAATCGGCCGAATTACGTGATTTATTTATGGGATTTGGCAGTCAGAAAGACAGCTGGCGGATCTTTAAAGTCCAGCTGATGCCCAGCCACCATGAAGATGCCTTCATTCCGCTCTCTTTACCCTCCAGCGCTGGCAAGAATGTGGAGAAGCTCAACAAACGCCCAACCCCACGCGTACAGGGGCTGATTGAAAACGTGAAATACCTGATGACCCTCAGCGATATTACCACCGAGCAACAAACGGCATATTATCAGGCACTGGATTATCCAAAAGAGCAAGTTAATCTCATTAAGCAGTTTGGCCATGGCAAAGCTAAAGTGCCTCCCCCACTGGAAGTCGTCGCATTAGAGTACGTCAACCTGCGCTCACACAAACGCTATCTGTATAAGACCTCAGCAACGGTGATACAAGAGGATGGTCAGGCGCTGCATGGCCATACCCGCGATTTCTCAGTCATGGGCCTGCAAGTCGCACTTGAAGAACCAGCGACACTGCAAAAAGGCGATATTGTGCACCTCGACCTGCCCGAGCTGCAAAAAATTACCAAGCAGCATAATCTGACCAAACTCAGATATGAGGTTATGGCCGTCAATAAAGCAAAGACCATCATCAATCTGAAGGTCAACATTCTCAGTAATGTGCAGCATACTGCGATCACTTTTTTTAAGGTCCTGATTGAGAGTAATAAGAACAAACTTCAGCCATGCGAAGAAGCCCCCAGAATCCCCGGGCTCTCTCATGCGCTACGTAACATGGTCACTAAGAGCATTTGCCAGTTTCCTTTGTACCTGCACAAATCTGCGGCCCATTTTAGAATTGGCGCCGTTGCTCAGGGACTCTACCCGACAGCGCTACACAAAGTGTTACTCAGCCAGGTGTTTCACCATAATCATCAAGAGTATGTCCAGAGCGAAGGTTTACTACCGAATGAGTTTATTGGTGACTATCTGAGTGAGCGCTTGCGCAAGCAGTCGCGTCAGGATAAACCCCTGCAATATACGGTATTCCTGCGCTTTGACCCTCAGGCCACGGAACTGAAAGAAGCACTGAAAAGCCAATGTGTCGCAGCGGGGGAGTCTCTGGATCCACTGTTTTTATTTATCAAACGGGCGCTCAAAAAAGAGTTACTATTTATATTTCATCTGTATATCTCCAAAACAGGCCGGCCCGATATGGATTACCTGGCCAACGAGCTGAGATATGTCAGCCATTATGCAATACACAAAGCCAAAGGCCTGGAAGAAGCACTGTGGAATGTAGCTGGGGTATGTGATCTGATAGATGTGACAGATCAGCTACTGTCAACGCTGGATGTTCAGCCCAATCAGTTGGCAGCAATGACTGAACGCAAACAAACCTGGTTAGCTGCTCAGCCAGGTTAAACGTATTCCCGACAGAGTCAACTGTCGGGACAATTCGCTGTTAACTCAGACCACCAAACAAAGTCAGTAGTGCTGTCAGGACCAAAAAGAACAGAATATTACGTTTAACCAGGCGCATCATACAGGTTGCTTCATAAGTACAACCAAAAAACTGCTGTTCTATTTGCTCAGCGGCCAGCGCAATATCACTCACCACACGCCTATTGGGGGTGTCAAAATCCAGTAAGTACTTGAGCCAACACCCTGTGCCTTTTGTAAAGTTACCAATGATCAAATAACCAAAACTGGCAACCCGGGCTGGCAACCAATCAAGCCAGAAGAGTAACCTGGAAAACCGCTGTGTTTGTTCCCCCAACGTACTGCGCAGTAACGCAACCTGCTCAGGCAGGTCGTCTTCCTGACGTTCAGTGAGCGTTGTAACCAGGTATCGCACCGTTGCATATAACACCGCACCTGGTGCGCCTAATACGACAAACCAGAACATCACCGCGCAATAGTGCTGGAAATTAATCCATACCAGCGTTTGCCCGAAAGTTTCACCATTTCGCTCTGATTCAGTCCGCTCTTGTCCCATTTGCAGTGCATACAGTGTCACTGCTTCAGAATCCCCTCGTGTCAATGCATTGAGATAACCTTTGTACAAGCAGCGGTAACGTCCACAGCCAAAGCATACCAGTAAGATCAGTACATTGAGTATCAGCTGAAATATAATGAAGTCAGAAAAATGGTACACCATGGCAATCAACGCTGTGGGTAGTACCAACCAGATCATCACGCCAGGATCAGAACTGAAAACCCCTTTTTCACGAAGCTGATGTTTGCTCCATGTTAGGTACTTACCCATATAGTAATCAATCTGCCAATGTTCTGAGCGGGCACCAAGGCGCTCAATAACCAAAGCAATTATGATAGAAATTAACATCATGTCCGTTACTCTTATCTTATCAATGCAAAATATTTGTCCCAGTCGAACGCTACGCCAGGATCGTGTTTACGACCAGGTGCAATATCACTGTGCCCGACAATGCGATCTCTGGTCAGCCTAGGAAGCTGCTGCTGCAACCATATCGTGAGCTGAGCCAGGGCCTGGTATTGTGCTTCAGTGTACGATGTCGTATCAGTCCCTTCCAGCTCAACACCAATACTGAAATCATTGCAGTTGTCTTGTCCTGCGAATTCAGATACCCCAGCATGCCAGGCACGTTTATTAAACGGCACATACTGGATAACCGTCCCGTCTCGACGGATCAGGCAATGGGCGGATACCCTCACGCCTTGCAGAGAGTCAAAACTAGGATGCGCCTGACAGTCCAGAGTGCCCATAAATAGCTCATCTATGTAGGTGCCGCCGTACTGGCCCGCAGGCAAGGAAATACAATGTACCACCAGTAATGAAGGAGCACACTCAGCCGGGCGTTCATTATAATGGGGTGAGTGCCGCTGATGAGCACCAGGCAACCAATTTACCTTCATAAATAGAACCACTTAGCCTCTTTACTATGCTATTACCTTAGCAAGTTTGCCATACTTTCACTATGTTATTTTGACACTAGGGACAGACCATCGCAAAGTATCCCTGTGAGACCACCAATAAACGACATTGTCATTAACTGGCGTAACACAGTAGAATTAGGTTATTGAATAGCAAAGCCAAGATAACCCATGTTAAATGAACAAATCCCCCAGCTGGTTAAGCTGGCACTTGATGAAGACTTGAATAACCAAAGTGCTGCTGATGGTGATATTACCGCAGCCCTGATCCCCATCTCCCAGCAAGCAAAAGCTTATGTCATTACACGCGAAGCGTGCGTATTTTGCGGTAAAGACCTGATCCTTGAGGTATTCAGACAAGTGGACCCCAGTGTTGAGGTCAATGTGCTGGTCAATGATGGCGATGCCTTGCAGCCAAATCAGCGCATTTTTGAAGCAACAGGCAGTGCTCGTGCTATCCTCACAGCTGAGCGCACCGCACTCAACTTTGTACAAACCCTGTCGGGTACAGCCACATCAACTGCACTTTCTGTTGCCGCACTCGCAGATACCAATACACAATTGCTGGATACACGAAAAACCATCCCGGGCCTGCGCGCATTGCAAAAGTACGCAGTAACTTGTGGTGGAGGCAAAAACCACCGTATCGGATTGTTTGATGCATTCCTGATCAAAGAGAATCATATTGCAGCCTGTGGCGGGATTGCTAAAGCGGTTACACAAGCCAGACAAAACCACCCGGATAAGCCCGTTGAGGTTGAAGTAGAAAGCCTTGATGAGCTGCAACAAGCGCTCGATTCAGGCGCAGATATCATTATGCTCGACAACTTTACCGTTGAGGACATTCAAATTGCCGTTAAACAAACTGCCGGTAGAGCTAAGCTGGAGGTCTCGGGTAATATGACCTTAGATAAACTGGCGATGTATGCGCAGGCTGGCGTGGACTACATTTCAAGTGGTGCGTTGACGAAACACCTGCAGAGTATAGACTTATCTATGCGCTTCGAGTAACAGGTGTAACAGCTTTGTAAGGAAATACAAAGCCCGTTCGTTGACAAGAATGAGAAAACACTTTTTAATACGAACAAAGAATTAGCAGCTAAATAATTCTTGCGCTCGATCCCAGACCAGCTCTTTGTGTTAACAGAGCGAGTAAGACGTACGACAGTAAAGCTCGATGGTTGCCAGACAGTTAAAAATCAAAACTGTCATAGTTATGTTGTAAACTGATGAGTGATTCTAGTCATGATGACTTAGGATAAAGTTATGATTATCAGTATTGATTTACAACAAACTTATTATAGGAATAAAGACCTATACTTGGTCCTATTCTGAGAGCACAAATTTAATAAACCCCTGGTGTGAGTAGTTGCTGGCATCGGGTCTAATATCCCTTAGGAGACACATCATGACGCAAAGACAACAGGGTGGTTTTACCCTTATTGAATTAATGATTGTAATCGCAATCATTGGTATTCTTGCTGCCGTTGCCCTGCCGGCTTACCAAGACTACATTAACCGTGCTAAAGCCTCTGAGCTGATGGCTGCTTCAACCATGCCTAAGGCCTGTGTGACAGAAATTTCACAGGTTGGTGGTGCACCAGCAAACTGTGCTTCTGCCACTACTGGTGAGCAAACCGAAATGGTTGATTCAGTTGTGGTTGGTGCAACAGGTGCTATCACCATCACAGGTAAATCAGACATGGCGGGCGTCTCCGTTGTTGTGACTCCGTTCAACGGCAACACTGCAGCGACTGCAGCAAACTTCACTGCAGGCTTCACTATCTCTGAGTGGAGATGTACAGCGACGGTAAATGATGCTTCTAAGACAGCATGGTTACCTGCCACTTGTACCGTATCTACAGCTAATCCTTAATAGCTGACTAAATGAGGGAGCCTGGCTCCCTCTATTTAAATCATACCTTATGAACCAACCCGACAAAAACTCTGCCAAAGTCGATACTTTTATCTGGGTCGGCGTTAGCGCCCGTGGTAAACGTTTACAAGGCGAACTAACTGGCACCAGTGTGGCCCTGGTCAAAGCGCAACTGCGCAAGCAAGGGATCACGCCATCTAAAGTAAAGCGCAAGCCTAAACCCCTATTCGGGTTCAGTAGCACACAAAAAATTACCCCAAAAGACATCGCCGTTGTGACCCGGCAAATTGCCACTATGCTGACTGCTGGTGTGGCTCTGGTACAGGCGTTGGATATGATTGCCTCAGGTGCCAAAAATAAAAGCCTCAGCAAGCTTATCACGCACATTGCCGACGAAGTCAAAGCAGGCCAACCGCTGGCCAAGTCCCTGCGTAGCCACCCGAGATATTTTGACGAATTATATTGCGACCTGGTTGAATCTGGCGAGCAGTCGGGTGCGTTGGACCGCATCTTTGACAGAGTAGCGCTGTATAAAGAAAAAGCAGAAGCACTCAAGTCTAAGATCAAAAAAGCAATGTTTTACCCAATAGCTGTACTTTCTGTCGCCCTGATCGTGACCTCCATATTATTGATTTTTGTGGTCCCGCAATTTGAAGAGATTTTCACCGGATTTGGCGCTGAATTACCAGGCTTTACACTGATGGTACTGGGCATTTCTGAGTTTATGCAGGAATACTGGTGGCTGTTTCTTATTGGCCTGGGTGGCGCAGGCTATGCCTACAAAGAAGCACTGCAACGTAGTCCTGCCGTTCGCCACTTTAACGATCGAATGGTACTGCGGATCCCGGCGATTGGCGAAATCCTGAAAAAAGCCGCCGTTGCCCGCTATGCTAGAACGTTATCGACTACCTTTGCAGCAGGTGTTCCTTTGGTCAATGCGCTGGATTCAGCCGCTGGCGCTTCCGGCAATATCATCTATAAAAATGCGATTTTGGATATTAAGGGTGAAGTCAGCTCAGGTAACCAAATGAACTGGGCGATGCGCAACGCCAGAATTTTTCCCGATATGGTAGTGCAAATGGTCTCCATAGGGGAAGAATCAGGTGCACTGGACAGTATGCTGGCCAAAGTCGCCAGTATTTATGAGCAGGAAGTGGATGATGCAGTCGATGGACTATCTTCATTGCTTGAGCCTATGATCATGGTGATCCTGGGTGTGCTGGTTGGTGGCTTGATTATTGCCATGTATTTACCTATATTCCAGCTCGGCACCGTCATTTAACACAATAAAAAAGACCCTATTTATGCAAGAAGTTTGGCACCTTATGGAGCAGCAAACCTGGTTTTGGTTGCTGACTGTCGCACTGACCAGTGTGTGTATCGGCAGCTTTTTAAACGTTGTCATTTATCGCTTACCCATTATGATGCAACGCAACTGGCAGAGCGAATGCCGAATAATTCTGGAGCAGGCGCCACAGCAAGCTGAACCTGCCACTTTTAATTTGATGGCACCCGGGTCTACCTGCCCTAAGTGCAATACTAAGATCAAACTACATCATAATATTCCCTTGCTCAGTTGGTTACTGCTCGGTGGCAAATGCGCATACTGTGATACGCCAATTCCCAAGCGCTATCCGTTGGTCGAGTTATTTACAGGCGTGGCTTCACTATGGTTGGCATGGCATTTCTCAGCCACGCCCCAAGCGCTGGTATACATACTGGTAACCTGGGTACTAATTGCACTGATCTTCATTGATATTGATCATATGCTGCTGCCCGACCAATTAACCCTCCCCTTACTTTGGTTTGCTCTGTTGGCGGCCGTGGCAGGCATCACCATTCCGCCATCTGAAGCCATTATTGGTGCGGCCGTTGGTTATCTGAGTTTATGGAGCATTTACTGGGGATTCAAGCTATTGACCGGCAAAGAAGGCATGGGATTTGGTGATTTTAAACTATTAGCCGTATTTGGTGCGCTGATGGGCTGGCAGTCACTGCTACTCATCGTGCTGCTCTCAAGTGTTGTTGGGGCAGTGATCGGCGCAACACAACTCGCTGTGCAAGGCAAAGATAAAGCCAGCCCTATCCCCTTTGGTCCTTACCTCGCGATTGCCGGCTGGCTAACGCTATTGTACGGTGAGCAACTCAGCCGCTGGTATCTGTCGTTATTAGGAGTATAGCGTTATGGCCAACTGGATCTTGGGCTTAACTGGCGGTATCGGTGCCGGAAAAACAACGGTGTCTGACTACCTAAACAAATTAGGGATTGATGTTGTGGATGCCGATGTTGTGTCCCGAGAAGTGGTGGAACCAGGCAGCGAGGGGTTAAATGCCATTGAGGCTCATTTTGGGGCGCAGATCCTGACGGCTCAAGGCACGTTAGATCGCTCAAAGCTGCGCAGCATCATCTTTGCGGATGAAAACGAAAAAAACTGGCTGAACGCCTTACTGCACCCGCTGATCCGCACGCAATTACTTACCCAGCTGGCCCATGCTGACAGCGACTATGTCATTCTATCTGCTCCTTTGCTGTTTGAAAACGGGCTAGAACAATACTGTGATAAAACCCTGCTTGTCGATGTACCTGTTGAAGTGCAACTCACACGGACTTGCACACGAGACAACGCCCACCAGCAGCAGGTTGAACGCATTATTGAAGCGCAAATGAGCAGAGCCGGCAAACGTGCAAAAGCTGACTTTATTCTCGATAACAATCAGCCCCTAGAAGCGATGCAAACTGAACTTGTCGCCTTACATCAGGCGTTTTTGCTGCTGGCAGAAAAAAAACGTGCCTGATCTTTACGATACAGGCTCACACAAAGCAGGGTTTACGACCAAATCGCTACCCGTATCCAAGCATTTTTTGCTACATTTAGTGTAACTCGTTGAAGTCTTAAGAGCATTATGGAACATCACTCGCCGTTACTGAGAAAGTTTATTACCCTTGGCAAACTGACTGCCGAGCAGGTCAAAGCCAAACAAGCAGACGCCCATTCAACGGCTGAGCTCATCTGCCTGTGTAGTGGCATGAGCAGCCAGGAGATGGCCGAGCAATGTCTGGACTTATTCAGAGTACCTTATTTCGATCTGAACGGCTTTGACATTACCCAGGTTCCCAAGGAGCTGGTCAAAGAAAAGTTGATCCGTCAGCACCACTTGCTGCCTCTGGTCAAAAAAGATCGTAAGCTCTTTATTGCGACTTCAGATCCCACAGATTACGGCGCATTCGAGAACTTTGAGTTCAGCACCGGCCTGCAGTGTGAAGTGGTGGTTGTAGACTATAAGCTACTCGATCAGAAGATTGACCAACTTTTTGACGATAATAGCTCTCTCAGCCTCAGTGAAGACGAGTTTAAAGAATTTGCCAGCCTGGATGTCGAAGACGAGCCCAAACAACAGAACACCGACGAAGAAAAAGACGATGCGCCTATCATCGTGTACATCAACAAGATCCTCATGGATGCAATTAAAAAAGGCGCCTCGGATCTCCATTTCGAACCCTATGAAAAGAAATATCGGGTGCGCTTTCGGATCGACGGCTTATTACATGAAATGGCGAGCCCACCGCATGCACTTTCCAGCCGTTTGTCGGCGCGCATCAAAGTCATGTCTCATCTGGATATCGCCGAAAAGCGAAAACCCCAAGATGGCCGCATCAAACTGAAAATATCAGAGCGCAAAAGCATCGATTTCCGTGTTAGTACTCTGCCCACCATGTGGGGCGAAAAAATCGTAATGCGGATCCTCGATTCATCAGCCGCCAAACTGGGCATTGAAGCACTGGGTTATGAAGCAGATCAGAAAAGTATGTACCTAAATGCACTCGATCAGCCTCAGGGGATGATCCTGGTCACCGGACCGACTGGCTCAGGTAAAACAGTCTCGCTTTACACCGGCCTGAATATACTCAATAAACCAGAGCGCAACATCAGCACTGCGGAAGATCCAGTCGAGATTAACCTGGAAGGTATCAACCAGGTTCAAATCAATACCAAAGCGGACATGACCTTTGCCAATGCACTGCGGGCATTCCTGCGCCAGGATCCCGATGTGGTCATGGTTGGTGAGATCCGGGATCTGGAAACTGCAGAGATTGCCATCAAGGCAGCACAAACCGGTCACCTGGTTATGAGTACCTTGCACACCAATTCAGCCGCAGAAACCCTGACCCGCTTACTTAACATGGGCGTACCGGCCTATAATGTGGCCAGCTCTGTCAGCCTGATCATTGCCCAGCGCCTTGCTCGTCGATTGTGCCCCAAGTGCAAAGAGCCAGAACAATTGCCCACAGAGGAATTACAACGTCAGGGCTTTAGCGCAGATCAAATTGAGAATATGACCCTCTATGCGCCCAAAGGATGTGATCACTGTACCGATGGCTATAAAGGCCGGGTAGGTATTTACGAGGTAATGAAGATCACTCCGGAAATCTCGCATGCCATCATGGAAGGCGGTAACTCCCTGGAGATTGCTGAACTTGCTACAAGTAAAGGCTTTGCAAATCTGCGTCAATCCGGATTGAAAAAAGCCGCGGACGGGATCACCTCACTGGCAGAGGTCAACCGGGTAACGAACTACTAATTCCCCCGGTGTCAGTGACTGCCAGCACATAGCACAGTACAATAGAGAAAATTAGTAATGCAGAGGTGTGTATGCCTGTATCTGTAAAGTGCCCTACCTGCCAGGCTGCTGTGGTCTGGTCGGCGCAAAGCCCGCATCGTCCATTTTGTTCAAAACGCTGTCAGCTGATTGATTTAGGTGAGTGGTCTGAAGAAAATAATAAAATTTCAACCCCGCTCAACAGTGCGGATCTGTCGCCTGAAGCGGCCCGGGATATGGTGGAAGATTTAGAGGCCATGCTGGCCAAAAACGACGACAGTTTCTTTAAAGAGTAGATATTAGCCCGGTAGTCATCCGGGCTATACCCCACAGCCATACTCGTTACGAAGACTGATGTTGATGATGCTTTTTAGCCATTCGCTTATGACGCAGCTGCTTAAGTTTGGCGCGCTGCTCTTCAGTCAAAATATGATACACCTTGTGTTGTGTTTCTAACCTTATCAGCATCATTTCACGCTTTTGAGGCTGAAATTGCTC
The DNA here is from genome assembly GCF_005886805.2 of Pseudoalteromonas rubra. Taxonomy (NCBI): domain Bacteria; kingdom Pseudomonadati; phylum Pseudomonadota; class Gammaproteobacteria; order Alteromonadales; family Pseudoalteromonadaceae; genus Pseudoalteromonas; species Pseudoalteromonas rubra. The sequence continues at coordinate 4,013,650 of NZ_CP045429.1, forward strand.
CAGTAACACTTCCGCCTGCGCTTTATCAAACTGCTCCGCCTCAATCAGTGATTTAAATGCGTCACGATGTTCACCTTTGACTTTATCACCGCGAAGGCTCTTAACCTGCTCTCGCTGTGCGTCAAAAAGGCTTTTCAATTCATCTTGCTGACTTTGAGTCAGCGCCAGGTGCTTCACGGCACGCTTAGATAGCAACATATGTCCCATGCTTTTCATCGGTTTCATACTCGTTGCCCGAGACTGTGTCTCGTTCTCGCCCGTATCTGCCAGTGCTGCATTGCTACCCGCCACCACTGAGGCGAGTACCAAGGCTTTCAATGTGCTGCGAACTTTGCTCATAGTGTGTGTATTCATAATTGCATCTCCTGTTAAGCTGAGTTCAACTTTAGCAACGCCAGAGCAAAGCAACGTCAAGGCTGTGTAAAGTTTTGTCAAGAGCTGTTTCAGTGCTACACACTCACTGTTTTTTGCTTAACTTCCTGAGCGTAAAGAAGTGTAAAGTCAGCCGCCTTACTTCTATAGTAAGGTAAAATAAACACAGGAACAGTGAATGAGTAACCATATGAGTGCCAATGTACTGATAATCGACGACGATCGAGGTCTGTGTGAGCTGCTGGAAGACTATCTGCACAGTGAAGGGTGTGATGTTATTACCGCACATACAGGCCCTGGCGGGCTGGACATGGCCTTAACCAGAGAGTTTGATGTCATCCTGCTGGATGTGATGTTGCCAGACCTGGATGGCTTTGAAGTGCTCAAAGCATTGCGTGCCAAGAAAATGACCCCGGTGATAATGCTAACGGCCAAAGGCGATGATTTTGACCGTATTTTTGGGCTTGAACTCGGTGCCGATGATTACATCCCTAAGCCCTTTAATCACAGGGAGTTACTGGCACGGATCAAAGCCATTACCCGTCGTGTCGCTCACCTGCTTCACAATGCAACTGAACCCTGTTTCGAATACCATGACCTGATGCTGGATCTGTCGTCGCGTACCGCCAGCATCAAAGGCACGCAATTGCCTCTAACAGGCACGGAATACGAAATGTTGCACCAGCTGGTCAAATCGGCAGGCCAGACTGTCACCAAGCAAACACTGTCACAAACGGTGCTTGGCCGTCCTTTGGCCCCCTATGACAGATCAGTGGATATGCATGTCAGCAATGTCCGAAAAAAAATCGCTTTATACAGCTCACATACTTATATCAAGACATTACGTGGCTCTGGCTATATATTTCTGAAGGCATGAGATGAGGAAGTACTTACTAATACAAGTTTTCTTATGGTTTTGGGGCACAATCGCCGCCACTTTGTTGCTACTGATGAGTGTCAGCCTGTTACAACCTGACATACTGGAAACACGCCAGATCAGCCCCGCAATGTTGAAAAATCTGCAGCACCTGCAACGTAATATTGAGCGCCGTGCTGAAAGCCGCCCTGACCACCCCCTGTACACCTTATTACCCGCTCGACACCGCAGCCACCGACCAAAAGTCTACCTACGGCACAGCGACGACCAACGCAGTGTTATGAGCCACTCAGAGCTCAAGGAGTGGGATCTGGCGCTACTGAATTTTACAGCCAACGCTCCACCACAAATTATCGACACCGAGCAGTACCGAGCTTTTGGTCCCGTAGATATTCAACTACACGGTGAAAAGTATCAGCTTTTTCAACTAATGGACCATCGCGACCCACGCATTTTGACAAAGATCCGCTTAATGCCAACCTGGGTAAAGCTGCTGACTCTGATCCTGGCCAGCTTTGGCTTTAGCCTGTGGTTTACACGTGGCCTGTTAAAGCCGGTACGACAGCTGCAGCAGGCTGCAGCAGCACTCGCACAAGGCAAACTGGATACACGAGCCAACATCAGTGCATCACGCCAGGACGAACTGGGGCAGCTGGGTAAAGATTTTGACCTGATGGCCAGTCGCCTGCAAGCGCATGTCACACAACAAAAGCGTCTGCTGGCCGATATCTCACATGAATTGAGATCGCCCTTAACCCGTCTGCAAATGGCAAACGGCATTGCCAGCGATAAAGCGCCAGAGACGCTGTCGCCCTATCTGCAAAGAGTCGAGAAAGAAGCCCATCTGCTTGAGCAAATGCTGAGTGATATACTTCAATTGTCCCGCTTGGAATCTCAGCAGCTAACACTAAACCCATACCCCACTTCACTTATAGAATTACTTGACCCAATCCTTGACGATGGCAAATTTGAAAGTCAGCAACTCGGCAAACAGCTTGACTGGGTCCCCCTGCCTGAGCTGACCTTAACAGTTGATGCCATGCTACTTGGCCGCGCGTTTGAAAATATACTGCGAAATGCCATCAAATACGCAGACAAACAAGTTAGCCTGACAGCACAACGACAGGACGACACATTAACCGTCACCATCTGTGATGATGGTCCCGGCGTAAGTGAGGCGATGCTAGAGAAGCTCTGCATCCCCTTTTTCAGGGCGTCACAGGCCAGGACACCAGAAGGCACAGCAGAGCCAGGCGGATTTGGGCTAGGGCTGGCAATTGCGCAACATGCCATAAAAGTGCATCATGGCCGTATTCAGTTTAGCAATCACAATGGCCTGCGGGTCACCGTAGAGTTGCCAATAGACCAGCATGTTTTATAGCGAAAGTAAGCACTTAATTAATAATCTACCTCGTATAGAGGCACACTGGAAACGCTGCGACCAGGGCACTTTTGAGAGCCCACTCGGGCCACTCTTTTATGCCTGTCATATACCCGTTCAAGCACAGTTTGCGGTCATCCTGGTTAACGGCCGGATTGAATCAGCGCACAAATATCAGGAGTTGTTGTGGGAGCTTGCCAATAACCAGATTGCCGTGTTTACCTTTGACCACCCGGGGCAGGGTCTGTCGGGGCGGTTTCTGGACAATGAACACATTGGTTATATACCGCGGTTTACGCAGTATGGCGATTGTCTGGATGCGTTTTTCAACGAGGTAGTCTTGCCTAAGTGGCAGGGCAAGAGCGTCATCCTGGCCCATTCTATGGGTGGGGCCATTGCATGCGATTACTTATCCCGGTTTAGCAGCCCGGTTGCGGGCGCATTTCTCAGTGCCCCCATGTTTGCAATCAATACTGCGCCTTATCCTGCCTGGTTTGCCCGTGGAATTGCCTCACTGGCCTGCAACCTCGGGCTGGGTAAACGCTATGCCATTGGCCAGACAAATTACCAGCCAAAAGCCTTTGCTGACAACGCGCTCACACAATGTGAACAACGCTATACTGTGTTCAGGCAGCTATATCAACAGCACTCTGCATTACAGTTGGGAGGGGTCAGCTTTCGCTGGTTGCAACAGGCACTAACATTTACCACAAACCTGGCACAGCTGCGCATTGATCTGCCACTGAGTATTGCCAGTGCACAACAGGACAGTATTGTCTGCCCTGCTGCACATTCCATGTTTGCCGCCAATAATGATGCCTGCCAGTTGTCTCATTACCCCGGCAAGCATGAACTACTATGCGAAGTCGACACCATAAGGCGGGCTGTACTAGAGCAATTTTATACCTTTGCCGTTCAGCTCATTGCGTATGATAAGCCTAAAACGCCGTCACTCAGTGCAACTAATTAGTTGGTGATACCGCTAACGACACAGGATCCTGATGGATCAGTATATCCATTTCGGCCTCAAAAGCCGCTTTAATATGTGCCACCACTTCATCACTGATCTGGTGCGCCCGCGCCAATGGAATATGATCGTCCAGCTCCAGGTGCAACTGTACAAATTTCACTTTACCACTTTGGCGGGTCCTGAGATCATGCACTCCATAAACGTCTTCATGGCTGGAAGCCAACAAAATAATTTCGGTTTTTTCTTCATCAGGGAGTTCTTTGTCCATCAGGTGGTCCGCGCTCTCCCGGGCAATTTCCCAGCAGTTATAAAGCAGATAAGCCGCCACCCCTATCGCAAACAATGCATCGGCATGCTGGACCTGCCAATGGCTTAGTAACAATGCAGTCAGCACGGCGAGATTGAGTAAAATATCTCCTTTATAGTGCAACGAATCAGCTTTGATTGCGATCGACTGAGTGCGCTTAACCACCTGATGCTGCACGACAACCACGGCGAATGTACAGGCGACAGCAAACAGACTTACCCAGACGCCAAGCAAGCTATGCTGAATGGTTACCGGGTTAAACAAGCGCTCAATACCATGAAAGGTCAATAAGCAGGCAGATCCCGCAATAAATGCAGATTGCCCGAGACCCGCCAGAGCTTCCGCTTTACCATGACCAAAGCGATGGTCATCATCAGCAGGGCGCAGCGCATAGCTCAACACCAAAAAGCTCATCATAGATGCACTGACATCAAGTAATGAGTCCGTCAGCGACCCCAGCATGGCCGCACTGCCTGATGCCAGCCAGGCCCAGGTCTTGGCCGCTATCATCAGCGCAGCCATCACCAGCGTAAAAATACTGGAAAATCGGACTAAAAAGTTATAATTATGGGCCACCTATTACCTCTACAACCTGATTAAACTTCCGGGTTAGGCTTATCTTATAGTGTAAGTCATGAAAATGAAAAATTAGTGACGCTGGTATAATAATATGGACACACTGCCCACCTCTCTACTACTTACAAGAGTTCAGCACCACTTTTAGCCTTGATGCTGGATGCGCTATACTGCAAGCAATATTATTTTGAGGTTATCCATGTTAGACATCGTACTGTATCAGCCTGAAATCCCCCCCAATACAGGTAACATCATTCGCCTGTGTGCAAACACCGGATTTTCTTTGCATTTAATTGAGCCTTTGGGCTTCGACTGGGACGACAAACGCGTCAGACGCGCCGGCCTGGATTATCACGAATTCAGTGAAGTGAAGCGCTACCCATCACTGGAAGCCTATCTGGAAGCCCGTAAACCAAATCGCGTGTTTGCCTGCACAACTAAGGGTACACGTTATCACCATGAGCCAGACTACCAGAGCGGTGATTGTCTGCTGTTTGGTCCGGAAACAAGAGGCCTACCAGAAGACCTTATTTTCTCTTTACCACCAGAGCAACGCCTGCGCATCCCGATGCGGCCCGACAGCAGGAGCATGAATTTATCCAATGCGGTTTCTGTGTTTGTGTATGAATCGTGGCGTCAGATGGGCTTTGACGGGGCTGTTTGAACACCATTACGAATGAAGCCACTCGTGAGTGGCTTCTTTTTTATCTCTAATTCAGGTTCATTTCCTGAATAATTTCATGTGCGATTGGCGGGGTCGTACTCACAGGTTTTTCATGTTTGTTGGCCTTGAGCTGACCTTTTCTGTGTTTTAACGCAGCATCCAACTTTTTAGCTGCCTGTGCGATAGCCGGATACATGACGTCATCCTCTCCTTTTACAGATATCCTGGCTCCTGAATAATTGGTGTTGATCTCAGTGTAAAATTTCTTGTGTTCCTTACTGACTATGACGTCTATCGACAACAGCGACGGGAAGTGATTAGCTACTTTGGCAAACTTTTCATCAACGTGTTGCTTAACGGCTTCTGTCATATCTACATGGTGGCCTGAAAGATTAATTTTCATAAGCGCTCCCTTTTGTTGTTTACCTATATCTAAGTATTGGAGCGAAAGACACAATTCTCAAGCAGAAATTTAAGATTTTTGTCATCAAACTGAATTTATTTGTGATAGATCACGGTTAGTGGTGTGGTGACGGAAAAGTACGCAAAGAGGCTCGCTTGCTTGATACTCGATCAGGCTGTCATTAGACAGCCTGACTTCATTTGGGCTGGTTTATTTATAAGTAAGGTATGCCTCACGCAATCTGCCAAGATTTGCGTACACATAACTACCAGACAAGCGCCCCTGGTTAAAGTAGGTACGGTCCAGCGTGATAGACGTTTCTGGGACATATCCCTTTTTGTACACCAGCGCATTGGTATCCTCACCAATACGTGTACCGACACTATGACGCCATGCCTGATTACCTTTGATCTGACCGTATTCCGACACTGCCATGTCTTTTCTCGGTGTCAGTGGAATACTGAAAGAGATACCCGCTACTTGAACATCTGTATCATAGGCAAAAATTGACACATAGCTGTCACCAAACCAGAACTTAGTCTCTGCCTTGAACCCTTTGTCCTCTTGCCAGAACTCTCCCCCAGACAAGTGGAAGGTCATATCCTGCTCTACCCAGTGATATTGATAGCCCATAACATGATAATCACGATCGCCATCAAAATCCTCATAGTCAAAGAAGCCGTAATTATTGTAAAGCTTATGGCGTCCAGACGGGCTTACCCAAGCTGTTTCGTTAATAATCCCCGTGTAATCATAGTATTCACGGAAAAAGCCAACCTGGGTTTGATTGTAAAAACCGAAGGGTAAGTCAAATGTTTGATAGAAAACAGCACGCTCTAAACCGTTTTGCTCACGACGAGATTCAAACGTATCGCCTGGTTCAAAGTCTTCAGTATCGGCAACCACCGTTTGTGCTGTTATATTGATGCCTGCACCACGCCACACAGGTATCTCAAGATCTCCTCGTAATGCCAGAGAAAAGTCGTACACCCCCAAATCTGTGGCATAAGTTGAACTGAGCGCAGGACTCAGAGTTAAGCGAGGCTTAAAGTATGGGCTATTGGCTTTTCCATCTCCAATCCAGGCAACCCCTTTTTGCGCTTCCATTGCTCCTTGACGAATAGTCAATGCAGGCGAAACACCATCGGTAATAAAACGCTTATAGTCCTGTACTTTGCCTGACAGTGCCAGTAATGGAATATCATGCTTGCTTAACTGCACAACAAAACGCGCATTATCCTGATCGATATACTGGGCTATTCTGCCAAGTACCAGACCTAATGCATCAATATCATTTCGATTGAAAACGGCATTTTCGAACCCAACAATCACACTTGGCTCACGATTCATGCCGACCTGAACATTCTCAAAGCCATCTTGCACCAAGGACTTTTTCAAAGCACGAATAGCGGAATTCAGGTCAGTGGTGTTCAAGTTCGCCACATCTTGTTGAGCAGCTGGTCGCGGGCTGTCTTCCCGCGCCGACACCGGTGCTGTCAGCTTTTCATTGGTACCTTTCAGTTTTTCCAATGTGTCAGCATTGTCGGGCGCGGCTTTAATCTCTGGATAATTACTCTGCTGCTGATCCGATAATGGCATAGAGAAATTGACACCAAAATATGTGTCTTTATCACTGTGGTCTGTATTGCTGTAAAAACGACTGGTCAGAGTCACAGTCCCTAAGTCATATAACCATGCTTTAGGGATGGTCACCCGTGCTGCGGCATTCACGGCGTCAGCATCATGTTCAAGTTGCAAAGCAAACCAGCTTAATGGTTGCCACTCAACCCCCGCAAACACACCGTCCATCATGCCAAAATCGTTTTTACTTTTAGCAATACCGCCTGAAAACCGAAAGCTATACCAATCTTTTGAAGCGACAGCAAAATAAGATTCATATTTATTGGCTGCCCCACCGATATCTCTGCCACCGATAGCCACAGAGAACCACTCTTGTGGGATCAATGGGAGCTGATATTTGGCGTTAAAAGATAAATCGCGTATCTGATTGTCGCCTAATACCTTCGCCCTAAACAAATTATCATGCATTGTGCTGGTGGCAATTTGTCCACTGATTTCCAATCCAGACCACAATCCAGCAGAAAAAATATAATTGTAGCCATCTGTGTATTTTGATCCGGCAAAATCAAGTTGGGTGTTGTAACCAATATCAACCACACCAGGATCTTTCACTTCCGCCGTCGGGATATTAACTATGCCTGTAAAACCAGCAAAATTTTGGTATTTTTCTGGTGCCTCATCAGCGACACCTGGTAATGAGAGAGTCAGCAAGCTGCTTGCCAAAATAGGAGATAATTTAGACATAGTCCTCTGTCCGATTAACAATTATAATTTTGTTTTGGAGTGCTTTAGAACACTATAACATCAAGGCAATGACTGTAGCGAGAGAAATGGAGTCATAACATCATGTTCTCACGATAACTTCACGACCTGAATTGAAGCTGTGGGGTGCTTTCATACAATCAAAAGCCCCGCTAAATACGCAGGAAAGGTATGGCAACTACAAGTTCGCTCTCATTTTAACAACCTCCATCTCCATTGATAACCTGGCATTCCATACCAAATCACAAATTCCATCTGTTGGGTTGAATCCCGTAGGTGCATCCAGCAGTAACTGACGAATTTGCTCATGCTCAAAGTTGTGACAAGCAATATCCAATGCATCCAAAAATACTTTTAACTCTTCTAATGGCAGCATCACTTCTTTTGCTGTCATTATCCGCTCATGGGACGTCTCTTCTACATTTTCACCAATCAGTAACTCTTCGTACAGCTTTTCTCCCGGACGCAGCCCTGTACACATTATCTGAATATCTCCATGCGGATTCGCGTCGCTTTTAACTTCCAGACCCGACAAATGCACCATCTTCGTTGCCAAATCTTTGATCTTAACCGACTCCCCCATATCAAGCACAAACACATCGCCCCCCTTACCCATAGCGCCTGCCTGAATAACGAGTTGCGCTGCCTCTGGTATGGTCATGAAGAAGCGTGTGATATCCGGGTGCGTCAGTGTGATTGGCCCACCTTCTTTTATCTGTCTGCGAAACAACGGGACAACTGACCCGGATGAGCCCAGTACGTTGCCAAAACGCACCATACAAAAGCGTGTTCTATGTTTTCCTCGCTCTTTATCTTGTGCAAGCCCTTGTAAGCATAGCTCAGCCATTCGCTTCGTCGTCCCCATCACATTCGTGGGCCTGACCGCTTTGTCTGTGCTCACCAGTACAAAGGTTTCTACGTTGGCATTTATGGCTGCACGTGCAGAATAATAGGTACCAAATACATTGTTACGCACCCCTTCAACAACATTGTGTTCCACCAATGGAACATGCTTATAAGCCGCTGCGTGATATACCGTTTGCACACCAAAGGAAATCATACAGGTCTCTAACCTGTTTATGTGCTGCACCGACCCCATTATTGGGATCAACTCTATCTCTAACCCTTTTGATTTTATCGCTTCGCTCAGTTCTTTTTCTATCGAATATAAAGCAAACTCGGTTAACTCAAATAATACCAACTTGGCCGGCGATTGTTTTATGATTTGGCGGCATAGCTCAGAGCCAATTGACCCACCGGCGCCTGTCACCATCACAGACTTGCCTTTAATATTTGCGTCCAGCAAATCCTGTTTAGGCGATACCGGATCGCGACCCAGTAAATCTTCTATTTCAACATCTTTTATTTCTTCTAATGTTGCCCGGCCTTCTACAATGTCGACCATACCCGGAATGGTCATCACCTCCACAGGCAAGTTTTCCAGTTGCGCCAGGATCTCTTTGCGCCGTGAACGAGATTCGCTAGGCATAGCCAGTAAGATTTTTTTGACCCTGTTACGTTCGATTAAACTGAAAATCCCCTCAAAAGCAATCACCGGGATCCCTTGTAAGATGGCACCATGTTTAGACGGGTCATCATCTATAAATGCACTGACATAATACTCTTCACCCGCCGCAATTGCTGGAGCTAACTGCCGCCCAGCCGAGCCTGCGCCATAAACCACAACCGGTGTTTTATTGACGGTCGCCAAACGGCTCACCATCGCACGCACCGCAATGCGTGAACCGCCCACAGACAGAATTAATAACCAGGCATAGATCAATGGCATGGTGCGGGGAATGGTCACATAGGTGAAGAATGATGCCATCACCAGCGCCACGGTACTTATCACAGTCCCAACTATCACCGCGCCGACAGCATGTGCGCCTACATAACGAAGCACAGCGCGATACAAGCCGACTTTGATAAACGCCAGCAAACTCACGGGCAGTAACAAACTAAGCAACAACCAGTTCTCAATAACAAAGAAAGGAGAAAAACTATCAAGCCTGACCACAAGAGCCAGCCAAAATGCACTGAAAATAAAAACGGAGTCTATTAGAAGTGTGAGCGCACGCTTTTTTGAGCGAGATGCATTAAGAAGAGAACTGAACCAACTATCCACTGTAAATCCTTGAGCCAAAGAAGTTCAATTACACAAAGTAACTATACAGTTATAGCTAATAAATATACACAGATATCTGATAACTGTCGAACTGAATTCAGCCTACGCACGAGAAAGACAGGATGAACACACCAAGAAACCTTGCAAAACTATGAGCATATTAATTAAAAAGTGCGGATTGCTTGGCAGGGAAGGATATTAAGAACGAATGCCACTGATTTATTTCCAGCGTACCAAACCCAAACTGAAGCCTGAGAACATCCGGCAGAAAAGCGGATAAATGCCAGGCCCCTGTCTGGGCAAGATAAAAGACTTACTGATAAATCTATACCTTATAGAAGTCTTTGTACCATTTTATTAAGCGTTTTACGCCTTCCTCAACACCAACCTGAGGCTTATAACCTGTTGCTTCAAACAGATCATCAGTATCGGCAAACGTTTTATAAACATCGCCTGGTTGCATTTCTCTAAAATTCTTAGCAGCCTCAATACCTAATTCGGTCTCAATTGCTCCAATGAACTCCATTAGATTAATTGGGCTACCATGGCCTATGTTATACACACTATAAGGTGCCGAACTTGATGCTGGCGTGCCAGATTCGACTTTCCAAGTTGGTTGACGAGTGGGTATTACATCAGCGATTCTAACAACGCCTTCTACGATATCATCAATATAAGTAAAGTCGCGCCACATATCACCGTTATTATTTACGTCGATAGTTTCACCTTTCAATATTTTGTTAGTGAAAATATACGGCGCCATATCAGGCCTGCCCCACGGTCCGTAAACGGTGAAAAAGCGTAATCCTGTTGTCGGCAAATCATAAAGGTGTGAGTAGCTGTGGGCCATCAACTCATTTGACTTTTTAGTAGCAGCATAAAGAGAAACAGGGTGATCAACAGAGTCGCTGGTTTCAAATGGCGTCTTTTCATTCAATCCATATACAGAACTTGATGACGCATACACTAAATGCTTCACTGCGTTATTTCTGCAACCTTCAAGAATATTCAAATGACCAACGAGGTTACTATCAGCATATGCATGCGGGTTTTCAATCGAATACCTGACTCCCGCTTGTGCAGCTAAATGAATAACGATATCGAAAGATTCATCATCGAATAATGCTGCAAGTTGCTCTCTGTTGGCAATGTCCGTTTCTATAAATCTAAAGTTTTCGTTATGCTCAATATTTGCCAAACGAGCATGCTTTAAGCTCACGTCATAGTAATCGTTCAAGTTATCGATACCAACAACCTGGTGTGCTTGCTCCAACAGCTTTTCACATACAGCGGCACCAATGAAGCCAGCTGCACCTGTTACTAAGTATTTCACTATTAATCCTTCCTAATCATTGCCAAATAAATCACGGGTATAAACTTTACTTTCGACATCTAACAACTCATTCGTCATTCTGTTAGAGATGATTACATCAGAAGACGCTTTTAACTCTTCGAGTGAACTTACAACTTTAGAGTTAAAAAACGAACTTTCTTTTAAGGTTGGTTCATAAATGATCACCTCGATCCCCTTGGCCTTAATGCGCTTCATAACACCTTGAATTGCAGAAGCCCTAAAGTTGTCGGAACCTGATTTCATCACCAATCTATAAATACCCACGACCTTTGGTTCACGCTTTATAATCGAATCCGCAATAAAATCTTTGCGCGTCGTATTTGCGTCAACAATCGCACGGATCATGTTATTTGGCACATCTTTATAATTTGCTAATAACTGTTTTGTGTCTTTTGGCAAGCAATAACCACCATAACCAAAAGATGGGTTGTTGTAATGAGACCCAATTCTCGGGTCTAAACCAACCCCTTCAATGATCTGTTTAGCATCCAGACCATGGCTTTCAGCATAACTATCCAGCTCATTAAAGTAAGCCACGCGCATAGCCAGGTAAGTGTTTGAAAACAACTTGATCGCTTCAGCTTCAGTTGCGTCAGTAAACAACACTTGTGTATCCTGTTTTTTCGCCCCTTGCTGCAGCAATTGCGCAAAAACCTTAGCTCTTTCGCTCTGCTCACCAACGATAATCCGGGATGGGTGCAAATTATCGTAAAGCGCTTTTCCTTCTCTCAAAAATTCAGGAGAGAAAATAATATTATCGACACCAAACTTTTCATTCACTGAGGCTGTGTAGCCAACCGGTACGGTTGATTTGATAACCATCGTTGCGCTAGGGTTAATTGCCAGAACATCTGCGATAACGGACTCAACGCTACTTGTATTAAAAAAGTTTGTCTCTGGATCATAATCTGTAGGTGTCGCTATGATAACGAAATCACTATCTTGCAGAGCCAACTCTTTGTTCGTAGTCGCAGTAAAGTTGATATCTTCATTCTTCAAAAAATGAGTAATCTCTGTATCAACAATGGGTGATTGCTTATCCAATAAAAGGTCAACTTTGCCTTTATCTATATCAACGGCAACAACCTCGTTATGCTGGGCCAGCAATAGCGCGTTTGACAAGCCAACATAACCTATTCCAAAGACAGTAATCTTCATCAAAAATCCATTACATTCAAAACGTTAATAAACTAAGCTAAGAGTGAGCTAACTATTTAAAACTGATAACCTTGCTCTCGCTCGCTTCTATTTTGGCATTCCATACCAAATCACAAATTCCATCTGTTGGGTTGAATCCCGTAGGTGCATCCAGCAGTAACTGACGAATTTGCTCATGCTCAAAGTTGTGACAAGCAATATCCAATGCATCCAAAAATACTTTTAACTCTTCTAATGGCAGCATCACTTCTTTTGCTGTCATTATCCGCTCATGGGACGTCTCTTCTACATTTTCACCAATCAGTAACTCTTCGTACAGCTTTTCTCCCGGACGCAGCCCTGTACACATTATCTGAATATCTCCATGCGGATTCGCGTCGCTTTTAACTTCCAGACCCGACAAATGCACCATCTTCGTTGCCAAATCTTTGATCTTAACCGACTCCCCCATATCAAGCACAAACACATCGCCCCCCTTACCCATAGCGCCTGCCTGAATAACGAGTTGCGCTGCCTCTGGTATGGTCATGAAGAAGCGTGTGATATCCGGGTGCGTCAGTGTGATTGGCCCACCTTCTTTTATCTGTCTGCGAAACAACGGGACAACTGACCCGGATGAGCCCAGTACGTTGCCAAAACGCACCATACAAAAGCGTGTTCTATGTTTTCCTCGCTCTTTATCTTGTGCAAGCCCTTGTAAGCATAGCTCAGCCATTCGCTTCGTCGTCCCCATCACATTCGTGGGCCTGACCGCTTTGTCTGTGCTCACCAGTACAAAGGTTTCTACGTTGGCATTTATGGCTGCACGTGCAGAATAATAGGTACCAAATACATTGTTACGCACCCCTTCAACAACATTGTGTTCCACCAATGGAACATGCTTATAAGCCGCTGCGTGATATACCGTTTGCACACCAAAGGAAATCATACAGGTCTCTAACCTGTTTATGTGCTGCACCGACCCCATTATTGGGATCAACTCTATCTCTAACCCTTTTGATTTTATCGCTTCGCTCAGTTCTTTTTCTATCGAATATAAAGCAAACTCGGTTAACTCAAATAATACCAACTTGGCCGGCGATTGTTTTATGATTTGGCGGCATAGCTCAGAGCCAATTGACCCACCGGCGCCTGTCACCATCACAGACTTGCCTTTAATATTTGCGTCCAGCAAATCCTGTTTAGGCGATACCGGATCGCGACCCAGTAAATCTTCTATTTCAACATCTTTTATTTCTTCTAATGTTGCCCGGCCTTCTACAATGTCGACCATACCCGGAATGGTCATCACCTCCACAGGCAAGTTTTCCAGTTGCGCCAGGATCTCTTTGCGCCGTGAACGAGATTCGCTAGGCATAGCCAGTAAGATTTTTTTGACCCTGTTACGTTCGATTAAACTGAAAATCCCCTCAAAAGCAATCACCGGGATCCCTTGTAAGATGGCACCATGTTTAGACGGGTCATCATCTATAAATGCACTGACATAATACTCTTCACCCGCCGCAATTGCTGGAGCTAACTGCCGCCCAGCCGAGCCTGCGCCATAAACCACAACCGGTGTTTTATTGACGGTCGCCAAACGGCTCACCATCGCACGCACCGCAATGCGTGAACCGCCCACAGACAGAATTAATAACCAGGCATAGATCAATGGCATGGTGCGGGGAATGGTCACATGGGTGAAGAATGATGCCATCACCAGCGCCACGGTACTTATCACAGTCCCAACTATCACCGCGCCGACAGCATGTGCGCCGACATAACGAAGCACAGCACGATACAAGCCAACATTAATAAACGCGAACAAACTCACGGGCAGTAACAAACTCAGCAACAACCAGTTTTCCATTGCAAAAAAAGGCGAAAAACTATCAAGCCTGACCACAAGAGCCAGCCAAAATGCACTGAAAATAAAAACGGAGTCTAATAGAAGTGTGAGCGCACGCTTTTTTGAGCGAGATGCATTAAGAAGAGAACGGAACCAACTATCCACTGTAAATCCTTGAGCTAACGAAGTTCAATCACAACAGTGATTGAGATACAAACAACAGGTATACACAATTATCTAACATCTGTCATTTTAGATTTGTTCATAATGGTCGTGCAAATACTTTAACAAAATTGCTTTCACAACCCCATATAACCGTTGTACTACATCTTTTGCCGGCTTTGCTATGGAAAGTATCTTCGAATTGCTACACACTTTCCTGCCAGCTATTATAGTCAACATTATCATAAATAAGCCAAAAACCACTCTGGCTAAGTACCTTCTGGCACTACCTATCTAGTTACGCAAACTGACAATTTTACGTTGACCTTATAGTCGCACCCAGCAGGTCAAAAATTTGGTTTATCAAAAGCGCCGAATTATTGCGATTTTCTGTCCAAAAACCATCCCATCACGAAAAACTACTTACCTATAAGTACACCAATTTGGTTGATGTACAAGTTGCCCTAAATACCTAAATCAAGTACTTGGTTTTAAGTCTGTAATGTTTCCAGGAATCGTGTTCGCCATTAGCAATACAGCACATTGGAACCAACAACAATTCTGAAGCAGTTTTTTGACAGATTTAAGACAGGTTATCAGCTTATGATCATTTAGCATGGCACTTGCTCCCTGTTCGCCACAATTTATTTCGACATCCCAGTCTGTTTGGACGCAATCATCTACAGATGATAACGCTTACGCGTTAAGCTACATAGCAAGATTATGCCAATAGCCCTCTACCTAAGTGGTAATAAATGCTATGCTACGAACGCCTTCATCATTATGTATGATACCACATTCCCGCCTTCGCATTCACCCTTTTAAAATCCCATTATTTCATGGTGTTATCTATCATAGATACAACACAGCAATTGCATGTAACAACCGAAGCATCCGGTTATTGCATGCTGAGCGCGGAACCCGCTCTAGCACTAGTGCAAAGCTATTTGATAGCTCAGCACTAGTCTAGGACTCATAAGCTAGCCAACTACACTCAATTGCTTAACAGTGAGTGGCAAATACGCTTAATATTATCCGTCGCTTTTCCTTCATAAATATCGAGCGAAGAAACTTGTTCTGCAGATTTTAATACCTCATCAAGTGCCGCAGGCAATTCATCCGCTGTTTGCACCCCAACTGACATTGCGAGCTTCTCGTAAGATGCAACGACGCGATAAACGGTGTTCTCTAGGGTAATCAATTGAGCACCCAGTAGAACCCCCTCCAGACCAACTGTACTCACTGCTGTGATGACAATATCAGTATGCATAAGCAATTCATGCAAATCTTCACTCGGCGGTGACACTTTAACATTTGAACATTCTGAATAATCAATATTAAAGTTAGGATGGCCTCTGAAGGTCATAGAGATTGACTCTTTGCCAGCCAATTGATTGAGCACTTTCCTGACATCATGTTCAAGCTCAGGGTCAGCTGTAACCTCTGGAAACTTTGGATGTGAAGCCGGAAGAGGCACATCAGCATACAATATGTTGACTGTACTTCTATTGCGTTTGTTGTTCTGCCACTCCGCCTTTCTGAGCTTCAGTGAGTCGAAAACTGGAGAGCCAGTGACGACCACGTCTTGCTCCGAAAATGCACTGGCATCGACAAGCTCTTTTTTCATCGCTTCATTAATTACGCAGATCTTAGATGCGACTTGTTGTTTGGCAACATCTAAGACACCGCCACCAATCCACAAGTTGTCAGCGACACAGACCGAAGGAATACCGCGTTGTTTTGCAACAAAAAGTGCGGCTCTTTCCGACCGTGGAGAGTTTGTTGCAACAACCAGGTCCGGCTTGATCACATCGAACACCCCTCCCATGAATCTTGTCGGAAAAAAACACCCTCTACCTTCTTGTTGGTATTTCTCTCTGCCTTTAGCGTCGCCATGCTCCATGAGCAACTCTTGAAAATTCACGCCCATATAGGCAATCGTTTCATCTAGATCTAAAGCATTCATGTTTGCAGACAGTTCCTTCCCCAATCTAGCGGCTTCAGAACCGATAAGCTCAGGAAAGTCAGAATATGAGAGGAAAGGAATCCCTTCCTCCTTGAGATATTCTCGCGCGCTGGTGAAGGCTAAAATCGCAACATCAAAATCATTTGTTAATGTAGGGTACAAATGCTTTATAATCTTGACGTGGCCTCCGCCATAACACACCAATAATATCTTTTTTTTCATTAGTCTAAGAACCTTCTACACCACAGTTCAAACGCCATCAGCGCCCTTATTTCTCGTGTGTTGTTTTCCCGGTCATTCACGTGGTCTTCAAACAAACGCGCGACAAAGTCATAGTTAAAGAAACCACGAGCTTGCGTTCTTGGACTAATTAACAAATCTACACACAGGTCTTTCAATGTCGTTTTAAACCAATCACCGATAGGCACCGTAAACATTTGTTTCTTCCTGTACGCCAGGTCCGTCCCTATCAGGTCTTCGACCGCTTTCTTGTAGATGTACTTTGTTTCGGAGTTTCTGAGCTTGAGCTCACCAGGCATGCTAAAAGCAAGCTCAATCAATCTATAGTCCAAAAACGGGGCGCGATTTTCAATTGAAACAGCCATACCCGTTCTGTCTGGTTTTACCAGGTTATTACCAGAAAGAAGTAGCTGAGTATCAATATAAAGGGCCTTATTAATATCATCCATATGCTGTACGTCAGAAAGCAGCGGCTCAAGCCTCTCTTTTACAACTTCTGAACGCAAATTAGATCTATACTCGTCAGTCAGTAACTGATCTAGTTTGTCTTTCGGAAATAACGTCAGCTGTTTGTGATAATCAGCATCGAAATTATGTGCTCTATTGTCTTTAAAGAAGTGCAGGTATTTATCATAGCCAGCAAACAGTTCATCGGCACCATCACCCGTCAGCACCATTTTCACATCAGCGGCAGCCATTTCTGCCACCTTATATGTAGGCATAAATGATACGTCACCATGAGGTTGGTCACAGTGATAAAGTACCTTTTCCCACAGATCCAACATATTAGGATCTACTTTCTTCAAATGATGCTCTGTAGAGAAACGAACTGCCGCCTCCTCTGCATACGGAGACTCATCGTACTTTTTATCATCAAAACCAATACTATAGGTTTTTACAGGCTCACTAAGGTGCTTTGCCATCAGGCCAACAACACTACTTGAGTCAACCCCGCCGGACAAAAACGCACCGAAAGGTACGTCTGCACGTAATCTGATCCGAACAGCATCATCAAGAATGGTGTTAAACTCTGAGATCCACTCTTGCTCTGTTTTGTTTTGAGTTTCTACTTTACTCAAATCCCACCACTTCTTCGAAGAAATGCCTTGCTCGTTTATTTCTAGGTAAGAACCGGTTTCAACATGGAATATGTTTTCGAAGATAGTTCTGGGCTGCGGAATATAGTTAAACGAGAAGAATTCCTCAATTGCTTGTGAGCAAACAGGCGGTTTATCAATAACCTTCAGTATCGATTTAATTTCAGACGAGAATACTAAACTGTTGCCATCATAGAAATAGTGCAACGGCTTTTCACCAACCCTATCTCTAATTAAATACATTGTATTTTTATTTTTATCAAAAATAGAAATGGCGAACATGCCATTGAGCTTGGAAATGCCGTCTATCCCATCACGCTCATAAAGTCGTAAAATAACTTCAGTATCGCAGTGAGTTTTACACTCAAAGCCCTGCTCGCTTAATTCATCGGCCAACTCTACGTGGTTAAAGATTTCACCATTTTGAACAACAACGATATTGCCACAGTCAGAAACAAAAGGCTGCTGACCATGCTCAATATCTAGGATCGCAAGCCTTTGGTTACCCAATGATAATTTAGGGGTAAAGTAGATTCCCTGGCCATCTGGACCTCGATGTGAGATGGCTTGCCCCATAGACTCAATTTGGTGCTCTGAATATTCTACATTTGAGAAGCTGTAGTGCCCAAAGATACCGCACATACTCAATATCCGCCTTTTACAATAACTTGTTTAACTGTTAACAGAACCAATTTGATATCCAAAATCAAATTAGAACGCTTTGCGTAATCTAGATCTAGCTCTAGCCTTTGTTGCATCGTTGCGCTTGATCTGTACATGACCTGTGCCAACCCGGTTATACCAGGTTTTACTGAATTTCTTAGCTGCCAGTCCTCGGCTGTATACTCCTTGACCTGTTGTGGGACATTTGGTCTCGGCCCAACAACACTCATATCTCCTTTAAGCACATTTAGTAACTGAGGCAGTTCATCAATACTGGTTCGTCTAATAAACTTGCCAATTTTAGTAATGCGGGGATCCCCTACTTGGGTTGAGTAACCACCTATCTTATCTGCGTTCGCAACCATAGAACGGAATTTGTACAACTTAAACGTCTTACCATTTAATCCGACCCTGTCCTGTAAATAGAACGCAGAACCACCGTCTTTTTTGATAAGAACCGCCGTAATAATGAATACGGGGAATAAAAGTACAAGGCCAATTAAGGAAGAAACTAAATCGAATAATCTTTTCACTTTTCCACCTAGCCCACAATTGCTCGAACGTTACGACAAAAAGTGTCGTGGAGCTGATTCAAACTTGTCTTATCACTGGACAACAGCTTGTCTCTGGCTGCATTCAGTGCCTTAAACTCTTCACTAAATTTATCAAGGCATAGTTCCCCATCAGTTCCCAGTGAAATCTGCTGATGAAATGCTCTGGAAAGAATTACGCCACGAGACCCCAGTCTAACATGCTCAGCCATAACCAGTTCTCCGTCAACTTCCCCGGATCCTACCCTTGCAATTCCACCGATACCAAATGGCTTCTTAAACCCGGCAAGCCGTTGCTCCAGATATCCACTTTCAAGCAACTGAAACATGAACTTTAAGCCCATCTCTAAATGCAGGTCATTCAATCCAATATGGACCTCATCTACATATTCACAGTCATCGAGTTCTTGCAAAATATTCGAGGCATCAATGGTCTCAACCAATGGGATAAACTTCGCTCGCCCAGCAATCAACTTACCAACACTTTCAATTTCAGACATTGACTTAAACATTGGCAGCATGATGATATCAGCGCCACGGTTAATCACTTCCTCGATTTCTTCAGCAGAACCACTGAAGTAAGGATTTATTCTCACCAAAAGTTCAGAGTTCTTCAATGCTGCCTTGACCGCAGAAACATCTGCAAGAGAATGATGACTGATAACCGTATCAAGATGGCCTTGCCTGGCATTTTTGCCGTTGATCTCAAGATCGACAAAAATCCGATCAACACCACAAGTATCTAACCCAGCTGCGATAACAGGATTGTTTGTTATCATCAAATATTTAAAACTATTATCCATCTTCCCTATAAGCCTTTTCTATTCTGTCACACACTTTTTCTGAGGTAAGTTGCTCTAACACGAAGTTATACGCGTTACTTTCTCTTTCTCTCATCATAGAGGGGTTATTTGACAAATATTCGATTTCTGACACCAGTGAATCTATATCATTAGGCTCGAACACTTTCCCCGCTTTTCCGTCGTTGGTCAGCTCTTTCAGGCCACTGATATCACTACCAATCCAGGTTTTTCCTAAGGCCATTGCTTCAACAATTGCATTTGGGAAAAGCTCGCCTTTGACTGAAGGTTGTGTGTAAAGATCGAAAGCCATATGATATGTTTCCGACTTCATTACTCGTCCTACAAAAACCACATGTTCCGCAACATTTAACTCATCTGCAAGTGCTTGCACACGCTCAAAATCTGCTCCATGCCCAACTAACATCAACTTATATTTACTGTCTTTTTCAAGCAGCTTAGCTAGTACTCTGACTAGCACGTCTTGTCCCTTCCAACCGGAAAACGCACCAACATGGCCTATTAAAAAGTCAGAAGGTTTAATGTTGTATTCTGCTCTGACCTTTTCTTTTGACAGTGAATTCTTATCAAAAATATTTAGATCGGCACCATTAAAAGTAACACTGATTTTCTTAGGATCTGCACCGACTCTAATCAGTTCTTTTCTCGCAAATTCGCAAACTGCGAGAAGCTTAGCTGGGTAGATCTTATATATCCAGTTTCTATATTGATGCGAAGGTCTTAGCTCAATTCCTCTCACACTTCTCACAATAGTGACTTTTCGACCAGCTAATAATGAAGCAAAGTATGCAATAAAACTACATGCTCCATTGTGTGTATGAACAACATTTATATTATTATCCTTAATAATACTCTTTATGTGGCTAACAGACTTAAAAAAGGATCCAATACCGCGTTCTAATCTAGCTAAACTAGGCACCTCAATAAATTCAAATCCATTTTCCTTTATTATATCATCCATATACCCCTTAGCGCCGGCAAAATAAGACTCATAACCTCTTTCTCGGAATTGGAGTGCGATTTTTAGAGGTTGAGTACCTGGACCATTATCTAAGTACTCGGATCTCATATGCAATACGTTCATACATCCTCATTATTTGATTATATTATTCATAAATACCGAGTAAGAATACAAGGTAAATATTCTCACTGAATGCGACTCATTGCCACTATCAAACTCTTTAAAAAGATTCGATAAGCTTTCTTTACTAATAAACTTGCTGATAAACTGACAAGAGAGTAAGTGCTTTCTTACCTTAGAGCCAAAATCACTAGAACACCAACTAGACAACGGTACTCTAAAGCCCTGCTTTTTATTTTTATACACTTCATTAGATATGTAATCAGAAAGCAACTCCCTTAGAGGGGTTTTGCCCGCACCTTTTTCGATGCAGTTTTCGGGATTATAAAACATTCTAGAAAAGTTGTACAATTCTAAGTCTAATAGTGGCACACGCCCTTCCATACTTGCAGCCATCGTAATCCGATCGCTTTTCTGTAATAACTTTCTGGAAAGGAAATTTCTTAATTCAAAACCATGAAGCTGCGATACACTCGACAGGCTTTGTTGAGTATATAAGTTATCTTTTAGATAATTATCATAGTGCGTAAATGGACCATAACTAATCCCATCCGGATAAGCCAGTTTAAGAAAAGTTGCTACTTTCTTAGAAAAATTACTTTTACTGCTTTCAAAAAACCTAACCAAGTTACTGTATAAACCTGACTTAAACACTAACTTTGGTAGGAGTTTTTCCGACAGCAACTTATGGTTCCAATACTTATGATGTGTGTAACCATAAAAAAGTTCATCGCCTCCGTCACCTAACAAGCATACTTTATAAGAATCACTTGCCTTCCTACTCAGTGCTAATAAAGGAATGGTCGCGAAATCACTGATTGGCTCATCCAACGACAGTAAAGCTTCTTCAAATAAGCTCTCCAAGTTCTCAGGATCAATCTTCACGATTTCAAGATCAATACCTAAATCCTCAGCAACGAGTTTAGCTTGAGAGCTTTCGTCGATATCGCCTTCATCAAACGCCAGGCAAAATGCTTTAATTTTCTTCGTTTTGCTGACTATACTGGCAACCAAGGATGAGTCTATCCCTCCACTTAAGAATAAACACACATCAACATCTGCATGTAACTGCCTTTCGACTGAAGACTCAACAACATCTTTAAGGCTATCTTTTTCAGAGAAAGTGGAGTTATAGACAATGCTACCCTGAGATTTCTCACTTGATAACCTTATCCAGGAGCCGTCCTTAAGCTTCCTAATATTCTTAAAAGGTGTCGTTTGCTCTAAAAACATACCTTGTTGTAGGAAGCCATATGTTGCACTATCGTCAACCTCCAACAGCTCGGGATCCATGGCGTGAATGTACTGCGCTAACGCTGTTAACTCAGAGCTGAAAATAATCAATTCATCATCTTCATAAAGATACAATGACTTGATACCCAATGGGTCAACCGCTAAAGTCAAAGAGTTATCACGCTCAGAGTGTATAGCAAACGCATACATTCCATTTAAGTCATTAAAGGACTTTTCACCACTAACTTTATATCCTGATAAAATCACTTCGGTATCGCTGTGATTAGAAAAGTTGTAGTCATGACTTGCTCTTAGTTCATTGTGGTTATAGATCTCTCCATTAAAAACGATTGTGTCACTAATATCACTTTTCATTGGTTGGATGCCCGACTCGACATCCACAATACTTAGTCTCAAGTGCCCCAGTAGTGACTTTCGGTCAGAAGAAATAAATAAGCCGTTAGAGTCTGGGCCGCGATGGTGTAAAGCCTGGAAAAAGTGTTCAGATACTTTTTCTTCCGTGGCCTGGCTGATAGAACTACTTTTACTGTATAAACCAAATATCCCGCACATAACTACCTACAAGTATTAATTCTTTTCATATTTCAGAGAAACAAATGCACACAAGACAAGTAAGCACACTATCCCTCTAAAAAACGAATAAAATATCGAATCGAACAATGAAAAATAAAATATCGACGAAGAGAAGAACAGCAATAGAGTGCCAATGCATTTATCTATAGCCAATATATTAAAAGAGATCTTTAACAAATAAATTAAAAAGAAACTATAAGCTGCGACACCGAGCAAACCAAGTTCAAGTGTAAACCTTAGAAAGCTTGAGTGAGGATGTGGATAAACATCCAATATATACTTATTTACATACATGGATTCCATTGCCAGATCTAGGTTACCAATCCCAAGACCCAAATAATTCCCTGAGAAAATAAAATCATATGTAAATATATACATACCCAACCTTTCCAAGTTTGAATAGTTGTTTGTTTGGTCAAGGCCAAATGCAGATATAACGTAATCTATACTAAAAAAACTAATAACAAAGAAAATCAAGAAAAAAGAAATTAAGTAAATTTTATTCAAAATGCGTTCTTTATCCTTAAATACCGACCCAAATATAACAATAAAAGGCGTTATCATTATAAAGAAGAGTGCACTCCTCGATTCATACAAACTAATCGCATACATGTAAATTATAAAATCAAAAATAATACTATAAGACTTATTTCTCAGATAGAAATAGAGTGAGCTTCCCAGACCGGCAAGCACAATAAGCATAGCATCTTCATTTTTACCAAACATGTAAAAGTCGTCGACACCTAAAAATATACTTACGACCTTGAGAAGACACAAAATTATACACGAATAACGTAGGTTATTTAAAAGTAGTGAAGGGTTTCTTATTATTGGCTTACCAGACATAATAAAAACAATAAAGATAAACGACAATACTAAAAACTGAACCAGCTGAGTCATAGCCCTAGCATTAAACACTGAAAAGAAATAGGGTATAAAAAGCAAAGACATAATCAGCAGGAAAAATATTATGTTTTTCCTACTAAAACTAACCTTGTTAAAATTAAAATAATTGAAAAATATTTTAGAGAAGCAAAGTAAAGCCGCAACATATGGATTCAGCAGCATTACAATTGAAAAGATAAAATTTATACCTGTCGTAAAGTAGACTAAGAAACTTGCAATTAAAACAAGAGCAGAAAGAAGCTGTATATTTTCCAATAAGAACATAACTATTTCAACTCAATTAAACTTAAGTAAAAGCGTCTATTCGTTGCAAAAGACAACAAGTAATAAACAATAAAAAACACAATGCAAGAAACAATGAAGTTAATTTCAATGAGGCTAATCAACCACAGAGAACATAACGAAATCACGATATGGAGTGACATTACTTTAGCATCTCCGATACTCACTAACTTAAATCCTTGCCTG
Source organism: Pseudoalteromonas rubra (assembly GCF_005886805.2). NCBI lineage: Bacteria > Pseudomonadati > Pseudomonadota > Gammaproteobacteria > Alteromonadales > Pseudoalteromonadaceae > Pseudoalteromonas > Pseudoalteromonas rubra. Next base: position 4,037,790 of record NZ_CP045429.1, read on the forward strand.
CTGAGAACGATAACTAATAGTATGCATTGCATAAATGAAATCACAGTCGAGGAGAGTGCAACTCCTTGAAGCCCAAAAAACTCAATAAAAACTGAATTCAATGCATAATTGAGCACCAAGAAGCATACCCCAAAGCTAGTGATAATGTTGGATTTTCCTAAAGAGAACATCACCTTTAACAGCAGTAGATAGATTGATGAAAAGACCACCATAAAGGCATAACCGCTTAAGATCCCACCAACATCTTGTGCTAGATCAGAGCCGTAAATAATAGCCGCAACACCATTCCCTTCAAAATAAAACAAAACCGAGATAGGTAGGCTAAACATCACAATCAGCAACATCAGCTTGTTTGTAATAAAGTTCGCTTTAGTCAGATCATTATCAGACACTAGCCTAGACACTCTGGGGTAGAAAACCGTCAAGATTGCAGCTACAAAGATTGCTCCAAATATTTTAACCAGCCTGTTAGCATACATAAGGTTGGAAACGCCACCTTCAGCAAAACCACTAGCAAAATACTGGTCAACTAATATATTAATCTCTTCGATACTTAAGAACGCAATTAGTGGAAGCAACGCAAGCAGCACACTAATATTGCGTTTCCAGTGCCACTTTCTAAGCAAACTATAACGATTGTTAAAATAATATCTTTGACAGCCGTAACATAGCAGCATAGTTAACAGATAAATCGTTGCAAATAGATAAACAGCAAGCTCGTCAGAAATCGCCAGTTCAACGAGGAAATAGATAGCAACTAGTTGAAACGAATTCAGTATTATTGGGTTCAATGTTGATACACTAAACCTTTCGTTAATCTGATTACCCTGGGTAGGCAATTGGAACAATATTGATAAAACAGGAAGTAGGCAAAATAATTCAAGTAGAACCTGAGTATTTTTCACCAAGACAGGATTGTCACCACTAACCAGCAAGGATGATATATGGCCTGAAAATAAATAGATTCCAAGAGAAATAATTGAAAAAACAAAGATCAAGAACAAGTATATCTCTTTAAAGAAATCGGTTTGCCTTAGCTCTGTTTTTCTCGCAATATATTTTGGTATGAAAACTGTGGATACAGCACCTGAAATTACTACAGTTTCAAAAAACGTGGTAAAAGAAAATGAAAGAAAAAATGCGTCTAGCCAATAACTATTTGGATATGCATTAGCCATCTGTTGAATTCTCAGAAAAGCTACAATTTTACCCAAAAATGTGAATATAAAGGCAATACCAATTGAACGAATCACAAGAGCTACTTAATTTCAAAAAGTTTTTGTCGGAGTTGCCTTAGCCAGAAGGCACCCTCATTATTTTCAGAGATGACATCAAATAAGTCAGTTTCCAGCCCTACTTTTCCAAGTAGGCATGGGGTGAATAGGTTGCTCATTGCTCTTCCTTCACGATTCTTAAATTCGGCTGAAATCATGCATACTGACAGTATCTATGGACCAGGCTTAACCGATAGTGGGTGTATAGCTGGGTTAATCGGTAGCCACTTTATTTCTTAATAGATACGTTGATTTCATGTATAGCTCTTTGCGCAGTTATGCACAGACAGCTGTTTGCTCCGTATATAATAAGCAATCTATCTTATTAAAGCTCTCTCAGTATTTCGCCAGACTATTTACTACTAAGCACCGAGAAAGCACAACACTTATCACTTTCATACAGCCCATACTAAGGTATGTATCACCATGATTAGCTTTACCTAGTAATAATGTTGGAAGCAGCACCTTTTTATCAGTGCTGCCATTTTACTTAGTCCGGTGTTTTAGGATAGCTACTATCAGATTAGCACCGTTTCTGAGTCAATACTCATCATAGCCCCTTACTGATATCAATACGGCTTTATATGTTACTTATCCGATTTATATTCGTAGTTATAGTAACCATAATAGCCGTAAGCATTGCTGGCTTTCTTGACTACACCATTAAATACAACACCCTTTACGTCAATGCCATTTTGTTCAAAGCGATTGCGCGTTAGCTCAAGCTCTTTGACATGGTTTTGACCAAATCGAGTTACAAGCAATGTTGAGCCTGCATGTGCACTTACGATAGCAGGGTCGGTAACAGCCAAAATAGGTGGTGTATCGATAATAACCAAATCATATTTTTCACTGACCAGTTCAACCAACTTCGAGAAGTTAGCATGCATTAACAGCTCAGATGGATTAGGTGGTATTTGGCCACGTGTGATTACATCCAACCCAGGTACCTGGCTCTGCTTCGTTGCTTGTTCCAGGGTTACTCGACCAGCAAGAAAGTCACTGAGTCCATTATCCCACTGCATACCAAACTGCGTTTGCAGGTAACCTTTACGCATGTCAGCGTCAATGATTAACACTTTCTTGTTACTTTGTGCCAATACAGTCGCCAAGTTTACGGAAATAAACGATTTACCAACGCCAGGGCTTGGACCTGAAATTGCGATAACGTTGTTCTTTGCCTCCATCATGGCAAAATGCAAGCTTGTACGAAGGCTACGAAGTGCCTCAATTGATAAGTCTGCTGGATTATCAACAGCGAGTATTGATTTAGCTTTAGCGACTTTACCCTTACGCGCTTTTGCAAAACCAGTCAGTTTAACCTGATACTCAGAATAAGGAACGCTGGCATATACCGGCAGACCCAAGGCTTCTATTTCATTGGGGTCTTCAATCCCTTTATGCATCGCTTTTTGGATAAGTACTATCGCGACAGCCAGCATTCCGCCAACTAAAGTAGCTAAAATCACAATCAACGCTTTCTTTGGCTTTACAGGCTTAGAAGTATTGACTTCAGCGCTATCAATAATCCTAACATTACCAACTGTCCCGGCGCGCACGATGTCAAGTTCCTGCGTTTTTGCAAGTAATAACGTGTATATTTCGTTATTCACTTCAACGTCACGCGTCAATCTTAGCAGTTCTTGTTGAGTTTCAGGCAATACCTGGACCTGATCGGACAAACGTCGTTTTTGATTTTCAACGGCTTCAATCTGCTGAATAGCAGCTTGATAACTCGGGTGACTTTGTTTGAACTTACGTCCTAGTTCTAACTTTTTGAGTTCCAGCTCTTGCAGCTGAGTTTCTAGTTTAACTAACTGTTTCAGGACACCTTCTGTTTCCAAAGAGATATCAACTGACTGCTGCTTAACTTGGTAATCGTTGAAACGTTGCTCTGCGGCTTCAAGCTGCTTCTTCACCTGAGGTAATTGATATTCTAAAAACTCAAGTGACTTCTGCGCCTCGGCACTACTACGTTCAACATTGCGACGAACATATATGGATGCAACCTTGTTCAATACCGACTCGGCATATTCGGCATCTTCATTCTGTAAGTTCAGATTGATTATTCCCGAATCTTTGCCTTTTTCACCTGCACCAATTTCAGCTTGAAGATCAAGAATGGTATTCAAACGATCTCTCTTAACCAGCAGAAACTCGGTATTTGGTCTGGCATTCAGTGTTTTGATTGTTAATGCAAACTGGCCACTTTCAACCTCTTCACCCACTTTACCTCGAAGAACGCTGGTGCCGTCCTCACTGAGCAGTTCAAAAGTATCTGTGTCAACAACACGCAACGTAAACTCTGTATCAATCGCAGCTCTGGGCACTTTGAACTTAAAGATATCTATTTGTTCACCACCCCAAGCGTAGCTTTCAGCACCAAAACTTGGTTCAGCTAGTTCATTCGAACTCGTCGGTGTAAACTTTCTAAACGAACGTCCACCTATCACAGGGAAGAGTTTTGGTTCAACGACGACATCTAACTTGAGGCTATCAACAGCTTCACCAATAATACTCCGCGACTTCAACAGCTCTATCTCTGTCACCGCTGCTGATGTTGTTTCAAACATCCCACCTAACTCATCGAATCCAGGAACGGCTCCGCCTTTTTCCTCGACCTGGATCATCGCTGTGGCCTGATAAACAGGAGTGCTAAAAACAGCAACAGCGATACCAATGAGCATACAAATTGTGGTAATCACAACTATGAAGAACTTGCGATCCAGCAAGGCACCAAAAATCGATATTAAGTCAATATCTTGTGTCTGTTGCCCAGCTTGGTTTTGCTGCGCACCACTTAATAGGTTGGATTGAGCATTCATCGACTCTTTCATCCTTATAAATACTTATGCCAAGCACTGCACGCGCTATTGATTAACTCGTATACATGTTCAAATGCTTCTTGGCTTTGTCGGTAAGGATCCGGAATTTCTTTATCACCTAACCACTTCCCTAAAAGAAAAGTCTTACCACGAGCTTGTGGATACCTTGAACACAAATCTTCCAAGTGACGCTGCTCCATCACTAATATAACGCTATTTTGAGACACCAATGAGGTGCTGATTTGACGTCCTCTATGCTCTGACATATCAATGCCATGCTGTGATGCTAGCTGTTGAGCAAGTTGATCCGCAGGCTTATCAACTAATGCTGTCAAACCCGCAGAAGACACCTCTATCGCTCGTTCAGAGAGTTTGCTTTTTAATACATATTCAGCGGTGGGGCTACGACAAATATTGCCCGCACACACGATCAAAACACTATCAAACATGAAATTTCACACTATTGATTGTCGATGTCTTGAAGCGCATCCACTGTGGCAAGTGAAGGCAACAAGAGACTGATAACTTTGTTCCAGCGTGCAAGAGGTGCGCTAGTCACATAAACGATGTCTTGAGGCTCGAGCTCAAACTGCTCGGCAAGCACCAAAGACGCTATATTTCTCGCATGCAGTTGGTATACATCAGCAATCACTCCATCTTTCTCGAAGTCTCGCTTACGCAGGACAAATACCCCATTTGCATCTGCTGTCCGTTCATTAACGCCACCGACTTCACTTAAGGCCTCAGCCAAGCTCAAACCATAGCGGTTAATACCAATTTTACCGGCTTTTGTTACATCCCCCAATACGTAAACATTTTGCTTGTCATTACGACTGACATGTATCACGTCACCATGCTTTAATAGGCGGTTTTGAGAGATGTCGCCCTCTGAATAAAATCGTTCAAGACTGATTCGTTCAGATTTCTCACCTCGAGTAAATGTGACATGATCCCAATTGGCAGAATCTGTAAGCCCTCCGGCCTGATTAACAGCATCCAGCAAAGTTAGTGGAGTTTCGGTAATTGGAAATACGTTAGGTTTATTAACTTCACCAGTGACATAAACTCTTTGACTCTTAAAACCAACGACTTTTACATCAATTTGTGGATCTTCAATAACGCGACTTAATCTTTGTACTAAATCAGCACGTAACTCAGTCACGGTTCGACCTGCTGCAGGTATTTCCGGAGCATAAGCAAAGGTTACCGTACCATCCGCTTGGACACGGAAACCATCAAACTCGGCGGTACGCTGAACCGCAGCTGGGATAGTTAATTCAGGGTGGTCCCAAACGCCAATTGTGAGTACATCACCTACACCTAATCGATATTCAAAATCAGAAACGTCGATGCCACCAATACTCGGTATGGCAGCTTCTTTCTGTTGAGTCTGATAGCGTTTTGAATCCTGGATGAGTTGAGCATCAATTAAGTGAATGTTGATGTTTTCAAGGTCGCTTTGCAGACTGGCAGTCTGCTCACTTGAGTCTATTCCTTCAAAATGGCCGCCGGGAACAATCGAGCAGCCAGTCATTGCAAGAAATACAGTAGAAGCAATGATAGTTTTACAGCTTAGCGCCATTATTTTTTCCCAAAATATAGTTTTTTCTTTCAGTTTTTAATGGTGTAATATTTCGCATCACCAATTAAAGCATGCGCGATTGTTAATCGCAAGTGACAAATCAGCCAGAGCCTAGGTGTTACTTCTTATAAAGCCTGACTGGTTCCTGCTATTTTTATGTCTCAATACATATAAACTTCCGACACATCAAGCAAGGTCAATGCAAAACATTTCTTAGTATCCAAAATCAGCCCAAAATCTGGATTATCATAGACCTGAAATATTACCATATCGAGACTTATTTGCACGCATCAGTCTGTTACTCCCTTTAAAAGTAATGCCGAGGCTATCGGATGAATCAGTCAATACCCACTTTGAGCAAAAAAGACTAAAACCCTGTGACAAAACACCGCTATGGCAAAATTTCCCGAAGCCTACACTTTTTTAAGCAAAAATAAATATGCATAAAGAACTAATCCTCCTAAAAAAGCGCCGAGACTAGTTCAGAAAACACAATAATAAAGCGCATTCTCATTTCAGATGCTTTGGCTCACCCACTCAACAAAGAAACAGAACTTACGCACCGGCCTCATAAAGCTTCCTCCTAACAAAACCAATGTCTAATTTTGCAAGATGGTTAGTGTGTCTACTTGTCGTTTAAACTATGCAATACCATGGACTTTTTAGTTCTACGGCTGTGTGAAAAATGGTTGAGCAGATAGGACTGAAAGATAACGTACTCTGATTTCCAAGATCCTTTTTTCTCTATATCTTTGATTAAAAAATAAATAGAGAGAATTGCTGCCTTCCATGCACAACTCCCTGAACAAGGGAGCCAAAGTAACGAGGTGGTATTATACTTTTTTTATCACGTGAGTCTAGCTCTCCCAGTGCAGAGAAGACATCGTCTACATCCCATAACAGAACCAGCCTAGACCAATTAAAGTGCGGTATTCTCGTTCCACTCATAGCTGAGTTAAAAGCACAAAATTTAGAGCGGGGTGTCGAAATAGTAAATGCCACAGACAGCCACTAACTGCAAACAGGTTAAGCACCTGGGAATACAAGGTGTAACCCGGAGAAAGCCAGTGAAGTAGCAAATTGAGGACCTAAAACACTTGCCGCCTTCCCAGCTACTTTTGGTCCGCCCATAATACAGTTCAGCGGACACAGGTGCTCACAGCTCAGTTCAAACAGGTTTACCGATGACAAGTATCCACATATAGGTGTAAATACTGTGAGAAAGTAAAGGGTAGAAGCTAATTAAGTTGGCAACGCGTTTTCTAATCAGGTATTTCTGGCGGAAACTCGTTAGACAAGCGCCATCGAGCTATATACACCTCGTTCACCCTAAGTACACCTCACTGACCGACATATGATGAGACATCGACGTCGGTCAGTGAGGCGAGTATTCAGCAGACTTTATCCGCTCGATGCTTCAGTACCGTAGCTGCGATCAAAAAATCGATTTCTGTATCAATGTCAATAGAACTTTCATTAGACATTATATAGGGGTAGTAATCTTGCTCTAGGAAGAGTTTACCTGATCTTTCGAATTCAATCTTATCAACTAAATAAATAGCTCCGTTTAGCTGATAATAAGGATCCAAATCCTGAGCCCTGGTGTTAGTCAATCCAGATATAAACTGCTTAAAGTCATGTTCTTCTTTTAAGCGCGTGCTCCACAAAGGAGAGTGTGCACACTCAGTCATAGAAACAACGCCTTTGGCATTTTTCTCAATATATAGCTCTATCGCTGAGTCAATGTCCTCTGCCGCTCTCAGTGGAGTAGTTGGCTGTAACAGGCAAATTACATCAAATTCAATCTCACACTCTTTGGCAAACTCGACAGCATGCTTTATTACATCCAATGAAGAAGCTGTATCGCTTGCCAACTCCGCAGGCCTGGCTAAGGGTGTAACTTGCTCATAAGATGAAGCAATCTCTAGCACCTTTGGACAGTCTGACGTCGCCAAAGTATGTGAAATATATTTGGCTTCCTTAATCGCTTCAAACGTATGGGCAACTAAAGGGAGCCCACCTAATTCCTTGATATTCTTTTGCGGAAGCCTTTTGCTACCAGCCCTTGCAGGTACAATCGCCAATACTTTTAGCATGTTCAGAACAACCCTAAATCGTGAATGTCAATTTGCGCTCGTTTAAAGTCATCATGCCTGCCAATATCTAACCAATATTCATGGATCGGAAACTTAAGTACTCTACAGTCTTCGTCTTTCTTTCTCTGAAACAAAGATGGCATATCCAGATACTCACTTTTACCGAGAGAGCGAATAATCTCAGGTGAGATCACATAGATACCTGCATTAACAAAATACCGATACGTTGGCTTTTCGACGATATCAGAGATGACATGCCCTTCCCCTTCAATCACACCAAAAGGCACCTTGATCTCATAATCTCTAACACACATAGTTGCATCAGAATCCTGAGACTCATGAAACTCCAGAACTTTTGTAAAGTTCACGTTTGTCAGAATATCGCCATTTATCATTATCAGGGGTTTATTTGGCAAACTGTCTGGTAATAGAGAAAGCGCGCCCGCAGTGCCAAGAGGCTCTTCTTCATGAACATAAGTGATGTTAACCCCAAACGCTTCGCCATTTCCGAAGTATTCAGTAATTACTTCAGGCAAATAATGGGTTGAAATATAAAAATTATTAAAGCCAAAAGATTTAAAATGTCGGATCAAGGTTTCCAGCATTGGCTTGTCACCGACTTTCAACATGGGTTTTGGACAATTATCAGTTAAAGGTCGTAATCTCGTTCCAAAACCACCGGCCATAATAAAGATCGGATTATCTTTTTTCTCGACCTCTAATGCCTCATGCAGGGTTTTCAATCCAACCAGACTGCCGCTGCCATCGACGATAGGAATAGATAGGCTGCTATGAGCACGCATTATCTCTTTCAGCTCAGCCGAAGTTTTGCGTTCAGACGCTACGATCGGTGATGAATTCATCACTTTCTCGACTTTATCTGACAAATCAACCCCTGACAGTATCCCTCGACGAATATCGCCATCCGTTACTATTCCTGCCAGCTTATCACCATCAGTGACAACCAACGCGACCCGAAGCGCTTCCCGGTCAATAACTTCCATGGCATCTCTGATGCTAGTCTCTGGCGAGATTAATAATTTTTTCCATTTGCTTGTCATTTGGCACCCTGTTCTTTAACTGTTGTCTTTGTTCCATAAGCAATACAATTTTTCGCTAAACTTTTTGTCAAAGATGCTCCAACACCAACAATAGCGCGCTCACCAATTGTAATGTTATTAATTATACTGGCTCCAGTAGCCACGTGCACACCCTGCTCAATTCGAACCTGCCCACTCATTGTAACGCCCGGCGCGATATGGCAATGCATCCCAATAGAGCAGTCGTGATCGATTGTAGTGGACGTATTTATAATTGAGTTTTCACCAATAGCAACACCGATACAGACCACAGCGTTTTGCATAATCTGCACCCCCTCTGCTAATTGAGCATTAGCAGAGACATTGGCACTGTTAGCGATCACTTGTGCAAATTGATAACCATCATCTTTGAAGCGCTGATATATTTTCTGCCTCAATGATTTATAGGGCATCGCTCCAATGGCATTGACGAGCTCCACTTCATGCTTATCATATTTCAGAACATCGTCGTCGCCGGTATGATGCGTAAACTCGGCTAATCGCTTCAAACTTGGTGAAAGCTCTGGTGCAACTACAGCCAAAATCTGTCGGTTTTGCTGGAGCAAGATTTCCGCTAAGCCAGCAGCATGACCTCCCCCACCGATCAAGACTACTGGTGATTTATTCATCTAGTAATTGACCGACTTGATAATCTTGGGAAGCCTCAGTATTGAGCACTTTCCAATATAGTGAAGGTGGCATGCCATCACCCGGGCGCTTAACCACAACATGTGACTTAGTAATCACTTCGCCGGCTTTTAATGCTTGTGCCACGATCAAGCTCTTTCTGGCTACTTCTTTATTTTTAACTTCGAGCGGACGAGGCCCTTTGATACCATCACCTAATACTCTCTCAGCGATGCGAATACCCTCAACCATCGCTTTAAGCTCAACAGGATCCAAAGATGCTTTATGATCCGGACCTGGCAGAGACTTGTCTGTCGTGAAGTGCTTTTCAATCAATACCGCGCCTTTTGCTACAGCAGAGATAGGCACAACAATACCCTCACTATGATCTGAGTAGCCAACTGAGAGCTTAAACGCGTCTTTCATTGTATCCATGGCATTTAGATTGATATCGTCATAAGGTGCCGGATATTCTGTTGTGCAATGCAACAAGGTCACTTTTTCTTTAAGCAGTGCTTTACCTTCCTCAGAGTAATAAGCTTCTAGCAACAGCTCATCAGTTGGATCCCCTTCAGGGTGTAAATAACCGAATGCAATAACAGATAATACGTAATCAATATCACTCAGAGTGGCCATACCTGTAGAAACAATTAAATCACACCCGGTTCTGGCATGCTCTAACACCAGTGGTGCGTTAGTTATCTCTCCGGAAGGTAACTTCAGTCTCGTGATCCCCAAATCATTAACTAAGAAATCAAGGCTCTCGGAATCGAACGCGGTTGATAAAAACTCAATCCCTAACTCCTGGCAATATTTAACCAGCTTGTGATGCGTTTCGTAACTCAGCTCTAATCGCTTAAGCATACTAAATTGAGACTCTTGCTGCCCCGTATTCGCAACTTGATAATCAGCTTGCTTCGCTGATTCCGTTACCAAGTTTTTAGCTTTGAAGGTTTGGAATTTAACAATATCTGCACCCGCTTCGTGTGCAGCATCGACCAATTTAAAAGCCAGCTCATCACTACCGTTGTGATTAACGCCAGCTTCGGCAATTATTAATGTCATAGTACTCTCATTTTAGATCGTAGAACGGCTTACTCGGTTGAAAATCAAGCTCTTTAAGCATTTGAATGGCTTGTTTACTTGCATTGCCTGCACCGTATGGGTTTGCAATTGCCTCGCCTTCAGCTTGATATTCACGAGATAGCGCTGCGCGTATCGCGCTCTCAATACTGTGCGTCTGTGCATCACAATGCAGTACACTTTTTGCAGCCAACCGGCCTTTTTGGCGCACACCAATATTGATTGTGGGTACATCGAAAGACGGCACTTCAATAATGCCACTTGAAGAATTACCAATCACCACAGATGCGTGTTTAACAGTACTCAAGTAACGCTGTTGTCCAAGAGATGGAATCGCCAAAACCCTTTTTGGATTTGCCTGTGCATACTGTTCAAGGATAGGGATAATTTTTCTTCCACCATCATCGGCATTAGGGTAGGTTAAAATAACCTGGTGATCTGCAAAGGCATCTAAAGCTGTAAGGATCGCGTTGAAGCTCTCTTCAGGAGGCTCTTCACCCAGAGTTACAGGGTGATAAGTCACCAAAAAGTAGGGAGCCTTCAGGTCAAATTGCAATGACTCAGCAATCTCATCAACTGTCATAAACTCACTTCTTTTTAAGTGATCTAAGCCAATTGCACCGATGTTTTTAACCCTCGTTGGCGATTCTCCTAGTTGAATAACACGCTGCCTATACTCGTCTGTCGATGTACCATGAAGGTAGCTAAGTTTACTGATAGCATGCCTGATAGCATCATCATAAGCGCCTTCCGTGATTTCTCCACCATGCAAATGCAAGATTGGAATCCTCAAAATCATAGCTGTTTGAGCTGCCGCTAATGCCTCAAACCGGTCGCCTAAAATCACCAGTGCATCTGGTTCCAATCGGCTTAAAGCATCTGTAAACCCTAAAACACCCAGCCCCATGCTCTTAGCTGTGCCCGTTGCAGTGTCAGAAGATAATAAAATTTCGATCCTTTCGTCTATTTTAAAACCATCATCTTCTATCTGCTTATACGTGTTTCCAAACTCAGGAGATAAATGCATGCCAGAAACGAGTAACTGCAATGTCAAATCAGGATCATCATGTATGTCTTTAATCAACCAGTACAACAAACCATATTCGGCACGTGTTCCCGTAAAAACAGCTATTTTTTTACTCATAATCAGACACCTAGTTTAGCAATTGGTGTACTTGGTAAGTTCACAAGACGTGCTTCAACATACTCAGAGTAAGTCAAATCGCCTCTTAAAGCGTTACTAAACATTGGCAAGCGGTGCATCAACTGCCAAATTGGTCGAGTCATAACCCCTTGGCTATTCGTTTCCTGCAATAACAACTCTCGTGCGGCTTTGTCTTCACAAATTACCGCATTGAGCCAGTAATTTGATTGTGCGTAAGCAGGCTCGACCACAAACTTGAACTCACTGCCATCAAAAAAGTCGCGATATTGCTGTGCAAGCGCTCTTTTTTGTTCAATAAAAGTGGTTAACATCTCGAGCTGCGCACACCCTAGTGCCGCATTTAGATTTGGCATGCGATAGTTAAACCCCGCCTCATCGTGAAAAAACTCGTATGGATGAGGGACTTTAGCAGTCGTCGTGACGTGCTTAGTGCGGGCTCCGGCGTCAGCCGTTTGACATAAAACAACGCCGCCCCCACCTGTTGTCATGATTTTATTACCGTTAAAGCTTACCGCACCATATTCGCCAAATACCCCGGTATGCTTACCCTTATAATATGAACCAAGACTTTCTGCTGCATCTTCCACCAATGCAATCTGCCACTTTTTACACACTGCAACGAGCTCATCCAGTTCGACGGGGTGTCCAAATGTATGCATTGGCACTACAGCCTGAATGCGCTGCTTCGTACTACGGTGAATAGTACCTTGTTCAGTCAGTATTGCGTGGTCCTCTAAATAGGTTTCCAGCGCTTTTGGACACAGGCCAAGGCTCACTGGCGAGACATCAACAAATACAGGCTCAGCCCCCATGTGATGAAGCGCGTTACAAGTCGCAACGAAGGTAAGTGCTTGAGTGATAACCAGATCACCAGCTCTCACTCCCGCCATATAAAGAGCGGCATGCAAGGCAGCTGTGCCATTTACTGTTGCAACAGCTTTAGCCGTGCCAGTTAAACTCTCAATTTTTTGCTCAAACTCGTCAACAAACTTACCTACGCTAGATACAAAAGTACTATCGATGGTTTGTAAAACGTATTCTTTTTCATTACCACTAAATGTCGGTGCATGAAGTGGTATAAATTCATCAGTCTGATACAGAGCTCTGACAAACTCGTTAATATTATGTGGTGTCATTGCAGCCCCAAATCACATCTTGCTGTCTAAGTATTTACCGGTTTCTTTATGACCAAAATCAGGGATCATGGTGAAAAACAGCTCAACGATCTCCTCTTTTGTCCAGGACTTTTGATCTTTCAGCTGGCTGATTGTACTTTCAAACAACGCAATTTTGTCTGCGTCATATTCCAGCTCATTCTTAATGATCCCCAGGTTATTGAATCTTTCCATATCGAGCGTTTCATTTTCAGTGAAGAACTCTTCAAAATCTTTTTCACCTGTTGTGTCACTCTTTGTAAACAGGCACGGCCACTTACCTTCAGCTGGTAGCGTCTTGACCAGCTCACGCGCCTCTTCTTCAGAGTCGCACAGATAAGGCTCATAACCTTTATCAGCAAGATATTTTACTGCAATATCAGCAAAGGTAATTAAATGTAACGACTCGCTTAACTTCGGGAAGAAAATATCTCGGTTCTCACCGAAGATACAAGACATTAGGCAAAGCTCGCCCGACTCCTGTGGGATAACAAAGTAGCGTTTGATATCACTTGGAGCAACTATCGGTTGCTGCTTTTCGATACGTTGGTTAAACCCATGAAGCAAAGAGCCATCTGAAAATGCAACGTTCGCGAATCGAGCTGTTGATATTGCGATCTCTTTGCTGCGACGCATCAGGAACATTTCCATGATACGCTTAGAGGCCCCCATCATATTAACGGGGTTTGCAGCTTTATCCGTTGACACACAGAAATACTTTTTGACACCTGAATCTATAGACTGCTGAATTGTCTTATCCGTGTTAAATACATTCACGTCAATCATGCGCATCAGAGTGTAGGGATCTTTCTCACTGCGGACATGCTTCAGCGCAGATAGATTCAGTACATAATCGTACTGACCGTCTGCCTTAATGAAGGCATCGTATTCGATTGAACCTATATCCAGAGCAAAAGTTTGGAAATCCCCATCGATGTAACCATATGAGCTGCGAATATCTCTTACAAGCTCTACCATGTTGTTTTCACTAATATCCACAACGTGTAGTTTTTTGGGGTTACGCTTGAAAACTTCCTTAGTCACAGCTTGACCAATCGAACCAGCGCCGCCCAATATCAGAAATCGAGAGTTAGATACTTCCTTTTGTAGTGCTTGCTCAGCAGACTCAATATCTTGCAAAAAAAGTTGCTTTTGTCTACCTATTAAATTTAATATTTTGCTCATTTATAATCTCGAATTATTAATAAAAACAGTAATTATCTGATTTATATCACACTGTGATATTGCTCATAACATCGACATGCATTACAACGGTTTTTAACGGAAAAATTAGACACCAAAAATATAGAGTATGACTGTCCTTTTTATACCGAGTAGTCCAATAAAAACTACTTTTCTCAATCCACTTTCTAAAAAGTAGAAATCCATGTACCCATTCAATTATACGAGTTTTTTGACAAAGACTTTATAATGTAACTATACGTACTACGTGTATTTAGCATTACCCTAAATCGAATATAACAAGAGTTAGTGCATTAAGCGCCATGAAGAAGTTTGTAGTCAGAGTCCCGAGTCTTCACCTATCGGCCAACCGCATGACACTCGTCTTTTGCCTCATCAAGGTTACTCTACCCGCCGGATAATCGCTCAGCCGTTATCCATCGCATGTTATTTGTATTTGCAGGCTTGCTAACGTCCATTATACAATTTTCGATATGTGAGTCTAGCTCTCTCATCTACAGGTCATGGGCATGTCACATAACACAAAAATACGACACCGTGCATTCTGAGTAATGATTTGCTTTATGCCTGCTTAGCTAAAATCTGTTCAAAAACTACATAGTCATATGCTGCTCTGCTAGCTGATTGTTTCAACTACCTTTATTGAAAGGTTTTTATAGTGCGCTTAAAGGACAAGCCTGACTTTTTACGTAACTCCCTGCCATCACAGCGCTGACTATATCGTTTTTCGAAAATTTGCTTTGTAGAATTTGATATTAGAGAGGCTTAAGTAACTTCAGCTAACCTAGTCTAGGTGCATTTGGGTTTAACCCACAAACCAAATCAGCAGCTATGTATTCTGCAGAACGACAGGTTTTGTGATGAGTTAACCAGGCTGAAGTGCTAGAACGCTGTCAGGGCAGAGTCTGTATCGCAGTCTCCCCCCTTTTTAGATACAGGAGGTGAGATAGATAGCTTAATCGTGACCGAATAGATCGCTCGTATATACTTTATCTGCCACGTCACGAATTTCATCTACCATACGGCTGGACACAATAACGTCTGAAATCCGTTTAAATTCTTCCAGCTCAGTGATAACACGAGAGTGGAAAAACTCACTCTCATTCAGAACAGGCTCATAAATGACCAACTTAATACCCTCAGCTTTGATGCGTTTCATAACTCCCTGAATTGATGAAGCTCAGAAATTGTCGGAGTCACTTTTCATCATCAGACGACAAATGCCAACCACCTCAGGCTTGCACTTCAAAATAGAATCCACGACATAATCCTTACGCGGGTCGTTTGCGTCCACAATGGCACGGATGAGGTTATTCGCTACATCCTGATTGTTGGCTAAAAGCTACTTGGTGTCTTTTGGTGTAACTCCCCCATAAACTGCAACAGTTCTTGAGTAGAATTTCCACTAACAGAAGAAGGAAGTTTTACGATGAGAAAAAGCAAGTTCACCGAGTCACAAATTGTTGCCATGATCAAAGAAGCTGAATCGGGCGTATCGGTTCCAGATCTTTGCCGAAAACATGGAATTGGACAGAGCACACTTTATAAATGGCGCTCCAAATATGGCGGCATGGAAGCGTCGGATGTAAAGCGTCTGAAAGAGCTTGAAGAAGAGAATCGCAAGCTCAAGGACATGTTTGCAACACTGAGCCTGAAACACACTATGCTTGAGGAAATCGTTGCAAAAAAGCTGTGAGCACAAGCAGGCGTAGAGCGTGGGTTGAGCATTTCCTTAAGCAGTTTGGGGTAAGTGTGGCACTTGCTTGTGAGGTTGCAGGACTAAATCGAAGTGTCTATTACTACACGCACAAACGGCCACCAGATGATGAGGTAATCGATGCGTTGCTATTGCTTGTAGAGCGTCACCCTCGCTGGGGTTTGCCTAAGTTGTTTAAACGGCTGCGGCATCAGGGCAAAACATGGAACAAGAAGCGTGTTGAACGAGTTTACAATATGCTAAAGCTCAACTTGAGACGAAAAGGAAAGCGCCGTGTTCCGACACGCAGTCCAGAGCCATTGAGTACGCCGGAAAAGCACAATGATTCTTGGTCTATGGATTTCATGAGCGATGCTTTAAGCTTTGGACATCGCTTCAGAACATTAAATATTATTGATGATTACAATCGGCAAGCACTGGCCATCGAAGTCGATACCAGTTTGACCACAGAGCGGGTTATCAGAACGCTTGAACGAGTGATTGCCTGGCGAGGAAAGCCGTCGCAAATAAGGGTTGATAATGGACCTGAATTTACATCCAGCTTGTTGGAGAGTTGGGCTCAGAAAAAAAATATGAAGCTAGAGTTTATTCAGCCAGGTAGTCCTTATCAGAATGGATTTGTGGAGCGTTTTAATCGCAGTTATCGAGAAGAAGTATTAGATTTATATCTGTTCGATTCACTACAACAAGTACGCGAAATCACAGATGAATGGTTAGAAATTTACAATTATGAAAGGCCTCACGATGCGCTGGAAGACATGACTCCAGTTGGCTATCTTGAGGCTGCATAATTCTACTAATGAGCTGTACTAGGTTGGGTGGAGTTACATGTGGGTGTTGCAATAACAATAAAGTCTGCATGTTCATAAGCGCTAGCTTTATCCGTCGTAGCGACAAACGGCTGTGTTTTTGACTGCAGAAACTCAGTGATTTCTGCATCGGCGATGGGAGAAAACTTCGAGTTGAGCATTAGAGACACGTTCTTCAACAATATCCAAAGCGACAACATCGCAATGTTGTGCCAATAACATTGCATTCGACAGGCCGACATAACCTGTACCTACTACCACTATATTCATTTTGCTAGTTTCCGACTCTAAAAATACTCAAAGAACAAAGAAGTAACCACTATCTTTAAAAGTATGACCACTGAAGCCTGGCTCGGCTCAGTCAATACACTGTGCAATGAGCTTCTTCGTTTTCCCTTGTACATGACTAAAGCTAATTTCCTTTTCGATAATCTCCCTATTTTTAAGCTTTGACTTTTCATCTAAGTCAACTGAAAGGAGCTCCGGAGAGTTCTGTAGTTCAGCCATGGTATGTATGACACATCCCAAATCCCTAAAGTGACTGTAGGCATCATTCTTCTCATTGACAAAAACTCTGCTTCCTAAATACAAAGCAACAACAATATTACCAACACCTTGCTGCCTACAATGATTCATAACGACATGTGAACACTCAGAAATAAGCTTAAAATACTCAGTCTGCTCCATAAATTCAGTCAATGGTTCAATATCGAGATCTAAGTTTCTAGCGTAGTGAATAATTTTATCTCTCACTTTAGATGAGGCACCATATGAAAGTGGGAGATAAACTGTTCTTTTATTGCCCATAAGGGAGTGAAGTACGTCCAGCGCTTCAATGTGATTATTAGGAGGGGCTGCACTGTTACCGAGTAGCACACTATTTCCAGATACCTTAACGTCTTTTAGGCTATTTAACACATTACACGTACTACCATAATTCCAATCTATGAACTTACAATTCATTAAGGGATATAAAGACTGTAATTTAGTATACTCTCCGTAGAGCACAGGTGAAAAGTAGTCAATCCTCTCTAACAAATAGCTCCAACTTACTTCAATTTTCAATACTTTCTTTAGCTTTGACTTCAAAGCCAGGAAAGTATTGTTACCTTGAAAACTTCCTTTATTCAATATCGAGTGGGTTTTAGGTAGAACCAATTCACCATTGATCAAGCTATAGTAATCATAACCCATTCCTACCCATAAAATTCTTATGTTTTTATCAAGGTTGTATACCAACCTTTTATTGAACATCGTGAGTGAATGTAAAACTATCAAATCATAGCCTGCTAGCTTTTTCAGAAAAGCGGCATCCGAAAAAGACTTTGCAGGTATGAATTTAGGTTCAATTTTTTTTACGTATTTTAGCTCTCGTTTCTCGCCCACAATAAAGTAGTCTGAGCAACCTGGAGCTGCCGCTTCAAACTGTATGTAAGCGAAATCAGGGAATTTTTCATCATGAATAAAGTGAGCAATTTTCATCTATCACATACTTAAGTTATTAAATGTTTATTTGCTGATTATAACCGGAACGAGCTCTTTCCCAGCACGAACATTTGGTATGACCGTGATATTCGTGCTTGAAGTGCCCTTGCCCATAGCCCACTCAATTATTTGCTTAGGAATATTGGCACCCGCTAAATGTGAGAAAGGATACTGACCACCGAACCGAGCATTTAACTCGAGCACATAAAAATGCCCATCCTGCTCGAGAAAATCGATGTCAAGGACTGCAATATGAGCTAGTTTTTCAGCGATACGTTGGCCAATTTCAGCGAGGTGCGGGTTGTCAAGCGTGACGGCTTGATCCGTTTCTCCAGCTCTCATTGCTATTTTGTGTTTAACGAAACTAGTGACAAAATTAGCAGATAGGTCGTTAATCGCCTCAACCCCATATTCATCTCCCAAAATAGCTTGCTGGATTAAAACTGACTCTTCCAAAGCAGCCTGAGATTCAAATTTCAAGTAAGAATTTTTAATATCATTCAATACTTTTTTATAAAAAACAGCTAACTCTTCACGGTTTTCTGCCTTATATATTCCTATTGACCCCATCCCCCAACGAGGCTTAACGATAAGGGGGAAATTCAAGCTTTTCTCATCTAGCGCGGATAATGCAGTTTCAAGATTAAGAAAGGTTTTCGGTGTAATAATATCATTCTGTGTCAAAAACTCATATGTTTTCCACTTATCATTACAGGTATCAATCACATGCTGATCTGACACAACAACCTGAATACCATTATTAGCAAACTTCGACTTATTCTTTGCTAAAACAGGAAGATCTATATCAAAAAGGGATATAAGCATATCGATTTCATTTTCTTTACAGTATTCAATCAAATAGTCGATATAGTCTTCACTGTATATATTAGGCGTAATCGTAAATCTATCAGCTTGCCGAATTGCATATGTATCAATGCTATTTGAGGCATGTACAACTCCCCCTAATGAAGAGAGAACCTCCTTAAAGTATTCAACAAGGTATGTTCTGCGCCCAACCGAAGTCAATAATATATTCATTTAACAAGCCATCAAGTTTAATAGTCCACCTGTATGCCAAAATAAAACATTACTTTGGCTCGTATAGTTTCCTGATTTAATCATATCTTCCATACCAAACCAGGCTTTCCCGGTATAGGTTGGATCGAGAACAATGCCAGTGCTTCTAGCAACCTCTATAACTTTAGACGTTAATAATTCAGAACTGTTTTCATAACCACCGAAGTGATATCGATCTGTAAAGAAAATATCATTTGAGTAGGTTTTATCTAAACCATACTTTTCTATGAATTCCTCAACAGATTGCCGTACAGCCTCTGTGCCTCGCGCTTGTTCTCTGGCAACGCTAATGCCATATACTTTGGTTTTAGGGAAAAAGGATTTAAACCCACAATGCAAACCGGCTTGGGTAGCACCAGTTCCACTTGCAACAAAAACAGAGTCGAAGTCTACATCGGATTGACATTCAACTTCTTTGACAGCATCAAAGAAGGCTAAGGTACCTTCGTATGAATGCCCTCCTCCCCAAATATAGAATGGAGTTAACCCGTTTGATTTAAAGCGATCCATTTCTCTATCCATGACATCGGATACATCAGACATTTCACAATATACGACGTTTACGCCTAATAACTCCAACAACTTGAGGTTACCTGTCGATCGAGAAACTGGGGAGCTGTGAATGACTATTGTGCACTCAATACCCAATTCTCGGCACTTTATAGCTGTTGCTCTCACATGGTTTGATTGCAGCCCTCCACAAGTGACTACAGCGTTGCAACCATCGCTTAGACACTTGGAGAGGATATACTCTGCCTTTCGACCTTTGTTACCACCACCCGAGATAGGGTATAAATCGTCGCGTTTCAGGTAAACATTAACACCCAGTTTACGGGAAGCCATTGGGCTATAGACTAACGGGGTCATCGGTTTTCTCATATGATAACTTTATTTTACTATTTCCAATTTTAGTATAGGCAGAGGGATAATCCTTAAAAGTGAACGCTTTGATAATTCTCAAGGAGGCATCAGAGTCTATGTTTTCCAGGTTGATATATCTCAACCCATTAAGGCTATCTTTATTGTAGTACCTAGACACATACCCTTTCTCTATAAGTTCGCTAAGTGGCGTCTCTATTGCAGTACCATTCAAAATACTTTCAAATATTTCTATAAAACCTTCGAGTAGGGCAACTTGCGTTTTAACAAAGAGATCGTAACCTGTATCACTGTTTTGTACCTTAAACTCGCATCTCTTTAGAATATTACCAGTGTCTATCCCTTCATCTATCCAGTGCAGCGTACCACCACCAATATTGCTACCAGATATAATTGTATGCACAGTACTGTAAAGCCCACCAAACTCAGGTAAGAGCCCACCATGAAAGTTAACAATACCTACGCCGAATCTATCGATAATTTCTTTTTTAATTATTTTAGAAAACCGACAACTGATTCCCAGGTCAAAACTTTGTTCTGTTTTCTTCAGTTCATCGAGAGATAGAATAGGTATGGATTTAGCTCTTGCGTATTCAAGCAGAAGCTCATCATCCCACGGGTCGTTGTTTGTCGGATTCTCATTACCAATAACGACTGCTGAAATTTCGCAACCATCGTGTTGTGAAATAAACTTCGCAACCTTAGTCGCGATTGGCAAATCCCCAAATATCACAACCTTCTTCATAGAATTAACCCCACAATGAGTTCCATATCTTCGGTGGATAAATCAGCATGGATTGGTAAACAAAGCACTTGCTCGGATACTTTTTTTGCACAAGGAAACTCTTGTTCTGATGAATGATATAATTCAAAATCAGTTACCAGTGGATAAAAGTACTTTCTAGCTAGAATGTTATTTTCCTTGAGCAAAGAAAACAGCTCATCTCTACTTTTTCCAAACGCTGTTTCGTCAATGAATATAGGAAAATACGAATAATTCCATGAGATATTGTCTTCAGGCGTCAATAACTTAATGCCCTCAACGGAGCCTAGTTTTTCATAGTAGAAAGACGCAACCCCCTTTCGTCTCTCTATTGCGTCATCAATATGCTTCAGCGTTACAAGGCCAAATGCCGCCTGCACTTCATTTAACTTTGCATTGATACCGCATTGACTAATTACACTTTCCGATTCAAACCCAAAGTTCTTGAGTTTATCCAGCTGCTCTTTTTGCTCCAGAGTCTTGCATACCACAGCACCACCCTCAATTGTGGAATATGCCTTAGTTGCATGGAAACTTAATATAGATAAATCACCGTAGTTTAATACCGACTGCCCATTCTCAGTTACACCAAATGCATGCGCTGCGTCGTAAATCACCTTAAGATTATGCTTTTGAGCAAGGGCTTCGATGGCTTCATTGTTACATGGCATACCGTAGACATGAACAGGCACAATTGCACATGTGCGCTCTGTGATAGCAGCTTCGATATGACCTGCGTCCAAATTATATGTATCGGGATCTATATCAACAAAAACTGGTGTGAGTCCATTCCAATTAATGGCGTGTGCCGTTGCCACAAAAGTGTATGGGGTAGTAATTACTTCACCTTTCAACCCTAAAGATTGTAATGCTGTGATAAGTGCCAGAGTCCCATTTGAAAACAGGCTAACATAAGGCACATTCAGGTACTCACATAATGCAGCTTCCAACTCCTGATGATAATGACCACTGTTTGTCAGCCATTTACGCTGCCAAATATCTTCTAAGTAAGGTGTCAGTTCCTCCAGAGGAGGCAGAAGCGGTGAAGTTACGGTAATTTTATCCATGATCAATTTTCTTTCTTTGCGAAAAAGCTTTTAACAATATAGCTACATAATCGAGGTTGAAGGTAGCGAACACTTACTATGTATATGAAAGTAGCTAAGAGCATTGTAAATACTACTCTTACCCAATCAAGTTCTGAAATCAAGGTAGACACATACCAAGCGACACCGCAGGCAAAACTACTCATTAAAAAGATTAAGAGTAGTGTTCTGAGTTGGTCCATAACGGATAAGGCGTTTAGCTTACCATTGTAGTAAGAATTGATAAAAAATGCGATACAAGACTGAACAACCATACCTATGCATATCGCCTTCAAGCCCAGCGGCACTGTACAAATCAATATAACGGTTGTGATGCCTTTTTTAACAACCTCGAGCTTCAAAAACAGGTCAGCTCGCCCTTTAACCTGTAACATGTTGAGATTAATTGCATGGATCGGGTATAAGGTAAGCGCCAAGCAGATAAACGGAACCAGTTCAGCTGCCGGTCGCCAGACTTCTCCCAGCATTAAAGGTATTAGAGGATCGGCAACAACAGCTAACCCTATCAACAATGGGAATACAACTAACGCAGCAAGTTGAAGTGTTATTAAATAAGCGGCCTTCAAGCGCTCTATATCGTCCTGAATCCGACTTAGCATAGGATAAGTTACCCGCTGAATTACCGTCGTCATAGTCATAGCTGGTGTTTTTACTAATTGATTAGCTTGTGTAAAATATCCCACTTGCACCGCACTATAGTACTTACCAATAATGATTTGGTATATATTTTGGTAAATACCATTTAGTAGCCCCGCCAACATCAATTTAGATCCAAAGCCAAACAAATAATTGAATGAATCTTTGGAGCACCTTCTTTTCGGCGTCCAGGGTCTGACAATGTTGAGAATCACGATATGGCTAAACGCATAGCTGAGAGATTGAGCGACAAGCGACCACACTCCGACCCCCTGATATGCACACACCAACGCAACGCCACTACTTATCGTAACAGCACCAAAAGAAGCAACCGCCAACTTTTTGAAATCCATATCAATGGTGAGCATCGTTTTTGGCACCAATGAAAAGGCATGAATAATAATAACAAGTGCGAGCCAGCGAAGCAGGTTGGTGAGTTGGGGCTGCTGATAAAAGTCAGCAATAAAAGGCGCACCAATGTATAGTAAAAGATAACACAACACACCAACGGCGATGTTGAAATAAAAAGCGGTCGTAAAGTCTTGTTCAGTACGATCTAATTTTCGAATAAGAGCGGCACCCATGCCGCTCTCAACAAATACCTGGCTAATTGCCAGAAACACAGCCAGCATGCCTACCAAACCAAACGCTTGGGGGCCCAACTGGCGCGCCAGGACAAGCATAATAAGCAGTTGTACAAGCTGAGTAATAAGTCGCTCTATTGCGCTCCACTTAATACCTGAAGCCGCCTGAGATTGTAACTCCGACATAAATCAGGCTTTAAGCAAATCAGACAAGTATTGGCCATAGCCATTCTTTGACAGCAACTTAGCTTTTGCGGCGATTTCTTCTCTACTTAACCACTGCTTGTTAAAGGCGATCTCTTCCAAGCATGCAATTTTATATCCTTGCCGTTTCTCGATCGTCTCCACAAAGTGCGCCGCTTCAAGGAGACTTTCATGCGTACCAGTATCTAACCAGGCGTAGCCACGGCCAAGTAACTGAACATTCAGTTTATTGCGCTTCAAATATAACTCGTTCAAACAGGTAATTTCTAACTCCCCACGATGTGACGGTTTAACCTGCTTCGCGAGTTCTACAACCTGATTATCATAAAAGTACAGCCCAGTTACGGCAAAGTTGCTTTTAGGCTTTTCAGGCTTTTCTTCTATTGAGATCGCTTTTTTATTTTCATCGAACTCAACCACCCCAAAACGCTCAGGATCGTGGACCTGATAGCCAAATACAGTTGCCCCCTCTCCATTCTTGGCTTTCGCTACAGCGTTCTTTAACTTGGGTGTAAAATCCTGACCATAAAAAATATTATCCCCAAGGACCAGACAAACATCGTCCTCGCCAATGAAGGATTCACCTATAATAAACGCTTGGGCAAGACCATCTGGTGAAGGCTGAACAGCATACTCCAGGTTGATACCAAACTGTGTACCATCACCAAGCAGGCGCTGAAAACTACTCTGGTCTTCAAGTGTCGTGATCAAAAGAATCTCTTTGATACCAGCCAGCATCAAAACTGACAACGGATAATAAATCATAGGCTTGTCATAAACAGGCAGGAGCTGTTTAGAAACACCCATGGTAATAGGATAAAGACGGGTACCGGAACCACCGGCTAGTATAATACCTTTCATAACTTACTCTAATTATACTCCCAAGCGCTCTCGTGAATAAGAGCCATCGAGGACACGGGTCCACCACGCTTGATTGTTCAAATACCACATAACCGTTTTTCGAATACCCGATTCAAAAGTTTCCTGAGGTACCCAACCAAGCTCATCTGCAATTTTGCTCGCATCAATAGCATAGCGTACATCATGGCCTGGGCGATCTTTAACATAGGTAATCAAATCTGAATAATGTGCAACACCATCAGGCTTAGTGGGCACCAACTCTTCAAGTAACGCACAGATAGTTCTAACAACATCGATATTGGCTTTCTCATTGTGACCGCCAATGTTGTACGTCTCACCTACGTGCCCTTCTGTAACCACTTTATATAATGCTCGGGCATGGTCCTCAACATATAACCAATCACGTACCTGCAACCCATTGCCATACACAGGTAAAGACTTGCCTTCTAGCGCATTCAGTATCATTAACGGAATTAACTTTTCAGGAAAGTGATAAGGCCCATAGTTGTTCGAGCAATTAGTTACAATTGTGGGTAAAGCAAAAGTACGATGCCAGGCACGCACTAAATGATCGCTGGATGCTTTTGATGCGGAATAAGGCGAGCTTGGCGCATAAGGTGTTTCTTCTGTAAATAGGTCTTCTGGGCCTTCCAGGTCGCCATACACTTCGTCAGTTGAAATATGATGGAAGCGAAATTCTGACTTTTTGTCATCACTCAATGCTTGATAATAGAGTCTGGCAGCTTCAAGCAATTGATACGTGCCAATGATATTTGTCTCGATAAACTCTTTGGGACCATCTATCGAGCGATCGACATGGCTTTCTGCAGCGAGGTGCATTATTGCGTCAGGTTGATGTTGAGCAAACACACGGTCAAGCTCATTTTTATCACAAATATCAACCAGTTCAAAGCTATAACGTTCACTTGAAGAGACATCAGCGAGTGACTCAAGGTTTCCTGCATATGTCAGCTTATCTAGTACCACTACTGAATCTGTTGTCTCATTGATTATGTGCCTAACGACCGCTGAACCAATGAACCCAGCCCCCCCCGTGACAAGTAGCTTCATGCTTTTACCTCGTGCCAAAAAACTAAAAGGGAATTATACCTTTTTCAATGTCACCCTCGCAATGAAAAATGCTTGAAATAATAGCCAAAATACCGCTAACAGTTTGTTTAATATCGTAAAATCAAAGTGATTTTTACCATACTACGGAAACGACATAAAAAACTGCTGGTAATAAAAAATAGCAGTACATGCTACCCGTTAAGCTTTTCGAGCCAATCTAAAGCTGCATATTCAACTAATAAACCGCAGAATTCGTAAGGCGTTTCCATAAAGAGGGAATTGATACACCAATTCTTATTTAGGCAAACCAAAACACAGGTTGAAATGAAAAACTGGTCCGCCAAGGCTAGCTCAGAGTAATCGTAAGTACAATTACAACAAGCTTTTTTAGGTTAGAAAAACCTATAACAACACGGAATCCAAGTCAATAAAGCATCCTATTGATTATCTCAGATAATCCTAGCTTAAAAAGTGAAAATTCCGCTTTTCATAAAGACTAAAATATTATGTAGAGCTACTTTTTATAGCCGTAATAGGCTTAGCAGGAACTCCACCATAGATATAATTATCTTCTGTCATCTCTTTAGTCAGAGCAGAATTAGCTGCAAGTAAAGATGATTGTGGTAATACGGACCCAGCGGTTAGTGTGCAGTTTGCTCCGACCCAAGCTCCCTCATGCACAGAAATTGGCTTGGTATCCGATTTACCATATCTAAATGAGCCATTTTTCAGTGTATGATTCCCGGAAACTAATACACTACTAAAGCCTATCATAACACCATTATTTAAGGTTATTCTATCTATGGCGTTTACAACGACGAAGGGCGCCAAATAAACATTATCACCAAAATAGCAGTTTTCAAGATTTCTAATTATCGCATTGGAAGAAACCTGAAAATTTTTGCCACACACCGGCATCCCTAAACTATATAATGCTCCCCGAAATCTCATGATGAAAGGAATATCTGGTAACCACCCTAAAAACAAACGAATGAACCAAGTATATAACAGCAACCCCTTGTGCTTCATACTACCTCACCTCTAAAATACTATTCAATTGCTGTAACCAGTAATTCTGGAGGGATATTTCAGACATACTTTTTGCACCACTTGTTAGCTTATTCAATAGTGCATCATCAGATAATAAGTTTTCGAGCTTGCTATAAAGTTCATCTCTGGAACCTGGTGTAAAAATCAATCCATTTTCACCATCTTTTACAAACGCCTTAACACCACCAACGTTGGATACAATAACCGGTTTGTGATGAGACCACCCTTCCATTATAACTCTCGGAAAACCCTCGTAATGATTATTTGAAGGCACAACCACGACATCCGAAGCATCGTATAGTTTCGAAAGCTCCGAGTGTTTAAGCTGACCCATGAACCTTACTTGATTTTCCAGACCCAGCTTACTAGACATCCGTTGCGCTGACTCAAGCTCCGGCCCACCACCAACTATCGTTGCCGCTACTTTACCTTTTAGGCGGTAAACAACCTCCAGTAAATCAAAAACCCCTTTATCTTCGACAATACGTCCAACAAAAAGTAAATTAAGCCTTTCCTGATTAGACGGCGATGGTGCATTTATCAATTCTGGCTGTTTCACCATAACATCCACAAATTGGTGAGTATTACTAGGGGAGTGCGTACGGCTAAAGTCCTCAAGCACGTCACCTGTGCACAAATTAATGGTGTTTTCGTGTTTACAAATCTTTCTTAGCTGCCAACGAATGAGCCTTGATAATAGAAAACCGAGCAGCTTCTCTATTCCTTTATACTTTTTACCACGCCACGTATTTGAAGCATCGGCGCACATATGATGGATAACTTTTTCACCGGCTTTAAGCGCTTGCAGACCAAAGACAATACTCCCCATCGAAGGAGTTCGGATCCAAAAATACGCACCAGGGTGCTCCGCAATCACTTTATCTGCACTTTGTTGGAACGCTTTTAAGTACCCAGCTTTAGTAATTGATTTCAGTGTGAAGTCTTTTGTGGATTTATATGCTGGCGAAGGGTAGAAGTGAGAATGCGCCACCTTGGTACTAAATGTAGTCGGTTGCTCAGAAACTTCCTTCATAGGTGAACAGACATAAACATTGTCTTTACCAACAAGATCTTGCAAAAATGCCGCCGATGTTGGCTTTGTATAACAATAGCCATCATAATACTCGAAAGTTTCACCTACAAAAGCTACAATTTTCATAAAAAACCCACTTACTCAATATGGAAATAAAGGTGTATAACCCTTAGCACGGCTAGAAATTTAGACTAAAGGTTAAGTTTAATGTACTTAACTTAGAGAGAGACAATACTAAGAAAAGCAGCCAAAATGGCACACCTTTATAATAACGCCCTACTTGTTTGTAAAACGCATACAACAAGAAAGGCTCTAACAACAAATAAAGTTTATAGTATCGTCCAGATATCACAGTGAAATCGCTAATCACAATACTAAAAATTACAACAAAAAAGGAAAGGAAGACAAGTTCTGGATATACTATCTTTACCTTACTTACTAGTAAAAGAACAATAAAAAAAAGTGCGATTATTAAGTACAGAGTACCCGCCAGAGAGCGTCCGACATTGTACTTTGTACCCACATAATAAGAATAGCCAAAGCTCACTAAAAGATACTCTATAACCAACTTTAGCAATATTAAACCTAGTACAAAAGCCAAACTAAAAAACACATTCTTTTTAGACTTCAATCCATTCGATACGCCAAAAAAAAGTTTTTGATAGATTGCAAACATAGCACCAAGTATCACTCCAAAATGAAAAACGCTAGTGATAGGTGCTAAAATATATATGAGCCTACTATTGTGAAATTTCCTAAAAACAATCACAAAGATAATACAAGCTAATGAGTATCGAAGCTGCGTACCAATAAAACCCTGAGAAGATAATATCAAATTAGGCAATGCAAAGAGCATTATCGCGGGTTTTCTATAAAGAAAAAACAGCAATATTGCTATTAAAAAAAGGACTGACATAAAGAAGGTTTCAAAGCTCAAAGAAAAGAACTGAAAGAAGTCAGCCAAAAACTCAAAACCTAGCTCAAATTGATGCCAATCATTATTATAATTACTTTCGTAATTTTTGTAGTCTACATTTAGTGCTCTATCATAGTTCATCAAGGCAAATACACATGAAACACCAATCAACCCGACGAAAAGGCTGATTATACTTTCCACTTTGACAAATCTACTGACGCGCATTTTTAAAGCTTTTCCAAAATAACACTAGGTAACGCACCTTTAACCACTTTCTTTAAAAAAATGGAAAAAAAGCTTGTAGTTATATTGTTTTTCACAGAATAGAGCAATGCTTCAATATACTTTTTGTGCGCTATTATTGTTCGTAATATAACTATTTTCTTAAAACCTTTGTTTGCTTCATCTGACAAGTATGATGAGTAATTTTCTAACCACATAGCAGAGAACAAATAGTCGTTTAGCTTGGGGATCTGAACAAAATCATATACAACTTCATCAAGTAATGTAAAAGTTGCTCCAACCTGTTCCAAAGCCAAACAGTATTGATAATCCTGATGACGCTTTAGATCATCAAACTGAACACGCTGAGCTAAACTAGCAGATAACATTATGCCACTCGTTTGAATTATCTCACATGCAACAAATAGATAATCACCAACCCTTTCATGTTGGGAGATGGCACGTCGTGGTCTAGTGAATGTTCTGCCTGATGGCTCAATAATTTTACACCGGCTATAGATAACGTGGTTTAAGCCTTTCTCGTTTAGCAAGCTCAACTGCTTATTTAATTTTTCAGGATACCATTCGTCATCGTAGTCTAAAAATGCAATAACACTTCCAGACGCTGCTTCCACGCCGGTATTTCTCGCGGTGGCGCCATTAGAGTTCGTTGCATGTCGGATTACCCTAAGCCTTGGATCATGCAATGAGGAAAGCTCATCTTCCGCTTTACATGGTGAGCAATCATCAACAACAATGACTTCAAGATGTGTGTAAGATTGATTCAGCGCACTTCTAACGGATTTGATTAGTAGCCCGCTATTCTTTGAATAAAATGGAATAATGACAGAGATTAGCTGCATTGTAGAAGACAACCTATTTGCGACTTTTTGCAAAGCCTTTGATGGCATAATGGAGGAAATAGTAGCAGGATTTTAATAAGCCCAAGTTAACCTCGTTGCGATACAAACGCCATTGCCATTTCAATATTTCCACCTTATTCTGACTCATGCCAACATCGGTACGATAAAATGCCAGTACTTGAGTTATACAATGCGCTTTAGGCGTTTTTTCTAATATCTTCAACCATAATGCCATGTCCTGGCGTTTGCGTATCTTAGGCATATAGAACTTGCCTAAACGTTTTGCATTGTACACCGCCGTTAAGCAACCAATTACATTACTTTTTAACAGCTCAGAGCGTGTTACAGATTCAACAGGCACAACCGTGCCAGCCAGTTTGCCATGCGTTACCTTTTGATAGGCCGTATAAGTAAAATCAACCTTATGCTCAAGCATATAGTTCAGCTGAATTTTTAACTTATCGGGGTGCCACATATCATCCGAATCTAGAAACGCAATAAAATCACCTTTAGCTCGAGAGATGGCATTATTTCTCGCGACTCCCGCTCCCTGATTCTCTGTTTGGATTTGCACTTTGATACGCGGATCTTGAGAAGCATAATTTTCAAGAATACTCTGCGTACCGTCTTGTGAGTTATCATCGGTAATCAATAATTCCCAATACTCATAAGACTGATTTAAAACTGAATTTATCGCCTCATCTATGAATTTTTCAGCATTATAGCTCGGCATTATAATAGATACTAAAGGAGTCATTACTGGCCCATACCAAAAATGACAACTTTCACCGTTTTTAATAAAATTTTCAGATCAGTCAGAGTTCGATGATGTTTGATATAATGGATATCATATTTATGCTTCCACACAGCGTCTTCCACCGACTCACCATAACGATAAGACGTCTGCGCTAACCCAGTTACACCTGGCTTTACCGCATGGCGAAAACGGTAGTAGGGGATCCTCTTTTCCAATTCTTTAATGAATACTTCTCGTTCTGGACGAGGGCCGACCAAAGACATCTCTCCTTTCAACACGTTTATAAGCTGAGGAAGCTCGTCAATTCTGGTCCTACGAATGAATTTACCCACGCGAGTAACTCTCGAGTCATACTTTGATGCCCATTGTGCGCCATTACTTTCAGCATCCTGACGCATAGACCTGAACTTTATTACGTGAAACTCTTGGTTATACTGTCCAGTCCTTTGTTGTTTATAAAGTACCGGACCACGGCTCTCCAACTTAATCAATATTGCCGTAATCAACGCAATAGGGATAGTCAAGACAAGCAAGAAAAACGAAAACAGTATGTCTAAAGTGCGCTTTACAACTTGCGTCCGTTTAGACGACAGAATAGTGAATGATTTTTGGTGCAAAAAATAGCTGCTATGCAATAAATCTACTTCAGTATAACCATTTCTTTCATCTAAATAGCTCACCAAAGGTTCTACCCAAGCACCATACTCTGTCGCTTCTACAAGAAACAGGTTTTGCTTAGCTTCCAAGCGGCTAGACTCATAATGACATAGCACCTTATTCTCGAATGAGGTAACGGTATAATCATTAAATACCACTTTAAATCCGCAGCCTTCTAATAGTTTGCTGAGTACCTCAATCCGATCTTCCGGGCTATATAGGTAGACAGTGCCTTGGTTACGAGCTTTAAATGCCGTAGATCTGAACGGTAATTTCTTCAAGATATATAACTCCTACCTACACTAAACTATTTCTGACAGCTACGCTGGTTAGACAAAGTTATAAGTATATATCTAAGCATTAGTACTAAAGATGTTAGAACGAGCACAGCCACAGCAGCCAGCACTGAAAAAAGGCCTTTTCTGGGAAAAAATGGATACTCAGCAATAAAAGGCGGATCAACTACTTCAAACATCGCCTCTTCTCTTGTTGTAGCCATCATTTTCTTCTTCTCTTCTTCTTCGATTAACTTATAAAGCACTTGATTCAACGACTCGAGAGCTTGGGTTTCGATTCGATTTTGATAATAGCTTATGCTCTTTTCCGCATCGTTTATTTCTTTGTATTTGAAATATTGATTTACATAGTCAACCAGCTTATCCAATGTTTCTTTAGCGAAAAGCGGAGAATAATGCGTCAAGGTAATTGTCACAAAGCTCGAATCTTTATCTTGAGTTATAGTGAAAAAATCCTTTAAAAAGACTGCATAGACTTGTAAATCACTTGGCTCGAAGCTTAGCCCATCTTCACTTTCTTTCCAGCTTTTGCTGTCATTATCATAGAGTTCATCATCATAAGTCAGTTCATTATTGCTTTGATCCCAACCTGTTGCAGCCCAAAATGCCGGCTTTAAATTATGCTCGTTAATAAAGTCAACAATGAACTTCCTACTTTCTAACGTAGCAAGAGCCAACTGTGTCTTATCATCTCCCCCACCCAAGTTAATCCCTGACAAAGCAGCTAAACCGCCAATTGCACTGTTACTCGGAGAAGACTTAGCAGATGATACAGGTGACACCAGAACTTCACTTTTGTATTCGTTTGGTAACTGAGAGACCCCCAAATAGGTTGCAACAAACGCAACCACAGATACACATAGAATGATTTGCCACTTAGACAGTATGAAATATATCAAGTCTATAAAATCAACCTCTTCATCGAGGTAACTTTTCGCGGTGATATTATTGTCCTGCATATTGAAATACCTTTGCATCAAAGACTAGTAATAGCGGCAAGTGCGATACCTAACTGGTAGGCGATTTGGGTTGCCGTGCTCCAGAGAGTAAAGTTGTCCATATGTGAGGAGTCCATAGGCACTACAATGGTGTCTCCGGCTTCTAGCCCACCCTGATGATCTTCAACTGCGAACCAGCTCGACTTCCTTGGCAATACAACTGAACCATTCGCTTTGATGATATAAATTTGATCTTCTTCAGCCCTATCCTTCATACCACCGCTGAGATCGATATATTCATCCAAACTGATCCCTTTTCTGAATAAGTGCGCTGACGGGTAATTCACCTCTCCGATAATCGAGATAGAATCCTGCAATACAGGTACATATAATGTATCCCCATCTTGCAAAACAACATCTTCCATCTTTGATAGGATTCTAGGCAAATCAATTACTAATCGCCCAACTGCTTCAACTTTTGAGAGATCGGCCATTATCTTGTTCATGTCTGAATAACTCAATGAAGCACTAGAAACTGATTTTTGCATGCTTCTGGCGGCTAGATCTTTGCGCAAGTTTTCAGACAGCGTTTCTATTTGTTTCTCTTCTTGTTCTTTAAGCGATTCGCGAGTCAAGATCGCGGCTTTGGGCTCTGCAAAGCCTGTAAGGCCGCCCGCTCTTTGGATCAAACTATGTAACGTATCACCTCGTTTAACACTGTACGTACCAGGAAAATTAACTTCTCCTTGCAAACTAACGCGATAACTTTCTTGCCAATTTGGCTTTGTCAGAATATTTACCGTGTCTCGGCTTTGTAAGCGTTCTTCAGCCGTTTCTGCGTTCCAATCCAGACGGAGGTTCGATATTTCTCCTGTCTCAGCGTAACGAGTAAGCTCAAAGTACTCAGCATAAGCTGACTCAAGCAAGCCGCCTGCAGCATCAATTGCATCTTCAATTGTGGCATTTTCAGCCAGAGGGTAGATACCTGGGAATTTAACTTTACCGAGTACCTCAAAGGTTGCAACCTGACTGCCAACACTCGCCTGTTGTTGTAGTTTTAAGTTTATAGGGGCTAATAATTGCTCTCGGCTAAAAGGCGCCAGGCCTGCTGCTTTTTTCTCTAAGTAGCGCTCTTTAATTCCAACTGACTTCTCGTCAAGGCTAAGACCAAATAATACTTTTTGCTCGAATTGGCTGTGTTCGTACAAATGCCAAAGCTTCACCTTCTCTTGTAAGCTCTTTTGCTCTGCTGTAAGTGCTAAGTTTACAAGCACCTCTTCTTCTTCAAGCGCAGAAGAGAAGCGACTGAAGATAAACAGCTTATCATTCTTTTGAAGCATCACTTTTTTGCCAGTGAGCACATCGTTTATTGAAAACTGCAGTACTTCAATATTACTGAGTTGATCTCGCTCCCGAACAATAATGGCGTATTCTAAGTCCGCTTGCGGTAGCAAATCCGTTTTTAAATTAGTCAGGATCTGATCTACCGAAATGCCGTCTTTCCACTGATAGTGACCTGGTCGAGTCACGGCACCTATCAGTGTAATAGAATCGACAATCGTTTCTCCGACAGGCATCACTTTAATATGATCGCCTCCTTGAGGCACATAGGTTGTTTCAGATGCATTTCGATAATCAACAGATAACGCACTGCTGACAGCATTGTCAACAACACGATTAACCTGAACTTTCTTTAGGTAAGCCTCAGCTTTAAACCCCCCAAACATCTGCTTAAGTTCTTGTGCAGACTCACCATTTTTTAATTCAAAAATAGCAGCTCTTCTAACCATTCCTTCGACTTTAACCTGAGGGCCAACAGATGGTACAAAAACAACATCTCCATCGCGCAGTGTGATGTCGCCTGCACTATCACCTCTTAAAAGCAAATCATATAAATCAAGCTCAGCTGCAACATTACCGTCACGTTTAACCTGTACACTCCGTAACGATGCGATATCACTCAAACCACCGCTCGCAAACAGCGCGTGAGTAACCGTAGACAGTGGGGAAAGCACGTAGCTACCAGGTTTATAGGCTTCGCCTACAACCATGACTCGAATAGAGCGAAGTTCTGCAAGCGACACATAAGCATTTAAACCAATTGCCTCACGTTTTATTTTCTCTTGAAGCAATTTTTTTAATTCACTGTAGGTCAGGCCAGCAACACTCACGGGTGAATAGTCAGGAATACTTAGCATGCCCTCACCATCCACAATAACACGATGAGAATGGCTTTCTTTACCGTAGAGGTTGACCGAAATAACATCACCAACACCAATGATATAACCTTGAGGAGCCGAAACTGCCTCTGTTGGAGCAAAAGTAGTTGGCTCACCAGAGAATAAGTCATAACCAAACGGCTCTAGTTCCTCCACCTTAGGTTTCAAGGGGTCTTCAACCACCTCTTCCTCTTCTCGCTCGATGTCTCTCGGTAGTATGCTATTTATGTTTTCTTTTTTAGTTTGCGGGTTTACTGCCCCCGAAGTAGTGGCAGAACCAAGTGTGGAAATATCTACACCATATTGCTTAGCTAGCGCCTGTTGCTGTTCTTCTGGCAGTTTCTTAAATTGTGCTATTTGTTCTGGTGTTGGGTTAAATGCCAAAATAATAGAACTAAAAACGAGTGTCATTAGTGCAAAAAAGCGCTTTAAGAACATTCCAAACCTGCTACTAGTTGTACAAAGATAAAAAAGATTCGATATTTTACACGAATAGTCGCCAATAGAAAAAGGGACTTTCGCCCCTTTTAGTATTTTCTTTGTGAATTTAAGTACAAGCTTTGTTAAAAGCTGTAAACCAAGGTCAAAGATGTTTCCGTATCGGTATTTTCTTTGCCTTCGTCGACTGTTGAGTTATGAGTAATATTGTACGCCACCTTCATCTGCAAAGATCCGTTAATTTTAGTCATCAATGCTGATTCAGACGTTGTTTTAGTATTGGTATCACCGTACTCCACCCCAACCACTTGCGTGAAACGGGCGTTATCGGATACCTGCCACTCAAAGTCTACCTTGGCAACACCAATCACTTCATTATCTGTGGTGCCAGCAAGCGGGTTACCATTCTCATCAACCTCGGTACTATCGTCCTGATACTCAAAACGTTTCATACCCGGACCAATTTCAGCATCCAGGTACATAGTGTCCAGGCTCAATAGGCGTAAACCGTAACCCACCGATACAACGGTTTCACTGCGATAAGCACCAAAGTAATCAGAATCGTACGAGCCATAGATAAACAAGTGGCTATGGTCTTCGGTCAGCTTATAGTTACCCTGCATAGACACAGAGTACTTCTCATTGGTGCGTTCGCTGATGCGTTCACCATCATCATTTTCGATTTCATCTTCCTTATAGATACCGTCCAGTTTGTATTCATTACGCCAGTTTTCAAGGTTATGCTTGGCTTTAAGCGCACCTTTGAGTGTTGTGGTCTCGGTGTTACCACTGGTAATAATGGCCCCCACTTCACTGGTGATATCCCAGGCTTTTTCCTGTTTTGGCTTCGTTGCAGGGGCTTCTTCTGCAGCAACATTCGTGCTAATCGCTGCCAATACGCACAGAGATAATAATTTTAATTTCATTGCCTATAAACCTGTCATTAATTAGTCTTTGTGAAGGTGAATATCCATTTGTGGGAATGGAATTTCGATATTAGCATCATCCAATGCTAATTTTATATTCTCTACAAGGTCAAAGTAAGTGGGCCAATAATCAGAAGTCGCCACCCAAGGGCGCACAACAAAATTGACACTTGAATCCGCCATTTCTAGTACAGCGACTGTATAAGCGGGCTCTTTCAGGATCCGCTGATCTTTGTCCAGCACGGATTTTAACACATTTTTTGCCTCTCTGAGATCAGCCTCATAGCTTACCCCGATAACCAAGTCTATTCGTCGTGTTTTCTCACGAGAGTAGTTGACGATTGCACCCGACATAATCGCTGAGTTTGGCATGATGATAACCTTGTTATCCGGTGTTCTCAGTTCAGTAGAGAAGATCTCAATACGCTGTACACTGCCCCCTTTACCACCCGCTTCGATATAATCTCCAGACTTAAATGGCCTGAGAATAATAATCAAAACACCAGAAGCGAAATTCGACAACGAGCCTTGCAATGCTAAGCCGATTGCCAAACCAGCAGCACCGAGAATGGCCACAAAAGAGGTTGTCTCTATGCCAACCTGTGAAAGCGCCATAAGTAAGGTTGCTGCAAACACAATGCTGTATGCGATATTGCCGACAAACGCGCCAACGGCTTTGTCTACCTTACGCTTGTTAAACGCCTTTTCTGTGAGGTTTGCAGCAAGCTTTGCCAGTTTCATACCTACAAAGAAGATAACAAGCGCTAATAGCCCCTGTAAAAGATAGTGAATGATAAGAGAAGAGTTATCATCGACCCAATGAACGATTGATTCCATAGTGACTCCTGTGTGCACTTGAGTGAGATAGCGGGGTGAGTGTACTCCGCCAGTATGAATATTCGCTTTACAGATTAGGATACTCAACAAACTTCTTTGAGATTTTTTTCAATTTAACCCTTTGCAAAGCCCGTGTTTTTATGTATTATGCGCGCCACACCAGCAAAGGTGTTATCTATTTGTGGCGGCTGTAGCTCAGTTGGTAGAGCCCCGGATTGTGATTCCGGTTGTCGCGAGTTCAAGCCTCGTCAGTCGCCCCACTTTTCCCTTGTTACCATCCCCTTTTTTATTTATCAAAACCGTTCTGTTCGCATTAATTTTGCTTACACAAGATCCAGTTGTCCATTTGTATCAGGTTTACATAACTATATCCTTCATGCTAGATATAGACACATTTTCGTTACATTTCAATGATTATGTCAATTTTTCGGCATAAAAAATGCCACCTTACGGTGGCATTACACACGGGATTATTTCTACTTTACAGATAGAAATTCTTTTCGCTATTTCCAGCTTCTCATTTTATGACCTTTTAGGGCATAGAATAGAATAAACAGATAGCTGGGTAGCATTAAACTATACGCACCTTGAGCGCCAAGGCCTGCAACATTACCGACTCCGATTAACAGCGGTCCTAACGCGCCCCCTGCAATACCCATGATCAACAGGCCTGATGCTGTACCTGTCAAACGCCCTAAGCCATCAAGCGCCAAAGGCCAAATTGCAGGCCACACCATCGCATTTGCAAAGCCTAACAGAGCAATACACAGAAGCGGATCCGGCAGCTGAGGGCCACCAAATGGAACAAGCAGTAAATTTGCCAGAGCAGTCGATTCATTGTCCCCTAAAACTACAGCAAAAACGGTAACAATACCAGCGATTGCAGACATGACGAGTGCATTTTGTTGTGACATAAAGCGTGGGATCAGCGCGATACCAATCGCGTAACCAATCAGCATACAACCCATAGTATAGGAAGTCATGACAGAGTAATCAGCAATCCCTAACTGCAAAGCGTACGAACCAATGGTGTCTGCAGCGATCACTTCTACCGCAACATACAGTGCAATACCGATCACACCCAAAGCGAGATGGGGGTGGCTCAGGGCTTCTTTCACTTCCCCTTTACTGGTTTGACCTTCTTCTTCAAACACTAAGTCTGGTAATGGAGAAAACTTAGCAAATGCAGCAAATAAGAAAATCAGCCCTGCGATACCTAGGTAAGGTGCTATCAGGCTATTCGCCATCATATCTTTCTGAGCCTGACTCAGTGATTCACCCTCATTCACAACACCGCTTACAACCACGGCAGCGAATACGATCGGAACAATTACACCGGCCGACTTATTCAGCAATCCCATAATACACACACGCACAGCAGCAGAGCGTTCTGAGCCCATTTTTACTACATAAGGGTTTACCGCGGTTTGAAGCACCGTCTGACCAACCCCGATCATAAGTTGCGCGAACAAGAAGATCTCAATCATTTGCATCTTCGCTGCCGGAATATACATCAGCGCAGACAACGCCATGACTGCACAACCAATCGCCATGCCATTTTTATACCCAACTCGCTTTATCAGCATCGCTGAGGGGATCCCCGCAACGGTTACGGCGATATAAAATGAGGAAATAATGAAAGAGGCCTGTAGCGGACTCAGTTCCAGCATTTGCTGAAGGAATGGTGTGATAGCACCATTTAACCAGGTGATACAGCCCAATATAAAAAACATTGAGCCAGCAAGTGTCATAGGTAACCAGACACTCTGCTTTTCGAGGTCATCTTTTTCCACTGTCGCTTCCATAAAACTCTTCTTGTTGCTAATTAAGATTAATACAGGTCGGATTAAAACGAATTAAAAATAATCCGGATTATTATTTTCTGTGCTATCGGCCCAGACAGTCGCATCATGATGACGGCTTTTAACAACTCAGGATCAAAATGACAGCGCTGACATTTAACTTTACGTTAAAATTTAGCCTTTTTCTAGTTAGTTTTGTAATCAACTGTCCTCAGTTTGGGGAAGTAATAACACCTTCCCCATAACAGAGTAACCAGACAATTAGTCTAACTGGGTGGTACGACTGAACTTTTTATCGCCTAAACGGGTACGTAACAGTACGCCGTCAACGTTACTTACACTCATCGGAGCTGTGTAAGTTTGCCAACTAACACCACTATCAAGGCTGACCTCAATCGTTAGGTACTCAAATGCACTGTTGGCATGTAACTGACCGTCAATCACTTTTGCCCCAGGTACAGGTAAGTTCACATTAACGCCAGCTTTTTCTAACTTTGTCAGTTCTTTTAACGCCAGTGCAGCTGAAAATCCATACCAATCCTGAGCAAAGCGTTTCTTGTCAATATGCGCACCTTCCCAGCTCGCTTTATGCCAGGCTCGCTCTGCCATTGCCAGTAGACGCGGGAACACCATTGCCTGTACCTGTGCTTCAGTACGGATAGTTTCACTCCAGACCTGACCCTGAATACCGAGGATGTTTTCTGGCTTTTCTAGCGCAGGCATCGCGCGACCGACCAGAGCCTCTAGGTTTTCAATCGGTGCACCACTGCGCGTAAAATCGGCATTGGCATAAACATCATCCGGCATGTAGCTAAACGTTTTTTTGCTATCAGTATAGCGCGCGGCCCAATAATATCCGCGTTCAGCAGGGTGCGGCTCATAAGGGTGATCAAAGTACAGGTGCGTGCCATGTGATAACACAACCTGGTAGCCATCATTTGCCAGACGATGTGCCCTGTCAGCAACCCCCCATTCCCAGATATTATCCCAAACATTTGCTGTAAAGACTTCATTTGGAAATGCATCACGGTTAAATGGGTTGACCCGGTCATACATCAGACCGTCTTCCCATGCCCCCGGGGCAATTCCGCGTTTTGCAAACAGCGTTGCAACACGTTGAGTAAAGTAAGGTTTCAAATCAGTCGGGCCTGCAACCCCATTATTGGGATCGGCAAACATAGCCTGACAGACAGGAGAGTCTACCCAGGAACCAGCCCCGACTTCATCTCCGCCGAAGTGCAGATTCGTCAGACGCGTACCAGCTTCTCGATACATGCCTTGCAATTCATAAGTAACTTTTTCAATGAATGCGTAAGTCGAGTCCTGACACACATTCATAGAATTATCAGTATAATTCTGCACTGTGATGTACTTTGAGGTGTCCTGAGGATCGCTCAGTAAATAAGCACGTGCCAGCTCAGGTTTGCCTGCTTCCATGAGTGTATGATAACGCGCTTCCATTGCCTTGATTGATGCTCTTGCATGGCCTGGACCTTCAATCTCAGGGATGATCTGGACATGACGTGCTTTGGCAAATTTCAGTAGTTCCACAAATTCATCTCGGGTCAGATACCCGTTACCCGAACCTGTTTTGTGCGGGCCTGTTCCAAGCTGTGTAAGTAAACACTCACGCTCCTCTAAGTCAAAGCAGCGATATGCTCCAATATCGGTCAGCTCTGGTAAACCCGGGATCTCCAACCGCCACCCTTCATCTTCAGAAAAGTGCCAGTGGAACTTGTTCAGTTTGTAGCGCCCCATTTGCTCAACCAGCTTGAACAGAGCCTCCTTACCATGATAATTGCGACCGTTATCATAGTGCATACCACGCCAGCCAAAACGCGGCGCATCCTTGATGTCGACGTTAGGCACGCTGACCTGGCCTTGTTGCTCAGCCGGGAATAAAGCAAGCAAACTCTGAATACCATAAAACACACCTGCGTTGTCATGGCCTGTGATCACGATTTTGTCGTCGTCAACTTCGAGCTGGTAGCCTTCACTGCCCAGTTCGGCTAATTCTGCGACTTGCAAATAAATGGTCTTGGTTTTACCGGCACTGATGTGGTCTGGTTGGGCGTCCAGCTGAAGCCCATAGTCGGCCAAATCTTCCTGAAATACCGAAACTTCGCTCTTTAGCCTGCCCGCATAACGGATCTGCCATTGGTTACTGAGCTCAGCATAACCCCGGTTAAAATCGACATCCATTGGTTTGGGAATAATGCGTTTCAAGGCATCTTCGCGTGAAAGCTTGCCAGTCTGCTGATTTTGCTCATAACGCCATGATGCTGTAGCGCGCGGAGATAAATCCTCTGGCTCGGCATGACGATCCAGCTGGTTATCACGCACAATTGGGGCAACAAAATCCAGCATATTCTCACTGTCTGTGTTGGCGAATACAGCCGGCTTTGCGTTACCACTAACCATAAAAGCCCGGGGCATAAAGTCGGTATATGCAGCTATCCAGGCAGCAGCTTCATAAGGGATTTCCAAGGTTTCACCCGGCTTTAACCCGGCGAATGCTTTGGTCGGTACTAAACGATGCAAATCACCATTCACATGTTCAAACTTTAGGCCAGCGGCCTGTTGCGTGGCAACTTTTCTGATTGAGTGGAAATAGATCTGCCAGTCACTTTCACCGGCCGGTAAGGCAATTTTGGAGTTATTTTGTAAGGTAATAGAAGCCAGAAAACTGCTGCTGCCATTATGGTGATTATTTTCTACCGCAAACATAAAGGTGGTGTTATCAGTAAAGGCTTGCAGTTGCGAGCTATCCCAGGCGGCTTTAGCCATCATCGGGACTAAAAGCGTGGCCGCGATGGCCCGGGTGAGCAGTTTTTTCTGTATTTTCATTCCGGCTCCTTAACCTGCGCTGAGCGCAAACTTCAAATTGTTGTAAATACCATCATATAGAAGAAAAAATGACAGCGCTATCAATTTTTCCTTACAAGATCTCTATATTCAATTTTATCAATCGGTTAATACAAAAAAGCCGCCATATTCTGGCGGCTAAAATAGCAGTAAACACTTACCAGATTTTGACCCGCTCTTGCGGTTTGAGATACATTTTGTCGCCTTCTTTAACATCAAACGCATCATAAAATGCAGGCATATTAGGCAACACCCCAATGACACGATAGTGGCTGGGTGAATGCGAATCGGTCATCAAACGATTACGCAATTCTTCATCACGATATTGTCGACGCCAGATCTGTGCCCATCCCATAAAAAAGCGCTGCTCGCCGGTGTAACCATCAATCACAGGGGCGGGCTTGCCTTCAAGGGATAATTGGTAAGCTTTTAACGCCACACTCAGGCCGCCTAAATCCCCAATGTTTTCACCCAGCGTCAGTTCGCCGTTCACATTTGCGTCTTCAAAAGGCTGATACTGATTATATTGCTCAACCAGCTTCTGACTGCGCGCCTGGAATTGCGCCAGATCTTGTTCACTCCACCAATTGCGTAAGTTGCCATCACCGTCATATTTGGCCCCCTGATCGTCAAACCCATGACCGAGCTCATGGCCAATGACGGCACCAATCGCGCCATAGTTAACAGCATCGTCCGCGTCCAGGTTAAAAAATGGGGGTTGCAAAATGGCCGCAGGGAACACAATTTCATTATTCACAGGATTATAGTAGGCATTCACCGTTTGCGGTGTCATGAACCACTCACTGCGATCAACCGGTTTGTCGACCTTGCCCACCATGTCCTGATAGGCCCACTCATTATAACGGACATAGTTGCCCACCAGATCGTCGGCGTTGATCTCCAGGCCAGAGTAGTCACGCCATTTGTCCGGATAGCCAATTTTAGGTGTAAACTTGCTTAACTTGACCTTCGCGGCCTGCTTTGTTTCAGCACTCATCCACTCCAGCTCATCAATTGACTGGTCAAATCCTTTGATCAAATTATCGACCAGCTCTCCCATGCGGGCTTTGGCTTCTGGCGGAAAGTACTCTTTGACATAAATTTTACCCAGCAGCTCGCCCAATACGTCATTGCTGGCATTCACCGCTTTCTTCCACACAGGTGCCTGCTCTTCAAGCCCGCGCAGCGTTTTACCATAGAAGTTAAACTTCAGGTCAACCGCCGTTTTATGTAGCAGCTGTGCATAGTCGCTGGCAAAGTGGAAAGTCAGATAATCACGCCAGGCGGTTATTTCAGTGGTGCCAATCAAATCAGATAAGCCTTGCAGATAACTTGGCTGAGTCACGACCAGCTCTTTGGTCTCTAAACCAAACCCTTTCAGGTAAGCTGAGAGGTCAAAATTTGGCAGTTGTGCATTCAACGTATCAACCTGAAACTTATTATAGGTTTTATCCGCATCCCGGCTTTCAACCCGTGACCACTGAATTTCAGCTAAAGCGGTTTCAAGTGCCATGATGTGCTTAGCCGCTTGCTGCGCACGGGGCTGATCATAACCCATAACCTGCAACAAGCGTTCGATATACTGGCTATATTCGGCGCGAATGCGTGTGAATTTTTCCGTATCCTGAAGATAAAAATCACGATCAGGTAAACCCAAGCCTGATTGCCACAGGTATAGTGTATTCACGGTCGAGTTTTTAGCATCGTTGTTTGCATACCAGCTAAGTGGTGTGGTACCACCCTGAGATAAAGCCCGGGCAAATAATGCTGGCAACTCAGATTTATTTTGTAATGCCTGAAACGGTGCCAGGTAAGACTCCAACGGTGTTGTCCCCAACTCTTCCCGAGCCAATTCATCCGTATAACTTCGATAGAAATCACCCAGTTTAGCTTCATCCGAACCGGGCTTGGCCTGATCGTTACTCGCAGCCTGCTCCAGTGTTTTTCGCAGTGCTTTTTGTGATGCATCATACAGTTCGGTGAATGAACCATAATTCGATTTGTCTGCCGGTATCTCTGTGCGCGCTAACCACTTGCCGTTTACGTGATAATAAAAATCATCCTGTGCTCGAACGGCACTGTCAATATTATTCAACGCGATCCCTGAGTTTAGCTTACTCTCAGCTTGAGTAACTTCTGATTGCGATTCGGTTTTCACAGGCTCGCTACAAGCTGTCAGACCTAGTGCAAGTGCAACCGCGGCAGCAGTGACTGTTATATTCTTCATCTTTATACCCTTAACATCAAATTTGCTCAACGACCGTTGTTACTGATCCACGCCATACTGTTGTGCCAGCGCTTCAAGGATCGCCACATTGGCTGCTGGAAAAGCCAATTGATTGAGCTCATTCCAGTTTACCCACTGACTGGGTTGCCCTTCCAGACCCACTGCGTGTCCCGAAAAATCTTCGACCTTATGCACTT
The DNA here is from genome assembly GCF_005886805.2 of Pseudoalteromonas rubra. NCBI lineage: Bacteria > Pseudomonadati > Pseudomonadota > Gammaproteobacteria > Alteromonadales > Pseudoalteromonadaceae > Pseudoalteromonas > Pseudoalteromonas rubra. The sequence continues at coordinate 4,081,313 of NZ_CP045429.1, forward strand.
CCAGTTTAACCTGTTTATCGCCATAGTCATGCTCAATCACGAGTAAATGTTCAGAACTATGCACATCAATACCAATTTCTTCTTTTAACTCTCTGGCTAAAGCTTGAGTTACCGTCTCCTGCGCTTCAATCTTTCCACCCGGGAACTCCCATAGCCCACCCTGGTGCTGTTCTTTCGCGCGTTTACATACAAAAAACTGTGCATCCCGAATGATGACACCGACCGCTACATTCACAATTTTCTTTGTCATATCTAACTCAAATATTCTGTTTTTCTGAGATAAAAAAAGCGACTCTAGGTCGCTTTTTCATAGGGTTTCTGCAAGCTTATTTCAGCTTACCGCAACACTGTTTGTACTTTTTACCCGATTTACATGGGCACGGTTCGTTACGTCCAACTTTAGGCTCAGTGCGTGCAGCGACCGCAGCACCTTGTGGTGCTTCACCGCCCACAGGCTCAGACTCTTCATGCTGATACTGACGTGGAGCCTGCTCGCTACGACGATGCTGCTCTTCAACTTTCTCAACATCCTCTTCAGCACGCACCTGCACTTTGCTTAATACTCCGACCACGTCAACCTTAAGGTTTTCGAGCATTTCAGAGAACAATTCAAACGACTCGCGCTTGTATTCCTGTTTCGGGTTTTTCTGTGCATAACCACGTAAGTGGATGCCCTGACGTAAATGGTCCATTGCCGCAAGATGGTCTTTCCAGTGCTGATCCAGGCTTTGTAGCATCACAGCCTTTTCAAACTGACGCAGTACCTGTGCACCAACCATCTCTTCTTTTTGCTTATATGAGGCATCAATTTCTTCGCCGATACGCTCGCGTAAACGCTCTTCGTACAGCTTGTTGTCTTCCTCAAGCCATTGCGCAATCGGTAGCTCAACCATAAAGTCATTCTTCAGGCGTTCTTCAAGGCCCGGAATATCCCACATTTCAGCCAGGCTCTGCGGCGGAATATACTGATCAATCGCGCTATTGATGACATCACCCCGGATAGCTGAAATCGTTTCAGAAATATCACCTTCTTCCAGCAGCTCATTGCGTTGCTCATACACCACTCGACGCTGGTCATTGGCAACATCATCGTACTCAAGCAGCTGTTTACGAATATCAAAGTTACGTGCTTCGACTTTGCGCTGCGCATTTTCAATCGCACGGTTAACCCAAGGATGCTCAATCGCTTCACCACGTTGCATGCCCAGTTTGCGCATCATGTTGGTCATACGCTCACCGGCAAAAATACGCATCAATGCATCGTCCATTGACAGGTAGAAACGACTTGAGCCCGCATCCCCCTGACGACCAGAACGACCACGTAGCTGGTTATCGATACGGCGAGATTCATGACGCTCAGTACCGATAATGTGCAGACCCCCCGCTTCCAGAACAGCGTCATGTCGCTTCTGCCACTGTGCCTTTATGTCGTCAATCTGCGAATCGCTTGGGTTTTCCAGCTTGGACACGTCATTCTGCCAGTTACCACCCAGCATGATGTCCGTCCCCCGGCCAGCCATGTTGGTTGCAATCGTCACGGTACCCGGTAAACCCGCATCTGCAATGATATCAGCTTCCTGTGCGTGGAATTTCGCATTCAGGACATTGTGCTCAATTTTTTCCTTACGCAGGAAGTGCGACAGGTATTCAGAGCTTTCGATGGAAATGGTACCAACCAGGACAGGTTGACCACGCTTCTGACAATCGCGAATATCGGTCAGAATTGCTTCGAACTTTTCATCCTGAGTTAGATAAACCAGATCAGCACGATCATCACGGATCATTGGCTTGTTGGTTGGGATAACCACCGTATCCAATCCATAGATGGACTGGAATTCAAACGCTTCTGTATCAGCGGTACCCGTCATCCCCGCCAGTTTGTCATATAAACGGAAATAGTTCTGGAAGGTAATGGAAGCCAACGTTTGGTTTTCATTCTGGATACGCACATTCTCTTTTGCTTCCACCGCCTGGTGCAAGCCTTCAGACCAGCGACGTCCTTCCATCGTACGACCTGTGTGTTCATCAACAATGATGACTTCATTATCTTTTACAACATAGTCGACATCTTTTTGATACAGTTTGTGTGCACGCAACGCCGCATAGACATGGCTAAGCAACGTAATGTTACCTGCTGAATACAGCGAGTCGCCTTCTTCAATCAGGCCATTTTTAACCAATAACTCTTCAACTTTAACCTGACCACGCTCGGTTAAATGTACCTGCTTGCTCTTTTCGTCTAATGTGAAATCACCATCACCTTCGACACCTTCTTCATCTTCCTTTTCCTGTAAGGTCAGTTCAGGCACGATTGTATTGATCTTAGTGTATAGCTCAGAGCTGTCTTCTGCCGGACCAGAAATAATCAAGGGTGTACGCGCTTCATCGATCAGGATGGAGTCAACTTCATCCACAACGGCGTAGTGCAATGGGCGCTGAACGCGCTCTTCAATGCTAAACGCCATATTGTCGCGCAGATAATCAAAACCGAATTCATTGTTGGTACCGTAGGTAATATCCGCCGCGTATGCTTCTTTTTTCTGAGCAGGCATCATACCCGGCACATTACAGCCAACTGTCAGGCCCAGAAACTCAAATAATGGACGGTTATTCTCAGCATCACGTTTGGCCAGATAGTCGTTCACAGTAATGACATGTACGCCTTTGCCCGTCAAACCATTTAAATAGGCAGGCAGTGTCGCGGTGAGTGTTTTACCTTCACCTGTACGCATTTCAGAAATTCGACCCTGGTGCAGCACGATACCACCGATCATTTGCACGTCAAAGTGACGCATGCCAAATACCCGTTTAGAGGCTTCTCGCACCGTCGCAAAGGCTTCAGGAAGCATGTCGTCCAGGTTAGCACCTTGCTCAAATCTTTGTCTGAATTCCGCGGTTTTAGCTTGCAGTTGTTCGTCTGACAGCGCCTTGTATTGTTCTTCTAGGGCGTTTATCAGGGCGACCGTTTTTCTCAGATTTTTAATCATTCGGTCGTTGCGGCTACCAAAAATCTTGGTAAAAATTTTCGTTATCATGTTTAAACCATTTCACTCATCTATTTGCGAGCACCTACTTGGGTAACGCGGTTATCACGCTCGCTCGTCCTGTTGGCGACAAAGTCGGACCTTGCTGTGTGCCGAGTTAAATTTGTGCCCTATCATACCAGACTATGCGCGTCTGCAAACCATCAAAAAGTAATCTGTTCCTATTTAACCATACAAGTCAGGCGAAACACACCCAAACCATCTCATGACACACCGGCAATGCCGCATTATCGGCTTCCAGAAAAAGAAAAGAGACACAGTTTTCGAGGTACTAACCCTATCTATGTGGGCTATGCCTGCGTATTTCAACCGTCACCACAAACGCATTGTGCTATCTGTAATGACGCGCACGCGTTATACTTAAAGGGAAGTGGCCGATTGCCTGTAAGGTACACGCTAGTGAGTTATTACTATGAGTAAAAACCGATTTGATCCGAAACCCCTGGACGAGTTAGCCGGCAGCTGGTCGGATAAACTGCATGGTTATGTGCAAAAAGCACAAGGCATCGCTGAATTACAACAGCCCCTGCACAATGCGCTGGGCCCCGTGCTAAGTAAAAAATGCCGTGTTGCCAACTATCAAGATGGGACCCTATACGTTGAAGCCGCATCAGCGACCTTAGCAACCCGATTAAATTACCTGAAAATGGAGATCCTGAGCAGTTTTCGAGCAGCAGGTTTGCACGATTGTTGTCAAGTGAAAATAGGCACAAATCCCGAAGCACAACAGCGCCTGACTCAGCCTGTGAACCAGGTAAAAGCACCACAGAAAACGTATACTGGCCGGCACATGAGTGCACAAACAGCAGACGATTTAATGGCGCTTGCCGAGCTTGCTCCAGCCGGATTAAAGGAAAAATTACTGCGCCTTGCTAAACATGGCGGACAAAAAAAATGACGCTAAAGAGCGTCATTTTCTTAACTTAATTTGCGATTCAGGCAGTGGCTAGAGTCGAATCCACTTCCATGCCTGGTGCCGGCATGGTCACTGGCTCGTCGAATGTTGCCCATTCCCAAGCAGATTCTGTCGCCATAACCTGACGCAATAACTTGTTGTTCAGACCGTGTCCTGATTTAAAACACGTAATCTTACCTAAGATATTGTGCCCTGCCATAAACATATCACCAACACAGTCCAGGATTTTATGCTTAACAAACTCATCTTTATAGCGTAACCCGTTCGGATTCAGCACTTTGAATTCATCCAAAACTACCGCATTATCCATGCTGCCGCCTAACGCAAGGTTGTTGGCATGCATGTACTCGATGTCTTTCATAAAACCAAAAGTACGCGCTCGACTGATCTCTTCAGTAAAGCTTTGCGCTGTGATGTCCAGGCCAATACGTTGGCGGCTGGCATTAATAGCCGGGTGATTAAACGCAATTTCAAAATCAATATGAAAGCCATCGTAAGGTTCAATTTCTGCCCACTTATCGCCGTCTTCCACGCGCACTTTTTCTTTGATACGAATAAAGCGCTTCGCCTGATTCTGCTCTGCAATCCCACCTTTTTGCAGCAAGTAAATGAAAGGTAATGCACTACCGTCCATAATTGGTACTTCTGCACTATCCAGCTCAACGATCAGGTTATCAATTCCCAATGCAGCAACAGCAGCAATAAGATGCTCCGTTGTTGACAAACGAACACCATCTTTGTTGGTTAAACAAGTACACAATTGCGTGTCGCCCACAGCTTCAGGGGTTGTTTCAAAATCGACAACCGGGTCGAGATCTACGCGACGAAATACGATCCCCGTATTTACGCTCGCAGGTCGGAGAGTGATCGTGACCTTTTCACCTTTGTGTAATCCTACACCTGTGGCTTTAACGACTTCAGCAATCGTTCGTTGTTTTATCATAGGTTCGTCCGCTTCTGACTGGTTAATGAATAAATAGACCGCAAATTCTATCACAGATAGAACCAGCTGCCAATCGTTTGTTTTTTAACCTGACCTTAGTCAGATTGTTTGCGTAAAAACGCAGGGATATCAAAGTAATCCCCTTTTTCCTTGCCACCAGCGCTATTCGAAGATGCAGGTGCACTCGTCGATTTAGGCTCAGATGGTGCAGTACTACCTTGCTCAGGCTCATTGCCTTCACTGGCTGTTTGCGTAAAACTTGGCACAAACATACTTTGTCCTTTGCCACCTTCGCTGTCAGAGCCAACCGCCTTTTTCAGGCCATTATCAACAATGCCAAATTGTGGCTTGCGCTCACCACCGAGTCCAGTAGCAACCACAGTCACACGCAGCTCTTCGCTCATTTCAGGGTCGATAACCGCACCCACAACTACTGTTGCATTTTCAGACGCCAATGCTTTCACATGGTTCCCCACAATCTCAAATTCTTCGATTGTGATGTCCATACCTGCGGTGATGTTAACCAAGATGCCTTTAGCGCCCGTTAAATCAACATCCTCAAGCAGTGGGCTGGAAATCGCAGCTTCAGCCGCTTCCTGTGCCCGATCTGGACCACTGGCCGCAGCGGTGCCCATCATTGCAGTACCCATCGCAGACATAACCGTACGTACGTCCGCGAAGTCCACATTGATCAAACCTGAACGTGTAATTAGCTCAGCAATGCCCTGCACCGCGCCGTACAATACGTCATTCGCTTTAGCGAAGGCATCTAATAATGTAGTGCCTTTACCCAAAACTTTAAGTAACTTGTTGTTAGGAATTGTGATGAGTGAATCTACAATTTCTGACAACTCACCTATGCCTTGATCGGCAGCAGCCATACGCTTCTTGCCTTCCAGGTCGAAAGGACGCGTTACAACAGCGACAGTCAGGATACCGAGCTCTTTGGCAACACGTGCCACAACGGGTGCTGCGCCTGTGCCTGTTCCGCCACCCATACCGGCAGCGATAAACACCATATCGGCTCCTTCCAGGCTGGCTTTGATAGCCTCAACATCTTCTTCTGCTGCGCTGCGACCTACTTCAGGATTCGCACCGGCACCCAGACCTTGTGTGATCTGAGTCCCCAGCTGCACAGTCACATCGGCTGACGACTTACGCAGTGCCTGCGCATCCGTGTTCGCCACAATGAAGCGAACGCCTTCAATTTCCTGCTTTACCATGTGTTCTACGGCATTACCGCCGCCGCCACCAACGCCGATGACTTTAATAACGGCTTCTTCGCCGTGTTGTTCCATAATATCAAACATCTTCACTCTCCGACTTGAGCTTAAAACTCGCCTTGGAACCACTTAGTGATCCGGTTCCACCAACCATCTTCGGCATCCGCTTTTGTCCTGTGTGCATTCTTGACTTGCAGCGTACGGCCGTATTGTAACAAACCTACCGCTGTTGCGTATGCCGGATCATCAACATAATCGGTTAACCCTGTTATCCCTACAGGCTTACCAACACGAACGGGCATCTGGAAGATATCTTCTGCCACTTCCAATGCACCTTTCATTTTTGCACTGCCGCCGGTCAGTACGATCCCTGCGGCAATCTGATCTTCAAATCCAGAACGTCGGATCTCTTCAAGCACCAGCTCAAACAGCTCTCGAAATCTGGGCTCGACGACCTCAGATAAGGTATGCCGAGACATAATTCGCGCAGGTCGCCCCCCTACGCTGGGTACTTCAATCGTTTCTTCGTTGCTGGCCATCTGGCTACTGGCATAGGCATATTGTACCTTCAGCGATTCCGCGTGAGAAATAGGGGTGCGGAAAATTTTTGCAATGTCTCCAGTCACCTGGTTACCAGCGACCGGGATCACGGCAGTATGACGCAGTGCGCCATTAACATAGATAGCAATGTCCATGGTACCACCACCAATATCCACCACTGCCACGCCCAGCTCTTTCTCATCTTCAGTAAGTACAGAGTAGCAGGATGCCAGTGCCGTAAAGGTCAGCTGGTCGACTTGTAAACCACAACGCTCGACGCATTTCTCGATGTTTTTTGCCATGTCATTTGAGCAGGTAATGATGTGCGCCTTAGCTTCCATTCTCACTCCACTCATACCCAGTGGGTTTTTAATGCCTTCTTGCATGTCCACACTGTATTCCTGAGGCAGTGAGTGCAACATCTTACGTTCAGCTGACATAGGCACTGAACGTGCAATGTGGATCACATTGGCAATGTCGTCATCGGTAATTTCCGCGTTATTGTTAATCGCAACCACACCACTTTCGTTCTGGCACTGAATGTGTTTACCCGAAATCCCCAAATATACTGAACTAATTCGACAATCAGCCATCAACTCGGCTTCATCAACGGCCCGCTTGATGGAGTCAGACACCAGGTTCAAGTCATTCACGCCACCCTTATCCATGCCATGGGCAACCTGATTCCCGACACCTACAATACTCAACTGGTTGTCTGCGGTGATCTCCCCAACCGTTGCGACCACCTTGGAGGTGCCCACATCCAGTCCAATCACTAAGTTTCTCTCTGCCGACTTGGTCATGCTTTACTCTTATCTTTATTGTCTTCGTTCTGGCTGAACTTCCAGCTAACCGCCAGTCCCGTATCATACCTCAGGTCAATCACATCGACCTGAGCTCCCTCAGGCTTTTCCAGCCTCGGATAAACATCTATAAATCGTTGCACACGCTGTGCTTTGTCTTCCCGACCGAGGTTAAGCCGTATGCCATTATCCAACCATAGCTGCCAGGCAAAACGCTCAGAGAGTGCCAGGCTGACCAAATTAAACTGATTGACAGCCAGCATTTCTTTTAATTGTAAAAACGTCTGCCAGGCTTCCACTTCACTGCCTTCCGGACCATACAGCTCGGGCAAAGTCTCTGGCAGTCGTGTGCTGTTAGCCTGAAATACGCCACCAGCATGATTTAATAACAGGTCACTGTTCCAATACGCTACTGGTTGATGCTCCACTACATATACCTGCAAAGCATCTGGCCACTGCTTCCTGACTGAGACAGTGGCTACCCAAGGTAACGCTTGCACAGCATCGTGTACCGCCTTGACATCCAGTTCAAAAAAACTCGACAGATCCGTTTTGCGAATCGCCAGGACGATGTCATTTTCGGCTGTGTAATAGGGCTGACCAAGCACCGTCAGCGTCTTAATTTGAGTGTCTCTGTGCTGAGTCAACCAGTCTCGGATCCACAACCCACTTTGCATCAGACCAATAAGCACTATCAGGAAAAAGCCGACACCAAACAGCAAAGACCAGTTGATGCTTTGCCTTAACGCGACGATTTTTCCCAAAAGAGCACGCATATTAAAGGGTTTGCTCCAAAATGCGAATAACTAATTGCTTAAATGACAACCCATTTTGCTTCGCGGCCATCGGCACCAGTGATTTCTCTGTCATACCGGGGACCGTATTCACTTCAAGAAGATAAAACTGGCCATTGCCATCTTGCATCGCATCCACTCGGCCCCAACCAGTTGCGCCCACCAACTCGAAAGCATGTTTAGCCATCACCTGTAACTGCTCAGTGTAAGCGGTATTGATGTCTGCCGGACAATAGTACTCCGTACTGTTGACCTGATACTTAGCCTGATAATCATAGAACCCACGAGGCGTGCGCATTTCTATCACTGGTAACGCATCTTCCCCAAGCATGGCGACGGTAAACTCGCGGCCCTCAATCCATTGTTCAATCAAAATTTCATCATCGTATTTAAATGCTTCGTTGAGCGCGGCTTGTAGCTCCTGCGCCGACGTCGCCTGAGTCATGCCGATGCTGGAACCTTCATGACTGGGTTTAACCATGACTTTGCCGAATTTGGCCATCAGTGCCGTGGTATCAATTTCCTGAGTCGCTGTGACCACACAATAACGAGCCGTACTCAGCTTGGCAGACTCAAACAATTGTTTGCAGCGGACCTTATCCATCGCTAATGCACTGCCCAACACACCGCTACCGGTATAAGGCAAGCCCATAAACTCAAGCGCCCCCTGCACAGTACCATCTTCACCACCACGACCATGCAAGGCAATAAATACCCGATCAACTTGCAGGCTTTTTAGTTCCCACAAATTACGCTCAGCCGGATCAAATGGCACCACATCAATGCCCGCTTCTTCCAGAGCGTTGATAATTGCCTGACCCGACTTTAATGACACTTCTCGCTCAGCAGACAAGCCACCCAGCAACACCGCGACTTTGCCAAACTTACTCATAATACACCTTGCTTCAGCTTTTCGACCGACAACTCTGTTGCTGCCAGTTGTTTTACGATTTGCCCAATATTCCCAGCCCCCTGAGTGATCACCAGATCGTTATCGCGTAATACATCTGCCAGAACCGCTTTTAAGTCCTGGCCATCCACAACATGGATTGGCTCCACACCGCGCTGCCTCAAGCTACGACATAAACTCTTACTGTCAGCCCCGACAATGGGGCTTTCCCCCGCACTATACACATCTAACAACAACAACTGATCGACTTCGCTGAGCACTTTCACAAAGTCTTCATAAAGGTCACGGGTACGGGTATAACGGTGCGGTTGATACAACATAACCAGACGTTTGTCGGGCCAGCCTGCACGAGCTGCACGGATCGTCACAGCCACTTCCGACGGGTGATGACCATAGTCATCTACCAACATCACTTCACCACGTTCATTTTGGAACGAGCCATAGTGCTGGAAGCGGCGTCCAATCCCTGCAAATTTATCCAGAGCAGCAAGAATCGCTTCATTGCCAATCTCATGATCTTTTGCCACCGCAATGGCCGCAGTGGCATTCAGTGCATTGTGCTTACCGGGCATGCTCAACGTTACCTCGATCTGCTCACCAGATTTATGTACCACTTTAAAACAGCTGCGACTCTGCGTTTGTTCAAAGTCCACCATACGGTAATCCGCCTCGGGATTTTCCCCATAGGTAATTGCAGGTCTGGCGAACCGTGGCAATAGCTCTTTGGCTACCTCCGAGTCAGTACACACCACCGCCAGGCCATAGAACGGCAAGTTATGTATAAATTCGACATAGGTGTCTTTCATCTTTTCGAAATCACCATCATACGTATCCATATGATCCGCTTCGATGTTCGTGATCACCGAGACCATGGGCTGCAAATGCAGGAATGATGCATCACTTTCGTCCGCCTCTGCGATTAGGTAATCGCTACTCCCAACCTTCGCATTACTCCCAGCACTGTTAAGCAAGCCGCCAATAATAAAGGTTGGATCTAACCTGGCTTCAGCAAAAATACTGGCAATTAAACTGGTCGTTGTGGTTTTACCATGTGTGCCCGCCACCGCAATACCATGACGAAAACGCATCAATTCAGCCAACATCTCCGCACGGCGAACAACTGGCACCCGGGCACGCTTGGCTGCCTGGATCTCAGGGTTGCTGGTATCGATAGCACTGGAGACCACCACGACATCAGCATCCTTAATATTATTCTCATCATGGCCAATAAAGACTTCAGCCCCAGCACGAATAAGACGCTCCGTCATCGCATTCTGAGCAATGTCAGAACCCGTAATTCGGTACCCTTCAAAGGCCAATACCTCCGCAATACCGCCCATACCAGCGCCACCAATTCCGATGAAGTGGATGGTATTAATGCGCCTCATGGCTCTGCGTCTGTTAATTTCTTTCACTGTTATCTCTTTTAATTCGTTACTTCTTCGCAAATCGCTGCGACTGACTGAGTTGCAGACAGCTGAGCGCAGGCTTTTGCTTTATTCGCTTTTTCCCAGATCAGGGCATGGTCACGACAATAAGGTACCAAAGTGTCACATAAATGCTGTGCAGATAAGTCAGACTGCGGGATCAACAAGGCCGCCGACTCATCCACTAAGAAACGCGCATTAGCAGTCTGATGGTCATCAACGGCATGAGGCAAAGGCACAAACACCGCCATTTTGCCCGCGGCCGCGATCTCACTGACAGTCAAAGCACCTGCGCGACACACCACCACATCGGCCCAATCATAGGCCTGGTCCATGTCATCAATAAACTCTGCTACTTTGGCCTGCAGGCCACAGCGCTGATAGTCAGCCTCAAGGCCGGTATCATTCCCCCTGCCACTTTGATGCCAGACTTGTAAATCACACGATGTCGCCTCAATAAGCAGCGCCATAGCCTCAGGCACTGTATCATTCAACACCTTAGCCCCCAAAGAGCCGCCCACCACTAACACGTTGACAGCCTGACCTGGTCGCTTTGGACTTATCTGAGCCACGCCTGAGCGTACAGGATTACCGACAACCTCATGGCTGCGCTCGGCAAAAGCGTGGGGAAATGCAGCCAATACTCTGCTTGCAATACGTGCCAGCAATTTATTGCTCAGTCCGGCCACTGCATTTTGCTCATGGATCACCAAAGGGACCCCAGCCAACTTGGCAGCAAGGCCAACAGGTCCGGTCACATAGCCTCCCATTGCAAGAATCACATCCGGGCGGCGGTTGCGAATAATCGCCTTAGCTGCAAACACAGCTTTAAGCACCATTAACGGGGCAGTGAGCAAACGTTTAATGCCATTACCACGCACGCCTTTGACATTAACAAAATCGATGTCAATCCCATGCGCAGGTACCACTTGCGCCTCCATCCGATCTGCGGTGCCGATCCAGGATACTTGCCAGCCCTGTGCCTCAAGAGCTTTGGCCACCGCAATTCCCGGGAAAATATGTCCGCCAGTTCCACCAGCGACCACCAGTAATCGTTTGGTCATTTTTTACCTCCGCGCGAGGTTGCCTGACGCGTCGACAGCTTAGTCTCAAAGTCAATGCGCTGTAACAAACCAGCTGCAATGGTCATGATCAATAAGCTCGAGCCTCCATAGGAGATGAAGGGCAAAGTCAGCCCTTTGGTTGGTAGCATACCCGCACTGGCACCGACATTAACCACGGTCTGGAACGCAAACCAGATCCCAATACCAAGCGCTAAATAGCCTTCGTATTCTTTACCTGCTTTGAGTGCTTTTTGCCCGATGAGCAGAGCTCTGAAGACCAGTGTGGCCAGCGTCATCAAAACACAAAATACGCCGATAAACCCGAGTTCTTCAGCGACCACGGCAAAGATAAAGTCGTTATGTGCTTCCGGTAAATACTGTAACTTCTGAACGCTGTTACCCAACCCCTGACCAAACCAGCCCCCCTGGCCATAGGCCATCAGTGATTGCACTAACTGATAGCCTTTACCAAAGGGGTCTTCCCAGGGTTCAAGGAAACCAACCACACGCGCCATACGATAGGGTTCAAAAATGATCAACATCACCACCAGTAACACACCGGTCAGCATCAGAGCAAAAAACTGCCAAAGTTTTGCACCGGCCAAAAACAACAGCCCGACGGTGGTGACAAACATCACCACAACAGTCCCCAGGTCGGGCTGCATCAGGATCAAAAAAGCATACACAGCAAACACAATAATGGGTTTTGCAAACCCTTTGAGGTTTTCCTGTACTTCATCCCGTTTACGGACCAAATAGCCGGCAATATAACTAAAGAAAAACAGTTTCGCGGCTTCAGCAACCTGAAAACCGATTGGGCCAACGGGCAACCAGCGCTTTGATCCATTCACTTCGCGTCCCACAACCAGCACAACGGCCAACAGTACCAAACCCAGTAAGAGTAAATATGGATTAAATCGCTTCCACCAGGTCATGGGCACTGTGGTGCTCAGCCAGAACAACACCATTGCCATTACCAGGAACATGCTGTGGCGCGTAACAATGTGGTACGGATTATCATACAAGCGCTCAGCCACCGGCATAGATGCACTGGTCACCATTACAAACCCAATCCCAACCAGGCACAACATGGCGTACAGCAACGGTACATCGAACAACGAATCCGAAGAGGTTGGGGTGAAGTTGTGTCGCAGTGCGGTCATACTCAGCATGTCTGCCCCTCAACTAATCGACAGAACTCTTCACCACGGGCCATATAGTTGGCATACATGTCAATGCTGGCACAAGCTGGTGCCAGTAATACCAGATCTCCGGCCGTTGCCTGCTGAGCAGCCAGCGCCACCGCTTCACTCAGATTGCTGACCATTTGGCTGCGAGGGTGTAATGGCATAAAGTCAGCGCCATCCTTACCAAAACAAAAAATCGTTTTACAGTAGTGCTGTAGGGGGGCTTTGAGTGGCGACAGATCAGCCCCTTTAGCGTCCCCCCCCACAATCAACAGTATCTGGCCTTGTTCACCAGCCAAACTTTCCAGGGCCGCGACAGTCGCACCCACATTGGTTGCTTTGGAATCATTAAAATAACGTACGCCCTGTACATCAGCAACCAGCTGGCAGCGATGTGGCAGCCCTTTGAAAGTACCAAAGGCTGAAGTGAACGCGCTATCAGGTAGCCCCAGAGGAGATAATAATGCGATCACAGCCAATGCATTAAACTGGTTGTGTCTGCCTGGCATTGCCAGCACCTCTGTCGGACAAAGCTTTTTGCCATGTAATGCAAAGTAAGTCTGCCCACCTTCTTGTATTAAACAACAGTCAGCCTGCTCAAGCGCGACACTCAACGCGTTGTCATGGGGCACAAACGTCCGCGAATCTTCAGCGTTATAGACCAGACAATCGACCTGCTGATAGATACGCAACTTTGCTTTGCAATACGCAGCAAAGTCCGGGTATCTGTCCATGTGATCTTCGGTAATATTAAGGATCATTGCACTCAGACAGTGCAAACTGTGCGTCGTTTCCAGCTGAAAGCTCGACAGCTCCAATACAAATACATCAAAGTCCTGCTCCAGCAGGTCAAGCACAGATGTACCAATATTGCCACCTAACCCGACCTTCAGACCAGCTTGCTGACACACTTCAGCAGCCAGACTCACAACGGTAGATTTACCATTTGAGCCAGTCACGGCAATCACTGGCTTTTCATTCAGCCGTGCAAATAACTCCACGTCGCCGATCACTTCGACGCCAGCGGCGATAGCGTGAGCAACGCAGGTCTCGTATAACGGCACACCAGGACTGATCACAACCAGATCGGTGGCACTCAGTGCAGCCTCAGCAAGCGGGCCAAATACCGCTTCACATTCTGGCAGATTATGGTTCATCCAGTCTGCCCCTGGCGGCACAGGTCGAGAGTCAACAACTTTAGGCGTAATACCGTGGCGCACCAAAAAGCGCACAATGCCCAGACCGGTTACACCCAGTCCGAGCACAGTAATGTGTTTATTTTTTAAGGTTTCTAAATAACCCATATCAACACCTTAGTGTACTGCTTTAGCGGATCTTTAAGGTTGCCAGCCCCGCCAGCACTAATATGATTGAGATAATCCAAAATCGCACAATCACCCTGGGCTCCGGCCAGCCTTTTAGTTCATAATGATGGTGGATCGGGGCCATTCGGAAAATCCGCTGTCCACGCAGCTTGTAGGAGCCCACTTGTAAAATCACCGACAAGGCTTCCATCACAAATACACCACCCATAATGACCAGCACCAACTCCTGACGCACCAAAATGGCGATGATACCTAGTGCGCCACCTAACGCCAGCGAGCCGACATCACCCATAAAGACTTGTGCCGGGTAGGTGTTGAACCACAAAAACCCTAGCCCAGCGCCAACAATCGCCGTACAGACCACCACCAGTTCACTGGCAGAGGCTATATGAGGAATGTGGAGATAATTTGCAAACACGGCATTACCGGTGACATAAGCGATAATGGCAAGGGCGGATGCCACTAAAATGGTCGGCACAATGGCCAGACCATCGAGCCCATCGGTCAAGTTCACCGCATTGGACGTTCCCACCAGCACGAAATAGCTCATCACCAGATAAAACAGCCCAAGCTGAGGGAGTACATCTTTGAAAAAGGGCACCACCAGCACCGTTTCAGACGGGTCCGTAGAAGTGAAATAAATGAACGCAGCTACGGAAATCGCAATCACGGACTGCCAGAAATACTTCCATCTGGCTATCAGGCCCTTACTGTCTTTGCGTATCACTTTACGATAATCGTCAACAAACCCAACGACACCCAATGAACCAATCACAAATAAGGTGACCCAGACGTATTTGTTGCCTAAGTCGCCCCACAGGAGCGTACTGGCAAAAATAGCACCTAAAATCAATAACCCACCCATGGTGGGAGTACCTGACTTAGATAAATGTGATTCCGGACCGTCGTCTCTAACAGTCTGGCCAATTTGCATTCTCTGTAAGCTTCGGATCAATTTAGGTCCGAAATACAAAGAGATCATTAACGCAGTCAGGATCCCCAGGATCGCGCGTAATGTCAGATAAGAGAAAACGTTAAAGCCGCTATAGTACTGCGTCAGATATTCTGCTAACCAGGCTAACATGGTTTTTCCTCTTCACTATCAGCATCGTTGTTTTTCACTTTTGAAGCCTCAACCAGATCAGCGACCAGTAGCTCCATACGTGCACTGCGCGACCCCTTCACCACCACAGTGCAGATGTCATCGCGCTGCGCCAGTAATTGCTGAATTGCCAGTAGCATATGCTCTCGCTGAGAAAAGTGACGATTCGCAGTTTCAAACACATCGCTGGCATAGCGGCTCAACACCCCTAAAGAAAACAGCGCTTCAATGCCTTTTTCTTTAGCATATTCGCCCACTTCTTCATGATATTGCCGCGCCTCTTCGCCCAGCTCGCTCATATCACCCAGCGCAAACACCCGATAGCCTGGCATACTTGCTAGCAAGTCTATGGCAGCCTTTACCGATCGAACATTAGCGTTGTAGCTATCATCTATTACCCGCAGCGTATCTGACACTTCGATCAGATTAACCCGACCTTTGACCTCTGCCATATTTTCCAATGCCACTTTGACATCTTCCAGCGTCGCACCCAACTGCAGGGTACAAGATGCCGCAATCAAGGCATTCATCACATTGTGTTCACCAGGTAATGGGAGTGTGATAGTAACGTGTTGCGTCCCCTGACACAGTGAAAAGGTAGCGCGGCCCAATGTATCCAGATTGATATCCTCTACCCACAGATCAAGCTGTTGTTCCATTGAGAAACGACTGATACGCTGAGTGGTCAGAGTTTGTTCCCACATTGGCGCAAAGCGACAGTCGCAGTTCAACACAGCGACGCCGTTGTCTTTGAGCCCGGAGAAAATTTCCCCTTTCGCCTGACCAACCCCTTCTATTGAGCCGAAACCTTCGATATGTGCTGGTGCAACATTACACACCACAGCCACATCAGGATTGACCAGATCGCTGGTATAAGCTATCTCACCTATATGGTTTGCACCCAATTCAATGACCGCAAACTCATCGTCTTCACTGAGTCGTAATAAGGTCAATGGTACGCCAATGTCATTGTTGAAATTTCCGGCCGTGGCCAGCACTTTGCCCAGACGGGAAAGAATAGCCGCCGACATTTCTTTAACCGTGGTCTTGCCCACACTGCCAGTAATCGCCAGAGTTTTTGGCGACACTTGGCGTATAACAGCCTGGCCAAGTTGTCCCAGCGCAAGCCTGGTATCTTTTACAACCAGCTGAGGAATATCAACGTCGACTGGATGGTCCACAATGGCGGCAATCGCGCCTTTTTGTTGCGCTTGAGCAACAAACTTATGGCCATCAAAATTTGGCCCTTTGAGTGCCAGAAACACTTCGTTTTCGCTAATTGTACGTGTATCTGTATTTACATTTGAAACACTGCGGTTTTGCCCGTCAAAAGGGGCGTTCAGTACATCCGCAAGCCAAGAGAGATCCATCTTGATCATGCACTTTCCCCTGATAATATTGTCTGAGCCCAGCTAATATCACTAAAAGCCAGGCGTTGGTTACCTATGATCTGATAGTCCTCATGCCCTTTGCCGGCAATCAGGATCACGCTGTGTTGATCAGCCCCCTGAATTGCCTCGCGTATGGCAGTTGCCCTATCAGGCTGACAAAGAGCATACTCAGGCTTACTGAGCCCAGCCTTAATGTCGTTAATAATGGCGAGAGGATCTTCCCCCCGTGGGTTATCACTGGTGATCACCACGGTATCCGCATACCGTTCAGCCGCCTGCGCCATCAGCGCGCGCTTACCTTTATCACGCTCACCACCACAGCCAAACACACAGGTCACTTTGCCTGGAACATGCTGTTGCAGTGCCTGCAGCGCCAGTGCCAGTGCATCTGGTGTATGGGCATAATCCACCACACACGTTGGCTTTCCAGCCACTTCAATAGCTTGCATGCGGCCAGTCACGGGCTGCAATTTCGCCGCCCCCTCAATCAACTGCGTTAAAGGGATCCCCTGAGTCAGTAAAACTGCAAATGCTGCGCTCAGGTTATACAGGTTAAATTCACCAAACAGGGGAGTTCTGATCTCAGCGTCACCCCAGCTGGTATGAAATCGGCAGTGGATCCCCTGACTGTTAAATTGCGCCTCACTAAAATATACAAACTGGTGTAACGTTTCATGTAATTGATCATCAGCCGGCTTGCGACCAAAACCCACCGGATTGGCGATTTTACTCGCTTGTAGCCAGCGTTGTGCCCAGGGATCATCAATATTAACCACCCCAAAATTCGGCTCACAGTGACTAAATAGTTGTAGTTTCGCCTCGGCATAATTTTCCATTGTGCCGTGGTAATCAAGATGGTCGCGACTGAGATTGGTAAACACTGCCACATCAAACTGACACTGGGCCACCCTCCCCTGCACGAGCCCATGGGACGATACCTCCATAGCAGCCAGCTGATAACTGTGACGCAACTCATTTAAAATACGTTGCAAATCCACATGAGACGGAGTGGTATTATTCAGCGGCGTGAGCAAATCAGGTGCACCATAACCTAGGGTGCCAATCACGGCACCTGGCAAACCACATACACTGGCCAGGTGCGCTATCATCGCCGTTGTGGTGGACTTACCATTTGTCCCCGTCACACCCACCAAAGTCATGGCATGACTGGGCTCACCATAAAATAGCGCAGCCAGCTTAGCCACTTTGGCTGCCAGCCCGGAGATCTGCAATACACGCGTATCTTCTACATCAACAACACAGTTTGCATCCGCCAACACCAATGCAGCACCACGACTCAGCGCCGCTGCAACAAAGTAGCCGCCATCTTGCTGATGACCGCGAAGTGCAATAAAGCAATCGCCCGGACCCACTTCACGGCTGTCCAGGCGCAATTCATTAATCACTGTCGCTGGGTATGAAACCCCGATGTAAGCCAGTGCCTGGCTCAGGTCACGTGTCATTGTCAGGCCTCGATAAATAAGCAACGCGGTCTTTGTCCGGCGCCACATTTAAAATTCTCAGTGCATTAGAGACTATCTCAGCAAACACAGGTCCTGCCGTATGACCTCCGTAATAAACATCGCCACCTGGTTCATTGATCATAACCACCACCGCAAGACGAGGGTCACTGACCGGTGCAACACCGGCAAAATAACCCACGTACTCGTCACCATACCCGCCGGCAATCGCCTTTTCCGACGTACCAGTTTTAGCAGCAGCCCGATAACCATCAACAATCACATTGGATGCAGTGCCCCCTTTTTCAAAGACCGACTCCATCATCTCAACAACTGCCAGTGCGTCTTCTTCACGGAACAGCCGCTCGCCAGGCACCGGTCCGTCCTGCTTCATAATGGTCAGCGGCCGGGAGATCCCCCCCGCGCCAAACGTCGCATAGAGCCTGGCCACTTGTGCGGTACTGACAGAAACAGCGTAGCCATAAGACAGGGTCGCAATCTCAAAGTCTGACCACCGGCGATTAGGATAGAACAAGCCTGAACTCTCGCCAATCATCATAGTACCGGTGTCTTCACCAAAGCCAACCTGTTGATATAGTCCAACAAAATACTCTTTTGGGAGCATCTGGCTGATTTTAGCTACTCCCATGTTACTGGAAATTTTAAGAATTTCGCGCAGTGTCATTTCACCGTGATTGCGCTCGTCCTTAACCAGGCCTCCGTTGAGGCGCATCCAGCCTGGATAGGTATCTATGGTGTCGTCTGCCTGGATAACACCATGGTCCAGGCCCGCCAATACAGCCAGAGGTTTAAGTGTCGACCCCGGTTCAAACAGGTCGGTAATGGCCCGGTTGCGACGTTTATAGGGCGCTGCATCGCTCATATCATTGGGATTAAAGCTCGGACTGTTGACCATCGCCAGGATCTCACCGCTATGCACATCGACCACCATGGCCGATCCCGATGTTGCCTGATAGGTCAATACCGCCGATTTCAATGCCTGATACGCGATAGCCTGGATCCGCAGATCGATACTCAGGTGCACATCTTCCGGCTCTACCCGTTCTTCTTCTGCCAGTACCTGGACCTCACGCCCCTGCGCATCCTTACGAATGGTGCGGCGCCCTTCGGTGCCCGTCATCGCTTTATCATAGAGCTTTTCAATACCTTCGATGCCAATACCATCAATGTTGGTTACACCCAGCACATGCGCTGTCACTTCACCATTGGGGTAATAACGCTTAGATTCATCAAGCAAATGGATCCCAGGCAGGCGCATCTGACGAATATAATTGGCAACCGCGGGCGTCACCTGGCGCTTTAAATAAACAAAACGACGCTTGGGATTATCGCGCAGGCGTTTGTCTATTTTTTCTTGTTTAATCTGCAGCACATCTGCCAGCTCGCGCCAGCGTACTTCATCTTGATAAAATGCCTGTTTACGGGCACTCAGTTCGGCCGCATTATCGGCCAAAGCTTGCGTATCTTCACCGTTGCGCCGGGCTTTTCTCAGCACTTTTTTCGACAATGCCTTATCCAGCGCTTTAGGATCGGCATAGACGCTGACCACAGGCACACTGACTGCCAGCTCTTTCCCGTTACGGTCGAAGATCATACCGCGCTGCACCCGCACGGTTTCAACCCGGACCGTCCGTTTAGCATTCTCCGAGCGGGCTTTATCGGGCTCAATCACCTGTAAATAGGCAGCACGAGCGATCAGCGCGGCAAACACCAGCACAAGCATCACGCTGACCAGCGCAAAGCGCCAGCTGATTAAATTGACTGAGGTCTTTTTCGCCGGGCTCATGGTAATACGATCACCTGCTCTTCTTTACTGGTTGGCCGCTTCATTTGTAACTGAGTTCTGGCCACTTCTTCAATGCGCGCGTGCTGTGAGTAAAACTCTTCCTCAACCAGCAAATAACGCCACTCCAGATCCAGCTCGTCGCGTTTTTGTAATAACCTGTCCTGTTCTATCAGCTGTTGGCGAGTCAGGTGAGTTACCTGCACCACCGCAAGCGCCGACCCTAAGGTCACAGCCAGCAGAACAAACGTCAGCTTGTTGGCCAGTAACAACTGGCACATCTCTAAGAACAACTTCGGCTGACGCTGATGCTTTTTCATTACAGTTTCTCGGCAATTCTCAGTACCGAGCTACGTGCTCGCGGATTGGCATCAATTTCGGCCTGACTGGGTTTAATGGCTTTACCTATGGCCTTCAACGTCAGGTTTTGTTTTAACTGCGCGTCTGTCAGTGGCAAACCGCGCGGCACAGCCTCCCCTTTGCTTTGTTTCTTGATAAACTGCTTAACAATGCGATCTTCCAAAGAATGGAACGAGATCACAACCAAGCGACCCCCAGGTTTCAGTACCGCCAGTGCGGCTTGCAATGCCGTCTGGATTTCTTCCAGCTCACTGTTGATGTAAATACGGATGGCCTGAAAGGTACGTGTTGCCGGATGCTTATACTTGTCTTTTACCGGCACCGCTTCATCGATTAACTCTGCCAGCTGTTTGGTGGAAGTGATCTCAGTATGCTCACGGGTTTCAATGATCTTGGTCGCAATCCGGCGGGCAAATTTTTCTTCGCCATATTTTTTGATCACAAACACCATATCTTCCAGCTCAGCTTCCGCCAGCCACTGCGCAGCACTGCGGCCAGCCATCGGGTTCATCCGCATGTCCAGCGGACCATCTTTCATAAAGCTAAAACCACGTTCAGCGTCATCCAGCTGAGGGGACGACACACCAATATCCAGCAAAATACCATCGACCTGACCCAACAGGCCGGCCTCACGGGCAACGCTCTCAATGTGCGAGAACCGATTATGGGCAATACTAAAACGCGGATCGTCGGCAAATTTCTGAGCGGCCGCAATCGCTTGCGGATCCTGATCGATGGCCTGTAACTTACCCTGCTCGTTCAGCCGCTTCAGTATTTCACCCGAGTGACCCCCGCGGCCAAATGTGCCGTCGATATAGGTACCATCGGGTTGGATATTCAATGCATCCAGCGTTTCAGCCATCAGCACTGAAATATGTTGCCATTCTGTCGCCATAAAATTTGGTTTTCACCCCAGTTATAAAGAAAAGTCGTCCAGCTCAGGGCACGCTTCCACGTCACCACTGCGCTCTATCTCGGTATCGGCCTGCATTTGCTCATACCAGCGAGCTTCGTCCCAAATCTCAAATTTGTTAAGCAATCCCACCAGCATTAGCTTTTTGCCAAGACCAGCATGAGCACGCAACGTGGGCGCCAGCAGAATACGGCCATTTTTGTCCAGCTGATACTCTTCCGCATGTCCTAATAACATGCGCTGCCAGCGTCTGACTCTGGGGTTAGTATTGGATAGTCGTTGTAATCGGGATTCAATTTCGCGCCACTCCGACAACGGATAAAGCCACAGGCATGGTTCATTGATCGCAATAGTACAGATCACGGCTCCCTGTTCTTCAGACAACAGCGGTTGGCGATACCGGGTAGGTATCGAAAAGCGCCCTTTGTCATCGAGACTCAGAGAGTTTGCGCCGCGGAACATAATTACCCGCTTGGCCTGTTACGATAAGCTAATCTTTGATCCAATTTGATCCACTCTAACCCACATTTTCCCACAGGATGACAGTCTAGGGCTTGACAAGCCTTTTTGTCAAGTTGGATCACACGGCTTAACTCGTCTACAGGCCAGAAAAATCGCGGGTTTTGCGGAACTCCATGAAATCGGTGGGAAAATGTGGGCAGACAAATAATCTGGGATCATTGCACACAAAAACGTCCCTTTTTTGATTACTGGAGAATATTTCATTCATGAAATTTTTAGCCACTGTGGTGTTACCAAAAGGCCGAAAAATTAATAACTCTCGACTAGTATTTAGCTTAAACGGGTTGGTTAAAGCGCCCTGCGCTTGTATCATGCCGCCACCTCAAACCCAGGCGAGCGTTTATTATTAAAGAAATATCAATAAAACAGCGATTTTACCGATTGATGCTAGTACTCAGTCTGCCTGGTCTTTTGCTGATCCTGGCGTTGCTGTTCGCACAGCGCAGCAATATGCTGCAGCTACAAGAGCAGCAAGCCCTGATGTATGCCAATCAGGTTGCCACCCTGCAACACGCTGAAATCGCCGCTACACGCCGGCTGCTGCAACAATTGGCCTACCAGCCCAAAAATCTGCAACATCAAAGCGGTCATTGCCCTCAGTTGTTGTCGAGTGCACAGCACCTGTCTCCCAGCTTCGCCAATTTTGGCCTGGCAACACCCGATGGCACGGTAACCTGCTCTTTGTCTAAGATATCTGGTCCCATCTCCATCGCCGATCGACCCTATTTTCAACAAGCGATAGATGAAGGCACCTTTAGTATCGGTGAATATCAACATGACAGGAGCATTAACACCGCCACACTGAACTTTGCCCACCCGGTTTATCAGGATGGCCAGCTCGCGATGGTGATCATTGCGGTAAAACGTCTATCGCACTGGAGCCGTTCCCTGTCCCGGTTGACGCTGCCACAGGGCACACGCGTGATGGTTGCTGATCACACTCGCGCCATTGTCGCCGAATACCCATACAGCAATGAGCCGCTAGGCAGAGCCGTTGCCGAAGATTGGCCTGATGGTCTGAATGAACAGGCAGCATTGCTGAGTGATGCCAATGGTCATCACTATGTTTATATTCGCCTGCCGTTACTTGCCGCACGCGGCGAACTGACCATCTACTTTGCTTTCCCGTTCGAAGCCGCATGGCAACAAACACAGCGTCACTTTGCGCTGGTCCTGAGCAGCTTTTTTGTTTTGTTATGCCTGCTTATTTGGCTGGCACGTCATCGCCTGCACAAAACCCTGTTACACCCATTGACCCAGTTCAAACAGGCCATCGCAGCACTGGCACAGGGGCGCTCAGTAGACCTCACCAGTCACACCATGCCGCAGGAACTGGCAAAGCTGGGTGAACATTTTGAAAGCATGGCCAATGTGCGCCTGCAAACCGAGCAACAGTTAAGCCATAAACACACCGAACTACAAACGCTACTCTCGGCATTACCCGACAGTTATTTGCGCGTTAGTGCACAGGGCCAAGTACTTGCTAAACACGGCTCCTTGGTACAACAGGGCAATACTCTGAGCGAGTTGTTTCCAAACCACATCCATAAACGGATCCGGGTTGCGCTGACACTCCTTAAAGATCAACCACACCTGTTGCTGGAATACACCCAGGGTGACACCCAGCAAGGGTATGAAGTGCGCGTTCAGGGTATGAACCATGGTGAAGAGGCCGTTATCGTGATCCGAGATATCAGCCACCGTAAACGTCAGGAAGAGGCGCTCAACCTGGCTGCACTGGTGTATAACAACTCCAGTGAAGGCATGGTCATCACCGATGCTCATGGCTACATCCTGGATGTGAATCTGGCATTTGAGACCGTGACCGGATTCTCCGCACAGGAAGCAATTGGAAAAACCACTGCGATCCTCAACTCAGGTAAACATGATCGCGCTTTTTATCGCCAGATGTGGCATGCCCTCAACGAGACAGGTCGTTGGCAAGGTGAGATAGTCAACCAACGCAAAAATGGCGAACTGTATACTGAGTGGCTCACCATAGATACGGTCTATGATGAACAAGGTTCGTCTTATCGCAGAGTGGCCATTTTTACGGATATTACCGACAACAAACTGAAAGATGAGCAACTTTGGCGACAAAGTCACTATGATTCACTGACCGATCTACCCAATCGAAATAGCCTTAAAAAGCACCTTAATACTTTGCTTGCAACACCTGATACCTCGCTGGCCATCCTGCTGCTCGACCTCGATCACTTTAAGGATATAAACGACACTTTAGGGCACTATTATGGCGATCAGTTACTGGCCCAGGTTGCCAAAGTATTGCAGTCACTGGAGCAACCTGGCGTGACCTTGTCGCGGATCGGTGGCGATGAATTTGTCATTATCTGTGAACACTGCCGCACTGAAAGCGATGCCATTTCGCTGGCAGAGCGCGTGCTCAACTTGTTTAAGCAAGACTTTACCCTCGACGGAGAGCATTGTCACATAGGTGCCAGTATAGGTATTGCGCTCAGCCCCAGAGACGGCGATAGCAGTGAGCTGCTGCTGAAGGCCGCAGATCAGGCCATGTATCGGGCGAAAGCTCTGGGTCGCAATGGTTATGCCTGTTTCGACTCTGCCTTACGCCAACAGAGCGAACAACGCTTGCTGATGCTCAGAGACATGCGCCAGGCCTTATCCGACGAGCAGTTTGTGATGTACTATCAGCCAATTGTAACGATGCATAATCAGCAAATTCATAAGGCCGAAGCACTGATCCGCTGGCAACACCCCAACAAGGGCATGATCAGCCCCGGACATTTTATTCCGCTGGCAGAAGAGACCCAGCTGATCCACCAATTGGGTGAATTTGCCTTCCAGCAAACCCTGCAAACACTCAGCCACCTGCAGCAGCAACATGGTGCCTTTCAGGTCAGCCTGAACGTATCGCCGGTTCAATTCAATGCCAAACATACCGGCTTGCTGAAGTGGCAAGATCAGCTTAACAACGCTGATTTGAAGCCTGAAGATGTTGTCATTGAGATCACAGAGGGCCTGATGATGCAGGGGGAAGGCCGCAGTCAGGCACGCCTTGCCCAGCTGATCCAGCAAGGCTTTTCAATTGCGCTGGACGACTTTGGTACCGGTTACTCCTCCCTTGCTTATCTTAAGCAGATGGACACCGACTTTATCAAGATAGACAAACGCTTTGTTGACGGTATAGAGCATAATGAAGACGACCTGGTACTGTGTGAAACCATGATCATGATGGCACACCAGTTGGGGCTCAAAGTGATTGCTGAGGGAATAGAAACCGCTACGCAACATGAGCTACTCAAACAGGCTGGCTGTGACTTTGGCCAGGGGTACTTTTACGCCAAACCTATGAGTCAGGCTGATTTAGAGGCTTTGCTGTCAGAAAAATTACGGTAGCGGCAATTAAGAGACACCACTGTGACCCTCTTTAAAGCATATCCGTGAGAACTAATGGCGAAAGAACATGGGTGGTGTCAGGTGGCGCAACACAGCCAAAGCATGGGGTTTAATTGACAGAAGACCCAGCAAAGTACAGCCACTGCGCAGGATCTTACCGACAAAATATTGTGGACTGCTCACCGTCATGAAGCACTGTCCACAATCTGACGACAGGGCACACCCACTCTGTAAAAACAGTCAGTGACTGACTTATCTTGTAGCCATCTTGTCCGTTTCTAATTCCCTTAAGAAGGGGCCCATATACATCACTCAATAGCGCATTATCAATAAAGTGGTTATAACCAATATTTCCACTCAGTTTATCCCCTCTTTCTTCCAGTATGCACTCGACAGTTTTTCACTCTTTTTATAAATCCCTTTTTCAATGAAGTAGGCAATTAAGTAGGTGGCCTGAGCAGAACCCGCTTTCCAGGCATCCACCAGATTTTTAAGCGCTAGTTTTCTGTTTTTCTTTTCAAATTTTCCCTGCAATAATGCCAGCGCACGAAGAACATGGTATCGATTCATCACCTGAGCACTACGCTCAGCTGTTTGGCGCAACAAGGCTAAACCTGCATGCATCTGAAGCGCATTTTCCGCACGTACAATTAAAAACACGCCACCAAGCTCTCCACCCGAAATCGAGCCATAAGAAGACGCCAGCAGCCAAAACTCTATCGCAAGTTTAGAACGACCCCTTTTATACAAACAGCGTGCAACAGTATCTAGCTGACTTACAAAAAGCGAATCTGCATAAGGTCTGGATAAGTCGGGCTCTCTTTGCTTAACTCCCTCTTCAATAAACTTATCACACACCTCTTTTGTGGGTGTAAAAATATCCCCCTCGAAACTGGTCGCATTAACTACTTTCGATGTAAGGACAACGAATAAAAGCAAAACAGCATAAATAAGCTTCATATCTCAATTCCTAATAACTTCTTCAGTAAGCTCCTTCGGGGTTCCAAAACATATCAGTTCTTCAGGCACAGTCGTAATATATCTAACACAAACTTCGATAAGGACATAAACGTGCTCCATTCAGATACTGACTTTTAGCTGTTCTGTTTGAACTTTTTAAATTTTGATTGCAAATAGATGAAAAAAGGTAAGATAAGTATCAACTTAACAAACTGACCTGAGAAAAAGTATATCCCGAAAAAACTCACCGAAATCAATATACCGGCAATTTGGATACCTTCAAAGCTGTGCTGAATTAAGTGAAAGCGTGTGACATCCACAAACCAGAGTGTTGTACAAATGAGTAAGTACAAAAAGATAAAAACATCTAACATCATTTCACCGCTTTTAGCTACTCGGCTCCCGCTTTCACTTTATATACAGAAAATAGTGGTCAGAATCTTTGTAAATTCCCCACTCAACAAAAAAGGCCACAGCAATGCTGTGGCCCAATAAGATCTGACGATCTTTTATGTTTGTTATTATGGATTATCCTTAAAAACCGGTGCTTACTCAGCGTCAGCCAAGCCCAGTGCTTTAATCATCTTAGTGCCGATGTCAACATGGTGCTGTAATGTTGAGAACTGCTCAGTAACACCTTGCGGACCAAAGGCATAGACAGGTACTGGTGCAGCTGTGTGAGTACCAGTGCCCCATACTACGTTTTGCTGCTTCGCCACAACACGACCAATTTTTGCTGTAAAGTCTTCAGTGTCATAGACATAGAAGTCAGAGAAGTCTTCAAATTTAGGCAATGGGTAGTTGCTGCTATTCAGAGTGTCAGACGCATTCACTTTTGCCGCTTCTTCTAATGTCACTGTGTATGGCGTGTACTTCTCAATGGCTGTTTTCCATTGCTGATCTGTCGCATCACTATAGTTATAGTCACCATTCACTTCACCCAGTACATCGTAGAAAGTGCCCGCTTGCGCATACAAAGTATCCAGGATGCCTAATCCACCAAAGTTAAACTTCGGCTTATATTCAGCGCCTTGCATGCCATCACCAGGCAACATAACGCCCTCTGGCTTGTTATGGCTTGAGTAACTAAAACCAAAGCTACCAGTTTCATGGTCAGCGGTGACCAATACCAGCGTATCGGTGCGTTCTTTCGCCCACTCATGAACAGCTTCAACCGCTTCATCGAACTTCAGTAGTTCATTCAGCATCCAGCCGGCATCATTTGCATGGCCTGCCCAGTCAATCTGGCCGCCTTCAATCATCAGGAAGAAGCCGTCTTCATCTTTGGACAGAATATCCAGCGCTTTAACCGTCATCTCTTTTAGAGACGGCTGTGTACAGCTGTCATCTGCTTTACAGTCTCTGTAAGCAATACCATCCGCCATACCTGAGTTGGCAAACAAACCAAGCAGTTTGTTGGTATCCGTTTTCGCTAATTGCGCCTTATCAAATGCTAGCGCATAGCCATGCTTGTCTTTCGCTTCAACAACAACATTACGGTCATCACTGCGCTTAGATTTTTTATAGACACTGGCAGGCATGCCCAGATCCGCCAGTATTTGCTGATCAGCAGCATCTTCTTTGATATCAGAAGGGATAAAGACACGTGCACCACCAGACAACATAACATCAACCATGCCACTTTCTACCATTTCAACAGCAATTTCAGGCTCTAATGAACGGTGTGGCTGGTGCGCGGCAAACGCCGCTGGCGTTGCGTGTGTTAAGCGGGTATCAGATACCAAACCTGTCGCTTTGCCAGCTTTTTTCGCTTTTTCAAGGATTGTTTCAATAACGTAACCCTGGTCATCCAGGCCAATCATCTCTGAGCCCGATGCTTTACCAGTTGCCAGCTGAGTTGCAGAACACGCCGAGTCTACAACCAGGCTGCCATTTTCACCATGAGGTGCGTTAAGAGATAAGCCCAGATGGCCACCGGCAGCAAGTTTGGACAGAGCAGTTTGGTTGTTTTTGTTATTATATGTTGAGTTAGGTGCGCGACGAGCATACTCTTCAAGTAAACCCACCTGCTGAGCACCCATACCATCGCCAATCATCAAGATAACATTCTTAACCTGAGTGACAGGCGTCGGAGGCACTTCTACCTCTTTCTCAACTTCTTTAACTACTTCAACTTCCTGAACGACTTCGACTTCTTTAACCACTTCTTTTGCAACTTCGACTTCCTTTACGACTTCGACCGTTCTGGTATCGTCATCGTTACATGCGGTCAATAAGACGGCAGATACCGCCACTGCTAATAGCTTTTTATTCATTGTAGTGTTCCTAAAACGTAATCATCTGAGCCGCGGCACAGTCTAGGGACACTTAATGACTTTTTTATTTCACCTGAGTGACATTTTTTGTTTCGGCACTATTGTTTTTTAATCAAAAAAGCACCAGCAAGGTGACCGCTCACACCGAAAATAAAGATACTCAGCAACACAGTGGCAATCGTAATTTTAGTGATGAAAAGGCTGTGAGGGAGGTCTGAGCCTAGCAGCATCAGGCTTAATACAACAGAAGCCAGCCCTTTCGGCCCGAACCAGGCAAGCACCACGCGCTCGCGCCAGCCCAGCCTGGAAGCCAATAATAACAAAATTACGGGAAAGAACCGAAATACGGCCACAGCCAGCGTAGCATATGCCCATATCCGCCAGTCAAACGTCGTAAACAGCAAAATACTGGCACTGATCCCAAAGATAACCCACAAAACATAAGCGGCCAGCTCAGCTATCTGTTCGCTTTCTTCTATCAGTTTGTCTTTAAGATCATCACGAAAGCCATAATCAAACAACAAACCACTGATAAACACCGCGATAAACCCGCTCCCACCGAGTAATTGCGTGACAGAAAACACCGCTATAGCAATGCCAATAAATAAAAATGGACTGCTTTTAGCAGCAAAGAAATGATGACGATAGGTCAACTTTATCAGGTAAACAGCCACAAATGTTAACAATAATGCAACAACAAAAGCAAGACCCACCTCGTGGAAAAATAACGCTGCCAGTGAGCGCTCGGCGGGTTGCTGGGTATACAGGCTGCTACCCAGTAAAAACAGAAAAACCGGTACACATAGGCCATCATTCAGGCCGCTTTCAACATTAATGGCCTCACGAAGTTGAGCCGGTACTCGCTTTTCCTGAATGAAGCTCTGGCACAAGGCCGCATCAGTGGGAGTCAGCATAATCGCCAGAATAAAACAGCTCAACCAGGGCAAAGACAACAACGCATAAGCGCCGAGCGCCGCAACCCCCATAGTCAACGGCAGCGCAAGCAGCAGTAACAAGGGCAGTTGATAGGAATGTAATAAGACCCTGAGCCGAGTTTTTGCCGCATCAGAAAACAAAAAAATAGCCAGGATCAATTCAACCAAAAGCAAAAACTCGCGCAACGTGCCCACCTTCAGAGCCAGCGAGTCCTGAAAATACCAACCCAGGGCACAACCAAACAGCACGAACCACATTGGTCCGGTAAATTCAGCCCGTTGCAACTGACGAATGATAATGGAGTAGAGAAAAATGGCCAGCCCCAGCCAGGCCAGCACCAGATAGGTTGTTTCCACTCAACGCCTCCTTGGCAATGTTATAATCACGAGTAGATAATAGGTTTACTTATCACCTATTACACAGGCGGACTTGCAACTTAGCCTCATTTTGGCTCAAACTTGCGATACCACAAATCAACGGGTTGGCCATCTTGCTCACGAAAATGCAACACCGGTAAACCGAACTCATCAAACATAAAGAGTTCTTTATCTCCTCGCTCATCAATCCGGGTCCAAACCCCATCGTCATAACTGATATGATACGGTCCGCCAGCAGGCGCGTGTTGCTGAAGCTTGACCAGTTCAATCTGTTCATTCAGGTACAATTTCCCCTGAGGGTTTTCAGGTGATAACTGAAGTAAGCTGTTTGTCAGTACATCTGCCGTCACCAATGGAGTTATCTCCTGTTCACACTTTCCTAATTTATAGAGACACTTGCCAGGCGTATACTGATAACTAAAGGCGGCACTTAATTTCATCTCTGAGTCACTCAATACCTTACCGTCACGAGAGCGTTTCTCAAAAAGCGCTCCCCTCAAGTTGTTTGAGTGCAATGCAAAAGTAGCGATGTCATTCTCCATACTGCGTAGCTCATACATCACGCTCCGGTCAGCCAAAGAAGTATCAATCCATCTAAAATGGAAACCTATGGGGAGTTTACTCAAGTCTATATCATTCACATTACCCGGGGTTAGATAGCGATGATTCAGGGCCAGTTTCAGATCTTGAATACGCGCAGGCAGCTCTTTTGCATTCTCCGCCAAAGACTTATTTTGTATCTCAAGAAACCGCTTGAGTCCGTTTTCCTGACGCTCCTGCTGTGACAATGACTCATCCTTTTTTTCGCACTCTGTACGCTTTCCTTTGTGGTAACAGTATGATTTGTCCTTGGCCATCACCCCAAAATAATACACTCTGAACGTGTCAGGATCGGCCCCCTGCAAAATATTCCCCTGGTAAAAGACGTGTTGATCATTTTTCGCGTATGCACCATCAAACGTCTTGAATCCTTCCGGTGAAATAGTAGTCAGCTGCTCGTGAAAATAAATGTGCTTTTTGTCTTTCGCATACTCAGCGCTTAATTTACGAAAGTCTTTTACATTAAGCCCTTTAACTCTTTTAGTTTGGTAATATACGTGCTGGTGATCGGCCCCATAGTCAATGTACAACCCTCGAAATGATTTTGCTGACGCACCTGTCACGCGCTCCCCTTCGAAAAAGACGCATTCTCGGTCTTTAGCAAATCCACCGACGTCGAAGACCTTAAACGTATCTATATCACAAGGGGTAAAGACTTTGTCTGTTCCCAGATAAACCTTATTATCACTGAGCAAATAGCCCCGATAGCTCCACTTGTCGTCGATTACCTGCACATTATCGGGATTCGCACCACGGACAATTTCCCCCTTGAAATACACATACCGTTTATCTGCCGCATAATACTGTGAGAGTTTACGAAAAGTAGCGGGATCTGCGAACGGGATAGAACCCCCGGATTTAAACACCAGATGCTTGTCTTTGGCATAGCCAAAACGATCGATCACCTCAAAAGTGGCCGGATCAACATTGTTGAGCGACCGAGTAACCGAGGTTTGCCCACCCGGTCCTATCCTGTCTCCATATAGAACCTGATTGGTCTTAGTATTGACGATATAGCCCCGTTCAGGTGCCGTGGTGTTACAACCCACAAGCATAAGGGCTGTCAGCAAGAGTAGCAGTCGATTAGTCATGTCAGGTACCCTGAGCGTCACGAGATGATGTCAGTTTACTCATGGTTTCTCCCAAACGAAACAACATTCCCTTTTAAGGTCCACTGTATAAAGGCCTCTCTATTCACAATCGACTATCACACACCACTTCCCTTCCAGGTCTGACTTGAAAAAGCTGCGATTAGCCCAGCTTATACTGTTATCTTGTGGTTAATTTTTGCTAGAATGGCGACAAATTTTTTTGGAGAACCGTCAATGGCAATGTTTGTAGTGGGACACAAGATCCCAGACTCAGATTCAATTTGTGGTGCAATTGCACTGGCTTACCTGAAGAATCAAATCGGTGAAGAAGCGATCCCAACACGTTTGGGCGATGTCTCTCCTGAGACGCAATTTATCCTTGACCGCTTTGGCTTTGAAGCCCCTGAATTAAAGCTTAGCTACGCTGGCGAAGAAGTGTATATCGTTGACCATACAGAGAAAACACAAGCGCCAGACGACATCGATGAAGCCACAGTAGTGGGTGTGGTTGATCACCACAAACTGGGTGATCTGACTACCTCAACCCCACTTGAGTGCTGGATCCGTCCGGTCGGTTGTAGTAATACCATCATAAAAATGATGTACGACTTCTATGGCGTTGAAATCCCACAGGGGATCGCTGGCCTGATGATGTGTGCGATCCTGAGCGATACCGTGATCTTCAAATCACCAACGTGCACCACCGCAGACATTAAATGTGTGGAAGCACTCGCGGAAATCGCGGGCATCGAAGATTTTAAAGCTCTGGGCATGGAAATGTTCAAAGTAAAATCAGCAGTAGAAGGCACACCGGCGCGCGATTTGGTCATGCGTGACTTTAAAGACTTCAACATGAATGGCAACCTGGTTGGTATTGGTCAGCTGGAGGTCATTGACCTGTCAGTATTCGATGACATCAAAGCCGATCTGGAAGCTGATATTGCCAAGCTAAAAGAAGAAGGTGGCCGTCACTCAGTATTACTGCTATTAACCGACATTATGAAAGAAGGCTCACAAATGCTGATCGCCTCTGACGACGAAAGCATTGTGGCAACTGCCTACCAGGTCACACCTGAAAATAGCCGAGTATGGCTGGATGGTGTGCTGAGCCGTAAAAAGCAGGTCGTTCCACCACTGCAAGATGCATTCGCATAAACCTTGCTAAACAAATCCCAAAAAAGCCCTGATCCAGTCAGGGCTTTTTTTGCCTGGTTGCTGTGCGCAGCAGGCGATGTATGCCCTTCCGTATTGCTAAACTTCCCCTGACACTGATAGACAAAAATTGCACACATGGTGTTGGCCAGGCTTCTCAGGGTCCACGAGTCAAATTTCTGAGCGCTGATCAGATAAGACACTGCACCCCACCAGTTGGCACAAGAGAATTGCGGAGCAAAGCTAGCAACCACATAACGGACCACAACCACAGACTGCAAATGTGTGAGTTTGCTAACCAGTATTAAACTCAGTGCAAAGCTCAAAGCAGCGACAAAAATTGCGACTGAGCTGGAACCACCAGCAGGATATATTGGCAGGCATAAAAGACAGGCAATAAAAAACCCAGCCTGAGCTGGGTTTTTCAAATCTGAAAGCGAATTACTTGATTTTCGCTTCTTTGAAGATCACGTGCTTACGTACTTTAGGATCGTACTTTTTGATCTCCATTTTTTCAGGCATGTTACGCTTGTTCTTGTCGGTAGTGTAGAAATAACCAGTACCAGCAGTAGAAACTAGACGGATCTTATCACGCATGATTTAAGCTCCTTATACTTTTTCGCCGCGAGCACGGATATCAGTCAATACCGCGTCGATGCCTTTTTTATCGATGATACGCATACCTTTAGTAGTAGTGCGTAGAGTAACAAAGCGCTTTTCGCTTTCAACCCAGAAACGGTGTGTTTGCAGGTTAGGTAGGAAACGACGCTTAGTTGCGTTGCGCGCGTGTGAACGGTTGTTACCAACAACCGGGCGCTTACCTGTAACTTGACAGACTTTAGACATGTCTATATATCTCCAATAACTTCGCTCGAGCTTAATTTCCCCTTAGGCCTTCAAACTGTGTGCCCTGGGTAAAATCAAAGGGCGCTCTTTATACAGTATTTACAGGCAGAGTTCAAGGATCTGATGATATCCTAATCAGCTCATTGGTAAATTTGATAGCGGCCAATTATAATGATCCATGGCCGCTTAGGAAAGTAAAAACTGCATTTAAATTAAACTATTTTTAATTTATGCTGGGAAAGCGCGCTGAAACACACCAAATACGGCTCCTCCCCTTGCTACAACAGCCCTCTTTGCGCAAATGAAAGACAACAGCTACCAGCCACAATTAAGTGATCATGTACCTGAATATCCACCAGCGCCAACGCTCGCTGCAATTTATTGGTGATCAATCTGTCAGCTTCACTGGGTTCGGCGACCCCGGAGGGATGGTTGTGGGCAAAAATCAAAGCAGCAGCATTGTACTTCAGCGCCGCCTTCACGACTTCTCTCGGATAGACACTGGCAGCATTAATGGTGCCGGAAAACAACACTTCATCACGGATCAGACGATTCTGGTTATCTAAAAACAGTGCCATGAAAACCTCATGATGCAGCCCTTTAAGCTGTATTTTAAGATAATCGCTGACTGCCTGAGGTGAACCAAACTGCGCATCACGTACCACGTCTTCCAATAAATAACGCCGGCTAAGCTCCAGTACCGCCTGCAACTGCACATATTTGGCTTCGCCAACACCTTTGTATTGGCAAAACTCACTGCACGTTACGTTCATTAACTCCTGCAAAGAGCCGCTTTGATCAATCAGCGACTGAGCCAGCTCAATTGCATTCATCCCCGCAACCCCGGTGCGTAAGAAAATAGCCAGTAGTTCAGCATCACTGAGTGCACTGGCACCACTGCTTAGCAGGCGCTCTCTGGGCCGCTGCATTTTAGGCATTGCCATCAACTGCATGTTTCCTCCTTGTTGGTATCCGTCACGTCACTGTGACTTTCTGAGTGTAGACAGCTGGCAGAATAATTCAAAACCCGGGGTAGGCTATGTTATCTTAGCGCTAGTTTTCATTTGCAGGGGCCGAGCATGAGCCAAACACACAAGCGTATTCTTCTGGGGATCAGCGGTGGGATCGCCGCCTATAAATGTGCCGAACTGGTACGACGATTAAAAGACCATCACTGTGACGTCAAAGTCGTCATGACTGAATCTGCAAAACAGTTCATTACTCCCCTGACCATGCAAGCGGTATCGGGCGAACCCGTCGCAGATTCTCTGCTTGATCCGGCAGCCGAAGCCGCCATGGGCCATATCGAGCTGGCCAAGTGGGCCGATCTGGTTTTAGTCGCACCAGCCAGCAGCAATATCATCGCCAAAATGGCCGCAGGCATTGCCGATGATCTGCTCACAACCTTGTTACTGGCAACCCCCGCACCGGTTGCCATTGCACCGGCCATGAATCAGCAAATGTATGCTCACCTTGCCACGCAAGCGAATCTCTCCACACTAGCAGCTCGGGGCGTAACTATTTGGGGACCAGGCCAGGGCGAGCAGGCCTGTGGAGATGTCGGTAAAGGCCGGATGCTGGAACCCCATCAACTGGTGTCACTGGCGCTGGATGCACTCACCCCTGAAGCTCCCATACTGGCAGGCAAAACGGTGACCATCACAGCAGGCCCAACTCGCGAGGCGCTCGACCCGGTTAGATATATCAGTAATCACAGCTCAGGCAAAATGGGCTATGCACTGGCCGAAGCCGCTGTTGCACTGGGCGCTGACGTGCATCTCATCTCAGGCCCAGTCGCGCTCACACCACCACATGGCTGTATAGTGCACGCTGTAAATAGTGCACAAGATATGCACCAAGCTGCGATGTCACTGGCACCCGATTCAGATGTCTTCATTGGCTGTGCAGCCGTTGCGGATTATCGTGCCGCAGATATCGCCGAGCAAAAAATTAAAAAGCAGGGCGATGAAATGACTCTGACACTGGTGAAAAATCCGGACATCATTGCTGACGTTGCTGCACTAAAAGCACACCGGCCCTATACCGTAGGCTTTGCCGCAGAAACGCAAGATGTGGCCCAATACGCACAAGGCAAACTGAAAAACAAAGGGTTAGATATGATCTGCGCCAATGATGTCAGCCAGGAAGGGATTGGCTTTAATGCTAATAACAATGCGCTGACCCTGTTTTGGGATAATGCGCAACAATCTTTACCACTGGCAAGTAAGTCAGAGTTAGCACTTACTGTCGTCAAAGCAATTGCCGGTAAACTTAATTAAGTTCATGTTAAAAGACTGGAAAGAAGCTGAATAAAGCATTAACATGGCCAGATAATTGAGTTTAGGGCTCTGTAAGTAGTCGCTCAGGCGAGCACAGCGACAGGCCACTATTGAGCCCGCTCCTACTAAAATAACGATAATCATAAAGGAAACCTCATGCCAGCGACTAAACGCAGTAATCGCAAAGAGCAAATACTTCAATCCCTTGCGCAAATGCTTGAAACCAGTCCAGGGCAGCGTATTACCACCGCCAAACTGGCGACAGAAGTCGGCGTATCTGAAGCCGCACTGTATCGTCACTTTCCAAGTAAAGCCCGCATGTTCGAGGGGCTGATCGAGTTTATTGAAGACACTTTGCTGTCACGGATCAATTTAATCCTGGAAAACGAAAAAGAAACCCAAAGTCGTATCTACAATATCCTGATGCTGTTACTCACTTTCTCAGAAAAGAACCCTGGGATCACCCGTATTCTGACCGGAGATGCGCTTCAGGGTGAGCAGGAAAGGTTGCGCGAACGTGTTCAGGGATTGTTCGAAAAACTCGAAACTCAATTCAAACAAGTGCTCCGTGAGCGTAAGTTGCGCGAAGGCAAAACCTTTGCCAGTGATGAAGCGGCTTTGGCGAACTTTTTCTTAGCCTATGTTGAAGGTAAAATGAACCAGTTTGTGCGCAGTGACTTTAAAGCCAAGCCAGCGGCCAACTTTGCCAGCCACTGGCAAGAGTTACAGCGTATCTGGCTGGCGTAACCCGCTTGCTGCAGATTATTGCAAACCTTGTCAGGTGGGCACAGCCCGCCTGGCTTTATCCAGTTTTTTCTCACACCCAACGCAGCACAGTTTAGTCTCTCAGATAAAAGTGTTACAAAGTTACAATTCCTATCGAACAAGAATCATATTATGACGTTTGCCAAATCTTTACTCACGGCCGCCCTGTTTTCAGCAACCAGCCTCGCAGCCAAACCCAGCCTGGAATTCAATGATGTATTTGACTTTAAATACGCCCAGGGCCGGGTCTTGTCAGAAGACGGGCGATTTGTCGCACTAAGCGCGCAACCCTATCGGGGAGACAGCACAGGACAGGTGTATGACCTCAGTAGCAAGAAATTAATTGCCAGTGTCGAACGCGGCACCAAAGCCCACCTCAATCGTGCGGGCAACTGGGCTGCTTTCACTCAAGTTCCAAACCTGCTGACGTCAGAAACCACAGACAAAAAAGCGCGTAAAAAGCTTAAGCGCGCGCTGGTGCTGGTCAATACACACAGTGGTGAACAACGCACTTTTGACGCTGTTAAAGACTATCAACTGAGCGACGATGGCCGCTGGCTGGCCTATCGACAGGATGTGGAAGCCGATAAATCAGATAAAGCAGAGAAAAACACCGACAGTGCGATCCCGGCAGACAAGAAAGACAAAACCTATCCTCTGGTGATTGTGGATTTAACCTCACAGCAGCAGTATCAGTTTGAGCAGGTTGGCCGCTATGCCTTGAGCCCCGCGGAATATGGCGTACTCATGAGCCAGCATAGCGAAGACGGTGCTGATAACCAAATTCAGTATTTTGATTTGAGTCGGGCACAGGCCAGCGTATTAATAGAAGAGCCTGGCATCACTTTGTCCGCGATCGCCTGGCACCCCTACTCATCACTGGTGGCCTTTACCGAAGGCAATTATGTCAATGACGATACACGCCGCCGTGCTTATCAAGTGCGGCTATGGGATGCCAAAGTAGATCGCTTCACACAAGTGCCTCAGCCGCAGGGCTGGTATAGTGCAAAATCTGCCGCATTAAGCTGGTCGGAGCAAGGAGAGCGGCTCTATTTTGAGAACCGCCCGTTACTTTCCACAAAACCTGACGAGAAAAAATATCAGGATCAGGCATCACTGACCGACCTTGATACTATTATGGCTCAATCAGGCCTGAAGGTCTGGCATAATGAGGATGCCCAGATTAAACCCCGGGAGATTAATACCTGGGAGGAAACTAACCGGGAACGCAACTATCAGGCAGTTTATCACCTGGGAAGCCAGCGTGTTGCCCAGCTAAGTGATGACACAGCCCGTGATATAACCTTAAATCCTGAAGCCGACTTCCTGCTGGCCAGCAATGATCAGCCATACCTGAAACAGATCATGTATAAAGGCTTCTATGCGGATTATTATGCCGTACAGGTTGCCACTGGTGCACGCAGCTTTATCGTCAAAGAGACCTCGAATCGTCCAACGCTATCGCCAACCGGTCAGCACGCAGCCTATTTCCTGAATGATCAGCTTTGGCTTAAAGATCTGCATGCACAAAAAGAAACCGCCATTAGCAAGGCCGTTCGCGACGCACTGTTTGCAGATGACCGTCACGACTATCCAGAACCCAATCCAGGATACGGATTTGCAGGCTGGCAACGAGATGGCAGTACACTGTATGCCTACAGTAAATTCGATATCTGGGCCTTTGATAGCAAAACGGCTCAGGCAAAACGTCTGACACGAGGCAAGGAAACCCAGACACAATACCGGGTGATCAAACTGGATAAAGACTTTGTCGGCTTCGCTGCTGATGAACAGGTCTACCTGTCGGCACATAGCCTTGCCAACAAACAAACACACATTGCCAGGCTCAACTTGGCCACAGGCAAACTGACCACCCTGACTTCAGGTGAAGCAAAATACAGCTTACTAGAAAAAGCCAAACAAACGGATACGCTGCTGTTTACCAGACAGAGTTACCATGAATTTCCGGATCTGTGGCAAACCAACAGTACCTTTAGTCAGCGTCATCAAATCACCAACCTGAATCCTCAGCTCAGCACCTTTGCGTGGGGGCAAAAGCCGGAACTGGTACAGTATCAGGGTTATAATGGCGAGCCCTTGCAAGGGGTGCTGATCAAGCCTGCGGACTATCAGCCAGGTAAAAAAGTACCGGTAGTCTTCTACTTCTACCGTTATATGAGTCAGCGTATGTACGACTTCCCACATATGGTACTAAATCACAGGCCTAACTTGCCGATGTTTACCTCTAACGGCTATGCCATCTTCCTGCCAGACATTCGCTTCGAAATTGGTTATCCGGGCCGCTCATCCACCCAAACCTTAGTGAACGCGGCGCAAAAGCTCATTGATTTAGGGATTGCCGATCCAGATAAAATTGGCCTTCAGGGACACTCCTGGGCAGGCTACCAAAGCGCCTTTGCCGTCACTCAAACGGATATGTTTAAAGCCGTGGTGTCCGGTGCGCCGGTGTCGAATATGACCTCGGCCTACAGTGGCATTCGTCTGAAATCAGGTCTGGCACGTCAGTTCCAGTATGAAACCGGGCAAAGCCGCATCGGCAAGACACTGACCGAAGCACCTGAGCTGTATATTGAAAACTCGCCGGTGTTCTATGCTGACAGGGTTAACACACCCATTCTGTTGATGTTTGGTGACAAAGATGGCGCAGTACCATGGCAGGAGGGGATCCAATACTATCTTGCACTGCGCCGTCACAACAAAGATGCTATCTTCTTACAGTACGAAGGCGAGCCGCACCACCTGAAACAATTCCCGAATCAGGTGGACTACTCTGTTCGCATGAAAGACTACTTTGATCACTACCTGATGGGTAAACCTGCTGCCAACTGGATCAAGTCAGGGATCCCTTATCGCAAAGAGAGCAGTGATTAAATTAAAAAAGCCGCTACATAGCGGCTTTTTCTTTACTTTAGGCGCTAGCGTTTTGCTGCGCGGCCTGAGGGCTTGTTCTTGCCCACTCTGGGCTTGGTATTGGCCTGATTAAACTGACCAAAGCCGCTGTGGCGCGTCAGCGCTTTCGTGCCCGGTTTGCGTCGGGTACTCCCTTTGCCTTCGCTGCGACCGGCCTCAGGTACCAAGCACTGTGGCCCGCGACCAATGAGATTCGCCTTGCCCATTTTCTTCAGGGCCTCGCGGATCATCGGCCAGCCAGCCGGATCGTGGTAACGCAAAATGGCTTTATGCAGACGGCGTTGCTTCGCCCCTTTAGGCACAGCCACCACTTCTTTGTTGTTTTTGATGTTACGCAACGAGTTCATCTCGGTATGATAGATGGTGGTTGCATTTGCCATCGGTGACGGATAGAAGTTTTGCACCTGATCCAATTTAAAGTCATGGGCTTTTAGCCATAGCGCCATGTTGACCATGTCTTCATCTTTGGTGCCCGGGTGTGCTGAGATAAAATAAGGGATCAGATACTGCTTTTTACCCGCTTCTTTAGAGTATTTATCAAATAACTCTTTGAACTTGTCATAGGTGCCCATGCCAGGCTTCATCATTTTAGACAAAGGTCCCTGCTCAGTGTGCTCAGGCGCAATTTTTAAATAACCGCCAACATGGTGGGTTACCAGCTCTTTGACATAACGCGGATCTTCAATGGCCAGGTCGTAACGCACACCCGAGGCGATGAGGATCTTTTTCACCCCTTCAACGTCACGTGCCTTGCGATATAGTTCTATGGTCGGAGTATGATCTGTGTCCATGTGCTTACAGATATCCGGATACACACACGACAGCCGACGGCAGGTGCTTTCCGCCTTTTTACTCTTACAGCGCAACTTATACATGTTGGCCGTCGGGCCACCCAAATCTGAAATCACGCCGGTAAATCCAGGCACTTTATCGCGGATCTGCTCAATTTCATCAATGATCGACTGCTCAGATCGGCTCTGAATAATGCGCCCT
This sequence comes from Pseudoalteromonas rubra, assembly GCF_005886805.2. NCBI lineage: Bacteria > Pseudomonadati > Pseudomonadota > Gammaproteobacteria > Alteromonadales > Pseudoalteromonadaceae > Pseudoalteromonas > Pseudoalteromonas rubra. Next base: position 4,121,625 of record NZ_CP045429.1, read on the forward strand.
TCATGCTCAGTAATAGAGCAGAAACTACACCCACCAAAACACCCGCGCATGATGTTCACCGATGTTTTGATCATGTCGTAGGCCGGGATCTTTTCTTCCCCGTAGCTTGGGTGAGGAATGCGCTGATATGGTAAACCAAAGACCTCATCCATTTCGTCCGTTTCAAGCGGATAAGCAGGAGGGTTGACCCACACACTGCGATCGCCATGACGCTGGAACAAGGCCCGGGCACAACCCGGATTGGTTTCCTGGTGCAAAATCCTGGATGCATGTGCATATAGCGGTTTATTGACACTCACTTGCTCGTAAGCAGGCAACTTAACATAGACTTTTTCCCAGGGTTTCAGGCGGGGAGGTTGCACCATAATAGGTTGAGCCTGAGCTGCATCCTGCGCTTTTTCAGCCTGTACAAATTCCGACTTACTACAACCAACATCATCAGCGCCGTAAGGGTTTGGGATAGGATCAATTTTGCCTATTTTATCGATTGCCGTTGAGTCGCTACCGCGCCACTCAGGCAACGGCTCCTTACGGATCACCGCAGTACCGCGCACATCCTGTATGGTGTCAATCGATTCACCATTCGCGATACGATGCGCCACCTCAACCAACGGGCGCTCGGCATTGCCGTAGATCAGTAAGTCTGCTTTGGCATCAAAGATGATACTGCGGCGCACTTTTTCCTGCCAATAATCATAGTGTGCAATCCGACGCAAACTGGCTTCAATCCCCCCAATCACCAAAGGTACGTCTTTGTAAGCCTCGCGACAGCGTTGACTGTATACCACAACAGCACGATCCGGACGTTTACCACCGACATTGCCCGGCGTGTAAGCATCATCGTGACGAATGCGCTTTTCCGCTGTATAGCGGTTTATCATCGAGTCCATGTTGCCCGCAGTCACACCAAAGAACAGGTTCGGTTTGCCCAGACTCATAAAGGCGTCTTTGCTGGACCAGTCTGGCTGCGCGATGATCCCGACACGAAAGCCCTGCGCCTCTAACACCCGGCCTATCACTGCCATACCAAAACTGGGGTGATCCACATAGGCATCACCGGTCACTATGATGATATCGCAGCTATCCCAGCCCAGCGCATCCATCTCGGCGCGGCTGGTAGGAAGAAACGGGGCTGGACCATAACATTCGGCCCAGTACTTGGGGTAAGAAAAAAGCGGGCGCTCGGCCTGTAACGCATTCATGATGACGGCTCAATGCTGAAAAAAGAAGCGGATTATACTAAAAAGCACCATAGCTTCCCAGTACTAGCTTTTCAAATACGCCAGTAAATCGGCTTCAGCCATAGGTCTGGCAAAGAAAAACCCTTGTACTTCATTACATCCCAATGTACGCAAAATATCGGCTTGTTCTTGCGTTTCCACACCCTCAGCAATGGTTTTAAGGCCCAAATGGCGGCCTAAGGAGATCACCAGCTCGGCAATTGCGCCTGAGTCTTCGTGCGGGATCCCTTTCACAAATGCCCGATCAATTTTAAGTCTGGCAAGTGGCAGCTTTTGTAAATAACTCAACGAAGAGAAGCCAGTGCCAAAATCATCAATAGCGACTTCCACCCCAAAGGACTTCAGCTCACTCAAAGTATGTACCACAGTATTAATTTCATCCATCACCACGCTTTCCGTGACTTCAAGCTCAATTTTTTGTGGCTCAACATCATGATCCAGAATGGTTTGTTTAACCTGCTGTGCATAATTGGAGACCTTAAACTGCGGCACAGAGACATTGACGGCCACACTGATATCATGCCCCAGTGAACTCAGCTGCTTCTGCATCATACATGCCTGCTCCAGCACCCACTGGCCAATTTCGACAATCAGCCCGGCATCTTCTGCCAAGGGCACAAATACCGCAGGCGAAATGTAATCCCCCTTGCCGGTGGGCCACCTCAATAAGGCCTCACACCCAATTACCGTCATGGTTTGTAAACACAACTGAGGTTGATACCAGACCTCTAGTTTTCTTTGTTCAAAATCTTGTCGAAGCTGGCGGATCAAACCTAATCGCCAGGCCATTTTTTCTTCCAGATCAGAGCTATACCAGTTGAGCGTTTGGCGCCCTTGCTTTGCCTGGTTCAGAGCAATATAGGCCAGTTTCAAGGTTTCCAGGCCTTGTGGTGAAAAGTCAATTTGACAACATACGCCAATATGAAAATGCATTGTCAGTACATGCTCACCAACCTGGTAGGGCACAGTGAGCGCGTCTAAAAACAGGGTTTCGTCGAAACTTTGCTTGGGTAACAGTACCCCAAATACATCAGCACCAATACGCGACAATAATTCTCCCTGTGGGCATTCCTGCTGCAAGCGCTCTTTAACAGCCAATAGCAGCAAATTGCCCACTTCCTGGCCTAAGCCATTGTTGATATCCGAAAACTGCGCAATATCAATCAACACGAATACCAGCTGATCTTGCTCTGGTTTATAATACTGGGCTATCTGATCGACAAAGTTTGCCCGGTTCGGCAGACGGGTCAGCGCATCTTTATAGGCAACATCGCGCAGTTCATTGATCAGCTTAATATTATCCAGGCCCACACTGACATTGGTTAAAAAGATTTCTGCAAACTGCATCTGCGCCGCATTGGGTGGCTCTGCCAGTTCAAGATAAATAGCGGCACGGCGATTTTTACCTTGTAGTAAAAAGGTCACGTCGTGATCGGTTTGCTGATGAGCATCCATATCAAAGCAGTTTTGTACTTGCATGATCACTCTGCCGTTATCTATCTGCTCCAACCCCTGGCCAATGTGTGCTAAATAAGGTTGTGTACCGCCGAAGACCAGCACCTTTGCGTCTTTCTCTATCGCACCAGCCACCAGACCATGTGGCTCTGAGCCCAGGATCTTAGCCAACTGGTTGACCACAGACAGACCAAAAGAGGGCATATCCGTGTGGCCCAGGATCGCATGAGATGCCTCCAGAATATTGGTCAATGCCACACTTTGTTGTTCGAGCTCGCAGATTTGTTGATATGACCGAATGGCCGTCAATAAAGAGGTAACCAGCTTCCCACGGGTCAGCTCGGTTTTCATTTTGTAGTCATTGATGTCGTATTCACGAATGACTTTTTCTTCGGGGGCATAGCCCGGTTGCCCTGTACGCAAAATAATTCGCACGGCGTAGTTACCGAACTCATCACGCACTTTCTTTACCACCGACAGACCCGCATCATCACTTTCCATCACGACATCGAGTAACAAGATGCAAATTTCGGGATGCTGTGACAAAACCTCAAGTGCTTCTTTGCCCGAATAAGCATGATGAAATTTGAGCGCGCGCCCCCAGAACTCTACGCCGGATAAAGCCAGTTTTGTGACCGAATGGATCTCCGGATCGTCGTCCACAACCAGTACATCCCAATACGCGCTGACCGTTTCTTGTGAGTCATGCGTTGAGTCTTGATCCGCAAACAAAAACTCTTCTTGTTCTGACGCCATCATCAACCTTATGTTCAACTACTTAGTTTCTGCGCACATGGCATATTTGCCTATGTGTTATCTTTTAAATTATGATAGGTTTTTACTATCAAGATCCATACCCGTTAACACTCAAGTAATATTATAGTCGATGTTCAACAACTTGTGCTCGTTAACTAAATAATATAGCGGCTCTATGCAGGTTATGACAGCAACAATTTTTCGGACATTCACGTTCAGCATTGTTTTGATATTCGGCCTGGTTGTGGTCACCGCTTTACTTCCCTCTGACTACCGGGCGCAGACAACACAACGGATCACCATCAATGACCTGCAAACGGTAAAAACCTATTTAGATGCCAACCACTGGCAAGGATTATTGACGCCGCAAGCCGATTTACAGCTGCTCTTTCTGACTAACGCCAGCCAGGTCGGAGGGTATGGTGAATTGCAACACCCCTGGGGGCTGGCAGAAGTCACAGTACTGAGCCTGAGCCAACAGCACGTAACGGTACAACTCAGATTCAATGCTGAGCATGTCGCACATATCGAGCTATTACTCAAGCCACAAGCCGATATATTGGAGCTGCAGCTCAGCGCCCAAGGTGAGAACCACACACCGTTAATCGGAGGACTCTATGCGCGTTTTGCGGCCTATTATACAGAACAACAACTCAAATTAATGATGAACCAGCTGATCAGCCAGTTAAAACTGCGCGCACAAGGAGCGGTATGACAATAAAAAATGCCCAGGCCCGTTCCAGTTTAGCCCTTCTTATTGAAGAGAAACTGGGATATGCCATGATCAAACAGCCCAAAGCTGCGATTCAATCCGAAGACCGACGCTTTGCGCAAACGCCTAACCCCAATCAAAATCAATTTATTGTCCGCAGTGAACATGGGGTGCTCAAACGCGCACTGAAACGCAATCAATTGCAGCGTATTGCACAACAACGCAATATCGAGTCCATTATGGGGATGTCACTGACCTTGTGCCCGGATGTTACCAGCCGGGGGCGTCCGGACCCCGATTGGCTGGAGCATTTTATTGCCCTGGCAGAAGATATTGCCAATAGCGCCATGCAGAAACTCTGGGCGAAAATCCTGGTTGGTGAGTCAATCGCACCGGGCACCTTTTCAATCAAAAGCTTGCAAACATTGAAGCAGATGACACAGAAGGAAGCGGATGCCCTGCAGCGGTGTGCCTCCTTATGTGGCTACCTTGAGAAAGAAGACAGTTATTTAATTTTACTGGGCTTTTATAAAAAGCCTTCGCTGTTTGATTTACTTCGAAAAGGCACAAAAGAATCACTGAATCTGGCTCAGGCAGGGTTGAGCTTTCCTCATATTCTGACGCTAATGGACATTAACCTCATTTATCGACAAGAGATTGAATCTGCCAACCTGCAAAAGGGCCAGTCGCTGACGCTCGCCTATCAGGGTAAACACCTTGCCATCGAAGCCAACAGCAACGATCTGGTGCTGAGTTATTACAAACTGACGCAAACTGGCGATGAGCTGAAAAAGCTGATCAATACACCTGTCAATAAGACCTACAGGCAATTACTTTCAAAAGCTCTGGAAGAGGAGTTTACCCTGACCTGGGGTACCTGAAGAATGGGGAATGTATCAAAGCAACAAACAGCCCCTTGATACATTCCTGCTAAACGGTCTAGTTAGAAGTGCACCTGCAAGCCGGCAAATGGACCTGATGCATCGATATCTGTAGTGATGTCATCAACGTCATCCAATTCGACGACCATAGAGCGATAACCCGCACGAACTGCTACATCGACAGCCATATTATCGATGAACTCCCAGGCGACCCCAATCTGGAAGTCCTGGATCTTACTGTCATCAATTGCCAGCAAGCTGCCTTCAGCAAACACACTCAACCCGGTCAGTGGCAAACCCACTTCCCCTCTCAGATAACCCAGTGGGATAAAACCTGAAAAGTCGACAGTCTCTGTAGTGGTTTCACCATTGGCAAAACCCGTTACGCTGATCTCGCCATCAAAATGCTTAGCATTTAAACCAAAGTCGAACGAAATCAAATCGTTATCAAACAACTCGTAATACAAGATGTAATCCATGTGGTCTAAATCACCCACGGTATTTACCGTACCGCCCACGGTGAAGCTTTTATCACCGAAGTCGAAGGTTTCATTTAGTACCGCAGAACCATCTAGTTGTAACTCGGTATATTTGAGCTTAACGTTCGGGACGAGTGGTACCGGGTGCTCAAGCGCGGCGTAGAAGCTTGAGAAGTTTTTATCAGAAAAGTCAAAGTCTTGCTGATTACCCTTGTTCGCAAAGCTACCTTCAGGCTCTGCGCCCCACGCTTCACCACCTAGGTACAGACCTAACAGAGTGTCTGCTTGTGCTGCAGGTGCGAGGCAGGCCAGAGATAAGGCTGCCGCTAAACAGTACTTTTTCATTTATTTATCCTTGCGCTAAAAGTTCACTGAGTTCAATAAGAGCCGCATTGGCTCGGGAAATATAGTTCGCCATCACCAGTGAGTGATTGGCTACCAATCCAAAACCACTACCATTTAAAATCATCGGGCTCCACACGGTCTCCTGTGTGGCTTCAAGTTCCCGAATAATCTGTTGCAGGCTCACTTTTGCATTTTTCTTCTCGAGCACATCCGCAAAATCGTATTCTACCGCTCTTAAAAAGTGTAACAGGGCCCAGGTGGCACCGCGAGATTCATAAAATACATCATCAATCTTCCACCATGATGTTTTCACTTCATGGTGATTCGCCGCATAGGTTGCCTGATTAGCAGCACTGTCACCTGCCAGATCGGTGTTCAGCCTATCCTGACCGACACTGGCACTCAATCGTTGGCTTAAACTCCCCATCCGTTTTTCCGCTTCTTTTAGCCAGCCTCTGAGATTATCCGCACGGGCATAAAACTGACTAGTTTGATCGGCCGGGTTGGAAATTTGTAGCAGGTAATCATTAAGGTGAGCAATACCAGTACGATACTCCCCTTCTGCACTGGGCCATAACCACGCCGTGGAACTAATGTTAAATTGTGGCTGGGCTTTTTTCAGGCTGGGATGTTCAGTCGATTGCGACTGAGAGCGACTAAAATCTTTGCGCATAGACAAGGCCATATCGCGCACCATCTCAAGCGCACCATATTCCCATGCCGGCATGTTATCCATCATCACACTGGGTGGTAGTACGTCATTAGACAAATAACCACCGGGTTTATCGAGTAAAGTTTGCGATACTGTGATTAAAGTATGGGTCGTCACATAGCCCGTCACCAGCTGGGTATTTGATTGCTCAGCATGACGTTTAGCACTGCCGACCACATCGAACTGGTCGGGCTCAACACTCCAGTAAACTGCGAGGCCATACCCCAGCAGCAATACTGCGACCAGGCCGGCCCAAATCTTACCCATGTGATTGTGTGTGTTGTGATCCATCAATACTCCTAGTGATGCTGATGTCCATTTTTCGCGTTATGCATCTGCGCTTTAAGCGACACCACTTCAATCAAGCCATAGACGCGATTGCCATCAGCAAAATATAGTGTAAGTTTACGATTTTCGCCTACTTTTAATGGTTTGGTCGGCTCAAATGCCATCAGGTGATAGCCACCGGGCTTAAACTCAACTTGACTGTTAGGCGCAATCTCCAGTTTTTCTATCTTTTGCATGCGCATCATGCCATTAACATGTGCGTGTTCGTGGACCTCCACTCGCCCAAGCCCTTCAATTTCAGCTTTGACTAGTGTCACCGCTTGTTGGCTGCTATTGGCAAGTGTGAAGTAACCGGCAGTAGAGCTGGCCGCGGGCAAAAAGTCACGCAGTGTTGCGTGCGTCAGTTGCACTACGCCCTGTTCGGCGTGCGCATGGTGATGAGATTCGCCATGCGTGTGGTCCGGATGTGCCTGTGACATCCAAGGCAATGAACACAGCATAAAAAAGGCTAAATTTTTGATCATAAGCGCTTTCCTTGTTGAGTATAGTCCGTTTACTATACCACATTGCCCCTAGTTTAACGCGCTTTCATCACCATTTCTTTACAGCCGCACGCACTCGCAAAGGTGCTACACCTTAATACAGCACCTCTGGCCAGACGCCTTAACATAGCGCCTGCTTATCGCTCACCAACCAGCCTATTGCAACCAGAAACAATAGCGGAATGGCAATCAGCACCGAGTTAAATAGTAATGCTAACACTAGCCCAATGAGCACAACTAATATCACGCCAAACAACCCTATGCTCAGCAATGCCAGTAAGGCAAAAACGGCGATCATCGCGACAAACAGGCTAAGCATTTCAATCCCGACCCAACTCACATCCAAAATGACCTCTGGCACACTAAACCAGGCCAAGGGAGAGGACACCCAGGAAAACGCCGATAACACAACCAAACCAATCAATAAGATCAATGCCGCTTTCATAATGCCCCCTAAGTGCGCTCCGACAGCATTATCCAGGCGATAAAGTACGCCATCGCAACTAACACAGGTGCTTTTAATGCCAACAACACTGTGATTAGGCGAACCAACCAGGTTGGCATATCCAGTCTGTTTGCCAGCTTGCTACATACCCCACCCAGTTTTTTACGGGGTGGTTGCGAGCGTGTTGTATTGTAATAAGTATCATGTTCTGTCATCAGAGTTCTCCTCATTGCTGCTACACCGGGTACGCTTCAGTTACCTGTGTTGCAAATGCCTAAGCCGGTTGATTTCTTTGTTTCAATTCAGCCAATGCCTTGTCCACCTGCTCTTCTCGAGCGAGGGTTTCCAGTGCCTGCCACTGTGCTTGCTCGTTACTGACCAGTTCATAACTGTCTACCTCAGCTTCTACCCGTTCAACCTTACGCTCCAAATGCTCAAAGCGGGTGAGGGCTGCCGCTATCGACTGTTGACCAGCCACACTGCGCGCTTTCAGCTGAGTGGTGGCAGTGTGCTCCCGGCGAGCCAGCTGCGCCTCTTTTTGTCGCAATTGGGCTAGTTTATTACTCAGCGATTGTGCATCTTGCTCTAATTTGTCGTAGACCTGTTGCAGCTGTGCTGCCTCCTCTTCAATTTGTTGCAGCGCCTGTTGACATGCTTGTTTTTCCATCAGTGCAGCCCGGGCCAAATCTTCGCGGTCTTTTTGCAAGGCATACTCAGCCTGCTGCTGCCACTGTTCAGCTTTTTTATTCACCGCTTGCTCTCGGCGCACCAACGCTTTTTGTTCACAGATCACCTGTACCACAGTACTGCGACACTCTGTCAGTGCCTCTTCCAGCTCAGTCAGTATCTGACGCTGATTTTTCTTGGGATCATCTGCTTTGTCGAGCAACGCATTGAACTCGGCTTTGATTAAATCTTCAATTCGATCGATTAAGGCCATGACAGGCTCCTTGAATAAGCTAATGTTGATTAACTTATTCCAAGGTTTATGCCAGAATTCTCAATACCAAACAAATCAAAAGCTTAGCTAAAAAATTGAAAAGGTGGGAAGAGAAGTAAGAAAGAGAGGTTGGTCAAAAAAGCGCATAATTAGCTTTTTTGACCAAAACAAGAACTATAGTTCCGGAACAAAGGTCAGCGCTTTTTCCATGACACTGATATCGGCGCTTTTACCATGGCCATTTTCCGACAAGTGACGGCGGAAGCCGCGTGCCCCAGGTTGGTTCTGGAAAATCCCCAGCATATGGCGGGCAATATGCCAAAAGTTAGCCCCCTTCGACATCTCTGATTCAATATAGTCATACATACTACGGACCACCTGATGACGGGTCTGGGTAAACGCTGGAGCGCCATACAGAGCACAGTCAACTTCAGCGAGCATAAACGGGTTGCTGTAGGCTTCACGACCTATCATCACGCCATCCAGATGTGCCAGATGGTGCTGACATTCTTCAATGGTTTTAACGCCGCCATTGATACTGATGTGCAGATCCGAATAATCCTGCTTAAGTTTGTACACGCGCGGATAATCCAGCGGCGGAATCTCACGATTTTCCTTTGGACTTAAACCCTGTAGCCAGGCTTTACGAGCATGAATAATAAAGTCATCACAGCCCGCTGTTTTTGAGGCGTCAATCAGGCGAGTCAAAAACTCATACGAATCCTGCTCATCAATACCAATCCGGGTTTTCACCGTAACCGGTATGGAGACTTCACTTTTCATTGCAGCAACACACTCAGCCACCAGCTCAGGCTCTGCCATCAAACAGGCGCCAAAGCGACCATTTTGTACTCTGTCTGATGGACAACCCACATTGAGGTTCACTTCGTTATAGCCGTATTGCTCAGCACGCTTAGCACATTCAGCTAAGGCTTCGGGATCAGATCCACCCAGTTGCAGTGCCACTGGCATTTCGTGCTCACCAAAGTGCAAATAATCGCCTTTACCAAAGATGATGGCACCAGTGGTGATCATTTCGGTATACAGTACCGCATGCTTAGTTAGCTTACGATGAAAGGTCCGGCAATGGCGATCCGTCCAATCCAACATGGGTGCAACGGAAAAGCGACGAAACGCTGAATCGCCTGTATTTACTGCGCTTGTGCCTGAATTATCTGTATTTGTCATACTACCTCTGAAACGCCCGATTGAGCGGTTCCAAACCGCTACCAGCGTCAATAACCGAACCACATCCCAGCCCATGCTCTGCAAGTAAGGCGCAGCTTGTGGTCATCAAAATAGATAAGCCGAGAATTATACACGCTGTTGCGGGGAGTTTCATCCAGCGATGATGCCTTGAAAAGAGAAGCGGCCAAAACAGGCCGCTTTTTGAGGGTTACCCTTTATATCCGTGCGGGTTTTGGCTTTGCCAGCGCCAGGTGTCCTGCATCATTTCATCAATGCCGCGCTCAGCTCGCCATCCCAGCTCGTTAAACGCTTTTTCAGGTGCCGCATAACAGGCCGCGATGTCGCCATCACGACGCGGTTTAATTTCATAATTCACGGGTTTACCTGCCGCTTTTTCAAACGCTTTAACCATGTCAAGCACCGAATAACCATTACCTGTACCCAGATTAAAAATATGCGTCCCTACCTGAGCAGCAATCTTGTCCAACGCTTTGAGATGACCAATAGCAAGATCTACAACATGAATGTAATCACGGATCCCCGTGCCATCATGTGTGTCATAGTCATTCCCAAAAACACCCAGCGTGTCTAACTTGCCCACCGCAACCTGTGCAATATAAGGCAACAGGTTGTTCGGAATACCATTGGGATCTTCCCCTATTCGACCAGATATATGCGCTCCTACTGGGTTGAAATAACGCAAAATCGCAAATGCCCAGCGAGTATCTGACTTAGCTAAGTCTTGTAGGATCATCTCCACCATCAGCTTAGAGGTACCATACGGGTTAGTCGTCCCTCCCACCGGGAAATCTTCACGAATAGGTAAGCTGGCCGGATCGCCATACACTGTCGCAGAAGAACTAAATACCAACTGAAATACGCCAGCATCGCGCATCGCATCCAGCAAGGTTAACGTTCCCTGGACATTATTTTGGTAATATTCAACCGGCTTCTGCACCGACTCACCCACCGCCTTTAATCCCGCAAAGTGGATCACCTGCTTTATCTGGTGCTGTGCAAAAACTCGGTCGAGAAATGCTTTGTCACAAATATCGCCCTGGTAAAACGTCGCGGTACGCCCAGTTAATGCCTCTACACGCTGCAAAGACTGCTGGGAGGAATTACATAAGTTATCGACAACAATCACTTCCTTGCCTTCACTAAGCAACTCCAGCACGGTATGCGAACCAATATACCCGGCACCACCGGTAACTAAGACGGTCATAGTAATTTTCCTAAAAATATATCTGTGTCCATTGTAATTGATCCCAACCAGTGTGTCAGTGTTTTGCACTCAATGGCGACCCTAGCTATGCCTGGTCACACACAAATACCAATCGCGCTCCTTGCTTGCTCAAGCGTGAAATCGTCCCAGGGCAATAGGCTGACAAATTTCGCCAAAGCAAGACCTTATCAGGGTTATCCAGATGTCGGGTATATATACGACCGGCAATGGCATAGGCAATCGTATTGTCATCAAACCAAGTGTAATAATGTACGCTACTTGGTAATGCAAAATGCGGTGTCACCGCCTGAGTTTGTGCATCGAAGCTGGCAAACCATTGCTGACCTTGTGAAGTATAAGTAAAACTATATAGATTCCGCGTAGCATTATAGGCCAGTGTGCGACCGACGTCGCTGGCGACCAATTTGGGTAAATGCCCTTTTAAATCGGTGAATTGTAAAGTGTGCGGCTCACCAAGAATAAACATGACCAGTTGCTCATCCCTACCCCAAGCGTGATAACCGACCGGAGCAATATGCTCAAACACACGCCGTGGTGATTGTGTCTCCGAAAATGGATAAAACCATAGCTTTTGCGAACCATCGGCTTCGACGACCACAGCAGAGAGGCCATCGTCAAAGGGATATATCGTGGGCGAGTATTCCGACACCGGCGTATTGGTCAGGTTTCGAGCCTCATGCGTGGCAAAATCGTAAAAAAACAGGTCGGTCTGGCCCCCGTTCTGGCTCTTTACCTGTTGGGTAAAATACACTCCATTGTCGACAACCAAAGGTTGGTTGTGATAACCATCAGCCGCGCTGATTGGCTTCACCGACAATGAGCCGGATTGCTCTTCAGCCAACCACAACTGCGAGGCCGGCATCGCCTTGAGTGTCCCCATAATGCCCCATAGTAACCCAGTGGCGATGATCTTTTGCAACAGTGTCATTGTGTTATATTCCTTGTTTTTTCAACTATCATACCGAGCGACAGCAGGAACTCAATCATCACAATACAACTCACCGCGAAATGCCTTGCGAATTTTCCCTTATCGAGTAACATCGAAAGGTGTTAATCGGAAGTTACGCTCAGTCCGTCTGAGCCAGGTAAGGGGACAAAATGTCTGCAAAGCATCCAATCATCGCGATCACGGGAAGTTCCGGTGCCGGCACCACAACCACCACGGCCGCGATAAAGCACATTTTTCGCAGCCTGGACGCCAAAGCTGAGATCGTCGAAGGTGATAGCTTTCATCGTTATACTCGCCCTGAAATGGACAAGCTCAAACGCGAAGCCCTGCAAGAAGGTAAACACCTGAGCTACTTTGGTCAGGAGGCCAATGACTTTGCCGCGCTAGAAGCGTTATTTGCGACTTATGGTCAGACCGGAACCGGCCAGGTCCGGCGCTATTTGCATACCTTTGATGATGCCGTACCGTATAACCAGCTACCCGGCACCTTTACGCCTTACCAGGAACTCGATAGCAATAGTGATATGCTGTTTTATGAAGGCCTGCATGGCGGCATAGTGACCGAAGAACATGATGTCGCCCATCATGTCGACCTGCTGATTGGCATGGTGCCGATTATTAACCTGGAGTGGATCCAAAAACTGATCCGCGATACGCACGAAAGAGGTCATTCTCGTGAAGCCGTTATGACCTCAATCGTGCGCAGTATGGATGATTACATTAACCATATTACGCCCCAGTTTTCACGTACCCATATTAATTTTCAACGCGTCCCTACCGTTGATACTTCTAACCCCTTCAGTGCCAAAGACATCCCCTCGCTGGATGAGAGCTTCGTAGTGATCCGTTTCAGGGATATTAAAGATGTCGACTTCCCCTATTACCTGCAGATGATCCAGGGCAGCTTTATGTCTCGCGTTAACACCCTGGTCGTGCCTGGCGGTAAAATGGGCCTGGCCATGGAGCTGGTATTAACTCCATTGATCAAAGACTTACTTACAAAAAAACGAGCTCTGGAGCAGATTGTCCCGCTGGACTTGCCCGTTTAACGACTGCTTACACTTCACCGCTTGCGGGCTTTCCATGGGGTCGTTACACTAGCGATTTTTCAGGGCATCGCAAATGGCAGTTATTAAGATACTTGTCGGGTCTAAGAACCCGGTTAAAATCAATGCCGCAAGGCAGATATTCACGCAGTATTTTCCACAACACGATATTCAGTGTGAGGGCTTATCCGCGCCAAGCGGGGTTGCCGATCAGCCACTGGGTGAAGCCGATACGCTGCTGGGTGCCCAAAATCGTGTGCAATACCTGATTGACCAGCACGCCGCCGATTACTATTGTGCAATGGAAGGCGGTGCCCATCAGTTTTCCTATGGTCCTGCCACGTTTGCCTTTGTCGTCATATCCAATGGCCAGACTGAGAGCATTGGCCGCAGTGCTAACCTACCACTACCACAACGTATTTATGATGCGCTGCTGGCAGGAGAAGAATTAGGTCATGTCATGGACCGCATGTTCGATACCAACAACATTAAACAAAAAGGTGGCGCAATTGGGTTGCTGACCAATCATCTGGCAACCCGGGAAAGTGCCTACACCCAGGCTCTGTTGCTGGCGATGGCCCCCTTTAACCACGTAGAGCTATATTCATGAAATACTCCCATATTCTATTTGATGCCGATGAAACCCTATTCAGTTTCAACGCCTTTCTGGGCCTTAAGGCCCTCTTCGCACGTTATGATGTCACGTTTAGCGAAGCCGATAACGCCGAATACCAGCGCGTCAACAAGCCTTTGTGGGTGCAGTATCAGAACGGCGAAATAGATGCTAAAACCCTGCAAGTAACGCGCTTTCAGTTCTGGGCTGAACGTTTGAATGTATCCGCTGAAACCCTCAATTTGGGCTTTCTTGATGCCATGGCAGAATTGTGTGATCCGCTGCCTGGTGCCGCTGATCTGCTGCATGCCCTGCAAGGCAAAGCAACGCTGGCTATCATCACCAACGGGTTTACTGCCTTACAAGAGAAACGTCTGGCCCATACCGGGTTTAAAGACTACTTTCACAGCATCGTAATTTCTGAACAGGTGGGGGTGGCCAAACCCGATCCGAGCGTATTCGAGCATGCTTTATCACTGCTGGGAACGCCTGATAAGTCTCGGGTGCTAATGGTCGGGGATACCCCTACCAGTGATGTACTGGGAGCCAATCGCTTTGGCATCGACAGTTGCTGGTTACGCCACCCGGGCGCTGAGTGTCCGCCGGAGATCACACCTACTTACGTCATTGATAACCTGGCGCAGCTACAGGCGCTATTGCTGGACCCGGAAACACAAAAGGCAAGCTAAGCTTGCCTTTTTCACTCAATGTGTAGCCAGAAAGTTATTGTGCATTGCGCTGACGCAACACCTCAAACAAACAGATCCCGGTGGCCACAGACACGTTGAGACTGGATACAGTACCAACCATCGGAATTTTTACCAGCACATCACAGTGCTCGCGGGTCAGACGGCGCATGCCATCGCCTTCAGCCCCCATTACCACAGCAATAGGGCCGGTAAGACTGGCATCAAACAAGTCAGTGTCTGTCTCACCTGCGGTTCCAACTACCCAGACACCCGCTTCTTTGATATCCCTGAGCGTGCGGGCCAGATTCGTCACCTGGATCAACGGTACGGTTTCCGCTGCGCCACACGCCACTTTGCGGGCCGTGCCATTTAACTTGGCAGATTTATCTTTGGGTACAATCAGTGCGTGCGCACCAGCGGCATCGGCACTGCGCAAACAGGCACCGAGATTATGTGGATCTGTCACACCATCAAGGACTAAAAAGAACGGCGTCGATTCTCTGGCTAAGATCTCATCCAGGTCGCGCTCATTGAGTACACGGGCAGCTTTTACATTGGCAATGATCCCCTGATGCTGCTCACCATTGGCTTTATTATCCAACGCTTTCCGCTGCATAAATTGCACAGAAATACCAAACTTGCGTGCTTCATTGACGACCGCATTAAGACGTTTGTCGTCTCGTCCCTTAAGAGCATAGATCTCTAAAAAGCGCTCAGGGGTGGTGGATAGAATGGCTTCAATAGAATGGAAACCAAAAATTAATTCATTACTCAAAGTTATGCTCCCGCACTCGATTTGTTTCTTTTACGCGCGTTTTTACCAGGACGCTTTGCCTTAGTTTTGCTGGCACTTTTCTTGGTTTTCTTCTTACCGGTCAAAGTATCAGCTTGTTTGGCTTTTTTAGCCTTTCCTTTAGGTGTGGTCTTCTTAGCCTTTTTCGGTTTTTTGCCGTCGCTTTTAGCGGGTCTTGCGTCTTTGTCTGCTTTGCTGTCTTTTTTATCTTTGCTCGGGATCTTGCCGTCTTTCAACTGCGCACGCACACTTTTTCCGGCATTCTCTGTCGCCGCTTTACGACGCCGTCTGGCATACCGGTCTGGCACCGCCTCTTCGGCCAGCGCCAGATTAATACGTCGTTCATCCAGGCTCACGGAGTTGACGACCACACTCAGCTTATCACCGAGTCTAAAGACACTCCGGCTGTGCTCCCCAATCAGGCAGTGTTTCGCGCCATCAAAATGGAAATATTCGTGACCCAGGTTACTGACATGGATCATGCCATCGATTTGTAACTCATCGAGCCTAACAAACAAACCAAAATTGGTGACCGATGAAATCACGCCAGTGAACTCATCACCCACGTGATCTTGCATAAACTCACACTTGAGCCAGTCCGCTACCTCACGAGTCGCATCATCGGCGCGACGTTCTGTCATTGAACATTGCTCACCGAGCTGATCCGCTTCATCACTTTCATACACATAAGCACCGGACACTTGTTGTCCCTGCTCCGCCAGGATCCCTTTGATCGCGCGATGCACCACCAGATCCGGATAACGTCGAATGGGCGAGGTGAAGTGTGCATACGCCTTCAGCGCAAGACCATAGTGACCAATATTATCCGGTTGATATACAGCCTGTTTCATCGAGCGTAATAGCATGGTCTGGATCAGCTCCAGTTCCGGGCGCTCGCCCAGACCGGCCAGGGCTTCAGTGATCTCCAAAGGCGTTGGCTCATGGCCCAAGGTGCTTTCGATCCCTAAGTCTTGCAAGAATAATCTGAACTGGCTGAGCTTTTCCGGATCAGGCTGATCATGGACCCGGAACAGCGCACTGGCTTCGTGTTTTTCCAGCAACCGTGCCGCCGACACATTGGCCAGGATCATACACTCTTCGATCAGTTTATGGGCATCATTACGCACCACAGGTACGATGGACTCAATTTTACGATGTGCGTTGAAGACAAAACGCGTCTCCAGGGTTTCGAACTCGATGGCACCACGCGCCTGACGCTCAGACTTCAGGGCCATATACATCTGGTGTAACTCGCTAATGTGTGGGTACAGCGCGTTATATTGCTCGCGCAAGGCTTCATCGCCCTGCAACATCGCATGAACCTTAGTGTACGTCAGGCGTGCGTGAGAATTCATTACTGCTTCGTAAAAACGGTAACCTGACAAACGGCCGGCTTCGGACACCGTCATTTCGGCCACCATACAGAGACGGTCCACTTGCGGGTTCAAAGAACATAAGCCATTCGACAGGACTTTGGGCAGCATAGGCACCACTTGCTCAGGGAAGTACACTGAATTCCCCCGAGAGATGGCTTCTTTATCCAGTGCACTGCCTTTAGACACATAGTGCGATACATCGGCAATAGCGACCCATAAACGCCAGCCACCTGACTTTTTGCGTTCACAGTAAACCGCATCATCGAAATCTCGGGCGTCTTCCCCGTCGATGGTGAGCAGTGGCAGATCGCGTAAATCAACCCGGCCAAGTTTATCCGGCTCAGCGACAAATTCCCCGTGCTCTGCGACCTGATCAAGCACCGCCTGCGGCCACTCATAAGGGATTTCGTGGTTTCGTAACGCGACCTCAATCTCCATACCCGGCGCCATATGGTCACCCAGTACTTCCGTCACCTTACCCACCGCATTCATTTGCTTGCTGGGGCTTTGGGTGATCTGAACCTGAACCATCTGGTTATGACGGGCACCATTTTCGCTGCCCGGCAGCACAATAATGTCCTGCGTCAGGCGTGGATCTTCAGGTACGACTACCGCCATGCCATGTTCGACAAAGAAGCGCCCGACTATCGGTGCACGCTCTTTTTCGAGCACCCGCACAATGCGTGCATCCACTTTACCACCTGAGCCTCGGGAACCTGCTTTCGCCAGCACC
Source organism: Pseudoalteromonas rubra (assembly GCF_005886805.2). Lineage (NCBI taxonomy): Bacteria > Pseudomonadati > Pseudomonadota > Gammaproteobacteria > Alteromonadales > Pseudoalteromonadaceae > Pseudoalteromonas > Pseudoalteromonas rubra. Next base: position 4,139,054 of record NZ_CP045429.1, read on the forward strand.
CAATCACCGTGCAATACTCTGTCCATCTGATACTTAGTGATAAACCAGTCTTTGGCTTCGCCCTCCACCTCCAAAAAGCCAAAGCCATCACGATGTCCAATCACCCGACCTTTGACCAGGCCATCATCCGTTGGGATCACGTAACATTTGAACTTGTTGAAAAACAGCTGACCATCACGCTCCATGGCTCTAAGGCGCCGTTTAAAGGCAATTTGTCGTTCATCTTCGAAGACTTTAAGGTCCTGACAAAGCTGATTGAAATTGGTTTTATTATTGCTTTTTTGAATATGGTCAAGAATGAACTCACGGCTGGGCACCGGGTTATCGTATTTTTCTTGTTCTCGGCTGAGATAAGGATCCTGTTTAGACATTCACTGAGTATGTAGAGAAGTTATACCTGTATTCTAACGCAAATCCAGCCAATGGCCCACCTAACCTTACGCTTTTTCAAGCACTCTGGCATTCATACGTTGATGACAAGATTGCAGTGCCGAGGCACTTTGCTTCGCAAATTGATGCAATGCAGACCAGTCAATATCCCGCTCCTGTGCGGCACGACGGCGAGTCTGATGCAATGCCTGGCGCAATGCATATAACCCCAACTGCTCTACTTCATGCTCCAGTTGTAAAAGCTTTTCTCGCAATGAATCATCGGACTGAATATCAGCCAGTCCACGAAGCTGAGCAAACTCATAATCCAGACGATCGCTCAAATATACGAGCCGTGAGGCAAACTCAGCGCGCACAGAAGATTCACTCAACTGACGCTCGACAAAGGTCAAATCTACGTATGCAGCCTCCGTTGCTGCCAGGCCGCTGCTATTCTGTTTTACAATGCGCTCCAGCGCCTGTCTTAATGCAGTGACACGCAACGGCTTTTCCAGGCAGTCGAAAATTCCGGCTTGCTGATAAGCCTGCCGCGCTTGCTGATCTACATCGCCAGTCAGCGCCATCACAACAGGCGAGTGCGTCAGTGCAAGATCCGTAAAGCGTGTTTGATACCATTCTAAGCCATGGCCGTCCGATAAATGCATGTCTAACAGCACCACATCAAACTGAGCTTGCAATAGTAGCTGCTCCGCATCCGCCAGGGTTTCCGCCAGTTGATAATCCAGCCCTAAATTGTCGAGATAACCACGCACTACTTCCCGGTTCAGGAGATTGTCCTCAATGACGAGTACAGACATATCTCCGAGTGTCGTTGGCTTACTATCGAAAGTGTCTGGTTGCTCCCCGAGTTGCGAGTTAACCTGCATTTCAAAGAAGAATTCACTCCCCTGCCCAGACTCACTTTGCACTTCCAGATCGACCCCCATGTTTTCCAGTAGCTGCTTGCACAAGGCCAGGCCTACTCCGGCGCTATCTGCAATAGCGCGCGGCGCACCAAATGTGACAAAAGGTTCAAAGACCTGTTGTTGCTGAGCGCGACTCAGTCCTATACCTGTATCTTTCACGGCGACCCGCAGTTGATGACGATTGGCACTCAGGGCGTAACCAAAAACGATCAGCTCAACCGAGCCGTGTTCCGTATACTTAATGGCATTAGAAAGCAGGTTTTTAATCACCAAAGTGAAGGGGTCTTTGTCTATCATGACCAGCAGATTGGCATCAACGCCTTGTATTGTCAGGGTTAGTTTCAGGTGTTTTTTCTCCGCCAGAGGCCTAAAAAAGCGGATCTGCTCCTTCAGGTGTGTCGCGAGATTGACTGGCTCCACTATGGTATTGGGCACAGCCCCCCGCGCCTGCAGCAAAATTTGATTTGCCAGATCCGACATCGACATGGCGGTGGCAATAATCACATCACAAAACTGCCCATGCTGCTGCGGTTCCCTGGGTGCCCGTTTAAGTAACTCCGCATGACCAACGATGGCGTTTAAGGGCGTTCTGAGTTCGTGGCTGAGTAACGTCAAAGAGCGCTCTTTGTGCTGCGCAGCAAGTTCTGCGCGATGGCGCAATTCATGTAATTCCTGTTCACGTCGCCCGCTGCACAGTAAGCACAAGGAAAAACACAAAATCAGAGGCATAACGATAACGGACACGGAGAAAAACTGATTTACCCAGTTATTTGTAATCAGGCTGTCATGCTGCGTGTAATGATGGAGCATCAATAAACGCACCGTAAACACGATAAACAGACAGGCACAGGCCAGTGCAAATGCCCAGTGTGCTGGCGAAAAACTTTGCCACTGACGCCTTTGACCCAACCACAAAGCGCGCAGGCACAGAATCATGCTCAGCGCCCAGCCCATGTAATTTAAAATCACCCTGGCGATAAAATTAGCGTCAAGGTATGTGTAATACACGTAGCCCGGAAAAAAGATCCCTGCCAGCAGCCACCAGGGCCAGCTCAACCAGGGGACTGAGAAAAACTGTTCACTGCCGCGACTCAAACAATATAAGCCAATAAAGATCAGACAATTTGAGACAAAAATGGTCCAGGTCACGGACAAAGAAAATGAGGCGATGAAGATGCAACCAAATGCAGTACAGACTGAAAAGCTGGCCCATAAACGGGTTCCCAGCAAACGGCGATGAATAAACCAGTTAACCAGCATAAACAGCGCACACACGCATGACGTCAAAGCCAGGATCTGTAAAAGTTGTTTCGGATCGCCCATACCGCATCAAACATCGTCGTAAAGAACTACTAGTATAGTATTAATTTTATGCTAGCCGGAAGCAAAATCTAATCCATCTGACATTACACGGGATTACACCTCACCCTTTACTCTTAAAAAATCACACTAAAGCAAGCCGATCCAACGTATCGGATCATCTTTTCGGCTGTCATAAGGCTTTAGCGACAACCGCCTAACATGATAAGCTGATGAAAAACTTACCGAGTTCGCTATGCGTCCCGAACAATCCTCCCTCATTAATTTACATCTGGCAGTGCTGCTGTTTGGTGGTACCGCGTTATTTTCCAAGTTAATCTCTCTCTCTGCACTGGACATCACTGTGTATCGCACCGCCATCGCCTTTATCACTCTGGCGTGCATTCTTAAGTTTAAAGGCAGTGTATTCAAACTCAGGGAAACCAAAGACTACGCCATTGTCGTACTGTTGGGTGTCTGTGTAGGGCTACATTGGGTGACTTACTTTGCTGCGATGCAAATGGCCGGGATTGCTGTCGGGGTCATTGCCTTTTTTACATATCCGGTGATCACTGTGCTGCTTGAGCCCCTTTTTTTCAAAGGTAACATTAAACGCAAAGATATCTTTACAGCGGCGGTGGTAATGTGTGGTATTTATTTACTGGTGCCGGGCAGCGATCCAGGTAATCAAATCACTTTGGGCATAGCAACCGGAGTGATTTCCGGGGCACTCTTTGCACTTAGAAATTTACTTCAGAAGAAACTTTTTTCCAGTTACGGCGGGCCACACACCATGTTTTATCAGACCCTGGTTGCCAGCCTCATGCTATGTGCCTTTGTTGAAGTGCCCCCCTCCGATTTAAGTACTGAAAACCTGTTCCTGATTGTCCTGGCTGGGTGTATTTTTACTGCAATCCCCCATGCGCTATTTGCGTCCAGTTTGCGTTACTTATCAGCCACTACCGCGGGGCTGATTTCTTGCTTACAGCCCTTGTATGCGACCGTGTTGGCTTATATGCTGTTGGCAGAAACCATAACACTCTCCACGCTGGCAGGAGGCATACTGGTAGTCAGTGCTGCCTGCTATGAGACGTGGTCGATCACAAGGAATAAGCTATGATCCAGGTTTTTGCACACCGAGGTGCCAGTGGAAATTACCCCGAAAACTCTCTCAGCGCCATTCAGGCTGCACTGGAGGTGGGCGTCGACGGCATAGAACTCGATGTGCAAAGTTGTCTGGATGATTACGCCATCATTCATGATACCTGGCTGGATCGCACCACCAACGGCCGGGGCAAGGTTAACGAAACCAGTCGTGAGCAGCTGTCTCTGTTAAGACTCAGTAACAACGAGCCCGTACCGACACTACAACAAGTGCTGGATACAATCGGCCAACAAACCACTATTAACCTGGAACTCAAACATACCTTCAGCCTGGATAAGTTTGTTGCCACCATAGAAGACAATGTACAGCGTGGGGTGATAGCTCGCCATCAACTGCTCTTGTCCTCTTTTGATCACCATCAGTTGTTGTGGCTCAAGCAAAAGCTGCCCTGGGTCAGGATCGGGGCACTGACAGCCTCCATTCCACTTACATTTGCCCAGTTTGCCCAGCAACTTCATGCCGAAAGCATCCATATGGACAAAAACTTCATTAACCATGAATTTGTTCAGGATGCCAAACAACGCGGCCTTAAAGTCCTGGCTTACACTGTCGATAAAGCAAAAGACATTGAATTAATGTTAGATTATGGCGTAGACGGCATATTCAGTAACTACCCCTGTTACGCAAAAATGGTCGTGCAACAACAACTCAACCATACATCTGAGGTCGATTGACAGAGCTGACCATATGCTGGATTATGCCGCTTGCTAAAATAAATTGCTTAACCTGTAAACAGTTGCACCTGCCAGGTTTACTCTATACTGTATGCTAAACGGCACAGTGAAGAGCCTAATATGAGTTTGTACATGCGCATCTATAATTTGATCGAAGAATCTTTGTTCTTCACCCTGACCCGCAAGATTTTTGGCAATCTGGGGTTTTTGTTAGTTTTTCAAATCATCACATTAGTGTGGCTGCACAGTGAACTAGCTGAGCAAAGCGGCTCTACCGGGGTTTTCTGGTTACTGGCTTTGATATCGGTTGGCGCCTTTATCTTCACCTTTTTCTATATGCGCTACCTGATTGTCCGCCCAGTACAGGCTATGCGCGACACGCTAGAACAGATCAACCGTCAGGATGGCGATCTCACTGCCAGATTGCCACAATTCACGTATGACGAATTCCGTGACCTCAGCGAGCAATACAATACCTTTACGCAACATCTGAGCGAGTTGCTGGCTGCGACCTATCAAAGCGCTGAAGCGGCGAACCGCAGCAATCAGCAGGTCACCGACTCCATGAAGCAAACCGCTTTACTGGGTAGTCAACAAATAGATCAGGGCGACACCATTATCGCAGCCAGCGATCAGGTTACGCATAGCCTGCAAAGCATAGTGCACAACACCGATCAGGTTTATCAGGCCAATACAGAAAGTCTGCATTTTGTGCGTGGCTCTTCACAATCGTTGAGTACCCTGGTTAAAGAGGTTCAGCAAATTACCCACCTGTTGGGCAGCTTTTCATCCACCGTTGCCGGATTAAAAGAAAACAGTGAGAACATTCGCAGTATTTTGAAAATGGTCGAAGAGTTCTCCGATCAGACCAACTTGTTAGCACTCAATGCCGCCATTGAAGCAGCACGAGCTGGAGAAGCGGGTCGTGGTTTTGCCGTGGTGGCCGATGAAGTGCGCAATCTGTCGGTCAAAGTTAACGATGCCACCCGTCAGATCAGTGATTTTATTAACCAAATGGATGTGTTAGTGGGCGAGACTCATCAGGAATCAGAACAACTGATAGATCATTCCAGCTCTGCAGAACAGGCCATCCGCACCACCTCTCAGGGGTTTGCCGATATGTCTGAGGACTTTGAGCGCAACCAGTCCCAGTTGGAAGAAATTGTCAGTGCCGTCCATCAGCTTGAATCAACTCAGCAGCACACCCACGAGTCAGTACACCGCATTGTTGAGCTCGGCCAATCCGCCAAATCACAGATTGATGCAGCATTACAAGATTGTCAGGATGCACAGCAGCGCTCCACGCAAACCCAGCAGGAACTCAAACGCTTCGTCTGAGGGCCTGCTCAGGTCCCGGCTTACGCCCTGTCGACGTCAAATGCTATCACTTCTTTAAGCTGTTTCTTTCCGGTCGCCAGCATCACCAGGCGATCGACCCCTAATGCAACGCCGGCGCAGGCCGGTAATCCTTGTGTCAGCGCAGCCAAAAAGCGCGCATCTTTGGCCACAGGGGCCAGCCCCATCGCTATGCGCTGCGCATTATCTTCATCAAAGCGGGCACTTTGCTCAACGCCGTCGGTTAATTCGTTAAAGCCATTGGCCAACTCCATACCACGATAATAGAGTTCAAACCGACCAGCGACTCTGGGATCCTTATCATTGAGTTGCGCCAGCGCAGCCTGAGAAGCAGGAAAATGGTAGACAAAACAGGGCGCCTGCTGGCCAATCAAAGGTTCAATCTCCATACAAAACAGCAATTGCAGCAGCGTATCACGATGTTGCTCTTGCTCAGCAACGTGCGCATGGCCACGCTGGCTGGCCAGTTGCCTCAATTCCTCCATCGAGGCACTCAGCGGGTCCAGGCCCAGATGGGTAATAAAGGCCTGCTGATAGCTCAATGACTCGGCTTCAGGGCAACCCAGGATGGCCTGCATCAAGTCATTGACTTCCGTCATGAGCCTAAACTCATCGAACCCGGGTCGATACCATTCCAGCATCGTAAACTCAGGGTTGTGATGTCGGCCAGATTCTTCATTTCGAAAGGCTTTGCCAACCTGGTAAATTGCGCCACTGCCCGCCGCTAACAGGCGCTTCATGGCAAACTCAGGTGAGGTTTGCAGATATAACGGCGTGCCAGTGGCGTGACCCGGGCCTACAAAGGTGGTTGCGAACGACGCAAGATGTACATCCGTCACCGAAGCTTGTGACAGACTGGGGGTTTCGACTTCCAATACCTCACGCTCAGCGAAGAAAGTGCGAATTTTAGCGAGGATCCCGGCACGCTGACGCAAAGTATCAATACTGGCACTGGGTGCCCAAACAATATCAGAGACCGGATCAGGCGCTGAATGACTCATAATAACTCCAGACAAAAAATCCCGGCAAGGGCCGGGATCTGTAGGTGGCTTATAGGTCCCGGCCTGCTCGATTTAAGAGCAGCCAGGCCACAAAGTATATAAGCTTACTTTACACGACTCACGTATTCGCCGCTGCGCGTATCTACTTTGATCACTTCACCAATTTGTACAAACAGAGGTACACGTACCACAGCACCTGTGCTCAATGTCGCAGGCTTACCACCGGTACCGGCTGTATCGCCTTTCAGGCCAGGATCTGTTTCTGTGATTTCCAGCTCTACAAAGTTAGGTGGAGTAACGGCAATGGGGTTACCGTTCCAAAGCGTGATAGTACATACATCGTTTTCAACCAACCATTTTACCGCTTCGCCCAGTGCTTTTTCATCAGCTGCGATCTGCTCAAAGGTTTCGTTGTTCATAAAGTGCCAGAACTCACCATCTGTATACAGATAAGCCAGATCTGTGTCCATGACGTCCGCACCTTCAACCGATTCACCAGACTTAAAAGTTTTCTCTAAAACTTTACCTGAGATCAGCTTACGGATCTTAACGCGGTTAAACGCCTGGCCCTTACCGGGCTTGACCACTTCATTTTCCAGGATGGAGCAAGGCTCTCCATCGATCATAATTTTTAGGCCGCCCTTGAATTCGTTGGTGCTATAATTCGCCATCGTATCCTCTAATCTTTGTATTTCGAGTAATAAACCCGCTAATGATACAAATAAATGAAGTAAATTTGCAGACTAACTGGCAAAAAGAATTGGCGAATGTCGTCACCAGTGCGGATGAGTTGCTCAGGCAGGTTGGCCTGGAGAACCATTTTAGTGAACAGGATTTAGCCGCTAAACGTTTGTTTCCATTAAGAGTTCCGCGCCCTTTCATCGCTAAAATGCGTTATGGGGATGCGCAGGATCCCTTGCTGCTGCAAGTGCTCCCTCAGCATCAGGAATTCCTGGCCAAAGCCGGTTTTAACAAAGATCCGCTCGACGAACAGCAGGCTGCGCTGCCCGGGCTACTGCATAAATACCGTTCCAGAGTGCTGTTAATGCTAAAAACCGGTTGTGCAGTAAACTGCCGTTACTGCTTTCGTCGCCATTTTCCGTATCAGGATAATCAGCTCAACAAACGCGCTTTGCAGGCTGTTTTCGATTATCTGAATGCACACCCTGAGATCAATGAGGTCATTTTAAGTGGTGGCGATCCACTGATGGCCAAAGATGACATGCTTACCTGGCTGCTTGAGCAACTCAGTGATATTCCCCATCTGACACGCCTGAGAATACACACCCGATTACCTGTGGTGATCCCGGCCAGAGTGACAGATACACTGTGCGAAACCCTGAGTCATAGTCGCCTGAAACCCGTGCTGGTCAACCACATTAATCATGCCAACGAAATAGATGTGCACTTTTCAGCGGCCATGCAAAAGCTGCGACGCGCTGGGGTGATGTTGTTAAACCAGGCAGTCTTATTGAAAGGAATTAACGACACTCTGGATGCACAACAAGCACTGAGTGAGGCGCTATTTAGCGCGGATGTATTACCTTACTACCTGCATGTGCTGGATAAAGTGGAAGGTGCGAGTCACTTTGATGTGACTGAGCAAACCGCTATTTCGCTCATGCATGACTTGCTCGAAACGCTCCCCGGGTTTTTGGTACCCAAATTGGTAAGAGAAATCGGCGGCGAACCAAGTAAGACGCCGATTGATTTGGGACTGAGCCCAGCCTGATACTGCACATAAGCAAAATGCTTACATATTCAAGTCGGGCGCAATCTATCAGCGCCTACACGTAGACGTTGATATTGTTGCCCATAGTGGCCGTGGTTGATTTTGCTGGTGCGGAATTACCAGCAGACTCAATTAAGGCCAGGGCGGCTTGTCCATCTGCTTTTTGCTGCTTTTTGGCTAGCTGCGCGCTCATTACTTCGCCGCTTTGCCCCGTCCCAGACATAGCAGGTAGGTTACTTCCGGATATATTCATAAGCTTATACCTGACAAGATTGATGGATCCAAGTACAATATCGGCCAATTCCCGTAAGTCTTTAGGAAAAATATGCAAGCCGTTATCGAAAAGCTGAATGAAAATCTAAAACTCGTTTACCGTCAAGCACTTGATGCCGATAAAAAATTAGACGAACTACAGCAGCAAGGTCACGGAAAATTCCAGGCGCTATTTCCTGAAGACGCCGGCTTTGATTTTGCCGCCAAACGTTTCAAGCCTTACGTGCTTGATGTTGCAGCGGACGTCGAAGCATTGAGTCAGGCGCAGCAGCTAGACGAGGCGCAACTGAAAAAGGCAGTCTTCAAGCTACAACAGCTGATCCAATTACTTGCGACTTTCAAGTAAGTGCATGTAAGTTCGGCAATGGCAGCATCATCCTTGCTCTTTTGCCGCAATCTCATTTTTGTACCACGCACTTAGCAGTCGTTTGTCGTAGTAAAACTCACTGTCTCGTCCCGTTCTCACCCGATCCATAAAAGACAGATCTTTCAGCACCTTCTCCTGCGCCTGTGCCACAACCGCGCCGTTATTATCGGTCAGCGTATAGCTTATCTTAAGGCGTGGGAAGAAAATGGGCTTCACGATACGAATATCATGCATGTTGAAGCGCACATCACCCGCCAGATCAATATCATCAAAAGTGATATTTAGCTGGTAGCCATCAGGTGCCTTGGCCATCAACTTACTTAGGTGTTTTTCAAATTGTGAGGCAATCCGTTTGTGATAGCCTGCTTTACTTTCATTGGCCGGTACCACATCACGATAATCATTAAAGTCTCGCCACGTGACATTCGCTTCTCCTGCCAGCGCAGCCAACGGACTCAAGCAAACTAGCGTAATTACATGTAAACATTTCATGGTCTTCTCCTCACGATTGCCAACCCATCTGCGGTCGCATTGATACATTCAACCTCTAAATAGTCTGCATTTTTTGCTGAACGCGCAATGAAAGGTAACATTTGACGACAAATTGATACCAATCCACTGACTTTAGCGGACTGGTATCTATCTCGTGCGTTACGACTTCACCGAAATGCGATACAACAGCGCATATAACACGGGCACAACGCCTAATGTCAGTATAGTTGAAAACAACAAGCCCCCCATAATGGCCAGTGCCATAGGCTCCCACATTTCTCCGCCACCCAGGTAAAGCGGCACCAGGCCCAATACAGTCGTGGCTGTAGTGAGCAAAATGGGACGCATGCGCTGTTGCGCGGCCTGAATAATCGCCAGGACCGGGTCGTCTCCCTGATCCAACTCGTACTTAATCCGCTCCAGTAATACAATGGCGTTGTTAATCACAATGCCTGCCAATGAGATGATCCCCAGTAAGGTCATAAAGCCAAAAAATGACTGCCCAATCAGCAACCCGGCAACCACCCCAATAAAGCCCAGAGGAACCGTTGTCAGCACAATGGCCGACTTACGCAATGAATTGAACTGACCGACCAACAAAATCACGATAATGAAGACTGCTATTGGCATTTTCTCAGCGATAGACTGATTCGCTTTACCAGAAGATTCGGCTTCACCACCCAGCTCATAGCTGTAACCAAACGGCCAGGATTTTTGTTGCTCCTCCAACCAGGGTTTAAGTTTAGAAAAGCCTTCATCAGCGGTGATACCGTCCAGCTGAGCGCCCACAGTGACCGACTTCAGGCGGTCGCGCCGCAAGATCTGGGCGTTCTCCCACACCACTTCAATATCAGCCACCTGCTTCAGCGGCACCGATTTACCCGAAGCCTGAGAATACACCACCATGGCTTCCAGCTTACCGATATCCTGTCTGTCAGCAGCCACCGAACGCAAAGTGACCGGAATAAGCTCATCCCCTTCGCGATAACGGGTGAGCTCCAGACCACTGAGACCGGTTTGCAGTGAACTTGCTATGTCTTTACTAGAGACACCCGCACGCCGCGCGCGCGTCTGATTGATTTTGATCTGTAATTTCTTGATTGGCAAACCCCAATCGTCACTCACGGCTTTCAATCCCGGTGTGTTACGCATTTGTGCTTTAAGCTCATTGACCAGTCCCGTCAGCACGTCGATATCACTGCCAGATAAGCGTACTTCAACAGGGTTATCGATGGGTGAGCCGTTTTCTATCTTACGCTGCTTGATGAGCAAATCGGGATGACGCTGTAATGCATATGTCTCGATTTTTGCCATCAGCTCATCAATATGCCGATATGAGGTGGTCGAGACTATCATCAACGCATAGTTTGAGCTGGCCGGTTCCGGCGTATGCGTCAGCAGGAACCTGGGACCACCATTACCCACATACGACACCCAATCGGTAACCCCTTGTTCACGTGTTTCGTTGACTTTGAGGTCGCGCAGTAAGAAGGCTTCCATATCTTTAACCATAGCTTCAGTCGCACTCAGGCGTGTGCCAATGGGTAGCTCCAATTCGACTTTAAAGTAGTCTCGGTCTGAGGGCGGGAAAAACAACTTAGGCACCAACTGTAATCCCTGCAATGCCAGGAAAAACATCAATACACACCCGGCAAGTGTCATCCAACGATGCTTAATCAGCCCCATCAGGATCTGTTTATAAGTTAAATAGATACCTGCATCGTAATTAGCGGCTTGGGATTTAACCCGAGTAAACAGCACACACAGCATGGGGATCATAGTCATTGCCAGTAACCAGGAGCACAGTAAGGTAATAGTCACCACTTTGAACAGGGATGCGGTGTATTCTCCCGTGGCGGATTCTGCCAGAAAAATCGGTAAAAACGCAGCACCTGTGGTCAACGAAGACACCAGCAGCGGCACTTTTAGCTCATCTGCTGAGTCAACCGCAGCATCAACCGCGGACTTGCCTCGTTCCATCTGCACCATGATGCTTTCTGACATCACAATCCCGTTATCAACCAGCATGCCCAGCGCAATAATCAGCGCAGCCAACGAGATCTGATCGATACTGATGTCAAAAAAGGACATCGCCAATATGCCGAATACCATGCTCATTGGGATCAGGCTGGCGACTATCAACCCAGTTCGCAAACCCAAGCTGAACAGCATCACCACGGTCACCACCAGTACTGCCTGGATCAGGTTCGACACAAAATCATCAACCTTTTGCTCAACCTCTCGCGGTAGAAATGACAGTAGCTTAAAGTCCACCCCTATCGGGTAAACAGATTCAAGATAATGGATCGCATCGAGTACTTGCTCACCCAACAGCAGATTATTACCGCCGTGGCGCATGGAAATGGCAATCGTCATCCCCTCTTTGTCTGCCACTCGCACTTTAACCTTTGCTGGGTCGACATAATCGCGGTACACCCGGGCGATATCACTGAGCAGGATCACCTGCTCTGACCCTGTGATATTAATGATGGTACCGGCAATGTCTTCCACCGATTCAAAGTTACCACTGGGCTCAAGCGCCAAGGTTTCATCATCAATAAAAATGGAGCCGCCTGGATTAACAATATTGCGCGCTGCCAGTTGATCTTTCAGTTGTCCGGGCGAAATCCCGAGTGATGCTAGTTTGGCATTTTCAAATTCAATGAAGACGCGCTGCTCCTGTGCACCGAAAATGTCGACTTTTGCGGCTTCCGGCAACCTCAGCAGCTCATCTCTGACCTGCTCGGCCACTTCTTCCATCTCACGATAGGAGTAACCCTCCGCAGTCAGCCCGATGACAACGCCAAACACATCGCCAAATTCGTCGTTCACTATGGGTTTTTGCGCATCGCTGGGGAGGTCGTTTTCAACGGTTTCAATCTTGCGGCGTAAATTATCCCAGATAGGCCGCATTTCCTTGTAGCTTTCTTTGATATTAACACTGACGATCGAAACACCGGTTTTAGAAGTACTTTTAACAAAGTCCAGCTCCGGAATTTGCTGCACCACCTTTTCAATTTTGTCGGTTACCAGTTCTTCAACCCGCTGCGGGCTTGCACCGGGAAAGTAAGTAACAACCTGTGCGGTTCTGATAATAAAGCCAGGATCATAGTCTTTAGGCATCTTATTGAACGCCACGATGCCGAAAAACACCAGGGCAAAAATCAAAACCCAGGTTGTGCGATTATTCTCTAATGCTAATCGGGTGATGTTCACTCACGACCTCCCTGGAATTTCACAACCTGCTGATCGGTCACTTTGCTCATACCTGCGGTCACCACGTGTGTGCCAGCTGTCACACCGGAGATCACCGGGAAGCCCAGCGAAGAGACCTCTCCAATCTGCACCGGCGTTTTGGTCACTTTACCTTTGCCGTCACCGAGCGAGGTAACCGTCCATACATAGTGGCCTTTGTCGTCTTTCAGCACTGTAGATAAAGGCAAATAGAGGCGGGATAACGCTTCACTGGGTGCACTGGCCATGACTTTGGCCGTCATTCCCGGCAAAATGTTATATCCGGGAGGAGGTAACATGCCGAGCGTGACCTCATAGGTTTTTGTCACCTCATCAGCCTGGGTACTGACCTCTACAAAAGTCAGTTCAAAGCGCTTGCCTTCTATCGCCGCAAATTCTGCAAACACCTGCTTCGGTGTGTCTTTGCTGACGTGGATCATAATACTTTCCGGTACATTTACCTTCAGATTAATATGCTCTATGTCCTGTAAAGTTGCCACGACTTGCTTAGCCTGCACTTCTTCGAATTGTTCAACATGTGTGCGCGCAACAATCCCCGAGAATGACGCCCTGAGCTGGGTATAGTTCAGGTTGTTTCTGGCATTGGCCAGCTTCGTTTTGGCACTGGCAAATTGCGATTTAAGCAGATCATAATCTGACTGACTGATGGTCCCGGTCACAATCAGTTGCTCACCCCGCTTAAAATCGGCTTCTGCTTTTTCAAAAGCCGCTTGCGCTTCCTCCACCGCTAGTTTGTAGTCGGTATCATCTACCTTTGCTATCACATCTCCTTGCGTCACTTCCTGGCCTTGTTTTACATTCAAGTGCGTCAATTCTCCAGACACTTTGAACGACAGATCAGCGGTGCTGGCTGCATCAACCACAGCCGGAAATTCCTGGAGCGGCCCAAAATTATTAACACTGAGCTCGATCGTTCTCACTGGCCGCAATTGTGGTGCTTTATCAGCCGTGGTCTGTGGCTCAGAGCACGCGGACAGAACAGTCGCCATAACGCCGGCTAAAAGGAAGGTGTGCTTTCTTATCATAGGTGATCACCACTATATCGTTTTTGATTTACTGATTGCTGTAACAAAATTATCTATCCAGACGTCGAGTACGGCTTTTACAGCCTGGGCATTTTCATCGCCATTTTGCTTTACGACTGACTCTACCGCTTTGTGGGCAGACATCATCAGAACAGGTTCCTGACTGTCCCCCAAATAAAACATACTCTCCAGTGACACAGATGTCACAACCTCTGACTGTTCGGTTGCCATCAAGTAAGCGCTTTTGCCGGCGCTATATACCAGGCGAACCGGAATAAAGTCGCGTACTTCCATTTCACTCGGTGCAAATTCAATTTGCGTAAACGCACCGCGGATCGTCAGTACATCCGGACCAAGCACCTGTGGCTGCTCAAGCAAAACCTGATAATGCACAGAGAGCTTTTGTTGCAGCTGGGCCTGCATATAGATACTTAATTTGGCCACATCTGCCGGGCTGAGCGAAACTTTAGCTTCGTCATTGAGTTGCAGCCATACTTCAAAATGTGGCAGGTAAATGGTGCGTATCTGTTTCAAAGCACCATTTTTAAGCTGTTCAGATACGTACAACGCGGTATCGGGATACGTATCAGAGGGTTTTAAACGCTGATAATCGGGTAAAAACCCTGAGCGTGTTGTCTGCTGGGTGCTGGCGCAACCGGTAATGAACAGGGCTAGGATAGCCCAGATCGCAATGTGACGCATCGCCAAGTCTCCGTTTGATATTCAATCTGTATTTAATACATCAGTCCCGCGCAACAGTCTGATCTAAGGTGTTAAATGATGTTTTCACAGCTGGGTCATGAGCCTCTTTTAAAAATAGCAGCCTTTTGCCAGTGTGTGGCAACAATTACCAATAATGGTTCAAATTACCGTGCCACCTTTCCTTATCTGGGGACGAATGATGTGGCACAGCCTTTAGTTATTTTTGTTGTCCCCAGCTCTTGCAATTCACAAAGCGCGAACCCAAAGTCTGGGACCCTGAGTCTCCTCCCACCTAAGGCTCGCGCATCCATATTATGGATTGGAATGCGAGTTAAACGCCTTCAACAATCAAACGCGTATCTGGTAAACATGCCAGATGCGGGATCGCTAAATCCGGGCGCTCCATGCGATTAAGCGCATTTAGTGCCGCGGCAATAGCCCCCTCCTGCCAACCAGGTAAAGACGAAAGCTGATCACCAACAATGAAGAAGTTGGGTTGTGTTTCACTGCCGTCTGCCGCTTTCACTGCACTGCCCTGCGCCAATACGTTGAAATGGTGTACAGCCTGATCGCCGACCACATGCCACTGGGCCCAGCCACCTTTGATATATGGCATATTTTGCCAGGCAATCGCCAGACCATGCTCCAGACCATCACCAAATGCCTGACCGAACAACTTCGCACCTTCACGCGCTTTGTCCAGACGCGCCTGCACCGGTAACTTACCCCACTCATAAGCAATTTCAGAGAAGTTATAGGCTCCGGTGAGTACGCCTTTTTGATCATGGTAGGCCGTGGAGGGATACCAGATCTGTGTAATATCGTTGTCCGTCCAGGAGATCCCGCCAAAGATAGGCACTACACCAATTTCAGAGTCCGGCACACTCAACACGTCAACGTTCGCACAATCATCATGCACTTCTTTAACCTGACTACCCTGCCATAAATAACGATCTGCCTGCCAACCCACTTTGGTCGTACATGCCAGGAACTTAGCCTTGTAGCCGCCATGGTCATCGACAAACTGAGACTGATAGACAGCCTGTAATGCAGATTTAAATTCGCTGTTGAGGCCCACCTGGCTATTTGGATCCTGGAGCGTTTCTGACAAGATCTCTTTCAAGAAAGGCATGGCCATGTTGCTGAAGCAGTAATCCGCATAAACAACGTCAAGATCGTCAGTACCTACTTTCGCGATAGAAATCGCAAACTGCTGACGCGATGCATCCCAGTCAATCTGTTTTACCGGACTGTTCAACAAAATGGTGCCACCCAGAGTAGCGACTTGCTGGGCAAAGGCATGCTGCACCTGATCCATCCCGCCGACCGGCTGAAACAGCGTCGACTGCCAGAGGAAATCAACAGGCTGATAAAAACGTGTTTTGTCCCAAAACTCGGAGCCAAGTAAGCTGTCGAAACTCAAAGGCTCCGCAATCGTTCCGGCATCAACGCCTGGCAATTCAGTGTAGCCCGCACGAGAGCGGCCATTTTCCATGCCATCTTCACCCGCCGTCACAACGTATTTCCCCTCATTGGGACCACTGGGTACCAGCTCACCAAAACTGATCATTAACTCCCTCAATTGCTGGGCACGACGCTCAATATCCTGTGTGCCCACGCCACATTCAGTGGTTTTGATCAGCTGCTCAGCATTTTCAAACACCATCTGAGCCAGCCACCCCCGGGTATTGTGATCAAGACGGCGATAAACCAGCGGCAAACCCGCAAAGCTGTCTGACATCTGCACTAAGTTCGACTCGCTGTTCATGACATAGACTTCCACATCCACACTGAATTGCTTCAGATAAGACAGCAGACGTTTGTGGCTGGAGGGAATGCGGCCAGGACCTGCATTGAGATAAGGTTCTGCATCACCCTGAGGTCGGTCAAAACGCACCACCTGTGGCTGTCCGGGTTTAGAATGAAACAGCTGACTGTCAACATCTTCAATTAAGGTATCCCCAGTGCGCAGACTCAAACAACGTCCCCCGGTGCGGTTTTGTGCTTCCAGTACCGTTACTTCCATACCCGACTGTTGCGCTAACAATTCGTAGGCCGTCGTCAGGCCGGATACACCCGCGCCAATGATCACCGCTTTCTTGCCCTGATATTTGTGTTTGGTCAGGGTCACCGGACCCGGTGTGACTTTAAGCTGCTGATTGGTCGCGTCATCGAGCGCAGCATGGGCTCTGGCTTTGGGGTGCTGTTGAAAAAAACGTGCGCGTGATTGGTGTTCTGCCATGAGTTGCTCCTTAATAAACACCTGCTCCAGGCCAACTCGATACACACAATGGCAAGGTTACACTGTCGCTCCATTGAGAGCCGACCTGGAGGTCTGGAAAAATAATTTATCCCTACTACCCACAGACTCCAGTAAGGGTGACTAGCCGTGTTGCTCAGGCTGACATATTGCTAAAGACCTGGTAGCGATCACGGCATAGTAACTCTAGTCCAGTCCGCTCAGTTCTGCTCACTCAACAGGAGAATAACTTGCCACCAGCGACGGCCAACAATATGAATGATGCTATTTAAAATTGGCCATTTGTCGCTATAGCCCGCCCAATATGGCCATATCTATATCAGCCAAGATTGAAAGACCTATCAAATCAACCGATTAAAAATGGAATTTGCATTGCGCGTTATCGTGCAGGCCCATCAGGCAAGGATATTGAGTTTTGGCTAATACGCCCTGGTGGTTGTGGTTTTGTTGGGTCTGTTGATGAGAACGCTGGTTGTGTCACTGTATAGAATGGAATTTATCCTGGCCTAAACATGGTGCCTGTCTGCTATCAGGGTTTGCCATGCTCTTTCAGTGCCCTGCTGTTTGTGGCCGAGTTTATTGTTACTCACTGCGTCATCAAACAACTGCAGGCAGACGCGTTTAGGCTAAGTGCCCTGCGCGTCTGTATAGCGGTTGATCAGTAAACTGGCGACCTGCTGCTTAACCGCACGCTTATCGTCCGGGTCAACGCCAAAACGCTGAGCCAATAAAGCAATTTCTTCATCGGTGAGATTAAACGACAGGCGTTGCCTAGTTTTTTTCGATTTAACCTCTAAATCCAGAATCTTGCGGATCATATCCGACGGCGTTAACTCTTCATCTATTGCCTGCTTCTTCAAGCTTTTCTGAACTTCTGTCGTTAAATCAAAGGCCATTTGGGTGGCCCGCAGCGCCCGTTCCTGACGCTGCCATTTGGCTTGTTTATCTGTCACGAGCTTGCTCCGGGAAACAACTCCACAATATCACTGAGCGGTCGGGTAATCGTCAGGGAAACTTCAGTCTCACCTCCGTCCCAGACCTCAATATTGATACTGTGTTTCTCGTCAGGCGACATCAGTTCTATCACCTCACAGACGGCGCCACTTTCGTCCTGATAACGTGGCAATGTCTGGCCACGATAGTCCTGTTCATAATAATAAGCAACATAAGGGGCTTCACTTTGCTGGTAGCTCTGCCCCAGGAAGCGCTCAAAAGCGGCCGGCTTTGTGTGTGTTTCGAGCTGTGTCAGGGATTCTTCATCGAAGATCCGGGCAAACTCATCGAGGGTAAAAATCGCATCCACATCATCGCGCTGGATCTTCACCGAAAAGTTAGCAAACTCTTCACCATCATCCTGCTCAATCTGCAAAAAAACAGCTCTACCAGATTCTGATTCAAGCACAAATTCATAGTCAGCACTGTGCTGGTATTGATATGTCTGCACTGCGATGACCTTGAGTGTCTGGCCTTTTAGCCAGTCAGGATAAGCAAATGAATCTATCACCGTCAGCATATCACCGACTCGTAAATCGCGGGCATGATCAAGCTGACGCTCAGGAGCCTTTTTAGATTTGAAAAAACCAAACATAACTCACCTTTTAAAAAATTAGAGCAAGCAAAAAAGGAGGCCAGGCCTCCTTTTTTCACTTCGGCCGCATTACTTTGCTTGTTTAGCCTTAATGCGATCCAGAATATCATTGCTCTTTTGGGTTGTACCTATACCAGCCTCCGCCATCTTGGCTTTCAGGTCAGCACCAGTTTCAGCAGCTTCGAGCTCTTTGGCTGCGGCCAGCTGATCTTGTCTGTCCAGCTGACGTTGCTTAATACGCTCCAGAGACTGACGTGCATTCACCATAGACGACTCATTGGTGTTGAGTGTGCTGTTTACTGCCATGGTGGCCTTTTGCACGCTTTCTGTGGTTTTCACCATCGTTAGTTGGCGTTGGTTTTCTTTGATCGACTTTTCTGCATCCTTCACCTGCTGCTTAAGCAGAATAACATGCTTAGTAAAGCCATCCAGCACTTGCTGATGCTCTTCTTTCTCTGTTTCAAATTCACCAATTTTCTCGGCAATTTCTACCGCCAGTGCCTCATTGCCCTGTTGCAATGCCTGACCTGCATAATCTTCATGCTCGGCAATGCTCTCGTCCAGTGCCGCCAACTTACGCTTGGTTTGCATTTCTTTCGCCATCACTTCAGTCAGGCTTTTCTTGGCTTTCGCCAGTGCGTTTTTCGCATCAGCAATTTCTTGCTCAAAAATACGGATACCATTAGCATCGACAATCGACTCACCCACTTCACGGGCACCACCACGCACTGCGGTAAATAATTTCTTTAAGATACTCATCTCACTTCTCCACTATTAATCTTTTAAATACACAGTCACAGCATCCAGGGCTTCAATGGCATTGTCTGCCAACGTGACCAGTTCGTGCGTTATCTCATCGATGGAGGAGGAAACTGCCAGTGCACCAAAGATAGCGTACTGTGCATCAATTTTAGCAAACGCACTCAAAGGGATCGGCACATTGAGTTTTAACAATGCTTCATTTAACTCGTTCAATAACTCAGGCTTCACTTCATTTTCATTAAACAGATAGCTGATACACACTAACTGCTCTTCGGTCTGAGTGACAAAGATCGGTAATTCGTCATTTCCCTCAACAATCACTTGTAATACATCCTGTTCACCTTCATTCGCGATCAGGAAGGATTCGAAGTTAGCACCTTCAGTTTCAAATGATGCCAATTTGATTGATAACTCGTTTAATTCCATCTTTCTTTACCTTTTCGTTTTGACATATTATGTCTGAGTTAAGATTTGCATGTGCGACATAATATGTCAACACTGTTGCGTTAATTTTTATACAACTCATCTTCCGTTTGCCATGCCTGACGATAGTAGTCATACAGTACGCCAGTTCCTAAGCGATTGACCTCAATCTCTTTATTCCTGTCAAAAAAGTGATTTGGAAAAACAAAAGAGGACAGTAAATATTTTTTGCTGACCCAGTTACTGGCAACCGGTAATGCTTCAACTGCTGCAATTCTTGCACTGGCTGACTGACCGGTGGGGGTAGCGATGGTCCATCCCCACTGACCAAATGAAGGAATATTCTGCTGATATTGTTCAACATGGCTAAATCCAGCCTGTTTTACCGTTTTTGCAATGCTGATAAAGGCATTTTTAGCGTGATAGGGAGAAGTAGACTGGATAGCCAGCGCCCCATCCGGTGCGAGTAGTTGCCTGACATGATTATAGAAGTAGTCACTATACAGTTTGTTCAGATCCGGGTGATTGGGGTCGGGTAGATCGATGATAATGGTATCGAACTGCAGACCCCGATCCAGCATGCTTTCGATTTCCAAAAAAGCATCTGCCACAATGACTTCTGCCCTGGGATCATTCAGTGCGTTGTGGTTCAGCTGAACAAGCTTGGCCGTGATCTCTGGGCGTGATTCAAATTCCTGCCCCTGCAGGCCAAATAGCGACAGTAACTGACCATCCAGATCGATCAGGGTGGCACTGTGCACTGGCCACTTAAGTACATCACGCAGCGCCAGGCCATCTCCTCCACCAATGATCAACACCTTGTCGTGCCGGTTTGATGCCAGCATAGCCGGATAGACCAACATAGTATGATAGATTTGCTCGTCTATTGATGAGAACTGTAACCGGCCATTTAAAAATAAATCATTGATGGGTGCCGACTGCGTCCGGCTGAGGCGCTCTGTGATCACCACATGCTGATACTTAGTTGACTCTGAATAAATCACTTTGTCTTTGTATAAGACGTTACTGAGATCCTTCATCCAACCGCTACCCTGCTGCAAGATGACCGCGAAGATGCCCAACAATAAGAGATGACAGATCAACAGCAACTTTGCAAAACGTACAAACGCAAAGTAACGCCATAAAAAAATCAATCCGGCCACGATATTGAATAACGCCGTCCAGGCAGCAGCTTGCATGATCGGTAATGCCAGCATGATTGTCACCCAGATAGCAGCACCTACCCCTGCTCCGATATAGTCAGCGCCATAAATGGTGCCCGCATTATTTTCTAAAAATCGACCGTATACCTGCTGACGGATACGCGCAATTAATGGAATTTCCATGCCAATCAAAATGCCGAGAATGAGCCCAAATATATAAGGTAAAAAACGGGCAAAATCCTGTAGCAGCTGGAGGGGCCTGCCATCGAGTATGCTATCAGGCGGCAAATTATAAAGCGTAGAGAGCGTGTGTGGTAAGGTGTAGGTCAAGGCAATAATACTGGCTATGATTAAAATACTGCTCATGCCTAATAACGCAATCACACTCTCCAGCCAGGCAAAGGCAGTGAAAGGATCTTTAAACCAACGAGCTAAAAATGCCCCAATCCCCATGGCCACTATCATAGTGCCAATCATGGCATAGATGGCGCTTTCCACCGAGCCAAGCACCCTGCCTGCGTAATGCGACAGTAAGTACTCATAGATCAGACCACAGCCAGCCAGAATGGCCATAACACCGATCAGTAACACATCGTGACCAAACAGCGACATGCTGCCGGTCACTTTAGATTGATTTGGCGGTACCGATACGCTCAAGAATTACGCACCTAACAAGGTGGCCATGGTTACACCCACAGCAAAAGAGACAGCGGCAGAGATTGTTGCCACACCAATGTTCTTTTGACGATTAACTTCATCAGAAATATCAGTGCCCGCCAGGATCACCTTGATCATCACCAGATGCAACAAAGCAAACAGCACGATACTGCCCAGTGCAGCAATACTCCAGTAAATCAGGCTACTCGCCATGTTATCGGCAACATACGGTGCCAGACCAGACGCCGCAGTGAGCGCCAATGCAGCCCCAATGAGAAATCCGGCATAACGGATCCCGACCGCAACATTGTTATCCAGGATAGCTTGTTGCAGACAATCGCCATTACGATTAGTACGCTTGAACAGTTGCACACGATATTGACTCACCAGCAACATACACACATTGCCAATGACAAAGGCGACGACCACGATTGGCAAGCCGTACCAGCCTTCAGTCAGCACCCAGAGTAACGCTGAGCGGATCACGATGGCGACACTAACCACATGACCAAAATCAATCAGGGCTGAGGTGATGTTGCCTTTAATGATTTCGCTGTGCAGATCGACTTTACGCAGTGCCACTTTGTCCTGAAAAAAGTGGCCAAGCTTGATCAGTACAATACCAACCAGGCCATAACCCGCCATTTGCATCGCCTCCTGGGTCAGTGTACTGGCAAAGGCACCACTGGTGATCCCCGTCAATACAATGGCCAGTCCGGTCAGGCCACCGGCAAAGCTCAGGCCAAAAGCAAAATTATCTCGCTCGGTAATTTCATCATTGGCATGCAGGTTGGACACCCACCCTTTGATATATTTTAAACTCACGAACAGGGCAATGATCACCGCCATATCGATGAGAAGTGCCTGTAATGTCCAGGCTGTTAATCCGTTAAATTGATACATGTGTTAACTCCGCTATCTGATGCGCTACTTGCCCCGGCTCACGCCGCGAGAGGTCCGGTTTGAACTATTGCGAATTGAGCCCGAGCTCGACTTAGCTCTCGAGTAGCTGCTTCGCGATACTGCTGATGGGGTATGACTGGCACGGCTAAGACCCGAAGCGCCCGCCTTTCTTTTCGCATAAGGACTGGTAAATTGTCGTCCCTGCCGCTGATAAGATTGTCGCGTACGCTGCTCTATTGCGCTTTGACGTTTATAGCCCTGATAACTGGTGTAGCGTTTACGGCCATAGTCGCTGTAATAGCTGTATTTACGGCGTTTGCTCCAGCTGTCATATTCAACATCTCCCACCAAATCACCCAGCATCCGGTACATGCCATACCACATCCAGAAACTGGTGCCATTAGAGTTGGTCTGCCATTCGCCATAGTTGGCATTACCAACCAGTTGGTTCCCTACAGCGGGTTGACCATTACTGGCAGCCTGCTCTGCAGACTGACTAATGGCACCAACCCGAGCCAGCGTCCCATTGGACATATCGGCGAGTACGTTAATGGGATCAGTCAGTGCATCATTAAACAGACTCAAAGAAGCGGCTTCTTTGAGCAAAATTGCCTGTTCGATGATCTCATCACTGCTCATGCCCGGTTGGGGAGATTTCAGCGCCTGATAGCGAGAAAGTAAGCTCTGGTACAAAGGACCACCACTGGTTGCATCCTGTGCAATCAGCTGAGCAATATTGTTCAGTTGCGGATTTTGCTGGCCCAGCACATTGCTATATTCAACCAGGAGGTTAGCATTGCGCACTTGGTTTTTATCCAGCGCATCACCTAAGGTATTGATGGCACGGGACGCGTCCTGAAGTGAGTGGGTAATTGTCTGCTGGATGCGTTCCTCTTTCGACTCACACCCGACCATTAAAAACATGATACAGAGCAGACTTATCAGTTTCCAAACTTTAAAATCGGACATTCATTGTCACCTAATCTACCTTGATACGAATTCAGATTTTCTATTCTACATAATTGCGATGGATAACCAAGCGACAAAATTAGCTCAGGCAATAAACAACATATCCCGGATGCCGATAAAACCTATTCTAGTGGGCCATACTCTTGATTGGTCATATTAAAATGGTGACAAAATGCGAGAGACGAAAATGTAATATATCGACGATAAAACACTTCTCTCGTCTCATATACCGCGAAGCAAATCTCGCAGACATAGCATGTGGGCAGCGTAATCTTGCCCACAGCGATAGTCCGTATAGCAACCTAGAAAGTGACCAACACCTCTACATCATCGCCTGAATATAATGCGGTATAATTGATGATTGCTGGCTTTTCGGCGCCCGGACTCATCATATTGGCACTACACCAAACTTTTTGTAATGCAGTGTCCTCTGAAGACTGAGCAATCTCAGAATATCGCAAATCTTGTTGCTCAACCGCCTCATCGACAGCATCCAGCACCGTTGCCAGCTCGGTTGAACGGCCCTTCACTTCAACCGCACGCTCATATGTGATTTCGCCAGATTTACCAGCTTGTGCCAGCATCACATCAAACAACTGTGATTTGACTTCATCTTTGACGATATCATGGACCAGTTCCATCACATCCTCATCGTCACATTGAGGTAATTCTGTCTGTTGTGAGTCGCTGCCACATGCAGCAAGTAGTAATAACGCCGGGATAGTTAGCAAAGAAGTGAGTGCTTTCATTATCGTCCTTATAATTATCTATAAAATAGTTAAGTGCCTGCGGCATAACTGCCGTGTTGTATGCCGCAGGCTTGGCAATAAAACCTGTCCGTTAGCAATTGTCCTCGAGCAGGTCATAAATCAGATCTTCCAGGTCCTCCAGACTATCTTCGTCGATAACCAGGCGGGCTTTTGATTCATCTAAATCGAGTGCTTCGGCAAAAAAGCCTTTGAATCCCCGAGCTTTGCGATCAATTTCAAAAATAACCTCCAGCTGACTGCCACGGTTGAAAAAGACAATCTCTACTTCATCGAAACGGCCATGAAATTCGCCGGCAAAAGTTTTGAACTCCAGCTCCTGTACGAATGGCAGACGAGAGAAGGAAGCCTCTTCAATGCCTTCACAGTCCGACTCATACAATTTGAAACCCAGTTCTTCCATGCTATCGATAACGGCTTGTTGCAGGTCGGTGGGAACAACGCGGATATAATCTCGGTCGGACTTATCCAGCGCCATGTCGATGTCAAGGTTGGTGGCAATCCAGGTTTGAGACTCACCGACGGTGATAGGCGTTTCCAGGTCTAAATCGAATGCAAAGGGGATATGTTTTTCATCACCAGGCTCAATGGTAAAACGCTCATTAATACGAAACTTGGCTAGGGTGTGTTGCTTAGTGACCGTTTCCGACTCACCTTCATTGTTTTCTCTTTCAATGGTGTAAGTACACATCACTTTGAGATCGATTTTGTTGATCTCCTGAGCGACTTTACCTCCATTAATTTTAACGGTGCCGGAAATTTCCTCGCCAGGTGCAACCTGATGGTGATCTAACAATGTGTCGACTTTTGCCGCGCCAATACCCACAGCGCCAAGTGCTTTTTTGAAAAAAGACATATTCATCCTTATTGATCTTATTTCCCCTCTGTCAGTGAGGGTTTTCAGCATCGATTATAGAAACGAATATAAAATCGTCAACCTCAGTTTTATTTCAAAAATTTGACCACAAAAAACCAAAACCAATAAATACTTAATAAACAGTCATCTTTTATCTTATATTCACATAGTAACAGTACATACAGAGAGATATATACAACATTAAGGTGAGAAATAAATAACCCAATTTTACGCCCACTATTTAGCTATTAATTTATTTATATCCATTCCATTTCGCATGAATCTATTTATACCTATCTATTCAGAGATATCGCACATTTAAGATCAACATTTTCTTCAAGCACTTCGTCAATGCAGGTGTAACTCCCCCATTACTGCACCAGCTCTTGAATAGAACTTCGATTAACATAAGAAGGAAGTTTTACGATGAGGCAAAACAAGTTCATCGAGTCACACATTGTTGTCATGATCAAAGCAGCTGAAGCTGGTGTTTCGGTGCCTGAGAGTGTGCTTGCCTCTTTGGAACATAATCAAGAAAACTGAAATACATCATTCACAGTCGCAATCAGCACGACTTAAACCTAAGCACCTGATATTCCTAAACCTTACAAACAAGTCTAATTAACTTTGCAATAAAAAGTGAACTGAAAACCTTTACATAGTATGTTTTTTGATCAAAATTGTATACTTTATACATTGACAGCGATGTCAAAAGCAAACGATTTCGATACAACATGAGAGACTAACATATGCAAAAAATACATCTTCACTCTATTTATAGTGCGCTGTTGCTCAGCTTAAGCACTCAAGTATCAGCAATAAAAACTATTGACTTGGCTCAATATCGCCAACTATTGCCAACTCATAATGGCAATGTGGATTACCGCATTTTGCTCGCCGACAAAATAACTGTGAATTACCATTGTGAGATCATAGAAACTCCTGACGGAGGGTATGATATTGATAGAAAAGGTTGTAATAAACCTGGCCAGTTTTACCACATTGATTGGTATGCTGAGTTTCCAAACGAAATAAACCTAAGCGTACGAGGTATTCCATCCTCGAATACGATCACCGAACACAAGCTGTGGGCATTAGCCTTTGCCCATGCCAGTGCGTCGAGCCGTGTACAAATGCAATACGGCTTAAAAAAAGGCCCAAATGGTACTTTTGATTTATCCCGACCATTCGCGACAAGTGAACTATTCGGTGACTATTTTGAACGACAAATGAATCCAAACTACTTTGTATCAAAAGGCCTACAAGAAAGCTCCCTTGGTAAGGATCTGCCTGGTGGTGTTGAAGAAGATGATGGCGTGCTACAAATCGAATACCCTGGCAGCGCTTGGTCAGAATTGCAGGGCGTTGTTGGAGGAGGGTTCCCTATTCCGTTTAAAAACCTTGATCCAAAAACAGTACTAAGCTCACATGCGGGACCGGCTCGCAATATACTCGGCTCATCTTTGAGCAGTGGTTTTTATAACGGCTCTGCACTAGCAATAGTAAGTGGTTCTTTACCTTGGAATCAAGGTTCTGACTCCTCTCAAGATTCAATGCATCTCTTTTTACAACAATCTAAAGATCCTGACGCACTGTCTATGCTTATGTCTTTTATGTACAACCGAGGGCCTTATGCTGCAAAAGATCAAGTACTACGCTCACAGGAGGTTTTTGATCACTGTGTGGAAATTGAACAAGACTTAGAAGACGATTGGACTTGTTTCCACAAACAAAATGACTTCGGCGCCCGCTATATTAGACAGATCCCTGATGTAACTAACACGCTTTCTCAAGCCGCGCGCCAAGGAAGCAACTATGACACACAACTAAGTTGGAATGATATAAACAACTATCTAGAGCTATTGCAAAATTATGGCTTTTACTCACAAAAGAACATAGATAAAGCTAAATCTGCTGCTAAGGCCATTTTTGATAACATTAGTACGGATAGCTTAATCTCATATCAAAGCCAATTCGGTAAAATCCTAGAACATATTATTACTAGCCTCCCAATTTACGAATTAGGCGAAGGCGGCCCGTACGATGAACAGGGTAAAAAACAGTTCTACCTTTACAATGAGACACAAAAAACTGTACTTGTTGTCGCCAACAATGAAGCAGGCCAATCCGATGTGAATGAATTTGTCTTGTCAAAGAATAAAATTGCTGTTGATATCAAAGGCCAATTCACGCAATTTAATGTCAGTGATGGAGCATTAAACTGTATAAATGAAGCGAATGATGCACTTGCAAAACTCAAAGCGAGTACTGATGAAAGCTATATATCATTAAGTGCGCAACTCAAGTTTAGTATGACTGACGATCAGCTGTGTCAATTTGAGCAAGGACCACATACACCACCTCCTCCTGTAAAAGATGGCTATTGGGATCCTAGCCAACTATATGACCAACCCGGTAACACCGTTATAGACGCACTCGACTGCCATGAATATAGCAATGAGTGGTACGTTGTTGGGGGACATGCACCGAGTAAAGCTTTCGCCGAGGACCTGTGGGGAGTATGGAGGCGAATCTCACAACGCCCGAACGCAACCTGTTTGAGCGATAAATCTTAATTCAGGAACTTTTGAAATTATTGTAAGCACTTAGCACTCATCATTGATAGGGTTGTTGTATAAAACAGTTAGATTGGGCCGGATTTAATGTCGTTTATATCCAAGATACGACCACATGCTTCTTCATAAGAGTGTCTGCTTCTCTGACACTAGAAGCAATACAGGGGAACTTATTCGACACCCAGTTTATCCCCCTAAAATGATGAAGCTTTAACAAATTCCAGACATAAAAAAACCCTAACATCAAACTGTTAGGGTTTTTCTAAAAAGCGATTTGGGCCGGCTTTTATTACATCATGCCGCCCATGCCACCCATTCCGCCCATGCCGCCCATATCTGGGGCAGCCGCTGCTTCTTCCTTCGGAATTTCAGCAACCATGGCTTCTGTGGTGATCATCAGGCCAGCTACAGACGCTGCGAACTGCAGTGCAGAACGCGTTACTTTAGTTGGGTCAAGGATACCCATTTCGATCATGTCGTCGTATTGACCGTTAGCTGCGTTGTAACCATAGTTACCTTCACCGCCTTTCACTGCGTTAACAACCACAGAGGCTTCATCACCTGCGTTTGATACGATTTGACGAAGTGGTGCTTCCATCGCGCGTAGCGCAACTTTGATACCGTGGTTCTGATCTTCGTTCTCGCCAGTCAGAGATTCGATCTTGCTCGCAACGCGAACCAGTGCAACACCACCACCTGGTACCACACCTTCTTCAACCGCTGCGCGAGTTGCGTGTAGTGCATCTTCAACGCGGTCTTTCTTCTCTTTCATTTCTACTTCAGTTGCTGCACCGACTTTGATCACTGCAACACCGCCGGCCAGTTTAGCCATACGCTCTTGTAGTTTCTCTTTGTCGTAATCTGAAGTGGCTTCTTCGATTTGTGCTTTGATTTGTGCAACACGGCCGTCAATGCCTTCCTGCTCGCCCGCACCATCAATGATAGTCGTGTCATCTTTAGTGATAACAACGCGCTTCGCAGTACCCAGGTCTTCAACTGTTGCTTTCTCAAGCTCCAGGCCAATCTCTTCAGAAATAACCGTACCACCAGTCAGGATAGCGATGTCCTGAAGCATTGCTTTACGACGGTCGCCAAAACCTGGCGCCTTAACCGCTGCAACTTTTACGATACCGCGCATGTTGTTTACAACCAGAGTTGCCAGCGCTTCACCTTCAAGGTCTTCAGCGATGATCAACAGAGGCTTGCTGGTTTTTGCAACTGCTTCCAACGTTGGCAGCAATTCACGGATGTTAGATACTTTTTTGTCAACCAACAGAATGTGTGGGTTGTCCAGTTCAACCTGGCCTTTTTCCGCATTGTTGATGAAGTAAGGAGACAGGTAACCGCGGTCAAACTGCATACCTTCAACAACGTCTAATTCGTTCTGTAGTGACTGGCCTTCTTCTACAGTGATAACACCAGACTCACGACCAACTTTTTCCATTGCTTCAGCAATGATGTCACCAATTTCTTTGTCAGAGTTTGCAGAGATAGTACCTACCTGAGCAATAGCTTTAGCGTCTGAACACGGAACAGATAGCGCTTTAAGTTCTTCAACCGCAGCAATCACTGCTTTGTCGATACCGCGCTTCAGATCCATTGGGTTCATACCCGCAGCGACTGATTTAAGGCCTTCGTTCACGATAGCTTGTGCCAGTACCGTTGCAGTGGTAGTACCATCACCCGCCGCATCGTTTGCTTTAGACGCCACTTCTTTTACCATTTGTGCGCCCATGTTCTCGAACTTGTCTTCCAGTTCGATCTCTTTTGCAACAGATACACCATCTTTAGTAATGGTAGGTGCACCGAATGACTTATCCAGTACCACGTTACGGCCTTTTGGACCCAAAGTTACTTTTACTGCGTCTGCCAGTACGTTTACGCCTTTAAGCATTTTAGTGCGGGCATCGCCTGCAAAACGAACTTCTTTAGCTGCCATGATATTTATTCCTCTAAATTCTTTCGATTAACCGTTAAATGTTGAGTGCGACGACCGGGCTTACTCTACAATGCCCAGGATGTTATCTTCGCGCATGATCAGATACTCCTGACCTTCGATTTTTTCTGTTTTCTCAACGTACGAGCCAAACAATACTGTGTCGCCCGCTTTAACTTGTAATGCTCTCACTTCACCATTGTCCAACACGCGGCCGTTGCCCACAGCAACCACTTCACCACGGGTTGATTTTTCAGCGGCAGAACCAGTTAAAACGATACCGCCAGCAGACTTTGTTTCTTCTTCAAGACGCTTAACAATAACGCGATCATGTAAAGGACGAATGTTCATGTGTTTAGTTCTCCTAACAGTTTCTGAACAATGACAGAATACATAGTGTAAGATGTTTGCCCGCTCAAACAGATTCGTTAAAAAGGGGCTAACTAATTAATTTCTAAGTTGCTTCACGTTATGGGGGTGGGCAAAACAAAATCCAAGCATTTTTTTCAATTTTTTTAGTCTTTACGCTTAAACTCACCCTCTAAGGTGGTGTTCCCTTCATCACGCTGCGATTGCTCATGACCAGAAGTACGGCCGGCAAACGGGTCAAACTGCTGCTCCTGTTGTGCCGAATGTTGATTGAACATGCCACCACTTTGCACCTGAACCGTGGCACGCTGCAACAGAGCCTTTGCCAGCTTCTGACGTATGGCCGGTGTGAGCAACATAAAGCCCAACACATCGGTCATAATACCCGGTGTCATCAGCAGCACACCGGCAATGATCACACAAATCCCGGCAAACAGGTCACTGGCAGGAAGCTGACCTTGTGCCATTTGTTGCTGCACATTCGCGTAAGCACCCAGACCTTGTTGTTTCACCAAACGTGCGCCCAATACCGCTGTCAGGATCACCAGTGCCAGTGTGGCAAATCCGCCAATGACGTCACTGACTTGTAGTAACAGGGCTATTTCAGCGATGGGAATAACAATAAAGAGTAGAAAAAGGACTTTAAACATAAGATCTCCAAAATAACTGAAATAGATGTATGGGTCCTCGGGTCTTATTTCAAGCCCGCGCATCAGGTACTGCAAAGCACGCGACCAATGCGCTGAAAGAGCAGGTGAAGCGCTTGGGATACCCGGCATGTTTGGTTACACTAGAGCAAATTTAGCTCAAGTGAAAGGATAACCATGACGACGCCTTACCGATTGGTCATGACCACCTGTGGCACTCAGGCTCAGGCCCAAGACATTGCCAGGCATTTGGTGGCAAATAAACAGGCAGCCTGTGTGAACATTTTGCCAAGCGTTGAGTCCATCTATGTGTGGCAGGGCGAGGTCACTCAGGACAGCGAGTACAAGTTAATGATTAAAACGCATGCTGACTTAGTCGAGGCTGTCATGGAGACCATTCACCGTTTGCACCAATACGATGTCCCTGAAATTCAGGTCATCGAAGTCTGTGCGGGATCGCGGGACTATTTTAACTGGATTGATGAGGTACTGAATTAATGCGAATGCTGACGCGCTTTTTACCCAGCGGCATACTGGCCGTTTTAACCGCCCTGTTGATGCTGATAAGCACCAACAGCCAGGCGGCAGGCAATGCCACTGTGCTCGATAGCTTGCTAGCTCCTAAGCAGCAAACGTTTTTACCCGTCGAAGAAGCGTTTAAGTTCGACTTCGACCAGCAGGGCAAAGTGCTGTTTACCGGCTGGGATATTGCCCCCGGCTACTACTTATATAAGAAGAAACTGGAGATCATCGCCAAAGGGGCAGACATTTCAGTGCCCGAATATGCACAGGGTGAAATGATCGAAGATGAATTTTTTGGTAAAACCGAAGTGTACTTTGACCAATTTGCGGTGATCTCCCGGCTCAGCAATATCACCGACGGTGCGGTGGTCAAAATACGTTATCAGGGCTGTGCCGAAGCGGGGCTATGCTACCCGCCAGAAGTGATCACTGTCCCTTTAACTGCCTTAGTCAGTGCCGATGATGATGCAACCCCACCCGCTACCAAAGCAACCAGTCAGCCGGATGCCTCTTCTGGTAATGATGACGACCTGAGCTTCACTGAACGCCTGGCACAGCAATCACTACTCACCAACCTGGCAGTCTTTTTTGCGGTTGGCGTGGGTCTGGCATTTACCCCTTGTGTCTTCCCGATGTTTCCAATCCTGTCTAGCCTGATCGCCGGGCAGCAACATCTGTCGACCAAGAAAGCATTTAGCCTGTCTTTTGTTTATGTTCAGGGCATGGCCGTGACTTATGCGGCGCTTGGACTGGTCGTTGCCTATTTTGGTGGCCAGGTACAGGGCTATCTGCAACATCCAGCGGTGCTGATAAGCTTTAGTTTACTGTTTGTATTACTGGCCTTTGCGATGTTCGGCTGGTACGAAATCAAACTACCCAGCTCCATGATGAGCAAGCTGACTGAGATCAGTAATCAGCAAAGTGGCGGCAACTATGTCGGAGTGTTCTCCATGGGCGTATTGTCAGGCCTGATTGCCTCACCTTGTACCACGGCCCCTTTGTCTGCGGCCCTACTTTATGTTGCTCAAAGTGGCGACTTTATGGTTGGCGGCCTGACACTGTACGCGCTAAGTCTGGGTATGGGTCTGCCACTCCTGTTGCTTGGCACCTCGGGCGGAAAACTGCTGCCTAAAGCCGGGGGCTGGATGGATCAGGTCAAAACCCTGTTCGGTTTTGTCATGCTGTTTGTGCCTTTGATCCTACTTGAGCGGATCCTCGACTTTAACATTATTTTGGGCATGGCATCAGTGCTGGCAGTGGCAACCGCTCTGTATTTGCATCACTGGCAAAGCGGACAGGCTCAAGGTAAAGGTAAAACGGTACTCTGGGCAATGGCAACCAGCTTATTTATCGTCGGCTTACTCACCGCAAGAAGCGTGGTTTTTCCGGACACTAACACTGCCCCGGTCAGCATTGCGCAGAATGAAGACAAGCAAGGTTTCCGACTCCTGGACGACCTGGCTGCACTGAACGTTGCAGTCGAGCAAGCCAACAGCAAAGGCAAAATTGCCATGGTGGATCTGTATGCAGAGTGGTGTGTGGCCTGTAAAGAGTTTGAGAAATACACTTTCCCAACCGAGCAGGTGCAGACCCAGTTTGTCTACTTCGATACCTTAAAACTCGACCTGACAGAAAGTAACGACACCACCATAGAGATCATGGAAGCGTTTACTGTGTTCGGTCTGCCCAGTATTTTGTTCTTTGATGCGCAGGGCAATGAGATCCCCGAACTGCGTGTTACCGGGTTCCAGGACGCTGACGAATTCGCCGCGCACCTGGAAAAAGTACGTCAATACGTCCTGTAACCTGCCTTTTTAGCGAGTGATCCGCTCCCCCAGACACAGAGGCC
This sequence comes from Pseudoalteromonas rubra, assembly GCF_005886805.2. Taxonomy (NCBI): domain Bacteria; kingdom Pseudomonadati; phylum Pseudomonadota; class Gammaproteobacteria; order Alteromonadales; family Pseudoalteromonadaceae; genus Pseudoalteromonas; species Pseudoalteromonas rubra. The sequence goes on from NZ_CP045429.1 coordinate 4,171,937, forward strand.
TGAAGATTTGCCTCTGTGTCTCGTCTCTTCTTATGCTGATTAGACCAGTATTTTGCTGCTATTTACCTTGAACTCTCTATAATAGTTCGCGAACGTGAGAAATATTTGCTATTTACTGTGCATACGCTTAAGTTAACAAGGTCTTTGCTAATAAAAGTCGCTTTGTTTTCTAAATAAAGGAATTTCACGCATTATGTCTACAAATTTAAAGATTTTAGTCCTGAATGGCCCAAACCTAAATATGCTGGGCCGACGTGAGCCGGATAAGTACGGCATCCGGACCTTAAAAGACATCATGCAGGACCTCACACAAAGCGCAGTAAATTACGATGTTGAGCTGAGTCACTTTCAAAGCAATAGCGAAGCCGAGCTGATCGATCATATTCACGCACAATATGATCGTGTTGATTGCATCATTTTCAATCCGGCGGCATTTACGCACACCAGTATTGCACTGAGAGATGCCTTATTGAGCGTCAGCATCCCGTTTTATGAAGTGCATTTATCAAATGTCTATGCACGCGAGCCTTTTCGTCACAAATCCTACTTCTCGGATGTGGCGCAGGGGGTGATATGTGGATTAGGTGCGCTGGGCTACGAAGCGGCATTGATGGCCGCCGTAGCCAAGCTGCGCAAACAAGATAACTCAAATTAACTAACAGGCGGGTCAAGTTATGGATATTCGCAAGATCAAGAAACTTATCGAATTAGTAGAAGAATCAGGCATTGCAGAGCTAGAAATCACCGAAGGTGAAGAGTCTGTACGTATCAATCGTCACAGCAGCGCACCGGTTATTGCTCAACCACAGCAGTACTCAGTACCCACTGCGGCACCAGCACCAGTAGCAGCACCAGCTGCGCCAGCTGCCGAGGCACCTGCTGCAACCAATGACACACCAGCTGGCCATCAGGTGAAGTCACCTATGGTTGGTACTTTCTACTCAGCTTCTTCACCAACGGCTGCTCCGTACGTAGAAGTAGGCTCAAAAGTCAACGTAGGCGACACCCTGTGTATCGTTGAAGCGATGAAGATGATGAACCAAATTGAAGCTGACAAAGCCGGTGTTGTGAAGGCGATCCTGCTTGAGAATGGCGACGCGGTTGAGTTCGATCAACCTCTGTTCATCATCGAATAATGCCCCTGGAAGGTTAACACTATGCTAGATAAAGTAGTCATTGCAAACCGAGGCGAAATTGCGCTTCGCGTATTGCGTGCCTGCAAGGAGCTGGGGATTAAAACAGTTGCGGTCCATTCGACCGCCGACCGTGACCTCAAACACGTGCTACTTGCAGACGAAACCATTTGTATTGGTAAACCCGCCGCCAGTGAAAGTTACCTGGATATTCCACGCATCATTGCTGCAGCTGAAGTTACTGATGCCGTTGCCATTCACCCGGGCTACGGCTTTCTGTCTGAGAATGCCGATTTTGCCGATCAGGTTGAACAGAGTGGCTTTATCTTTATCGGTCCAAAAGGCGATACCATTCGTCTGATGGGTGATAAAGTGTCAGCGATTGAAGCAATGCGTAAAGCAGGCGTCCCGTGTGTACCAGGTTCAGACGGTCCGCTAACGGATGACAATGAGCGTAACGTACAGATCGCGAAGCGTATCGGTTACCCAGTGATCATCAAAGCTGCCGGTGGCGGTGGTGGTCGCGGTATGCGTGTTGTACGCTCTGAAGAAGAGCTACTTGACTCAATCGCACTAACACAAACTGAAGCCCAACAGTTCTTTGGTAATGGCATGGTATACATGGAGAAATTCCTTGAAAACCCTCGTCACATCGAAGTACAAGTACTGGCTGACGGACAAGGTAATGCTATCCACCTCGGTGAGCGTGACTGTTCAATGCAACGTCGTCACCAGAAGGTTGTGGAAGAAGCGCCTGCACCTGGTATTACTGCAGAAATGCGTAAGTTCATTGGTGACCGTTGTACGCGTGCGTGTATTGAGATCGGCTATCGCGGTGCAGGTACGTTCGAATTCTTGTATGAAAATGGTGAATTCTACTTCATCGAGATGAACACGCGTATCCAGGTAGAGCACCCGGTGACTGAAATGGTGACTGGCGTTGACCTAATCAAAGAGCAGCTGAAAATTGCTGCAGGTCAACCCTTGTCTATCACTCAGGATGATGTTGTGATCCGTGGCCATGCAATTGAGTGTCGTATCAATGCTGAAGATCCGGACAATTTCATTCCGTCTCCAGGCAAGATCACACGTTTCCACCCAGCCGGTGGATTGGGCATTCGCTGGGACAGCCATATTTATGCTGATTACACAGTACCGCCGCATTACGACTCAATGATCGGTAAGCTGATCACTTACGGTGAAAACCGTGACGTGGCCATTGCCCGAGCGCGTAACGCTTTGAATGAACTTGTGATTGACGGTATTAAAACCAATACCCCGCTACACAAGAAAATTCTGGCGGACGAAAACTTCCAAAACGGTGGCACAAACATCCACTATCTGGAAAAGAAACTGGGCCTGTAAGCCCGTTTACGCAGGAGCCAATGTGCTCCTGCGTGTTTTACCTTCTCTGAGCCCTCTCCTAGCCATTTTCAGAACTTACTCTTTATTTTTCATTGCATCAGGGCGTCTGTTCAGTCACTTTAAGACTATCATTTCTCTCATCCGCAGACTGGCTCTGTAAAAGGGAACCCTATGCCTTTAACCAGCTTTTTACGTTTGATCTGTTTGGCAGCAATCTGGGGCGGTTCATTTTTGTTTATGCGCATTGCCGCACCGACCTTTGGCCCTGCTTATTTAATTGAATTCAGAGTGAGCTTCGCCGCACTGGCGTTGCTCGTGATAGCTTTGTATCTGAAACAATATCTGCACTTTCGCGCCCACGCCCGTCACTATTTTATTTTGGGTTTGCTCAATACCGCGCTGCCTTTCGTACTCTTTGCCTATGCAGCGCAAACCCTGACAGTTTCTATGTTGGCAATTTTGAATGCCACGGCGGCCATTTGGGGTGCCTTAATCGCCTTTTTCTGGCATCGAACACCCCTTTCTATCAAGTCCCTGATCGGCATGGTGCTTGGGATATGCGGCGTTGTCATCTTAGTTGGCTGGGACGAGACACTGGTCTCAGAAAAGCTGATTTGGCCGGTCCTGGCAGGTGTACTTGCTGCGGTCAGTTACGGGGTTGCGAGCAACTATGCTAAAAATGCGCCCCAGATCGCCGCGTTTGATAATGCCCATGGCAGCATGTGGGCCGCCGTCGTCTGGCTACTGCCACTGCTGCCTTTCATACCCATGCGGGCAGTGCCAGATAGCACAGAGATCTCTGCTGTGATCGCCTTAGGCGTGATCTGTACCGGCATTGCTTACTTATTATATTTTCGATTAATCTCAGAGGTAGGCGCGGCTTCTGCGCTATCGGTTACTTTCTTAATCCCCCTGTTTGGCATTATCTGGGGCTATCTGATATTAGACGAGCAGGTTGGGCTTAATACATTAGGCGGGATGGTGCTGGTATTAACGGGGACTATGCTGGTGACGGGTTTTTCACCCGCCACCTTGCAAGCAGATCGCACTGCGCGCTCCCAGTAAAGCATATATAGCTACTGAAAGACCACGTTTTCACTGCCCGGTAAGGGCTTAAAACGACTCAGTAGCTTTTCACAGTCTTCCAGGATCTGTGCTTCAAGACGCTCTTCAGCACGCCAGCGCTGCGCATCCATTTTGTAGATCTCTTTCTTGCTGTACTTTTTACGCGCCTCATGGGTTGGCATTTCTTTGACTTCTTCGTACATCTCATGCACACCCGGATAACTCTGACTCAGCTCGACTTCTTCATCAAAGCTGTACTGAGACATCAGTACCCACACGCGTAAACAGCCCTCAGAGTACTCACACTGTTTCTGCTGCATCGCTTTGGCGATCAGGTTGATACTATCGGATAGTTTAGCATTTCGTTCCTGACGAGAACGCGCCAGCTTCTCTTTTTGCTCCTGCTGCAATTTTGCTATCGTGTCTTTCTGAACTTTCAGCTGCCACAGCAGCTTGCCGGCATAAAAGGCCAAACCGGCAATGATCAACGCGCCTACCACAATCGCGGCTATCCACATAGCTTAACGCTCCTCGTCTTCGTCTGTTAACCACTCATCAGCCAGATCATTACTCATCCACTGATCCAGCTCATCTTCCTGAGCCATATCGGCTTCTTCAAACTCATCATCAATGCCCAGTAACTCACATAACGCCTGGTGACGAGCCACCGACTTATTGAAGTACTTGGCATCTTTGCCTGTCAGTAGCTCACCACGCTCATGACGCTCTAACAGCGCCATCAGACGCTCATCATTTTCCAGCTGTCGTAGCTCTTCTTCCGGTGTTAATGTCACCTGCGCCACTTTCTTCAGCTCCACCTGAGGCTTCAGGTCTCGATTTAACTTAGGCTGACTTGGCTGCTGTACCTGAGGGACCAGAGCGACAGGCTTTTTACTGCCCGCACGCGGATCCTTTTTACTGCCCGTGGTTTGACTCTCCTCCACTTTGGCTTCCTGTGCATTACGCGAGCCAGGCTTTTTACCCTTCAGCTTTTTAGAACGCTGATCTTTCAGTGCTCTGAGCTCCTGCAGCTTTTCTTTGCTGAGTCTGGGAGTACCTATATTACCCACTTTACGGGATTTTTTCTTTCTCGTCATACTAGTCTTTACTCATTCTTCGCTATCGCTTAGTCAAAATGATGACATCATTGCCGATCACTTCAACCTGGGTATTAAATTGCTCTGCAATATAGGCAAACGTCTCCCGACTAAAAAACGCAATATGGGTTTGATCGTTTTTATAATGCCAGGTTGCAAAGCGTGCCGGATCTATTACCAGTTTCGTCATCAATGCTAAAGGCGCACCAGGTTTCAACATGGTTAACAGCCGATGCAGCACTGTGCCTGGCTGAGCCAGATGCTCAATCACTTCACTACACGTGATAAAGTCATACTGGTGGTCCAGCACTTTGGGATCATCGGCATAGTATAAATCATAGACGGCCATCCGGTGTCCCGCCTCGGTCAGCATTTTTGCCAGTAAAGGGCCCGGACCACAGCCGAAGTCCAGCCCGGATTGCGCAGCTGGCAAACGAGCACACAAGGGCTCAGCCAGTCGGGATAAAAACCGTCTGTAGCCAGGATCCGTCAGGCTATTTTCATGGCTATCGTAAATGGCTTTTTCCTGCTCAGCGCTCAATCGCTGTTCGGGGGAGACAGATACCAGCTTGCAGCGCTGACACTGCCAGTAGTCTCTGAATTTGTCCTGATGGTAATGCGTCAGTGAATCGCCTTCACAAAGGCCACAACGCCATGACTGAGGATTTTGCAACTGAGATAAACCGAAATGCCTTAAAGGCTGTATTGTAACAGCAATCAATTAGTGAACAAATATGCACGAAAAAATAAAAAAGCGGCAGAGATTGCTCTCTACCGCTTACTAATCTGAGCGTCACAAACTGGACACTTCTCCCTTCGACTTTTAAGTCATTGTTATTTTTATTGTGGTATCTTCCGTTTTGTTTTTGTTGTCACTTCCGTGAACACTTTCCATATTGTTATTGTTATCAAACTTCCAATGCATTTTTTATTGTCGGTCTTCCTGACGCTTTCTTAATCATCCTGTGTATTCACAACTGAATACTCAACTATGCCACCGACGCTTCCGATACGAATTGTCCCTGTTTTTGTATTATCTGGCGACAACGAATAATCTACGCCGATCTGAAACAGTTACAACTAAACAATAACAAAATTATTACCTGAATATTTTGAAACAACATCAAATCAATTTTATTACAATAGGTTACAACTGAACACAAAATGAAATTAAGTCAAGTCGTACAGATCGCATAGGTACATATCCTACATCATCATTGAGATATATCTCACAATCCAAGATCAAAAAAAGGCAGCTCAGTTGCTGCCTTTTTTACAATACCCAGCGTTTACACTGGGTTAGTTTTTCATCTATACGACTTTAGTGTAGGCCACCCAAGTACTTAGATAATACTTCAATGTCTTTGTCAGTCAGTTTCTTCGCGATATCGCTCATCATACCGTTTGGATCGTTATTACGATCGCCGCTACGGAACTTTTCAAGCTGTGCCTTGATGTACTCAGGGTGCTGGAATGAAATTTTCGGGAACTTAGACAGTGACGTGCCGTTACCACGTGGACCGTGACATGCGGCACAAGACGGAATACCGCGCTCAGCATCACCGGCAGTGTAAAGCTTCTGGCCAACTTCAACCACATCTTCTGGTGTCGTGCCAGAAGACATTGGCAGAGACGCAAAATATGCCGACAGGTCTTTCATGTCCTGATCAGACAATGGCATTGCCATACCGCTCATCACAGGATCCATACGCCCTTCTTTACCACCAGACGTCATACCCAGCTTGAACTCTTTCAATTGCTTGTATAGGTAATCGGCATGTTGGCCGGCGATTTTCGGATACATAGTAACAGGAGCATTGCCATCCGGACCGTGACACGCCGCACAGGTTGCAGCTTTTGCTTTACCGGCTTGCGCATCGCCATCAAATGCTGCGACGTTGCTGGCTGACAAGGACCCTAGCAACATAGTTAAAGTTAATGCTATTTTTTTCATGGTAAATTCTCTGTTTCCGACCCTGTAATTTTGACCCCAGCCGAAAAAGCCTCGTTTCTTTTACTGCGTGGGCAAATCTTATTTGAGACCGACTGACCAAGCTTGCTAAATGTGCACTAATTGGCACAGCCAAAGTCAACGGACTCGAGTTTTACGTTGCAATTGCTACATTCTACACGATATTAATTTCTCTGGCACGTTTTCTGCTCACATTAAGCCCATAAATTATAGGGATTTGACCTGGATTAAGTTTCCCATCCAGGGCATAGCGTAAAAACTCACCCAGGGTGAAGATTTTATCGGCTTTTGCTTTAGCAACCAAGTATAATAAAATAGACAATAATGAGATCAATCCCCTTGAGGAGTCGAAGTGCTAAAATCCCGCATGCCGTATAACCGTGCTCAGTTTGTAACGAGTGCCCCAGATATTTCCCGATTACCCGCCGATACCGGTATTGAAGTAGCGTTTGCTGGACGCTCCAATGCGGGAAAATCCAGTGCACTGAACGCTCTGACTGATCAGAAACTGGCACGGACCAGTAAAACGCCGGGCCGTACTCAGCTCATTAATACTTTCTCGCTGGACGAAGACAAACGCCTGATTGACCTACCCGGTTACGGCTTTGCAAAAGTACCGCTTGAAATGAAAAAGAAGTGGCAAAAATCACTGGGAGAATACCTGCAAAAACGCCAGAGCCTGAAGGGCATCGTGGTATTGATGGATATCCGTCACCCACTGAAAGACCTGGATATGGACTTGATTAACTGGGCCGCAGGTAGCGACATTCCGGTACTGGCACTGTTAACTAAAGCCGATAAGCTCAAGCAAGGTAAGCGTAAAGCAGAGGTACTTCAGGTTCGTAAAGCACTAGCAGAGCTCAATGCCGATATCACCGTCCATGCATTTTCGTCGCTCAAAGGTCTGGGGCTCAAAGAACTTGCCTGGCAGCTGGACGACTGGTTCCTGGGACCATACGTCAAAGAAGACGCAGAGCAGGATACCCCTTCGGCCTAATCATAAGACTCAAAGGCCGCCCCCCTGGCGCGGCCTAGCCAATCACAAATGACGTATTCGCCGACGTCAACACAAACTCGTCATCCCGAGACTGCGCCAACTCAGCCCACTGATAATAGACCGAACGACTAATTCGTGCCGATAAGCCATAATTGAGCATCAAATACGGAACTGGCTGACCCTGATAGGATTTAAGCACCAGAGGAAACTCACTGCAAACAGGCCATAACCGGCCCAAGTTATCCTCTGCGATTAAAGTCGTCGACAAGCCCAAGGTTGGGGCCAGGTTACAATACTGCCAGCTCACAATCACAAAGGGGCTATCTGCAACTTTTACCGGGCACGTCTCTGCGGGTGATTTGAGCAGGTACTGGCCCTGCTCATAACACAACACACTGGCGAACAGCCTGACCAACCCTGCTCGGCTGATCGGGGCGCCTTCGTGAAACCAGCGACCTTGTGCATCAATTTCAAACGCGCCGACACCACATTCATCCGCATGCCAGCGCCCGGTCGGGGCATGCTGCGTGACATAGTGGTCGATCAGCGCCTCAGTTTTACTCACTGAACACCAAATTAAACGTGACAGGTACAGCGGTGGCAATGGTATTCAGACCAGCAACTTTACGCAACGCTTCGATACCTGCATCCAGACCAAAATCACGGCTGTTAATCAGTACGGCACGCAATGGCGTAACCTGAAGTTGTTGAACGCCTTTGTTGACCACCAAATCAACATTCAATGTCGCAACCTGACCATGCAAAGCAAGCGTGACGGGCACTTTACGAAGGATCTGCACACCCGGCTTTAGTGCTTTCAGGTGCTGGCTAACATTCGCAGTGATCTTAGCTTCAGGAAATTTAGCCACGTTAAACAACATTTTTTGCATGCGCTCATTGCGGATTGGGATGAGGCTTTCAATGCTGCTCAGATCTAATCGCAAATCCAGCTCGCCGGCTTTATTAATTGAGCCTGCTAGTTGTTTAAAGTGGTGGTTTTCGGCAACACTGCCCGCCTTAATTGAGGTAAAGCTCACATCGCTGTGTGTTGCATCCAGTTGCCATGCCTGGGCAAACTGAGCGGACAAGCCAAGAACAGAGAAAAGAAGAGGTTTAAGCATGACGTATTCCTTGAGAATGAAAACGCTCATATTAACTGCTTATCTTGAACAGATGCAATGCCAGTGTCCCTAATAATGGCTTGACTTTCGACGGGGTTATTTGCAGATTTTGGGATGAATTAAAAAGAGAAAAATCGGCTCGCACCATTCACATTGCGAGCCGTTATAGCAATCTGGGGAGAAGCTATCAATACACTGTATCTTCACTAGGAGAGATACATCATCAACAGGATGTCCTACAGGAAGAGGACGCGCGCACTGTAGCAAATCACTTAGGGGAAATAAACCATCAAAAGCAAGTTATGCGCCAATTTGATATTTTTTAAACATCAGGCAGCGCATTTTTACCTCTGAGTTACACCAGATACATTTGCAAGGCCCGTCATTACTGGGATCTGAGCAATAAAAAACACGGCCGGGGCCGTGTTTTTTTTACCAATGAGGGAGGTTAGTGGGCTTGTTCCCAGTTGTCGCCATGGTCAGCTTCTACCAGTAACGGAACATCCAACTCGGCAGCTTCACTCATCAGCTGACACACATGCTCACTATACTGCGCCACTTTGTCGGCCTTAACTTCAAAGACCAGTTCATCGTGCACCTGCATCAGCAGTTTAATGTCACTGTCCTGCTGTGTTGCCAGCCACTGAGCCACTTTGATCATGGCCTTTTTAATGATGTCTGCCGCGGTGCCCTGCATCGGGGCATTGATTGCAGCGCGTTCAGCCGCTTTACGACGTGCACCATTACGGGCTTTAATATCAGGCAGATACAAGCGTCGGCCAAAAAGGGTTTCAACATAACCCTGCTCAGCTGCCTTCTCGCGCGTTGACTCCATATATTCTAATACGCCCGGGAAGCGTTCAAAGTACTTATCCATATAATGCTGTGCTTCGTGACGCGGAATATCCAGCTGTCTGGCCAGGCCAAATGCACTCATGCCGTAGATCAGTCCGAAGTTCACCGCCTTGGCTTTGCGACGCATGTCTGACGTCACTTCTTCGAGCGGCACAGAGAAAACCTCTGAAGCGGTTGCACTGTGAACATCTTTGCCCTCAGCAAACGCATTCAGTAGGCCTGCATCCTGAGACAGGTGTGCCATGATCCGCAGTTCGATCTGGCTATAGTCCGCCGCCATGATCACATGATCCTGATCTGCCACAAAGGCCTGACGAATGCGACGTCCGGCTTCGTTGCGGATTGGAATGTTCTGCAAATTTGGATCTGTCGAGCTGAGTCGGCCTGTTGCCGTCACGGCCTGGTGATACGAGGTATGCACACGCTGTGTCTGTGCATTAACCATCTTAGGTAGCTTGTCGGTATAGGTCGATTTCAGTTTGGCCAGACCACGGTGCTCGATGATCAATTTCGGCAGCGGGTAATCATGGGCCAGCTCCTGCAAGACTTCTTCCGCTGTCGACGGGGCACCTTTGGGTGTTTTCTTTAGCACGGGCAGTTCAAGTTTATCGAACAAAATTGCCTGTAACTGCTTGGTAGAACTAAGGTTAAACTCTTCTCCGGCCAGCTCGAAAGCTTCCTGTTCCAGCTCTTTGAGTCGCGTTTCAATGGTGTGACTTTGCTGCGCCAGCATATTGCTGTCGATTTTAACACCGGTGCGTTCAATCTCAGACAACACACTGACCAAAGGCAACTCAATCTCTTCAAAGACGTTTACCAGCGTCGGATGCTGCTGTAATTGCGGCCATAAGTGCTGGTGCAATCGCAAGGTAATATCGGCATCTTCAGCGGCATAAGGTGCGGCTTTATCAAGTTCAATCTGGTTAAAGGTCAGCTGGTTTTTACCTTTACCGGCAATCTCTTCAAAACTGATATTTTTATGACCCAGATACTTCAGTGCCAGCGAGTCCATATCATGGCGCGTGCCCACACTATTGAAGACGTAAGACTCCAGCATAGTGTCAAAGGCAATACCATTGAGCTCCAGCCCGGCACGTGCCAATACGCTCTTGTCGTATTTGAGGTTTTGCCCGACCTTTTTATGTTTGGGATCCGCCAGGATCGGACCAATCAGCTCAAACACCAGCGCCTTATCCAGCTGTTCAGGTGCGCCCATATAGTCATGACCCAGCGGCAGATACGCAGCTTCACCTGCGGCAACAGCAAAGCTCATACCGACCAGCTCAGCCTGCATATAGTCCAGGCTGGTGGTTTCCGTATCAAAGGCAAACAGTTCAGCGTCACGCAGCTTGTCCAGCCAGCGATCCAATTGTGCTCGCTCCAGGATAGTCTCATACGCAACCTCTACCGGTGGCGTCACCAATGACGCTTGCTCTGTATCAGCAGCCGTTTCTGGTGCACTTTGACCATCCAGCAACTCAGCAAGCCAGCGTTTGAACTCACACTGTCCATACAGCGCGATCAGCTGATCTTTATCCATCTCCTGGATCTTGAACTGTTCCAGGTCCTGCTCAACCTCACAGTCCAGTTTGATGGTCGCCAACTCATAGGATAATTTAAGCTGTGCTTCATTTTCGGTCAGCTTTTTCGACATGGTCTTGGAGCCACGGAAACCCAGATCGGCGATTTTGTCCAGGTTAGCGTAAAGCTCGTCAATCGACCCCAACCCCTGAAGCATCGCCAGCGCCGTTTTTTCACCCACACCAGGCACGCCCGGGATGTTATCTACTTTGTCGCCCATCAGCGCCAGATAGTCGATGATCAATTCCGGTCCAATGCCAAATTTATCCACCACCCCTTGTGGGTCCAAAATGGTGTTAGTCATGGTATTGATCAGAGTCACATGCTCATTGACCAGCTGAGCCATGTCTTTATCACCAGTGCTGATCAGCACATGTCTTTGTTGCTCAGACGCCAAACGGGAAAAAGTGCCAATGACATCATCCGCCTCTACCCCTTCAATACTGACCAGGGGCAGGCCCATGGCACGAATAATATCGTGGATCGGCGCGATCTGGGTGCGCAGATCATCCGGCATAGGTGGACGATGTGCTTTATATTCACTGTACATCTCATTTCTGAAAGTCGGCCCTTTGGCATCAAACACCACCACCATATGGCTGGGCTGATATTGCTTGAGCAAGCTTTTCAGCATGTTGATGACACCATAGATGGCGCCTGTGGCTTCTCCTTTTGAGTTAGTCAGGTGCGGTGGCGCATGATACGCGCGAAATAAGTACGACGAACCATCGACCAGGATCAGCGGGTTTTCAGGGATCTGAGACATAGTTATTGGGATCCTAAAATTGGAAGTTTTAAATCTGGGTTAGCATGCCATAAGGGCGAGCATAAAACGAGTCTGATACAATCCAAAACGGCTCATGAAAAATGGGGATGGCCTGTGGATAACTTTGTAGATAAACAGGGGCTATCGGCCCAAATCTCAAAAAAAGATCTAGGAAAGATATGTAAAACAATGAATATAAAAGGAAATTTCTTTTTACTCTTTTATATGCTTTAAGCTAAGATTGTGGACAGTGACTTTGGAGTCAGTTTACAGCCAGTGACTGAGTGGCTATAAATTCACCGCTTTTCCTCAGGCGGAGGCGTATACTAACACAAACGATCAAAGATCAAAGCAGATCCTTTATATTTTTTTCTTACTAGCGTAATGACAAAATTGCATATATTGAAATTTAAAGACCTTAAAAGGAGATCCCGATGAAACAAGTAGCGATCATTTTAAGCGGTTGTGGCGTCTTTGACGGTGCTGAGATCCATGAATCTGTACTCACTATGCTGCACCTTGAGCGCCAGGGCGCCCGTTATCAGTGCTTTGCACCGGACATTGAGCAGCATCATGTGATCAACCATCTCACCGGCGAAGAGCAGGATGAGCAACGCAATGTTCGAGTAGAAGCTGCACGCATTGCCCGTGGCGACGTGGCGTCACTGGATACACTCGATGCCAGTGCCTTTGACGCATTGATCTTACCCGGCGGCTTTGGTGTAGCTAAAAACCTCTCTGACTTTGCTTTCAAGGGCGCTCAGTCTAGCGTTCTGGCTGCAGTCAAAGAAAGTTGTCAGGCTTTTAACCAACTCGGAAAACCGATTGCTTATTTATGTATTGCACCCGCGCTGATTGGTCATATCCACCCTGCTGGCACGCTTGCTACCATTGGTAATGACGAGGCCACCGCACAGGCAGTTGAAGCTTTAGGTGCCAGTCACGTGAATTGTGGTGTCGCTGATATCGTGGTCGATGATACACACAAAGTGATCAGCACACCGGCTTACATGCTTGCAGGCTCTATCAGTGAAGCATCCGCTGGCATTGAAAAGGCCGTGCAAAAGCTACTTGAGTTCGCATAAGTCGAAGCTTAGGCGGTGACACGCCGCCTATCTCTGCGCTTTATGCTCAAAAAACCAGCAAAACTGCGAAATTTCTCCTCACTGAACCCAACGATTTTTTGCCCTAACGCAATAAATTTTATTTTTTAGTCGCTTATAATCAAGTTTACGTTTTATAAATTAGTTGGTGACGTTATAATCGGCTTAATTCCGTCATCCATCGTGATAGATCACGTTCAATTTGAAGTGAGCAAGGTAAATGAAGAAACTTTCAGCAGCACTGTTATTGCTATCTACTGCGGCAATCGCACAGCCATTCGACAATTCTTTAACTGAAGAAGCGATTAAAAAGCGCCTTGAGCCGGTTGGCTCGGTCTACTTGGCGGGTGCCGAAGATACTGCTGCAGCGGCCCCTACTGGCCCACGTACAGGCGAGCAAGTGTATCAAGCTTCCTGTTTCGCGTGTCATGGCACTGGCGCACTGGGTGCACCTAAAACAGCTGATGACTGGGCACCACGTCTTGCTAAAGGCAACGACGTACTGCTAGACCACGCGATCAATGGCTTCAATGCCATGCCTCCTCGTGGTACGTGTATGGACTGTAGCGATGACGAAATTGCAGCAGCCATCGATTTTATGATTAAGTAAATAATCATCGCTTGGGGATGGGCAATACATCCCCTTCAATAGGCGCCTCTTGTCGCAAAGTTCACGACAAATATCACCATATTGTTATTAAAATTTTGCACTTGACCCCTCATTGTAAAAATGAAAATATAAGAACAATAAATAGACAATAACAACTCTTGGTTTCATCATTGGAAGATCCCAGCGTCTTAGTTCGCAAACTGACTCGGAAAAACCATCGTTTAGAGTCCTTGCTGAAAAAATACAAACAACACTCTCACTTGCAGCATGCCCTGATCCAGTTATCCGAGCAGGCCAGCACAGTTGCGGAGTTGACGCTGCTATATCCCGCGATCCATAGCATTTTAGAGCAATACTTACCGAGCAAAAGCTTTTATGTTGTGCTGCAAAACCAGTTCACTCAGGGGCTGGAGCTGTCTTATTTTGTCGATGAAAAAGATGGCATTTCAGTGCCGCTGCATGAAGCAAACCACTTCAGCCAGGGCATAACGGGCTACGTTTTTAAGAACCGACAGACTTTGTACCTCAAGCGCCAGCAGATGGAGCAAATGAGTGCACAAGGCTTGTTTAAAGCACTCGGCACTCAGGCTGAGCACTGGGTCGGTGTGCCTATTTTCCGCGAAAAAACCATTATCGGTGTCATGGTGTCACAAAACTATGCGCCGGATCAGCATTACAGTGAGCAGCAGGTAGAATTACTCGAAGTCATGTCCCTGTACCTGGCAACCGCCATTGAACGGGTTAAAAAGCGCGAGTTGTTAGAATCTGAAGTTAAAATTCGTACCCGTGCTCTAATGCAAAGTAACGAGGCACTTAATACTGAAATAGAGCAACGTAAGCGGGCACTGGAACGCCAGCAAATCCTCTTTAAAATCGCGGAGCTAGCGACTCAGTTCAGTGATATCGACGATGTATACCAGCAAGTTCACCAGATCATGCGGTCCATTACCTTTGCTGATAACCTGTTTATCGCATTGCATGACAAGGCCTCAGACTGGCTCAGCTTCCCGTACAGCGTGGATGAGATGACTCAGTACAAACCGCGTCCATTTGCCAATGGTTACAGCGAGTTAGTGATCACCACTGAACGCAGTCAACTGATAGATACCAAGCGGGCACAGGTATTGATCGACAATGAAATCGTCAAACGCCCGGACAATTATCAGCTACAAAACGCGGCAACCAGCTGGCTGGGCGCACCGCTGAAAACTGCCAAAGGGGTCATTGGTCTCATTGCCTGCCAGGCATATAACCATGAGTACGAATATAATCACGAGGATGTTGAATTAATTTCATTTGTCTCGAATCAAATCGCCTCAGTGTTACAAACGCATCTCGCCAACCAGGCGCTCAAGGCCAGTAATCTGGAACTGGAGCATCGGGTCGCGGAAAAAACCAAAGAATTGCGCCAGACCAATTTACATTTGCAGATGCAAATCGAGGAAAGAAAAAAGATTGAGCAGCAACTCTATCATGATGCCCACCATGACCCGCTGACGACGCTGCCCAACCGGTTGTTATTTTTGACTCAGCTGGAAAAAACCTTACAAAAGTACCAACGTTATCCGGAAAATAATTTTGCCGTGCTGTTTATCGACCTGGATAAATTCAAGGACATCAACGATGAGCTTGGGCATCAGGCAGGTGATCAGTTTTTAATCTGGGTCAGTAAAGCATTTTCAGAATGCATTCGTGAGCACGACTTATTAGCCCGTCTGGCGGGAGATGAGTTTGTGATCCTGCTGGATCATCTGAGCGATCGCCAGCAAGCAGAAGACGTTGCAAAACGCCTGATCAGAGTCATGCAACAACCATTCTGCATGAAAGGCCTGTGCATGCAAAGTGGTGCCAGTATTGGTATCACTTATAGCAACAAAGACTACAAAGATACCGACGAGATTATCCGCGATGCCGACGCCGCCATGTACTACGCTAAAAATGCCGGTCGCGGTCGTTATGAGTTTTATCACCCGCTGCTCAGCGCTGCCAGCACACAAAGTAAACAAACGGAATACCACCACCTGAGTGCCCTGCCGATCCATTTTCGCAGCACTGAAATTGTCAATATGGCCAACCATGGTCAGCACATTGTGATGCTCGAAGCCTTTGGCGAACACCCGGTTCTGGGTAGCACCAGCTTCGATATCCTCAAGAAATTTGCAGCGGCTAAGGATGAGCAGCTAAAAATAGAAATGCAATTGCTCGGCCAGGCACTCGAACAGGCCGGGCGCGTCGCCAAAGCGCACACTGCCGATGTGCTGTTTGCCTGCTCCTGTGCGATCCTCGAAAGCACCACTTTTACAGAGCTTAAACAATTATTGAGTCAACGCACCAGCCACCTGAGCCTGTTGTTTGATGAAAGCGAAATCCGCTACGCCTCCAGTATGCAGCTCGAAAACCTCAAAGAGCTGTGCAGCCTGGGTATCGCCGTGGGCCTCAATGATTTTGCCAAAGATCGCTGCGATCTGGCGCTGCTCAGTCAAATTGATTTTAAATATCTGCTGCTCAGCTCAACATTCAGCAAACGGGTGCTGCAGCAAAACAGCTATGATGTGCAATTGCAGGGGATCCTTGCAGTAACGGCTCTGAAAGCCATTCAGGTCATCGCCAAGGGCCCTGCAATCCTGAACTTCAGAAGTTTACTGGAACGCCACGGCCTGAGTTTATTTTTTGGTAAACAACAGAGCTTATCGAGCACTAAGCCAAGCGAAATGCCCTCCTCACACGAATCTCTGCCGCTTTAACGTTTCAGCATCGCACGCAGGTTCGCAACCCTGGCCTGACCTTTCTCCATACGTTCAGACTGCGACTGTACGGGTTTTTTGCCCTCACTTTGAATGTCATCTTGCGGCATTTCCTGCACAAACCGGCTGAGCTCAGGTGTGATCTGCTCACCAAACTGACGACGACTTTTGGCATAGGTCATGGTCAACGTTTGCTGTGCACGCGTTACGCCCACATAAGCCAGACGCCGCTCTTCTTCAACATTGTCTTCATCGATGCTGGTCTGGTGCGGCAGTAGCCCTTCTTCCATTCCGACCATAAAGACATGGGGATATTCCAGGCCTTTCGAGGCGTGCAGCGTCAACAGTTGCACCGCATCGCTGTCGTCTTCTTCTTCGTTACGCTCCAGCATGTCTCGCAGTGTCAGTTTGCTGACCACCTCAGGCAAAGTCATGGGCGGATTATCCGCATCGCCGGTCAGCATATCACTGATCCAACGATACAGTTCTGAGACGTTTTTCATGCGCATTTCGGCGGCTTTCGCGCTGGGCGATGACTCATACAAATAGGCTTCGTAATTGATTTCTCGCACCATATCTTTGACCGCTTCGAGTGTGTCTCCCCGGGTTGCTCGGTCACTCAGTTCAACCACCCAACGGGCAAATCCCATCAACGCATTCAGACCGCGACCACTGAGGCGTTGCGGCAACTCAGGCTCAAAACACGCGGCAAATAAACTGATGTGTTTATCGTTGGCCAGACTGCCGAGTTTCTCCAGTGTGACGGGCCCTATCTCACGTCGTGGCGTATTGACGATCCGCAAAAAAGCATTGTCATCATCCTGATTTACCAGCAGGCGCAAATACGCCATGATGTCTTTGATCTCACTGCGAGCAAAAAACGACATACCGCCGCTAATTTTATAAGGAATGCGGTTCGCCATCAGGGCTTTTTCGAACACCCTTGCCTGGTGGTTACCCCGATACAGAATGGCGTAATCACGATAGCTGGTCCGCTTCATAAACTTGTGCGAAATGATCTCGGCTACGACCCGTTCGGATTCATGTTCTTCATCTCGGGTCGCAATCAAACGCAGTGGATCCCCATAGCCCAGTTCACTGAACAGCTTTTTGTCGAATTCATGGGGGTTATTGGCGATCAGAATATTCGCTGCTTTGAGGATCCGCCCGGCACTGCGATAGTTTTGTTCCAGCTTAATGAGGCGTAACCCCGGAAAATCTTTGCTCAGCAATACCAGGTTTTGTGGCTTGGCACCACGCCATGAATAAATGGACTGGTCGTCATCCCCTACCACGGTAAAGCGGGCGCGCTCGCCCACCAACAATTTTACCAGCTGATACTGGCTGGTATTGGTATCCTGATACTCATCCACCAGCAGATAACGAAAACGGGCCTGCCAGCGTTCGCGCACTTCGACGGAACTGTTTAGCAATAAGGTGGGGATCATGATCAGATCGTCAAAATCCAGCGCGTTATATGCCCTAAGCTGGGTCTGATAGCGAGCATAAAGCTGTGCAAATAACGCCTTTTGTGCCTCTCTGGCTTCTCGGATCGCGCGCTCAGGCTGGATGAGTTCGTTTTTCCAGTTGCCAATCTGCATTTTCAGCTGATTAAGCAGATCTTTGTCACGATCCAGCTCTTTTTCTGTCAATTCGGCCAGTAACTGATTCGTATCCTGATCGTCAAACAAGGAAAAGCCGGGCTTGTAACCCAACGTTTTCACTTCTTTTTTGATGATCTCCAGCCCCAGCGTATGGAAGGTCGATACCCACAGGCCTTTGGCTTCTTGCTTACCCAGCGTCTGTGACACCCGCTCACGCATCTCTTTGGCAGCTTTATTGGTAAAGGTCACCGCCGCAATGTTACGCGCCTTGTATTCACATTTTTGTACCAGATAAGCAATTTTATTGGTGATCACCCGGGTTTTACCAGAGCCGGCACCGGCCAGTACCAGACAGGGTCCGCTGATATACTTAACAGCTTCGTCTTGTTTCGGGTTCAGTTTCATATTCTGTGATCACCTTTAGTCAATAAGCTGCTAAGTTTACCGTAATGCTCAAGTGGATCCCAAGCGCTTTTAACCGGTGACCGCTTTAGGTAAGATAGAGACAATAATCAAGCTTAGAGGCCAGCCCATGATCAACCCAGCAAAAATTGAAGAAATCGCCAAGCAGATCTCCAGTAACATGCCACAAGGTGTGAAAAACCTTGCAGACACTTTTGAAAGCAAAACCAAACAGGCTATTCAGAATAAACTGACAGAAATGGATTTTGTCAGTCGTGAAGAGTTTGATATTCAGAGCAAAGTACTGATCAAAACCCGTGAAAAACTCACAGAACTCGAAGCAAAAGTGGCCGAACTAGAGGCTAAGCTGGCAGCACAAGACAGCGACCAGCCAGAACAGTAATCCCTACAACTGGTATCGCCTGGCCAGATCGACCAGGGCCCGTTCATAGTGCGCTGCCAGTTGCTCTTCCTGCTCTATCTGAGTATTCAGCTCTTTGAGCAAGCCATCCGCCAGACCATACACCCAACCGTGAATGGTTAACTTTTGGCCCCGCGCCCAGGCATCCTGCACCACATTGGTTCGACAGACGTTTCTGACCTGCTCTATCACATTCAGCTCACATAATGCATCACAGCGTTGGTCAGGGTGTATTTCACTGAGCATCGCCTGATGCATCTCTTTGACATCGCCGACATGGCGTAGCCAGTTATCAATCAAACCCAAACGGGCATCTTCCAAAGCAGCACGTACCCCACCACAGCCGTAGTGACCCACGACCAGTACATGTTCAACTTTCAGCACCTCAATGGCGTACTGCATCACAGACAAACAGTTATGATCGGTATGCACCACCACGTTGGCCACATTGCGGTGGACAAACAAGTCTCCCGGCATCAAATCAACAATCTGGTTGGCCGGCACCCGGGAGTCCGAGCAGCCAATCCAGAGATAATTGGGATTCTGCTGCATGGATAATTTGGCAAAAAACTCCGGATTATTGGTCTGAGTCTGTTTCGCCCACTGGCGATTATTATTGAGCAGATGTTGCAGCTGGCTGTCAGACTGGCACATGGTTTTTCCTTATTTTGCTGATTGACACCGTGTAGCCTGGATCAAGATATTTCTTGGCGTCAGTGATTTATGACAAAACTCCGAGAGGCTGACATCATACCCGGCCTGTTCAAGATATAACACCCTGTCGAGCACCAGCCACACTTCTATGGCGCGACGAAAGGCATGGCGCACCAGCTCGATGCGCTCAGTGATACGCTGACGTGCACGCCCTTGTGCCAGGTAATAGTCAGCATCAAAGTGTGCCGGTAAGTCTAACTGCTTTTGCTCAGCTGCCCAGTGACAGAAATCAACAAACGGTCCGGAAAAAATCGCCTTGTTCACGGAGGGCACACTGAGGTACTGAGTATCGCCAGTCACATCACGGCGCAGCGCATCAAAGGCTAGCCGCCACTGGACCTCTCGTTTACGTACTTTCGCGACTCTTCCTGGCGCAGTAACCGTCTCCTGCAACGCCAGTTTCATGTCACTGTGTGACAAATCCAAAGCACTGTGCGCTGCAACGTCACTCATCGGCTGGTAGGTGGGCTCAGTAAACAGATGATAACAGCAGGGTGACAGGCTGATCTGCTCGCACTGTGCGGCGCTCGCCTGCTCCATAAAGGTCTGATGCAACCTACCGCAGGCATGCAATGCAACAGCCTGCTGCCGTGGTCGAAAATACTGTGTGATCGGATCATTAAGTACATCGGCACAATGAAAGGTCATGGCCAACTTTTGTTGCTCGGCACTGTGCTGCCCTTGCTGACATAAAGCCGCCTGCAACTCAACACTATCGACATGCTCCGCGCCCAGATAAGCCAACAGCCGGCCCAGGTGACCTTTACCCGCGCACCACTCCAGCACCGGCAGCTTTGGCTGATATACCTGAGTAACAAAGTCCTGTAACTGAGCCAACTTGCGGCCCTTGATGCCATTACTGAGCCAAAACGGAAACTCCGGTCGACTCGCAACATCTAGCGACAGCGCCGTCAAAGTCGGGAGCGTTTGCAATGCCGGTATATAAGGTGCAAGAAACACTATCAATGACTCAGGATCCCGATCCAGAGCCGTCACGTCCTCATCACTCAGCGATAACAACGCCTCTTCCAGATCTGGCCAGGGGATGTCGATATGATCGAATGCCAGTAATTGCCAGTAACGACGCGTGTCTGTGAGCAAGGCATCCAGGGCTAAAAACTGAGAAGAAAAGGAACTGTGCATGCGGGCCACCGATACCGAACTAACTAAAGGGCGCTCATTGTATGCGCTTGCGCCCATCTCGCAAAGCACTGCCAGTCATTTTAAGGTAAAACGCCGGTGACGGAAGAAGATCAAATGTATGTACATGGGCACACAGATCACACCCACTATCGCCGCCAGGGTCAACATCCAAGACCAGCTATCTTCTTCCTGATCCGGTTCGGTATAAAGAAACTGATGTTTTTGTTCATGAAAGTCAGCAAGATCGAGCCGATAAAGCTGAGCAATCCACAACCAGCGAGCCTGAGACATGGCACCCAGTGCAATGCCTGGCGCTTTGATAAAGGGCATCAGCTTATCGGCCTCGTTTGCCAGCGCAGAAATGCTCTTGGTGGTTGCATACTCAGCTTTAGTGACCGCCAGCGCTTCATCGGGGTTACTCATGGCATAGCGCCAGCCCTGTAAGGAGGCACGGCGAAAGCGGGCAACCGTTTGCGGGCGATAATTCAGGACATCTTCCGAGGTAAATAAAATGTCCGCATAGACGTTCAGACCAAAGTGCTTAGGGCAGATCTGCCGGGTGGCTATGCCCTGCTGTGCCAGCTTAAAAGGCTCATTGGAAATATAGACCTGCAAGGCATCAAAGCGCCCGGCAACAAAGTCTTTAATCGGTTCCAGCCCGGCATACAAGGGTAACTGCGGGACGTCTATCCCCGCCCGCTCCAGCATCACCACCAGTTCAGCCCCCTCAATTCTTCCAAGGTGGCTGATCTTTTTCCCCGCAAAATCTTTGGGAACATAGATATCACTATCTGCACGTACCATCCAGCAATAGGGAGAAGACTGGAAGATAGCGGCCAGGGCCACCAAAGGCTTGCCCTGCAAGCGTTGTTGTAAAATACCTGAGTGGGTCACGCCAAATTGCGCCTGACCTGACAACACTTTAAATTGCTCATCCGGGTTATCCGGATCGGCAGGCACGATTTTAACGTTTAACCCCTGCTGGCGATAAAAACCTTTGTTGAGGGCCATATAGTAACCGGCAAATTGAAACTGATGGGTCCATTTGAGTTGTAGTGTCACCTCTTCCAATGCGCTAAGCGCACTGCTCCACCACAGCGCTATGGCCAATACAAAGTGATGATAACTCATTGTGATACGCGCCCGGAGCCTGCCCTGTTACAACTATAGAAGGCGCCGGACGGAATGCAAAACTAGCTAACGCGGCGATCCGCCTGCATCATGTCATGCTGAAGGTACTGCCTGAAACACGGATTGTCGGTCTCTTCCTGGTACTGATAACCCAGACGCTGCAAATGCTCATCAAACCGGGCACTGTCTTGTGCGCCCAGTTCAAACGCCGCCAGCACATTCCCCTGCGCGGCACCATGATTACGATAGTGAAACAGGGTAATGTTCCAGTTGCTCCCTAAAGTCTCTAAAAAGCGCGCTAAAGCACCGGGATATTCTGGAAACTCGAAGCGAAACAACCGCTCACTCAATGCTACCGGCGGCTTGCCACCAACCATATAGCGGATATGTAACTTGGCCAGCTCATTGTCGGACAAGTCAGTAAATTGGTAATTTGCTTCACTCAGGCTGGTTTTAAGCTCCTGCAACTCCTGTTCACCGCCACGTAAACCGACCCCTGCAAAGATCTGTGCGGTATCGCCACCGGCGTAACGATAATTAAACTCCGTGATTGCCCGGCCAGACAAAGTGTGACAAAAGCGTTTAAAGCTGCCTTTGGATTCCTCTATGGTCACACCCAGCAGGGCTTCGCTGCGTGCACCCAGTGCCGTGCGCTCAGCAATATACCGTAAGCGGTCAAAATTCAGATTCGCGCCGGACAACACAGCAGCCAGTGTTAAGCCCCGCTCGTCGCGCTCCTGACACCACTTTTTAAGCCCGGCCGTGGCCAGTGCCCCGGAAGGCTCAGCGATGGCGCGGGTTTCAACGAAAATATCCTGTACCGCCGCACAAATTTCATCTGCACTGACCGTGACCACGTCATCGCAGAACTGCTCGGCAAGACGAAAAGTCTCACTGCCAATGCGCTTCACCGCCACACCATCTGCAAAGCTGCCGACTCGCTCCAGCTCCACCGGCCGCCCGGCTTCCATCGCAGCCTTCAGGCAGGCGCTTTCTTGCGCTTCCACGCCAATCACACGGATCTCCGGACGCAAAGACTTGATATAAACCGCCATCCCAGCCAGCAAACCGCCCCCGCCCACGGGAATAAAGACCACATCCAAATGATGAAGTTGCTGCATCAGCTCTCGTGCGACGGTGCCTTGACCAATGATCACCTCTTTATCATCGAACGGTGGCACAAACACACCCCCTTGTGACTGACACAAGGACTGCGCATATTCCTGAGCGGCATCAAAGTGATGGCCATGCAGCACCACTTCGCCTCCCTGATTACGCACTGCATTGACTTTGATCTCAGGTGTCGTGACTGGCATCACAATGATGGCGCGATGGCCCAGGTGTGCGGCGCTCAATGCCACCCCCTGCGCATGATTACCAGCGGATGCTGTAACGACCAAACTGCCAGTAGGAAGCTTGCTCAGTTTGTTATACGCCCCACGCAGCTTGAATGAATAAACGGGTTGTTGGTCTTCGCGCTTGAGCCAGATCTGGTGTCCGAGCCGGGCTGAAAGCCCGCTCAGCTCGCTGACCTCAGTTTCCCGGACCAGCGGCGAGACATTGGCCTGCACTACAGCACGAAAATAATCGAGCTCTTTTGCCACCATAATTAACTCAATGCCTCCAGCTTCTCAAAATCGCGTACTGCACCTTTGTCAGCACTGGTTGCTAATAAGGCGTAAGCTTTCAAAGCCGGGCTGACATAGCGTTGACGATCTAATGGTTTATAAGCCATTTTGCCACGTGCCGCCTGCTGCTCTTTGCGTGTCTCGAGTTGCTGTGCATCCAGCAAGACGTCGATGCTGCGTGCTGGAATATCAATGCGAATGATATCGCCATTTTCTACCAGTGCCAGCGCCCCCCCACTGGCCGCTTCAGGAGAGGCATGGCCTATCGACAAACCAGACGTCCCGCCGGAGAAGCGACCATCCGTCAATAAAGCACAGTCTTTATCCAGTCCCATAGATTTGAGATAACTGGTTGGATACAGCATTTCCTGCATCCCTGGCCCACCTTTTGGGCCTTCGTAGCGGATCACCACGACATTGCCCTTTTTCACCTTGCCACCCAGGATCCCTTCAACGGCATCGTCCTGAGATTCAAACACCACAGCCGTGCCTTCAAAGCACAGCATGTCGTCTTCCACCCCTGCACTCTTAACGATACACCCGTCCAGTGCCAGGTTGCCGGTCAACACCGCCAGCCCGCCATCCTGACGAAATGCATGTTCAACACTGCGAATACAGCCACCCTCGCGATCCAGATCCAGCTCGTCCCAGCGACATTCCTGACTCATTGCTTGGGTGGTGCGTATGCCTGCGGGACCAGCACGATAGAAAGTTTGCGCACGCTCATTGGCCGGATCGGTCGCATCCCAACGCTTGATAACTTCACCCAGCGTGCCACCTGCAACATGGCCCACCGCCAGATCGAGTTTGTCAGCTTTGGCCAGTTCATTAAGGATAGCCATAATGCCACCGGCCCGGTGAACATCTTCGATATGATATTGCGGCGTTGCCGGTGCCACTTTACATAAGAAAGGGGTTGTGCGAGATAAGCGGTCGATGTCAGCCATATCGAACTCAACTCCCCCTTCTATTGCAGCGGCGAGCAAGTGCAATACTGTGTTAGATGAGCCACCCATTGCAATATCTAAGGTCATCGCATTGGTAAACGCGGCCTGATTAGCAATGTTACGCGGCAGTGCCGCCTCATTATCTTTCCCATAATACTCATCACACAACGCCAGGATACGCTTTGCTGCGCCTTCATATAAGAAACGGCGATCGGCATGCGTGGCCAGCGTGGTGCCATTGCCCGGCAATGCCAGTCCCAGCGCTTCCAATAAACAATTCATTGAGTTAGCCGTGAACATCCCGGAACAAGACCCACAAGTTGGACAGGCTGAACGCTCAACTTTATCTGAGTCTTCATCACTGACGCTGGGATCGGCCCCTTTGACCATGGCATCGACCAGGTCCAGTTTAATGTCGATATCAGCCAGGCGCGTTTTGCCCGCTTCCATTGGTCCGCCAGAGACAAAGATCACCGGGATATTCAACCGCAGTGCCGCCAGCAGCATCCCCGGGGTGATCTTATCGCAGTTTGAAATACACACCATGGCATCCGCACAGTGCGCATTGACCATATATTCTACAGAAT
This sequence comes from Pseudoalteromonas rubra, assembly GCF_005886805.2. NCBI lineage: Bacteria > Pseudomonadati > Pseudomonadota > Gammaproteobacteria > Alteromonadales > Pseudoalteromonadaceae > Pseudoalteromonas > Pseudoalteromonas rubra. The sequence goes on from NZ_CP045429.1 coordinate 4,196,923, forward strand.
CAGCAATCAAATCTCGCGACGGCAAGGAATACAACATGCCGCCGTGGCCCATTGCAATGCCATCATCAATAGCAATGGTGTTAAATTCGCGCGGCACGCCGCCGGCTTCGCGGATAGCGTCCGCCATCAATTCGCTGAGTTGGTTGAGGTGCACATGCCCGGGCACAAACTGGGTATACGAGTTCACCACCGCCACAATGGGCTTATGAAAATCACTGTCGGTCATCCCGGTGGCGCGCCATAATGCACGGGCACCTGCTTGTTGTCTGCCTTCAGTGGTTGTTTTGCTGCGTAACTTTGCCATGTTGACCCCTTTTCCAGTTTGCGCTGCCCCATCTGGCAACGGCTTTCCTCATTCCAAAATATGTATGCCGGACCAGTCAGCCCGGCAAGTATGCGTTAATGTGCTGGCCTTAATCGTTTACGTAATCCAGCCAGCCTTGCGGATCCTCACTTTGTCCTTTCACCAGATCAAAGTAAGCCTGCTGCAATTCTGCGGTGATAGGTCCGCGCTGACCATCACCCACCTGGATCTGATCAACACTGCGCACCGGTACCACTTCAGCTGCGGTACCCACCATAAAGAACTCGTCTGCCAGATACAGACCCTCACGCGCGATTGGCTCTTCTCTGACTTCATAGCCACGCGCTTTGGCCAGGTGCATAATGGTGTCACGAGTCAGACCCGGCAGAATGCTCGCCGTGGTTGGCGGGGTATAGATGATACCCTTGCGGATCACGAAGAGGTTCTCACCAGCCCCTTCACTCAAATAACCATTGACGTCCAGTGCGATACCTTCAACATAACCGTGACGCTTGGCTTCTGCGGTGATCAGCTGAGACGACAAGTAGTTACCACCTGCTTTTGCTGCTGTTGGCATCGTATTCGGTGCCAGACGCTGCCATGAGGAAACACATGCATCAACGCCATTCTCCAGGCTACCTTCGCCCAGATATGCGCCCCACTCCATCGCTGCGACAGTGACCTCGGCCCGGTGTGATTTTGGATGCACACCCAGACCAACGTGGCCTAAAAAGGCAAATGGACGCAGATAGGCATTAGTGAAGCCATTCTTTGCCACCGCGTCTTTACACGCCTGCATGATCTCTTCCTGCGTGTAAGGGATCTCAATGCGATAGATTTTGGCCGAGTCAAATAAACGCTGAATGTGATCCTTCAGACGGAAAATAGCCGGACCCTTTGGCGTATCGTACGCGCGGATCCCTTCAAATACGGAGCTACCATAATGAATGGCGTGACTGAGCACATGCGTGGTTGCTTGCTCATATGGGATCAATTCGCCGTTGTGCCAAATGTATTGTGAAGTTTGTGTCATTATTTAAAACCTTATTTATTATATTGCCTGCTGTAGTGTGTGCAGATCGACTGATTGCACTTCAACAAGCTTATTTAATTGTGACGTCAATAGATAGATAGGTTTGTCACTATCTACTGTCATTTTGACGTGAAATAACTCTTCGTGGCCCTGGAGCTCTAGTTGTGTCAGGCGAAACCCGCGATGACGGGCGACGCGCAAAAAACGCTCGACTGCGATGGCTTGATTGTTTACCGCTACGGTGAGTTGATGTTTCATGGTATTCGCTCCGTCAAAGGAAATAAGTTTAGTTTTGCTGCTGCGTTTGCGTCAGCATTTCATGATTAGCCGCGCCTGGCGGTACCAATGGCCAGACATTTTCTTTGTCATCGATGCAGGCATGCAATATATAAGGTCCTGTGGAAGCCAGTAGTGCATCAACTGCACCATCGACCTCATCAGCACGGGTGATGGTCTGCCCCGGGATCCCAAACACAGCCGCCAGTTGCACAAAATCCGGGTTGTCTGACAAATTAGTCTCACTGTAGCGACCATCGAAAAAGAGCTGCTGCCACTGGCGTACCATACCCAGACGTTGGTTATCGAGAATGACAATTTTGACCGGTAAATTATTACGTCGTATGGTTGCCAGCTCCTGAATATTCATCATGATGGAGCCATCACCAGAGACCGTGATCACCATGTCATCAGGCCGGGCAACCTGGGCACCAATGGCAGCCGGTAAACCGAACCCCATAGTCCCGGCTCCCCCACTGCTCAGATGGTTACTGGGGTGACTAAAGCGCATATGTTGTGCCACCCACATCTGGTGCTGACCCACATCGCAACACACCACCCCAGTATCCGGCATCAAACGGCTCAGGCGATTGAGCAAATAAGGTGCAAACACTTTGTCACCGGGATAGTCATAGCGCCAGGCGTGCTGCTCAGCCAGTGCGCTGATATGAGCACGCCACGGCGCCGGGGCCAATTCGCCCTGCAATAAAGGCAATGAAACTTTCAAATCGGCGATCAGTGAAGCCGCGGCAGGTTTACGCTTACCAACTTCTGCCGGGTCAATATCCAGGTGGATCACTTTGGCCGCGGCGGCAAACTTAGCCAGATTACCAGTTACCCGATCGTCAAAGCGTGCACCGATACAAACAAGCAAATCACATTCTTGCACTGCCAGATTGGCAGCCTGACCACCGTGCATTCCCAACATACCCAGGTCGTAGGCATAATCAGGTTTTACACTGCCCAATGCTTTCAAGGTCGACACCGCAGGCATCTGCGTACGCTGCAAAAAAGCCATCAACTCAGCTTGTGCATCTGCACTTTGAACACCGCCCCCCACATAAGCAACCGGCTTTTTCGCCTGAGCTAACAACTCGTTGGCTTTGTCCAACTCAAAGCTCGACAGCGGAGTTGGCTGATGCGCTTCGGCCTGCCAGCCATGAACAGGGACCTGTGCCTGTTGGATGTCTTTAGGGATATCAACCAATACTGGGCCGGGGCGGCCCGACTGCGCAATGTGCATGGCCTGCTGCAACACCTCAGCCAGGTCTTCACCCCGCTCGACCATAAAGCTGTGCTTGGTACAAGACAACGACATGCCCAAGACATCGACTTCCTGAAAAGCATCTGAGCCAATCGCTGCGGTAGGCACTTGTCCGGTGATCGCAAGCAAGGGCACTGAGTCCATCATGGCATCAGCCAGCGCCGTTACCAGATTGGTTGCGCCCGGACCTGAGGTCGCAAAACACACACCCAGCTTGCCTGTGCTTCTGGCGTAGCCAACCGCAGCAAAACCGGCACCTTGCTCGTGACGCGTCAGGTAATGCTTCAGTGGCGCACCGTATAACGCATCGTAAATCGGCATGATGGCACCACCCGGATACCCGAATACTGAACTCACCCCTTGTTTTACTAACATGTCTATTACCAATTGTGCGCCTGTCATTGTTTTGCCCATTGCCCTTTGTCTTTGAATTTGGCCCTAAAACGAAAAAGCCCCCCGAACTTTTCAGTGCGGGGGGCTTTTTGCTAATACTTTTCGAACAGCACTAACCAGCCCCCGCGGTAATAATAATCACCACGTTGATAATCACGACTAGTAGAGAAACTGTTTTTAACATGTCACTGCTCTTCTGAAAAAACGAATACCTTGCACACGCGCTAAGCGCTCTGTTGTGCTCTTTTTCTATTAGTAACCCGTAGGCCCCCGACAAGTCAACCCTAAAAATTATGCTCATTTCCTTAAGCAAATCACGCAAAAACAAAATAAAATTCAAAATAACATCAAAAAAAGGATAAACAATACCAAAATCTAACTCCCTATCTGGAATAAACTAAAGTGAACGTTTTTTCCCACACGATTCATTCTTGCTCATCACAACATTAAATTTTTATGATTTACTCCGGGAATTGATTATGATGTGCCCAGTTTTGAACATTTGGAGGGAACCATGCCTCACTTTATTCGCCTGACACAGTTTGTCTGTGCACTCTTTTTGTTGCTCCTCAGTCAGGTTGCTATCGCGCAGCCTGCACTATGGAGTGTAGAAAAAAACGGTATCACGTCTTATCTGTTTGGTACTGTGCACGTTGGAGATAGCGCAATGCACGGCCTGGATCCGCGTATAAAAGCCGCCATAAAAAGCAGCCAGACAGTGGTCGTCGAACTCAATACCGAAGCCATTAGCCCCCTGGAGCTACAACGCAAAACCTTGCCTTTTATGCAGCAAAAACCGGGGAGTACACTGAAAACCAGCCTGTCTCCGGTGACCTATAAACAAGTGAAAGATTACCTCTCTAAGCGCAAAATCGATATCGCGCTGTTTGAAAGCTATCAGCCCTGGTCCGTTATGCTCACCATTCTGCAACTGGAATATCAACAAGCGGGATTCAGTGAAGATTATGGCATTGATAAGCAAATAATCGAGTATGCCACCCACATCAAAAAGCCCATTATGGAATTGGAAAGCCTGGAGCAACAACTGGGCTTATTCAGTACTTTGGGCGCTCAAAACGACGCCATGATAGCCGATACACTGAAGCAAGTTGAGGACTTTGAGCAATACTTCACCCAAATGATAACAGCCTGGAAACAAGGCAATTATCAGAAACTAAATACCTTTTATAAACTGAGTTTTGATGACTCCGAGTATGGTCAGCATGCCGAGCAAGTCATGCTCATTCAGCGTAATAACAACTGGGTAGCGACATTGACACCCAGGTTGGCCAAATCAGCGCATTTTATCGCCGTGGGTGCGCTACATTTACCCCAGCAGCATGGACTGCTTACTCAGCTAGCTGCACGAGGGTTCACCGTTCAACGGGTCAAGTGATGCACTTAAAAGCGACTTTTTTACGTCGCTTTTAAACCTTTGTGTTTTAGCCCGCGTCATACAGATATCAATACGACAGAATGGAAGAACAACAGGATGAGAAAAAAACTGATAACTGCGGCACTGTTGGTGCTAAGTGCCACCGCTCAGGCTAAAGAGTCACGCACATTAACACACTCCTTTGAACTGGCCGACAGCACAGAGCTCGAGATCCAGTTTCCGATTGGTAAATTAGAAACACACACGCATTCAGGCAAAACCATCGAGGTCACCATTGAACTCGAACCCGTCGAGCATGACATAGATAAAGTGACGGATGCACTGGAAGACGTGCAGCTGGCAAGCCACCGGGCAGGCAACGAGCTTAGCCTGCACCTCAACAGTAAATATGTAAAACAACACTGGACAGTAAAAGTCCCTGAGTCGATGGAGCTGGATGTCGAAGTGGATGTCGGCAATGTCAAACTACTCGGATTAAACAATGATGCCGATGTCGAAGTGGGAGTCGGCAATGTCACGATAGAAACAGACGCCAAAGACTTCCGACGTGTGCGATTCGATTCCGGAGTCGGCAAAACCAAGCTATCCGACTTGCCGGGTAACGCAGAAACGGAACGCAACATGGTCGGTGAAACCTTACGCTATCATGGCCAGGGTGAGCATAGCCTGGACATCGAAGTCGGTGTTGGCAACATTAAGTTGCGTCGCTAAGGGTCAGAATTTTGTGCAGGGCGCGCTCCAGCGCCCCTTTTTCAACAGGCTTAAACAAATAATCGGTCGCGCCAAGCTGCACGGCCGATTTAATGGCCTGCTCTGAGGTATTCGCAGTCAGTACCAAAATTGGCGTCGACAACATCAGCGTCTGACGGATCTCTTTAATGGCTTTAAAACCATCCATAATCGGCATATTCAGATCCATCAGGATCACATCAAAAGACTGGTGTGCCAGTACCTCTATGGCCTGTCCACCATGGCTCGCATGAATACTGGTTAGCTCCATGTTATCCAACATTTTTTCAATAATTTTGGCATTCAATTGATTGTCTTCTACCAACAACACTTTATGGCGGGCCAGTCCGCTTACCGGCTCCGGCTCCGGGAGTCGCTTCAGCGGCAAGCTCAGCGATGCTTTTGTGCCATGCGGTTCACAGGGTAAAAAAGTCAACTCACCAGACATAATCGCCAGCAACAAGTTACAACGAGCTAACCCCAGTTGCAGCCCCTGATAATGGTGCCCGTCCGGGCTAGTCCCCGATGCAGACGATTTGATCTGCGCCACGTTAAATCCGGGGCCACTGTCTTCTACTTCACAGTAAAAACGCCAGTTCAACTCATCTTCTTCCGGATTGACTGGCTCCACGCGGGCGGACAGCCTCACCGTGCCCTGCTCGGTGAATTTAACAGCATTGTCGAGTAGCTGACCAATGACCCAGCTCAGGCGTTCATGATCACAGGCAAATATTTTTTCGGTATGGCTACTAAAGTGATAGCTAAAATCCAGGCCTTTCTCTCTGGCCAACAGACGATAAGTAGCAACAGGCTGACTCAGGGTATCGGTCAGCCTGGCCGGGTGACAATTTAACTCTGGTTGCTGTTCGTCAGACAAGCGATTGTAGTCCTCCACAGACGCGATCAGCGCCTTCAGTTGCTGGGCCGCTTTATTCGCTTGGGCAAGGTAGCTGTCACGCTGTGATTCCTGATACAAATGCAGATACCCCAGCACGGCCTGCAAGGGGGTCCGCAATTCATGACTGGCACGGGCCAGAAACATGGCGCGACTTTGATTAGCATGTTCTGCTTTGAGACGTGTTTGCTGCAAGCGGTCTATCGCGCTTGTGATACTGCGTTCCATGGGGAAGAATATCCACTTAATCTCAGCGAGCAGCAAAGCCAACCCCAGTAACCACATTAGCAGCTGCAGGTTTCTCAGTTTCTCAAGCTTTTCATTGGTGAACTGCTCAAACAACAACACCGCATGATCTAAGTCCTGCAACAACAGTTGAGAGCGGGTATGGATCTCCTGGATCTGATCCAAATTAGGCTGATTAGCAACCCCGGACAACAACGCCACATATTGTCTTAGTTGCTTGTCCAAATCACCCGGCTGCGCGAAATACCATTGATAAAGCTCTGCATTCAGGTGCTTGTATTGCTCGCCATCGCGCAGGAGCAAAAAATCATGGTTCGCTTGCATAAGCTGCAGCGCATTGTTCAGTGCCTGACGATCTGCCGTCACATTGTGTTCGCGCATGATGATGACATACTCCAGGTGCAATGCGGCCTTTTGCGACAACATGCGCTGCATACCTGCAACATTGATCACTCTGGCAACCTGCTTTTGCTGCTCCAGCAGATACAAGGTCAGGCCCGTCGTCATCGTCAACACCAGCAACATGATCACCAGCGCAACCAGGTACTTCAGACGATAGCGTGTAACCAGATTGTCCAAATTATCCCTCCCAAAAACCAGCCGGATCATCCAGGCGCCAGACTCTTTCCCAGTTTAGATTAAATTTCAAACTTTTGCTGAGAGTGACTTGACACCCAGACGGCCAAAATGTTTCAATGCGCCCGTACCCTATTTTATCCAGACGGCCATGCATCTAAAAAGTGTGGACGTCTTAGGGCTGGAAGAGGTGCGTTATTCAGGTATTTGAGTGGAGGAGAGCAAACTCCTGCGAAACTCAAAGAGGGGAATTAACGCCGAGAAGCACTGCGCTTTGCTTGCGTACTGCTTCGGGCGACTGGGTTGAATCCCAGCGACTGTCACCAACACATTTGGTGGAGAGCTTCTGGTCTTAGAAACAATATGGCCAGCAGCCTATTCTTTTTAAGTCCATTGCTCTTCGAATTTTAAACGGTTCGGAGTAGGACACTTTCCTGACTACCGAACCAGCAAGAAGTTCGGTAGAGATGAAATCACACATTCAGTTATCTGATCAGTTATCTGACTACCCGTTATGGACGGCCCTTGTCACGCCTTTTGATGCGTGCGATCAGGTCGATTATCACAGTTTACAGCAACTCGTTGCTCAACAAGTTGAGGCCAACAATGGTATTTTACTGCTTGGCAGTACCGGAGAAGGCCTCGCCCTGACTCTGCCCGAGCAGAAAAAAATCGTTGAGTTTGTCTGTGCGCTTGCGCCTCAGGTACCTATTATGGTTGCCGTCGGCGGCATCAATCTGGCTGCTCAGCTGGAGTGGGTCGAGTTCTGTAATACCCAACAAATCGATGCGCTGTTGCTCGGCTCCCCATTATACGCCAAACCCGGTGTTGTTGGTCAGACCCATTGGTTTGATACGCTACTCAGTGCAGCAAACGTCCCCTGCATGATCTACAACGTACCAGGACGTAGCGCCGTTGCCATTGCACCTGAAGTGCTGACGAACCTGGCACATCATGACAACCTGTGGGCGCTCAAAGAAGCCAGTGGTGATATAGCCACGTTTGAAGCGTTTCGTCGTGCCTTACCCAGCCTGGCGATATACAGTGGTGATGATGCATTGCTGCCTTACTTTGCACAGGCAGGCGCGGCCGGATTGGTGTCTGTGGCATCGAATGCCTGGCCCAGCCAAACTGCCGAATTTGTCCGCCGTGCGCTCAGTGGCACCAGCCCTAACCTATTCACCACCTGGGCCGATGCCATCAGCAGCCTGTTTGCCGTTGCCAACCCTATCCCGGTAAAGACACTGATGCATTTACAGGGCACGCTGACGACGCCCCATCTGAGGCCACCGCTCACACATCTGGAATTAACCAATCATGCGGCACTGAATGCTGCGAACGAACAGATTTTATCCTGGAATTAAGAGGCTCCCTATGACCTGGTCAACACTATTAGATAATTTAGAAAATGGTTCACAACGTGCTGCAAACCAAGACGAACACGGCAACTGGCACGCCAATGTCGAAGTCAAAGAAGGTATTCTGGCGGCTTTCCGTGCGGGTCAAAATACCGAATACCCGGGTGGTTTTGTAGACAAAGACAATCTGGCTCCCCGTGGTTTTGCCGCCGAAGATGCCGTCCGTATGGTGCCCGGAGGCAGCAGCGTACGTCGTGGTGCTTATGTTGCTTCTGGCACTATCATTATGCCACCAGCCTATGTCAACATTGGCGCATATATCGATACCGGTACTATGGTCGACAGCCATGCACTGGTTGGTTCTTGCGCCCAGATTGGTAAAAATGTGCATTTAAGTGCTGCTGTTCAGATTGGCGGCGTATTAGAGCCAGTCGGTGCCAGCCCGGTCGTTGTTGAAGACGATGCGTTCATTGGTGCGGGCTGTGTACTGGTTGAAGGCGTAGTCGTAAAACGCGGTGCAGTGCTGGCACCGGGTGTTCGCCTGTCTGCCAGCATTCCAGTGTATGACTGTGTGAATGAGCGTACCCTGGAAAAAGGGGAAGCCATTCCGCCTTTTGCCATTGTGATTCCGGGGTCGCGTCCAGCATCCAGTGACTGGGCCAAAGCACAGGGGCTGAGCATGTCCTGTGCACTAATTGTGAAATACCGTGACGAACAGAGTGATGCGTCGTTAGAACTCGAAGAGGTACTACGCTAATGACCACACTGAGTACGCCACTGCGTGAGCAACTGACTGCACTGTGCCCTGATCTGGACATCCCATTTTTCGTCTACGACCTGGATGCACTGAGCGCACATGTTAATCACCTGACCACCCAAAACGTGGTCAAGCTCTGGTATGCCGTTAAAGCCAATCCGTTATCCAGTGTCCTCAAAACACTGGACACAGCCGGCTTCAACTTTGACGTTGCCAGCCGGGGAGAGCTCACACAGGTATTGGCCCAGGACATTGCGGCCGAACGCGTACTCAACACCGGGCCGGCCAAGTCCCCGGCCCAGATCCAGCATTTTCTCGATGCTGGTGTCACCACCTTTGTTGCTGAAAGCCTGAATCAAGTGCGCTGGCTGAACAACGCAGCACAGCAGCATCAGCTGACGCTAACTGTGCTACTTCGCGTGCAGCTGCGCTGGCCGGCAGGAGACAAAAATCCACTTGGCGGCGACAGCCTGACCCCATTTGGGCTCGGCTGTGACCAATGGCAGCAACTGACTTTACGCGACTACCCTGCACTGGATTTTGCAGGTCTGCATATTTTTCAATGGGGTAACATGCTCGACGCCACCAAGCTGGCCAGCCTGTGGCAACAAATGGTGCCCCCACTGACTGAGCTGAGCCAGCAGCTGGGTATGACCCTGAGGATCTTAGATCTGGGTGGCGGATTAGGGGTGCCTTACGAGTCAGGCCAGCAGGCACTCGATTGGGATCAAGTCATCGCTAGTCTGGCCAAAATTAAAGCCGAAGCGGGCGTGCAGGAATTATGGATGGAGCTGGGTCGCTACGCCGTGGCGCAGTGTGGCTACTACCTTAACCCGGTGGTGGAACAAAAATGCAATTACGACGAACATCAACTCATCCTTGCAGGTGGCATCAACCACCTATTGCGACCGGCCGTGACCAGTCAGGCTTTTCCGGTGCAGGCACTGCGTGCATCTGACACTGCTCAGCGCCAATATCATTTACATGGCCCATTATGTACAGCCCTAGATCACCTTGGTTCGCATAGCTTGCCTGACGATCTCGACTATGGCGACTGGCTGGTATTTGACCAGTGTGGTGCCTATGGCTTCACAGAAAGTATGCCGTACTTTCTGTGTCATGAGCTGCCCGCAGAGTACGTTTTCACTCAGGGTCAATTGTCCTGTATTCGTCACAGCGAAACCGCCGACTATTATCTGAGGTAACTATGAACACTATCACACAGCAACATATTCAGGTTGGTGAAATCGCCAATGGCCTGCCTTTGACTATCCCGGTCTACCGTTTGCAAGGTAATGGCACAGGCCCGAGCGTCTACATTCAGGCCAATATGCACGGCGCGGAGGTACAAGGCAATGCAGTGATTTATGCACTGCTTGAACAATTAAAACACCTCACTCTGGCGGGTGACGTCACTCTGGTGCCCTATGCCAACCCGATCGGCTGTAATCAAAAATCGGGGGAGTTTACGCTGGGACGATTTGATCCCATTACCGGCATGAACTGGAATCGCATGTACCATGACCACAGTGATCAGGTACAGCGCTGCCTTGCTGAGCACGGTGAAGCTTCCGATGCGGCACTTATCGCGGCCTTCCGCGAACAGCTGTGTCAGGCAACCGATGCGTTGCTTGATGCGCCGGCACATACACTAACAACTGGCAAGCGCATTGCACTCACACTGCAAAAGCTGGCGCATCAGGCTGATATTGTACTGGACCTGCATACTGGCCCTATCTCGGCGAAACACTTATATTGCCCAGAATACGCCACAGACAGCGCGCGCTATTTTGACATTCCTCATGTGCTGCTGATCCCCAATGAATTTGACGGTGCGATGGATGAAGCCAGTTTCTGCCCTTGGTGGCAACTCAGCACAGCCTTAAAGGCACAAGGCCGAGACTTAGCCGTGCCCGTTGAAGCCTTCACGGTCGAATTAGGTTCACAGGAAAAAATTGATCTGGATGAAGCCGTGCATGATGCCAACAGCATCCTCAGCTACCTGACACACAAAGAAGTGATAACAGATGGCAACCATCAACCAAAGAACATCAAACGCTACGCCTGTGCACTGAAAGATTACCTGACCTTCTATGCGCCCATGGGTGGCATGGTGGAGTATAAAGCACAGCTCGGTGAACACATCAAAGCAGGGGAATGCATTGCGCGAATTTTGCGCATGGAGCAGTATTTATCGGAAACGCCTCTGCATAGCCTCACCTTGACACAGGATGCCATTGCGATACTGCATTTTGCCTCAGCCAGTGTCAACCAGGGTACTGAATTATATAAATTTTTCACAAATTACTATGAACTATAGTGGATTCATACGAATTGGTCGGGATCCAGGTTGGATGACGACAGAATGAAGTAACGATTGCGTGAGAGTAGGTGAGCAAATCCTCACTTGCTAAGGTGGGGCGGCAACCTAAGTTGCCGCCGGCCTTTTTATCCCAATTTGCTTAATTAACTGTCCCATTTTGAGGCGAGAAAATATAGTCAATAACGCCGCTCCCGCGTCCTGCTATCGCTGAGGCACCTTCGTCCCTATAGGCGAGGCAAAAATTAGCGAACTTATACCTTAGGTAAAGATTCTAAATGAGAAATTTTTAACACAGATAGCGCCATATTTGCTCCGTCAAATTGAAGACGTATTAAATGAAATTGGTATTAATCTGGCATGCAGATCTCAAAGCGGCCAGAATAACAATCTCCACCAGTCGGACACCCAAGGAACACCGCGGTATCACAACCTAGTGATTCACAAGCCGGATGGCCCGATGCACCACCGGCTACATGCGGTGTCTGAGCCAGGCCCAGTTGTTGGTTATTACTCAGTTGTTTAATACTTTTTTTGTTCAGTGATATTTTCATTTCAATCTCCTTTTATGCAATGTGCTTAATTAACCTAGCGCCAAGATGAACAAAAATCAACCAAACACCACTTGACTAAATATATTGCTGACAATTTTGCCCTTCTTAGTTTTTTCTTTGCCATGATACTATGATGATAATTTGCTTTTGACTAAGGACTGCACTGCCTATGAAACTCAGGATACTCGCTTTTTTATCTATACTAGCCCCCTCTACCCTGCTCGCCAATGAACAAAACGCGCAGGACGACCTGGAGTTGATAAAGCAATGTGTACTGAATGAGATCATTGCGGGTGATCAACAACAAACGATTGAGCAGCTCAAACTCTACTGTCAGAAGCTGCAAGAGACACGCCTCAGCAAACTGGATCGCCGCATGGCACGGGAAATGGTCACGGAAAACAACCGCAATGTGCTGACACCGCACAATCGCAACTATATTCTGCCAGTGACCTATGTCAAAAACCCCAACTCTCGCCCCTTTGATGGCTTAAAGGCCATTCAGGAAGAAGAAGGGGAGCCACTCGACCACATGGAAGTCAAATATCAAATATCGATGAAAGTGCCTCTTTACCGCCACTTTAAAGACAAAGATCAGGCGGTCTATGTCGGGGTCACATTGCAATCTTACTGGCAGCTATATAACAAAGATATCTCCTCTCCGTTCCGTGAAACCAATTACGAACCGGAAATCTTCTGGGTTAACTTCCTGGATGATGACAATGTGCTGTGGGGCGATGAAATGGCCATCATTTTAGGCGCATCACACCAGTCAAATGGCCGCAGCCAGCCTAACTCTCGGTCCTGGAACCGCCTCTATGCAAACTTTATCTGGGAATATGAAGGTTTCGTGTTTAGCTTCAAACCCTGGTATCGCCTGCCAGAGGACGACAAGCCCGAGCCATTAGCGGCAAAAGGGGATGATAACCCGGATATTCACAAGTACATGGGCTATTTTGAGTTCAGTGGGGCTTATCGCCATGGCGACCATGAATTTGGCTTTATGACTCGTAACAACTTCAACAGTGACAACCATGGTGCGGTGCAACTCGACTGGTCGTTTCCTTTGCTTGGCTCCTCACGGGTGCGAGGCTATGTGCAGTATTTTAATGGCTATGGCGAGAGCTTGATTGACTACAACGCACACATTCAGCGGCTGGGTTTGGGTATTGCGGTAACCGATCTGCTCTAAGCACAACCAAGATGGCCTGCATAGGCAGGCCATCCGCGCATTATTTGATGACCACGAACAGGCCTTCAAACTTCGCAACTAACACGTCACCGTCGTAAATGTTCACCGGCACACGATACTTAGCTTTACCCTCTTCGTTGAGCGCATTCAACTCGCCACTGCATTCGGCCAATGTGACCGTAGCACTGGGAGCTGTGGTTAAGGGTTTCAGATACTGAATATTGGCGTCTGCCAGTACAATATTGCCCTCCAACTCGAGCTCTTTGAGCGCCAGATACGTCGCGCCCCACCCGGTTAAAGTGGCCATACTGTAAACCGATCCGGCAAACATCGAATTATGTAGGTTCAGATTCGCTTTCAGATCTGCGCGGGTTGAAAACTGCCAGTCGGTGTAACTTTCAACCTTGATCCCCATCGCATCACTGATAGGGATCGACTCTCGCCAGGTATCCTGTAACACCTGGGTCCACTGTGGATGGCGGAACCAGCCAGGCTCTGAGGGCCGTTGCTTAACCATTTTCCAATGTTGTACATCACCATAAGACAGGTGGGCTTTTTCAATCATCTGATAACCATGGCGCTCATAAAACGCCAAAGCACGTTCACGGGCAAACAGTACCAGCTCTTCCGCCTTCTGCGTCCAGGCAATTTTCTCCAGCTCATGCAGTAATCGGCTACCAAGATGATGACCACGGTGCGCTTCATCAACGGCCATATAACGGACCTGCGCTTGTTGCTGATTGTTAAAATGCAGGCGTGCCACACCCAGCACCTGGCCTTCGTTATTTTTGATATAACGATGCTCCGCTTCCTGCTCCAGATCATCCTGCTCGCTGCCTCTGGGCTGATCCCAGGGTGCCCGCAAAACCTGCCATCGTAGTTGATAATACGCTTGCCAATCTTCACTGCTCTGTGGCGCTGTTATTTGAAACATGGTGACTCCTGTGCTTTTCCTGTCGCTGCGGGATGATGTGCCCGGCTCGTGCAAACTGCTCCCCGTTTCAGCGGGGAACTTTTGTCTAATTTATGGACCTTACCTTACAAGAAAAGAGTGCAACAGGGAATGATCGGCCAGATTTGGTCAATTTGTCATGTAAATTCAACGAAACGCGGTGGCAGAACTGTGAAGCCAAGCTATGCTGATGTAACTATGCAAGATTTTATAACTGAACCCGGCACCATCAGTAACGAGTTTGTGCACCAGAGTCATCAACTCGGGCACCTGCTGTATTGGCATAAGCATGGCAAAGTCAGCATACAGGTACGCCAGGAAAAAACCTTACGCTGGTTACTGATAAACGACACACTGCAATCCGTGATTGAGCTCAATCATCCGGAGCGGCTGCTTTTTCCGCATTTGCAGATATTAGCAGCGCTGTGGCAAAAATGCCCTGCCCCGGGCAAGGTGCTAGAATTAGGGCTGGGTGCAGGTGCTATCCGGGATTATCTGCACATCAGCTATCCGGATTGTCAGATTACCTCTATCGACAATAACCCTGACATTATTCATTGTTATAAGCGCTATTTTGGTGGCGATCCCATCTCCAATGTCAGTTGCAGCGATGCCTATCAGGCACTAGAAAACAACGGCCATTATGACTGGATCATCCTGGATTTGTTCAGTCAGCTTGACGCCCCCCGGTTTTTGTACGAACACAAGTTTTACACACAAATTCGTGCCACTCTCAACGAGGGGGGACGCTTGTATATAAATTTTCTTGCAGAGCACGATTCACAGCTAAAACAGCTCGAACATCTTCTTATTACTAACTTTGGTAAAAAACCCTTCGTACACAAAGTGCCCGACTACGCCAATCACATTATTTCTCTGACGCGCTAAGCGCAGACCTGTTTACACTGATAAATTAAAAGTCACAGGACCATCGTTGCAAAGACTGACCTGCATATCTGCGGCAAAGCGGCCGGTCGCAACACGCAACCCAGATGCCTTTGCTTGAGCCACAAAATATTCGTAAAGCGCCTCAGCCTGGGTCGGCGTCGCTGCAGAGGAAAAGCTCGGGCGCATGCCTTTTTTGGTATCCGCTGCCAACGTAAATTGAGATACCACCAGCAACTCTCCTTCTATGTCTCTCAGACTCAGATTCATTTTGCCCTGTGCATCGGTAAAAATACGATAGTTACTGATTTTATGTAGCAAGCTATCAGCGCTTTTTTGATCGTCGGCCTTTTCCACGCCGAGTAACACCAGGATCCCCTGACCAATTTGACCAACACACTCACCTTCGACCACCACACTGGCCTGACTGACTCTTTGAATTAATCCCTGCACTGTTACCTCAATGGTTTGCGGAAATGATTGATAAAGCCCCTAATGTGCCAGCTTGCACAGCAGCAGATCAGCGGCGCGACGTATGGCTTCGGAATATACTGCATTTGTGACGCAGTGCCCAACTTCTTCGAGGATCAATAACCGTGCATTCAGTTGTTCCGCAAGTGCCTGCGCCATCGCAAAACGACAGACGTAGTCGTGACGACTATGGATCATCCAGACAGGCAGACGCTTGAGTTTGTCAGCATATGCAAAGATCTGCTGCTCCTCGATAAAACAGCGTGAGTGGAAATAGTGCACCATGATCCGAGCCTGCTGGACAACCGCCTGTTCATGGTCCAGCTGATAACGCAATGCCTGGCTGCCAATGCTCAACTGACGGTCCCAGTCATGCCATTGCTGCGCAGCCCGCCTGACGGCGACTTCATCGTTACAGTGCAACAACTGGCTATAACGCGCCAGCACCGCCTTATAATCCCCTTCCCCTTGGCTAAAAATTTGATAACGCTCCGGGTAAAACTGCGCGCCTACACCGCTCACACCATACAGCCACTGTAAATCGCTCTGACACCCCAGAAAGGTCGCCCAGAGAACCAAGCCCTGCACGCGCTCCGGGAAGCGCTGCGCGAACAACAGCGCTAATGTGGCACCCCAGGAGCCACCCGCCAGCACACACTGACCGATCCCTAAATAAGTCAGCAGACAATCTATGTCCTGCAGTAAGTGCTCTGTGGTGTTGTGGATGAGTTGCTGAGGCGAAGACTGGCCGCATCCGCGCTGGCTAAATAAAATGATCCGATAGCGTTGTGGGTTAAAATAACTGGCCGAGCTACGACACAAGCCACTACCCGGGCCGCCATGGCAGATCACCACAGGCAACCCGCTCTCCAACCCAAATTCTTCAACATGTAGCTGGTGCCCATCGGACACCGCCAGATGAAAACTACGTCGCGGAGACTCCAGCCGATATAATTGAGTCATTGCACACCTCTTTATTCTGGTGTGTCTTGTTCCTCACATTCCTTTTCGGACAAACAGGCAGTAAATTCAGCCCCTAACAGCACCACCATCCAGGACAAGTACACCCAAACAAACAGGATGGGCACTGTCGCCAGGGCACCGTAGATCACCTCATACGAGGGGAAATGGCTGATATACAGGGCAAAGCCTTTTTTAGTCAGTTCAAACAATAAAGCCGCAAAAAATGCCCCGGGTATCGCTGCCTGATAAGACACGCGTGTATTTGGTACTAAAGTATAGAGCATAAAAAAGCCTGCCATGGAAATAACATAGGGCAAAAGCTTCAATAAAAAGCCACTAAAGCCCGGGATCCCCTGATCAGCAAACGACACCAATGACACAATATAAGAGGTCACCCCTATGCTGGCTCCCAATAATACCGGCCCCAGTGTCAGTACCATCCAGTATATCGCGAAGGAAATCATCATCGGTCGGGACTTTTCCACTCGCCAGATACGATTGAGTGCTGCGTCCACGTTGCGGATCAGTAACAGGGCAACGGCCGTCAAAAAGCCAATCCCCACCGCAGTCATCTGATTGGCATTGCCGGTAAAGGCACTGATATGGGCTTTAATGGTATCAGTCGAAGTCGGAACAAAATTCGTAAAAATGAAATGCTCTATGGCGTCGCGTGTATCCTGAAAGCCCGGGAACGCCGTAAATATAGCCACCCCCACCGCCACCAGGGGGATCAAAGACAGCAAGGTGACATAAGCCAGATAGCCAGCATTGATCATGAGCTGATCTTGCTGGCAGCGCTGATAAAAGCGCAGCCACCAGAGCGGCTGAGCGTTTAAAAACAGTTTGCTCTGCTGCCTCAAATGCAACAGGCGCTGTAACCATAATTCATTCATCATTACACAGGTTTACAGAGTGAGTTTTGCACATCTTACCAATCCCAGTCATAATTCATAGAGTCTCAATTAAGTATAAGCCGTTCTGTTTCAACCGCATTAGGAAAGCCGATGAACAATTCTGTGATAAAAAAGAGCCTCGTCATCTTCACCCTGTGTTTGCTCAGTGCCTGTCAAAGCGCCTACTATGCCGCCTGGGAAAAAGTGGGCGTGCACAAACGTGAAATCTTAGTCGATCGGGTGGAAAATACCAAAGCAGCACAACAAGCCACGCAGCAGGAGTTCCAGTCTGCACTGGAGCGCCTGACGACCCTAATCAACTTTGACGGTGGCGAGTTACAAAGCGTCTATGAACAACTCAATGATGACTATCTCGCCAGTGAAGCCGCAGCGCAAGATGTCCGTACCAACATAGACAAAGTCGAGGATGTTGCCGAGGCCTTGTTTGCGGAATGGCAGGACGAGCTGACCCAGTATTCAAGTGCCAAACTGAAACGTCAGAGTGAACAAAAGCTCCGTCAGACCCAACGTCAATTTGATAAGCTACTGAGATCAATGCGTGCCAGTGAAGCAAAAATGCAGCCCGTACTGGATTCTCTAAAAGACAATGTGCTGTACTTAAAGCACAACCTCAATGCGCAGGCGATTGCTGCCATCAAAGGCGAGTTTAGTGGGTTAAAACGAGATATTCAGTCGCTGATCACCGATATGAATCGCTCTATTGAGGATTCAAATGCCTTTATTGCCAGCATGAACAATGCCAACCAGCCATAAACGAAACGCCGTGTTTTGCAACGGTTAACGCTGTCAGTTAACCGTTGCTACCGAGCTACTCGGCATAGATCACCTGCAAATCACAGTTAAAGATGGGGATGGCGGCATAACTGCGATGGCCCATTACCTGGTACGTGAGGGCAGGTTTCTCACCAAACATGGTTTTTACGGTATGCGAGGTCATCTGATAGGCCTGCTGCATCGCGCCACGGCCATCATTCCAAATCAGCGTTAAATAGGGGGCATTGTATTGCCACTTACCTTTCGTCACAGTCCCGGCGAGGATCCAGTCTCCGCTCGTCTTCAGCTCAATCTGAAAGGCGTCCATCGCGCAGTCGTGGGAATGGACCACATCAGGCAAGTTCACCGACGTCATTTGCCCCGGAAAATACAGACCGTAATTGCCCTCGCTGAACCGATGAAATTCGCCGTTAAAATCCTGCACATCGAGCCCTGTGTACCCTAACGCATGTACCACCTCAGACAATTGTGAGATCAGAACCGCATTTTGGTCCGCCGGAAAACGATTCAGGCGGACAGTATCACCATCACTGTTATATTCTGGAGGCACCGGCAGGTCGTTCAGGACATAATGTATATTGGCCTGCTCTAACTGGCTGACCAATCTCTGCTGCTGTGTGTCGTCCAAAGATGCCTGGAATACGTGTACCACAGGCACAGTGCTGCAGGCGCTCAATAACACACACCAAGCCACCGGCCATACTTTCATGAAATGTCCTTGTTCTTATTATTATGGTCTGAGTAAACCACAGCAGCGTGACATCTGTCCATTGTGTCGTCGCCACACTCGGTATCAGTGGCTGCGCGTCAGCCAGTTTTGTACCGCCGATTTGGGATAGACAATTTCTTTAAATAAGCGATGACGCTCAAAGGTCAGGTCACTTTCCTGACTGGGTAAGCCGGCCTGTACCTGGCTGTGGTGTTCATTGAATCGTGAGATCAGTGTCAATTTGTCTCGGCCCTGATTGAGCTGAGTATTGAGATAGCCACGCACATCATCTGCTGTCATTAATCCGGATGCCTCTAAGTTCATCAGATCTTTTTTTAATGCAGAACGGATCCCCATGGTGTGTCTCCTGTTGTCATAATTTACAAAAGCCGCAGCGAATGACTGCTAAAAGCGACGGCTCAAAACCGCCCGACTCCGATCGGCGTGCAAGATACACACCAAATGCTGCAATTACATTAAAGACACGGTGATCAGCGAAAAAGTTTCGTGGTTCACCGCAGCGTCGCGCTATACTGTCGCAAAACATCCAGTGAGGTTGTGATATGAATCAAGAATATATCGAAATAGAGCTTGAAGAAGAGCCAATTGAACTTTGTAACCTGTTAAAAGTATTAGACTTTGCAGAAAGTGGTGGACAAGCAAAGCAGCTGATTGCAGCAGGATATGTGGGCGTCAATGGTGAGCTTTGTACGGTTAAACGCAAAAAACTGTACGCCGGAGACACCCTCTATTTTAACGAAGAAACCTTTATGCTGACCCTGGCAGAGGACGCCGTCCCCGCCGAGCGCAGCCAGCCCAAACCACCCGCTGCGCACCAAAGCAGTGCACCTTCAGCCTCTGACAAAGGTAAAAAGCCAAGCCAATCTGGCAAAAAGAAACGCAATAAGCAAAAAAACAATGTCGACAGCGTGACGGGCCGAAAACCTATTTCGTTCGGATAACCCGGGAGCATATTAAGTGAGTATCTGGTACCGTCCAATTACGTTAGCACAGTGTCAAACGCTGGATGAAGGGCTTCATCAAAAAGGCACGTTGATGCAGACACTCGGGATCGCCATCAGTGAAATTGGCGATGATTACCTGGTGGCAACCATGCCAGCGACCCCA
Source organism: Pseudoalteromonas rubra (assembly GCF_005886805.2). Lineage (NCBI taxonomy): Bacteria > Pseudomonadati > Pseudomonadota > Gammaproteobacteria > Alteromonadales > Pseudoalteromonadaceae > Pseudoalteromonas > Pseudoalteromonas rubra. The sequence continues at coordinate 4,217,012 of NZ_CP045429.1, forward strand.
GCACACCATAATCCGCTGGGTATGATACACGGTGGGGCCAACGTCGCACTGGCCGAGACCGTTGCCAGTTATGCAGCCAACTTTGTGGTCGACTTCGAGCGCTTTTATTGTGTCGGACAGGAAATCAATGCGAATCACCTTAAAGCATCGCGCAATGGCATCCTCACCGCAACGGCACGGCCTTTACATTTGGGCCGCCGTACCTCCGTCTGGGAAGTGAAAATCGTCAATGCCCGTGGCGAACTTTGTTGCGTCGCCCGTATGACCGCCGCTGTTGTTGAACGGCGATAACAATAACGTCTGTTTGATGTAGCGCAACACTTTTATTGTTTAAAACCGCACAATAAACTTAGCCCAAACCCGGAGGCTAAGATCATGAGCGCACAGTGGCTGACAGAGCAGGGGCCCACAGGTTACGTGTTGGGCGCGGCCTGTATTGCCATTGGCCTGATCTGCTCATTACCGACCAAGATTTACCTGACAATTTTGCTGATGCGCAGAGAAAAGCCAGACTGATCCAGGCTGCACGGTATCTTCCAGCCACACCCAGGCTTTTGCCTATGTGCAGGCATTTCGTTACACTTTTGCCTTTCAGTCGCTCACTCACACAGTATCATGGACCATGTAGAAACAGTCATCATTGGCGCAGGCGTTATTGGCCTGGCCATTGCCGCACGCCTCAGTCAGACTCGCTCCGTCCTGGTCATCGACCAAATGGGACAATTTGGCGAACACACCAGTAGCCGAAACAGCGAAGTGATCCACGCCGGGCTCTATTACGACGAACACAGCCTTAAAGCACGCTTGTGTGTCCGCGGTAAAGCCTTGTTATACGCCCATTGCGCGCGTTTCCATGTGCCAGTAAAACAACTTGGTAAAATCCTGTTTGCCCGCACAGCGGCAGAACACGATAAACTGGCTGCTATCGAGGCGCAGGCAAAGCGCAATGGGGTATACGATCTGACGCCGCTCAGTCAGACCCAGGTTGGGGATATGGCACCAGGATTATCTGCCAGCGCCGCGCTGTTTTCGCCATCCACAGGCATTGTCGATAGCCATCAGTTGATGTTGTCACTGATTCATCAATTAGAGCTAGCAGGTGGCAATCTGGTCTGCCACACACGCTTTGAGTCTGCCGAACACACAGCCAGTGGGTTTCACATTACGCTGGATTGTGACGGGGAAGCCTTTGCGCTTAGCTGCGATACGCTGATCAACGCTGGAGGCCTGTTTGCACAGGATAATGCTAGACGCATCCATGGTCTGGGTGAGCACCACATTCCACAAAGCCACCTGTGTCGCGGTCAGTATTTCTCCTATCAGGGCCATCACCCATTCAGTAATCTCATCTACCCGATGCCTGAACAACATGGTTTAGGGATCCACGCAACGTTAGACATGGCCGGCCAGCTGCGATTTGGACCCGACACGCACTTTATTGATCACCTCGATTACCAGCTTGACCCTGATGCCAAGGCCCGCTTTGTTGAGGCCATACAAAGCTACTGGCCCGCATTGGACCCTGAGCGACTAAAGCCGGACTATGCCGGGATCAGGCCTAAGCTAGCTCGGGACAAAGGACAGGATTTTGTGATTGAGGGACATCAGCACCATCAGATCAATGGACTCATCAATCTGTTTGGTATCGAATCACCCGGACTGACCGCCAGCCTGGCGATCGCCGAGTATGTCGAAGCACAGCTCTGAGGCTATAGTTCCTCCAGCTTTTTACTGCGCTCCTGCATCAGTTTTTCGATGTTCTGCGCGTCCTGCACCAACTTTTTGATGTCGGCCGGGCTCATGTTCGCTGGCAGATCTTTGGGAATGCGGCCGGCATCTTGCTGCACTTTAAGCTGTTTAAGAATGTCGGTGTTTTCAGCTGCCATAATGGTTATTTTGCTGGGGTCTAAAGTCATTTCTTCACTTTGTCCACGGGCATTCGGTCGATCTGAATAGTGCCAGTTGCCTTGTGCGTCCTGCCATTTATAGATTTTGCCAGGCTGCTTCTGTGGTGCCTGCGCATCTGAGCTGCTCACCATATCTACGGCTTTGTCTAATTGTTGCTTTGACTCATCAAGCATGTGCTGAGCCTGGGTTTGTGCTTTGCCCAGAATATCATCCAGGCTCAACCAGGTACGTCCATCAGGACGTTTGAGGACAAACAGTGACGCCACGCCGACCAGCATCACCATAATTAACAGATAACTTGCGTACTTCATTGCGGCACTCCTTTTATATCGAGGCCATACTTTAACAGTATAGAGTGATATTCGGTAGAGTGACGAAAACGCACAAAGAAATCACGAAATTGTGCACAGCCACGTAGCCCCTGTTTGGAGTGATTAAATTGCAATTGCAAAGGCGCGGTATCCACCACTTTATGTATCTTGAGCGCGCTGATAAATTTTGGATTACTCAATTGCAACCAGCGAATAGCAGGTAAGCTCATCAAAGCAAAGCGACGATCTTCTTTCACTGGCGACGCCAGCGCAGCCAGCATCTCTCGCTCTGAGTAAAATAACTTTTGTTGCAACAGTCCCCGTGTCAGAGCCTGCTCAACGGTCGGGTAGGTGTAACCAAACCGGCCAAGCATAATGAACCCCTGATAATCCTGCTCGGGCACAGTTGCCCCCTGATGTGTGACTAATACATCCTCTACCCAATATAGGCCCTGACTCCAACACATGGGCGTATTCCCCCGGTACCAGGATTCAGACTCCATCCGTACTTGAATTTGATCATGACTGATCAGCTTTTTCGACCGCTCTTCCGGGATATACGCTACCTGAACCGGCTGCCCATCTGGAGTAAAGTGTGCCAGCAGCTCAGGTAACACACCTGGACGGGCTGGGTCACCGGTGACAAACGGTGGAAACGCGTTATAGGGCAAAGCGACACGCAATACCGGCAAGTCAGCCCCATTCAGTGACTGAGCACTGACGCTTCCCGAAGCCAGCCACCACAACAGACCAACCAGACAGTATATTGGGCGCATCTCATTTACCTGCTCATTTCCTTCATGAATCACAGTGTAGCTTTTGTGATTCAATAGTGACAAAAAAGCGGACTGAGCTAAGTGGCAAAGTCCGCTGTTTGTCTATGCTATCTGGCAATGCGTTATCAAATGCCGTCGCCATCAATGTGCAAGCCACACTCCCGGTTCAGACCAAAGAAACGCGTATCTTCTTCACTCATACCCGGCTCAAGTTTACGGGTGGTATGGACATCGCCCATAGACACATAGCCCTCATCCCATAGCGGGTGGTAAGACAAACCGTGTTTAGTTAGGTACTGATACACATCACGGTTGTGCCAGTCGATGATAGGGTACACTTTCACCGTGCCACGGCTGATCTCTAAGATCTGCTTGTCCGCGCGGGTTGAAGATTGCTGTCGACGTAAACCACTAAACCAGGTCCCGGCCTGTAACTCATTCAGAGCACGAGTCATCGGTTCTACCTTGTTCAGCGTGTTATAGCGCTTGATGCCCTCTTCACCCTGTTCCCACAGTTTGCCATATTTGGCTTCCTGCCAGGCCGGCCCCTGCGCAGCCCGGTACACTTTCAGATTCAGCTGGAGCTGTTCCGTGAGTTCATCAATAAAGCGATACGTTTCCGGGAACAAATAGCCGGTATCCGTCAGGACCACCGGAATATCCGGACGCTGACGGGTTACTAAATGCAGCATCACCGCTGCCTGGATCCCAAAACTGGACGATAAAATGGGGTTATCTGGCAAATTTTCCAGTGCCCAGATCACGCGGTCTTCAACACTTTTTTGCGCCAGCATGCCATTAGCATCATTCAATAAAGCCTGTTGTGAGGCCTTATCCAACGTCAGGATTTGTTTAAAGTCACTCATTACTCATTCCCAGTATTCCACCACCGCTAAAAGCCGTGGTCAGGGGCGCTGAGCGCCCACTTCATTATGCATGGAAGTCGGTTTTAGATACCTTCACTTCCGCCACAATTTCCTTACGGATCACAAAGTCACCAAAACACTCATCCGGCTGACGCTCTTTGGCCCATTGACCAATCAGCTCATCCAGCGCCGGCAGGTATACGTCTTCACCGACGTTTTCTAAATACAATTTCGGGATCCGTGTACCAGCACGGTTACCACCCAGATACACGTTGTACTTACCCGGTCCTTTACCCACAAAGCCAATTTCTGCCAGCATGGCGCGGCCACAGCCGTTTGGACAACCGACAACACGTAAAATGATGTCATCATCAGCAATTTCATGCTTCGCCAGGATCGCTTCGGTTTTTTCAATCAGGTCAGGCAGGTAACGCTCTGCTTCCGCCATCGCTAGCGGACAAGTCGGCAATGAGACACAGGCCATTGAGTTCTTGCGCTGCTCCGTATGCGCCTCATCGATCAGGCCATGTTCGCGTGCCAGTTGTTCAATTTCCGCTTTTTGCTCTGCCGGTACACCTGCAATGATCAGGTTTTGGTTTGCTGTCATGCGGAAATCCCCCTGGTGGATCTCGGCAATCTTGCGACACCCCGTCTTCAGAGGCTTATCTGGATAGTCCAGGATCCGGCCGCTTTGAATAAAGACCGTCAGGTGGTGCTTACCATCAATCCCTTCTACCCAGCCAATGCGGTCGCCACGGTGGGTGAATTCATACGGACGACTCGGTGCAAAGGTCACACCGGCACGTTTTTCTACTTCCGCTTTGAACGTATCTGTACCAAAGGTATCCAGCGTATATTTGGTTTTCGCATTCTTGCGATTCGCACGGTTACCCCAGTCACGCTGTACACCAACCACGTGTTCGGCTACCGCCAGCGTGTCGTCCAGGCTGATAAAGCCAAAGTCATCCGCCTTACGTGGATAGGTATTTACGTCACCATGGGTCATGGCCAATCCGCCGCCCACCAGGACGTTGAAGCCGACCAGCTTACCGTCTTCGGCAATGGCCACAAAGTTCAGGTCATTGGCGTGCACATCCACTTCGTTATTCGGTGGAATAGTCACTGTGGTTTTGAACTTACGCGGTAAGTAAGTGCTACCCAACACAGGCTCTTCTTCGGTCGTTTCCTGCTTTTCACCGTTGAGCCAGATCTCGGCGTAGGCACGGGTCTTTGGCAGCAAATGCTCAGAAATACGTGCCGCCCATTCATAGGCTTCCTGGTGCAGTTCAGACTCAACCGGGTTGGTGGTACACAGTACGTTACGGTTTACGTCACCCGCAGTGGCGATGGAGTCGATACCCACATCGTTCAGCGTCAGGTGCATTTCTTTAATGTGTGGCTTAAGTACACCGTGGAACTGGAAGGTCTGACGCGTGGTCAGACGAATGCTGCCATACTCAGTTTTTTCTTCCGCAAATTTGTCTATCGCCAGCCACTGATGCGGCTTGATGATCCCGCCCGGCATCCGCGCACGCAGCATCACGTTGTGCATTGGCTCAAGCTTCTGTTTGATACGTTCAGCACGGATATCGCGGTCATCCTGCTGATACATGCCGTGGAAACGGATCAACTGGAAGTTGTCGGCAGTAAATCCACCAGTCAGCTGATCGCCCAGATCGGTTTTAATGGTGCCGCGCAGCAGGTTGCTCTGAGTTTTCAAACGCTCGTTATCAGACAGTTTGGCGTTTGGGTCGAGCTTACTGTTGGGTTTGTAATCGCTATTGCTCATCTTTATTCCTAAATTCTTACACTGTGACGGTGTGTACAGACTAATCCCGCAGGATTAGTACACGTCTTTTTGATAGCGACCCGCGCTGCGTAGCTCTTTGAGATACTCTTCAGCTTCCTCGTCGCTCTTACCTGCATACTGCTTAACGATGTCCACTAATGCCTGATGAACGTCCTTGGCCATACGGCTGGCGTCTCCACATACATAAAAATGCGCACCATTTTGCAACCATGTGTATACGTCCTGACCCTTCTCACGTAAACGGTCCTGAACGTAGATTTTGTCCGCCTGATCACGACTAAAGGCCAGATCAATGCGATTTAGCACGCCCGATTTCACGTACTTTTGTAATTCAACCTGATACAGGAAGTCCTGGGTAAAGTGCGGGTTACCGAAGAACAACCAGTTATCACCCTCTGCATCACGCGCTTCACGCTCTTGCAGGAAAGCACGGAATGGTGCGATACCAGTACCAGGGCCTACCATGATCACCGGTGTGTTGTCGTCTGCTGGTAAACGGAAGTTGTCGTTATGCTCGCTGAACACTTTAATTTGCGTGCCTTCCTCAACGCGATGCGCCAGGTAACCAGAGCAACCGCCCTGATGAGTTTCACCAAAAGCGTCAAATTCCACCAACCCTACGGTCAGGTGCACTTCTTCCTCGACTTCAGCCTGGCTCGATGCAATGGAGTACAAGCGTGGCTGGATCTTACGACAGCTGTCCACGAGTTCCTGTGCACTCAGCGTACCTGGCTGTTGTTTGATGATATCGAAAATCTGGCGCGCTTCGATGTACTCGCGCAGCGCCGCTTTGTCACTCACCAGTGCACCCAATTCTTCATTACTTGTTGCAGCCGCATATTTTTCGACAAAGCCAGGGTAAGACTGCGTCAGTTCCAGTTTTTCAATCAACGCAGTGCGCAGTGTTAGCGTCTCAGTACCCAGTATGACTTCACTGTCCCCTTCCAGCGCAAGCAAGACAATAACTTCGTCGACACGTTGCTCATCGTTAAGGAAGAAAACGCCCAGTGAATCACCTGGCTGATAAGCAATGTCAGACCCTTCCAGTGAAATTTCTACATGGCGTACATCTTTGGTTGAATCACGACCAGTGATCTTTTGTACCACCGAGATTTCTGCGCTGAACGGATTCTGCTTAGTGTATTGGCTGGCATGGGCACCGGCCGTTGCCAGTGGCATAGCGACCACATTAGCACCCGCATCCGCCTGTTGTGCTTTCAGCGCAGGCTCAAACGCATCCAGGGCACTGTCAATCCAGGCTGTTGCCTGATCTTCATAATCGACATCTAAATCAGCACGTGCAACGACAGACTCGGCCCCCAGTTTTTGCAGGCGCTCTTCAAAATCAATGGCAGTCTGACAGAAGAACTCATAGCTTGAATCGCCCAGACCCAGAACTGCGACTTTAACACCATCCAGTTTCGGGGCTTTTTTACCTGCCAAAAAGGCATGCAACGTCTCAGCATCTTCGGGTGGTTCACCCTCACCATAAGTGGACACCGCAACGGCAATAAATTGTTCTTTCTTCAGGGCTGAAGGTTTGTAGTCAGCCATATTAACCAGCTTGGTTTGCAGGCCACGTGCCTTTGCTGCACTCTCTAACTGCGCCGCAACGCCTTTGGCATTGCCCGTCTGAGAGCCATATAAAATGGTCAAAGGCGCCGCTTCAGAAACCGCCGCAGGCGTCTGTCCTAAACTCCCCGCAAGCGCGGCGGTGTTGGCATTGGCAGCCAGATACCCACTGACCCAGGCTTGCTGGATCGGATTAAGATCCGCCACTAACCCCTGTAATTTTTGCAGTTGTTCTTGTGTCAGCGGACTGGCCGCGGCACTGAGTTGACTTAACAACATGATGATTGTTTCCCCATAACCCTTATATAGCTTGCCCCGCCGAATTGCCCCGGCGGTTCCACCCGCGCACATAGATGCAATTCGGTCATTTTCTTAGCATGCAGGATACGCAACTCACCGCGCGACAAAAAGAACAGTATCTGCTTTGTTATTCCATTTGGTTATGGATATTCAAAAACTCCAAATAAAACAGATTAAAAATCATTGTACCGATTTACACAATACATAAGTTAACGACAATGTAACAAAAATCCTTTAAACTCCCACTCGGTTTTTTACAACCAAACAACAATGATAAGTACAAAATAGAACACGGGAATAATAAAATGATTACAAAAAAACAGGCTTCGTGCCTGACAAAGCGTCTGGTGGGCAGTGCCTTAGGCTTGCTCAGTACCATGACATGGGGACAGGTAAACAATGGAGATTTCGAACAATGGCAGCTGGGTAAGCCCAGCAACTGGACCACCATTGACTCGGGTATCTCTTTGACTACCGAACAAAATCGCGTTCAAAGCGGACAGACAGCAGCCGCCGTCAGTGTGCTCACCACAACGCAGGGGAATACGGATCTGACACAATCAGTATCCGTAGAGGCCGGTAAGACTTACACCTTCAGTACCTGGGTGTATCATACTGAAGGCGGTGTCAGAGCTCGCCTGGTAGCCGACGGTTATCACAATTATTCAGACCCACAGCAATTAAACCAATGGCAACAACTGCGCCACGATTATACGGCCACCAGCAATGGCCAAATCACCGTGGGCCTGCGTTTTTACGATGTCAGTGGATTTGACGGCAACGAAACCGTCTATGTCGATAACTTTCAGCCCAGCGGTGCTGCAACCACACCACCGCCAGCCGGAGGAAGCTGCCAGGATCACGCGCTCACTTTCAGCCTGACCACAGACAGGTATGGCGAAGAAACCAGCTGGGTCATTAAGAACGCGTCGAACGCGACTGTGGCCAGTGGTCAAAATTACGGGGCCAGCCAGAACTACAGTGAAGCGGTATGTTTAACAGATGGTTCATACACTTTTACGATATCTGACAGCTATGGTGACGGCATTTGTTGCAGTTATGGAAACGGCTCATATAGCCTGACAGGCCCATCCGGGACGCTGGCGTCGGGTAGCCAGTTTACTTCTTCGGCTTCGCACAGCTTCACGCTGGGCACGGACAATGGAGGTGGCGACGGCGGTGGTGATACCCCGACTGGTTACTATAGTGCCGCAGCAGGGTTAAGCGGTTATGCGCTTAAAACAGCACTTCATAATATCATTGCCAGCCATAACAATCAGGGCTATAGCGCTATCTGGTCGTTCATCGATCAATACGAGCGTGACCGCTACTTCGAGAACAATGGTACTGTACTGGACCGTTACTCAGAAAAACCAACCGGCACCGACAGCCACGAGTTTACGGCGGTGAGCGATCAATGTGGTACCGCCCGTACGGAAGGCGACTGCTACAACCGTGAACATTCGTTCCCGAAAAGCTGGTTTGGTGGCAAGATTGAGCCAATGAACTCGGACATTCATCATATCTTTGCATCTGATGGCTACGTGAACAATCGTCGCAGCAGCTTTCCATTTGGCGAGGTCGGCAGCAGTACGTATATCTCCAGTAATGGCAGTAAAGTAGGGAGTGGTTCTGGCATCGGTTACAGTGGCACCGTGTTTGAACCAATCGACGCGTTTAAGGGAGACTTTGCCCGCGCCTACTTCTATATGGCGACCCGCTACCAGGACCGCATTGCCAGCTGGCAAAGCTACTCCACGAATGGAGATGCCGTGCTCAATGGCAGCAGTGATCAGGTCTTTGAAAGCTGGGTTGTCACTATGCTCAAACGCTGGCACCTGGCAGATCCGGTTGATGCACTGGAACGTGCCCGCAATGACGGTGCCTATCAATTCCAGGGCAACCGCAATCCGTTTGTGGACCACCCTGAATTTGTAGAGAAGATTTGGTAATTCATACCAATTTATTGATATGAATGGGGTTCAGCGCACAAGGCAGTGGCTGAACCCAGCTAACAAAGGCGGACACCTGTCTGCCTTTATTCCACTTTTAGCCCGCCACCGCGTAAAATCAGCCGGACGGTCTGAGTCACTGTCTGGGACAGTATTCCCTGACGGGTTGTCAACCAATGAAACAACGCCCCTACTAAAGCATTGAGCAATGCCTGACTCACCGCTTCTATATGCTGCGCGTCGCCTCTCGGGCCAAGCCAGTGCGCCTCATCCATATCGCCAATAAAAGCCGCGAAAGTATCTCGTGCTTTCTCTAAATCATCCTTGTCCCGTTTAAGCAATGCACTGAACTCATCAGTATATTCACACTTAAACAAAATGACTTCCTGAAAGGCAATCAGTGCTTCTGATTGTTCCAGTGTCTCAAAATAAAAGGCGATTGCATCAATCAGGTTCGCCGGGCTGGGTGTCAGGGTTTCCAGCTTTTGCTGGGCCGCCTCATCCAGCGGCAAGGCATATTCCTGAGTAATGGCCTCCAACACTTCCAGCTTGTTTTTGAAATGCCAGTAAAACGCCCCTTTGGTAACGCCTGCGGCCTTGGAAATGTCCATCAGGGTGGTATGCGCGACCCCTTTTTCACTGAATAATTGTAGCGCCGATTTGATCAGCGCCAACCGCGTCTGTTCGGCTTCTTCTTTGGTTCTTCTGGGCATCAGTTTGTTCCAACATAGTGTTGAGCAGGCTTTTCGGTTACTGGTCGCGAGACTAGCATGTACATTGCCGGTATGACAATCATTGCCACCAGCGTCGATGCCAGTAAGCCAAAGATAATCGCGAAGCACAACGGGAACCAAGTTGGGTCGCTTAATCCCAGTGGCACTAACCCGACTATGGTGGTGATGCTAGTACCAATGATAGGCCTCAGACGTTCCGCTGCACCACGTGCACAGGCCTCGCGCAGCACCACACCCGCTTTGATATGGCCATTGATGGTGTCGAGCATCACTATCGCGTTGTTGACCACAATACCCACCAAAGCTATCAACCCTATCATCGCCGGGAAAGAAAAGGGAATTTGAAACACCCAGAATCCGGTAAAGGTACCTATCAACGCCAATGGAATGGTAAATAGCACCACCAGAGGTTGTTTAAATGAACCCAACGCCAGGGTCAGGACTGCAAACACCATCATGATCGCCAGTACAAACACAATCCCGGCAGAGCCATAGGTTTCCTCTGCATTTTCAGCTTCTCCTGCGTAATTATAGTGATACCCCTCTGGCCAGTTTTGCTGCCAGGCACTTAGCTGTGGTTCAAGCTGTGAGATCACTTCCCCCACAGTGATGCCGTCCACCTTAGCTTTGATGGTGATGGCACGTTGGGTCTGTGCATGAGTATACAGTGGCGGCACCGCATCAATCTCATACTCTACCAGGTTGCCGCCCGGTACCAGCTCTCCACTGGGTGTGAACAGGCTGATCTCAGCATGTGATTTTGGTCCGCCTATATCTTCATCGCGACTTTCCCAATAGGTGCTAAGCCGGATTTTCAGGTCATCTTCGGTCCCTGCCAGTTTAAACTTACCGTACTCATCGGCCTCCATCGCGAGGCGCAGTTGACTGGCAAAGTCTTGCTCTGTAATACCATGAAAATTAAGCGCTTCCCTATCAGCCGTCAACCTAACCTGACTTTGCCAGGCCCCCAGGTTGTTACGCACATCTGTCACCCCATTAATGGTTGCCAGTTGCGGCTGAAGCTCACTGGCATAGGCTGACAATTGCGCCATATCCGGGCCACTGAGTACAATTTGCAATGGATCATCATTGCTCGAACCACCTACCTCCGGCGTAAACAAGACAGTGACCCCCGCCACATCTGCCAGTGCCTCGTTGAGGCCGGTTCTGAGTTCAGGCACATACTCATAGGCTAACTGCTCGCGCGCATGCTTTGGTACAAACAAGGCTGAAAAGCCGACCAGATTAGGGTTTTCATTGAGCAACAGTTGATCACTGATAGAACTGATTGCCCGGGGGCTCTTTTTACCTACGTACATAGTCACGTTTTCGAAGTATGGCCTGGTAGCGAGGTATTCTCCTGCACGTTCGGCCACCGCGCGACTTTGGGCAAGCGTTGCATTCGGCCCCAGCTCAATTGTGATCGCCAAATTTCGGCCATCCCCTTTGGGGTAAAGCAGTGAAGGCAAGGTGCTCATCAAGCCAATCGATATTACCCAGACGAGCATGCTCCCTGCGACCCAGGCACCAGACTGACGACGGCTGCGCAGTGCAAACCGACCTAGCCAGCGCTGTAATGCCTGTCCGGCAGCCTGAGTCAATGTGTCAACGGTACTCATCTGCGTCTCTTTGGCATTACGTAACAGATACTGCGATAGAGGAATACAGATCAAAAAAGCTATCAGGTAACTCAGCACCAGGCACAGTACAGCGGTAATGGGAATGAGCCGGATAAATTTACCATCCACGCCGCCAATCGCCATCATCGGGGCCATTGCCAGAATGGTGGTCAGCTGACCTGAAAACGCCGGCATGGCATAGGTTTTAACAGTTGCCAGCGCCGCGTCCTGAAAACGCAATCGTTTACTATACAAATTGTCATGCATGCCTTCCATCACCAGAATAAACACATCGACCAGCATGCCCAGTGCCAATACCATACCAATGATCATCATGGTATTGAGGGTATAACCGAATAGACCCAGGATCATCAGCGCACCAAGAAACGTAAGTGGGATGGCTGCGCCCGCGATCAATGCTTCCCGCCAGGTGAGTAACACCATCAGAATAATGAACACAGCCAGCATAGCCTGCCAGATATTACCGAAGACATTGGCAAACGACTCATCAATCAGCGCGCTTTCATCACTGATGATCTGCACCTTCAGACCCTCCGGCCAGAACCCCTGTGTCTGATAGTCAGCCATGGCTGTTTTCACTTCATTGATCAGAGTGATGGTGTCGACGCCAGGGCGCTTTTTCACTCCCAGTGACACCCCCTGCGTGAACGGCTCACCCAATTCGGAAAAGTAGGTTTCACTTTTAACTTTATCCAGCCCTTTGTAGACCAGTGCAACCTCTTCCAGACGCACTAAACGGTTATCACTAAGTCTTGCTACGGGCAGCTGTTGCAACGTTTTGATGTCATCAAAACGACCCGCAAGATAAAGACGGTGAATACGATTACCATCGTCATATTCACCCCAGCTAGTATCCAGGTTAGCCTCTTCAATGCGCTGACGAACCAGGCTAGGCGATATTTTCAACGACCTTAACCTGTCAGGTAGCATGCGCACATGCACCACAGTTTCACGGTAGCCGCCCTTATCAACCTTTTTCACCCCGGACATGGCCTCCAGGCGCTTCTCAATGGTTTTAACCACCTGACTAAAGCCCGTATCGTCCAGCGAGCCATACAGCATAAATTCTATAACCGGCGTATCATTCACCGATACCTGTTCGATCAACGGGGTTTTCACCGCACCGGGAAACTCCGCCTTCCCTTCATCCACTTTGGCTCTGAGGCGCTGCATCGCCTCGCTCATCGGTTCGTCAGACTTAAATTCCACCGCAATCACAGCGTAAGAAAACTGCGAACCACTTTGCAGCTTCTTTAGCCCCTGCAAACCATTGAGCGCATCTTCCAGCGGCTTGGTTACTTCCTTCTCAACCTGCTCGGCGGCAGCCCCTGGCCATTCCACTGTGATAATAGCCTGAGGTATTTCCAGGTCCGGGTAATTTTCTTTCAGCATACCGGAGTAAGCCAGTATCCCACCCACCAGTAAAATCGCCAGCAACAGCGTCGAGATGACTTTGTCGACAAACAACTTATACGCCAGTCTTCCCTTAATCATGAGCCGCTCCGACAATGCGTACCTGACTGCCATGCACTAACAAATGCTCACCATTCACCACCACACGCTGACCCGCAGTCAGGCCGGCCACAACTTCAACCCGATATAGGTCTTCAATACCCGTTTCAATTGCAGTCAATTGCGCCTTATTTTCTTGATTGACTACATACACAAAGGGCTGGTTATTACGCATCATCACTGCCTGATGAGGCACACTCAATGCCAGCGGCTTTTCTGCAACGTTTATCCAGGCACTCACGTGCATACCATCTTTAAGCGTATCAGCGCCCTGGAAAGTATGCACTTTAACCTCAACGGCGCGCTTATTCAGGCTGATACTCGGACTCACCGAAAAGATTTTGCCAAGACCAATATCTCGTGTGGTAAACCCACTACGTGCGGCATTTAGCAGCTTCTCATTGCTCCAGCTCAGGTACACAGTTTGTCCCTCAGCCAGTTTATCCGCCGCGTAATAAGGAACGTTGAGCGTCACTTCGTATTGACTGGTGTCTATCACCACCATGGCCGCATGCATTTCACGCTCTTTGTCTGACATAGCGGCCGCCGGACCGGCCCAATAATCTCCCTGGCGAATGTTGACTGCTCTGAGCTGGCCATCAAACGGCGCAAAAATACCGGTTTTCTCCAGATTTACCTTACCCTGATTCAGCTGGGCCTGTGCAGCCAATTTCTGACTCCGGGCAGCAGCCAGTGCCGCTGACGCATTATTCATCGACTGCTGAGTGTTAAGCAGATCGGTTTTTGCCGCCTCATAGCGCTCTTTAGAAATGAGCTGACGCGTCCACATAGATTCGGCACGCTGAAAATTCGTCTGTGCCAGGTGATGATTGTTTTGTGCCTGATGCAACTGTGCCTGAGCCTGTTCAATGCCCAATATGGCACTACGTAATGACGCCTCATACCCTTTTACCGCTTCCGCACCGGTGCGCTCGTCAACCCGGGCAAGCAGCTGACCAAAGCGTTCGCCTGCCTTGGGGCCGCTAACAAAACTGCCGGGACGCAAACGGTTACCACTGTGATCATCCGCCAGAAACACCACTTTACCGCCACTTTCAAAGTTCAGGTATTCACGGCGGATCCCCTGCGCAATCCCCTCGGCAAATGCCCAGTCTCTCACCATTTGTTTGTTCACCGGACTGACTTCAACGGCATAGGCATCCGATAAGGCCTCTGCATAAACAGGTTGAACGAACCACAGACTCATAACTGTGGTTGCAATAACTAGATAGGATTTCACATTCACTCTCACTTTACATACCCTAAGGAAGGTTTAAACTATATACATACTAGAATGTATGTAAAATGGTTTTGTGTGTTTTATACACGGATTATGCGATTGAATGTGCTCTGGTGTGGGAGTTTAAACAAACAGGGAGATCTAACCACCTATGTCCTGATCAACCGCAGCGCTACTCAAAGCCATTGGCAACAACGGCACACCAGTAAGCAGGTCGATGGCTTCTTCAGCTTTAGCCAACCTCAGCCGCAGACAGTGCGGTTGACAGCGGTCGCAGCAATGGCACAACAAACGAAAGCCGACCTGGCGTTCAAACCACGCCTCAAGCGCTGGTGAAAAAAGAAAAAATCAGCAAGTCCTGCGCACACTGATGCAGCCATCTATTCTCACTCATACCAATTTGCTTAATTAAGTGTTCTATTTTAAGGCGAGAAAATAGTGTCGATAACATCGCTCCCGCGTCCTGCTATCGCTGAGGCACCTACATCTAAATAGGCGAGGCAAAAATTGGCGAACTTATACCTTAGGTAAAGGTTGTACATGAGAAATTTGTAACGCCGTTAGCGTGATATTTGCTCCTTCAAATAGAACAAGGTATTAAGTGAAATTGGGTTAATCACAAAACGACAGAAACAAGCGAGCCTGCACTATGGCAGGCTCGCGGGAGAATAAAAAAACCGGTCTAGTCCATTAGACCGTAACCTACTCAACGGGTTGTGAGCTTAATAAGCGAGGCAATAGACAAGCTACTGACGCTTATCTTGGCTCGATAGTTAAGGGAGATAAGGTGATTTTTGCGTTGTTGCTGGCACCCATATAACCGCTGTAATTCTGACCTTCAAATAGGGTATAGAACACATCGACGTAGTCATCGTCATTACTAAACCAGTGATCCGGCATGGCTTTAATCAACTGATTGGTCAACTGCGGAATGATCGCATAACCCTGTACATTTGGATCCGGGATAGTGCGCATTACCTGCGTCACGATATCTAAAAAGGTCGTCGCTAAATCTTTGTAATTGGTGTTGTCATCCTGCTCCATCAGCAGCACGTCAGCAGCCTGCCAGCGATAACGCTCCCAGTGGATAAGGATTTGGTTAGGTGTGTAGTCTGTACCATCATGGTCCAGGTAGGGCATATCAACGATATCCAGTACGGGTTCGTCACGTGATGGGCTCACCCCGGTGACAATCCCATAGACTTCCGCTTTCCCCAGCACCCAAGGTTCCTGATCATTATTAAGGCGAATACGCTTTAAAACGCTGGTTGAAATCGCGTCAGACTGAATACGCACCTCATTGGTTTGCAACATGTCCTGTGCAAAACGCTCAACGGTCTGGGTCTGTCTGGCATGGCTGAAAATGTCCTGCATCACCGCTAATCCTTCACGGCGCACCTGCTGTTGATCTAACTCCAGAACCAACACCGGACGCTGTGGCATTTGCTGCGCATCCAGCAAGTGTAGCTGGCCCTCACTGTCATAAGCCTCAACATGGATCCAGGTTTTATCATCACCTTTAGGGGCAAAGGCGATCAGTGGCATTTCACCTTCCTGCCATTGGTTCAGCATAGTGTCAGATGCCAGGCGCAATTGATATAAATTGCTGTCGCTTTGTGGCAACCCTTTCAATACCCGTGTCTGTGTACTTGCCTGACCAATCAGTGACTGTGCCTGAGCTGATACACCCATTTCCTGCACCGTGAGGCGAGACTGGCTCGCCAGCGTTGACTGCCAGCGCGGACCTTGCTGTGCCAGTTCCTGAGCCAGTGATTTCGCCATCACTTTTTTGATGTCACTGACCTGAAAAGCCTGCGGGTTAAAACGGTCAATCTGCGCCAGTGGTGCTGCCAGATTATTCACAGCGTCAATCGGGGCTGCGGTTGCATTTGCCGCTGCACTCAGGCTCAAAGCCAGTGCAGATAAGGTCATCTGAGATATGCGTTTCATTGTTATAATTCTCCAGAAATAATCCTGTTCTGGCCTCACCTGAACCACGGGAAGCCACCTCTCGTGTGCCAAATCAAGATAAAACACGAAAATCAAATTATCAACATATTAATATAAACTTTACACAAAAAAATTAACATAAAGATATCAAGCTAATGTTTTAAAAGAATTTTAAA
The DNA here is from genome assembly GCF_005886805.2 of Pseudoalteromonas rubra. Taxonomy (NCBI): domain Bacteria; kingdom Pseudomonadati; phylum Pseudomonadota; class Gammaproteobacteria; order Alteromonadales; family Pseudoalteromonadaceae; genus Pseudoalteromonas; species Pseudoalteromonas rubra. The sequence goes on from NZ_CP045429.1 coordinate 4,233,759, forward strand.
TGTTAAAATTAAAATAGTTTTTAGATCTAGATTTAAACAAGAGCGAAGACTCTATTTTGTTTGATTCATTATTTTTTGTTGGGAAACAGTGACAGGCAGGCGGTGCAAAGGCGACCAAGGCCTGTGCAACTGAACAGGCCCGGCTCTTTAATAGAGTGAATGTAACTAATAGACGTTGTTATTTTTCAACAGGGTAAAGCGTAATTTCCATACCTGCACCGATGGCGGAGATACGTAACAAGGTGTCTGCGTGCAGCGCCTGAGAATAGCACTTTGGCTGCTCCCCACTGCTGAAGCCGATATCAAAGGTGCGCTTAGAACACCCCAACCACTGCTTGAGCGCTGCTTTAGAGCATGATTCGATCAATTCACACAAATGATTAATGGCTTTATCCGGGCTTGTAACCTCAGCACTGGCCTCAATTCTGGCCAACTGACGATACTCATCCTTATCGTAATGCAGTATCACCGCGTTCTTTTTAAGATCCGCAACCAGGGCAGAAATATCCTGCTTGGATTCTAACTCTAAATCGACATTTAAAAACTGGATTTCTGACATGACGGGACATTTACCTTGTATCTTTATGAGTGGTTCGCTGCCATACCTGCGCCATGTTCAAGCGCCAGAACACATTCGATTGGCAGGTGCGACAATATGTCACTGTTGATTTTACGCGAATTCTCATAAGCTATCAGCAATTTTGACGAAAAAACAGCACTATGAATAAATCCCGCTTCAAACCCATCCGAAAATTCCATAAGCTGACAGGCTACCTGCTGGCATTACAGATCTTTGCCTGGCTGCTCGGTGGTCTGGTCATGAGTGCCATACCACTGGACATGGTACATGGTAAGCACCTGGCCAAACGTGCGCTGGATAACCCGTTTAGCCAGACTGATTACCGCGCCGACCTTAATCACCTGGCACACTCTGTTAAAGGTTTTAACACACTGACATTTAGTCACTTTCTAGATCAACCCATGATCATTGCCAGTGGTGAAGAACGCGCCTATTTCACCGCCACAGGAGCGCCGTTTCCTGCCCCCACCGAAGCGCAGATCCGTGCTAATGCACAGGCCCACTTTCTCGGTGACAGCCCCGTCGGCTCTGCACAGTTGCTCACTACAGGTCCCCGGGAAGTGCAATATCGCCCTCACATATGGCAGGTCACCTTTGCCGACACACTCAGCACAACCCTGTACCTGGATGCTCTTAGCGGTCAGGTGATCACGGTCAGAAGCACCTTGTGGCGCATTTTCGACTTTTTTTGGATGTTACACATCATGGATTATGACGAGCGGGATGATTTCAACAACCCTTTGCTGATCACCTTTGCAGCCTGTAGTGTCGCGTTTTGCCTCAGTGGTATGGTGCTGTTGTTGCAATCCCCTCCCTGGCGCAGGCGCCGCCAACACGCCCGTTAAGCGTCCTGTATAACATCTGACCGGGGCCGGACAAAGAGTATGCGAAAGCGCGCTCGCCTCTGACTCCTGCCTGCCGGTCGTGTCATGTTGTCGCTTTATTCTTGCCTTAGCTGGCTCTGTTAAGCTTTAATGACAACTTACAGTAAACGCACTAATTTATTGGGTTTCATTTTGGCTGAATTGTATGGATACACACCAATTGACACCTGCGCTTACTTTAACTTGCACCTTTGTTATAAAGGAAATAACACCCAGAGGTGATGTAGCAATTTAATAAAAGTAAAACGGAATTCGAAGATGTGCAGTTATGTATCGGATAACCAAGCGAAGCTCAGTATCTGGCTTCAGTCTTTTTATCATATTGCGCTCAGTGGTAGCTTTTCCAAAGCTGCAAAAAAGTTAGGCCAATCGCGCAGTACCCTAACAAATCATGTGTTTGAACTTGAGTCCTTGTATTCCGTTCGGCTTATCAACAGAACCACAAGAAGCTTTTCCCTGAGCCGTGAAGGCGATGCCCTATTTGAGCAATGCAAACGGCTCAATCTGGCCATTTCAGAAAGTCACGAAATGCTCCGTGATTTTTCACAAAACAGCGAAGGGCTACTCAGAGTTAAAATCCCCAGCGTCCTCGATAACAAAGTCTTTCATGCCCTCCTCAGTCAATATAAAAAAAGCCACCCCAACGTCATTTTAGATATTATGGTCGACAACAACCTGGGAGACCTGGTCGCAGAAAAAGTGGATGTTGCTTTACACCTGGGAGAGTTACCCGACAGCAACTATATTTGCAAACGCCTTACGACATTTAATACTTATGTTGTTGCCAGTAAAGAGTACTGGCGCAGCCACCCAAAACCCAGTCATCCAAGTGAGTTAATTAATCACCCGTGTATTCGCTATCGCCACTGTAAAACCGGTAATAAGTGGAGTTTCAGTGATATTGGAAAGCAGTTTTTAGTTGATATAGGGACGTCCCATATCTGTGACAGTGATGAAATGCTGATCTCTTTCGCACTAGACGGCTCAGGTATTGCCACCGCGTTAGACTTTACATCGAAGCAATACATTGAAGACGGGACGTTAGAGACATGTCTTGAGGAGTGGACACACGAAGTGCAGCTCAATGCCTTGTTGCAGCACAGAGACAATATGTCGAGCCGCGTAAGAAACTTCATCGATGCACTTATCACACTGATCCCGAGTCTAAATACTTAACCGGCCAGGAGTGATAATTATATCACTCCGCAACATGATTATTTTTTTCTCTTTATAACACAAAAATTTAACACAAGATGATATACTATATCAGCGGTATATCATGCCTCCTCGCCTTTTCTTGTCTGTACATATATTCCACTGATTGTTCCACTTAGTAACATCTGATGTATGAGATTCTGAACATTACTTCAAGTACCCTTAACCTCAACATACAAGCTCATAATTGAGAATTAACATCATTGGAGGTTAAGGCAATGAGTATCAGCGCAGTTCCAAAAGGACGAGGATTGGAACTTAACTTCAGCAAAGGGTTGACCAGTTCAAATGCCGTGCACAGTTATTTGCAAAGCAACTTGAGCAATTATGATCAAGAAATAGAGCCTTACGTTATTAGTGAAATTGCAAAGCACGTAATACGGCAAAAACTATTTGAAAATCAGTCTATCTTACAAAAAGTGGAAAACTTTGCTGAAGACAATGAATATGACTGGATAATCTTTAACAACTGTTTTGATACATCAGGTATACCATCGACGCCTTGCAATGATAATCCACCTGAACATAAAACATGGAAAATGCCAGCGGCAACATTAATGGGATTAATTTCTCTAACTGGACACAAAGTTGCCAGTTATAAAGGTGAAATGAATGGGCGTTTAGCCCACATGGTGATGCCAGCAAAAAATAACCCGTTATATCAAAGCCGCTCAACAAAACAGCTCAAACCACACACCGAAGTGGTGAATGGGCTTTGGCCTGAAGAAATAAAAACCAATACAGACAAGCACTGTATTGCACCCGACATATTTGGTCTGGCCAGCATCAGGAACCCAACCAATTGCGCTACACGGGTTTGGTATTTGCAAGATCTGTTGGATAGCCTGCCCTACTCAACCATTCGCAATTTAATGCGGCCCGAATTTAGAACCACCAGCCAGTCTAGCTTCGACATTAACTATGTAAACGAAGGGGTGAGCGTCATCGCGGAAATCAATGGCAAGCTCAACATTCGCTTTAGCTATAGCAAGCTGGAAGGGTTAACGCCACGTGCCAAATCCGCACTGACGGAACTCAAGGCATACCTTGATGATGAGCGTACCGTCACACGTCTCGTGCTCAAACCAGGACAAGTCCTCATTCTCAATAACAGAACACTCCTGCATGGCAGAGACAACCTCACCAACCACGCCCTGTACGATGGCAATGACAGGTGGCTAATCCGAATGTATGGGTTTAGTTATGATGGCTGGAGAAAACTGCCGAAAAATGAACGCCTTCAACATGTAGCAACCGTATAAAAAGAGAAGAAAAGGGAAAAAAATGATTTCACCGTTAGTAGGAAGTGATAGGTACTTTGCCAAAAATGATGCACCTATTTTATTTAAAAAGGCAAAGAACTACACAGTGACAGACCAGAATGGCAACCAGTATATCGACTTCATTCTGGGCCTGGGACCCGTCATATTAGGCCATTCTGATGAAGAGTTTGTGCGCAGAGTATCAGAACAACTGAGCAATGGCCTGTCATTTCCTGGTTTTGCCGATGTGCATAGCGAACTTGCCAAAGTGTATGAAGCCCAGTATCAGGATATGCGAGTTGTTACCCTATTCAAAACCAGTTCAGAAGCCGTAACCGCAGCAATGCGCTGCGCCATGCTGGAAACAGGTCGCAGTAAATTCATCCGTTGTGGTTTCTTAGGATGGCACGACAGCCAGATTGCCAACACACCAAGCTGGCACGAATGGCCAGGCAGTGAAAAGCGCGAAGCACTGAGATTCTCACAAGGTATGCGCGGGATTGATGGTGAGCAGGGCGTATTTAACTGGACTGATGGTGATATCGCGAGCCTGACAGCACTGTTGAGCGAACACGGCGACACCACAGCCGCCTTTGCCATTGATGTCTACCAGCTGGCATTCATGACCACTGAAACATTACAACAGGCAACCGCGCTGTGTCGTCAATATGGCATAAAAATCATCATCGACGAAACCAAAACCGCCGGCAGAACAAACCCGGCAGGCATGCTTGATACGCAAGCGATCCCGGCAGATTACATCATCCTTGGTAAAGCCGTGGGCAATGGATTACCACTGGCGGTGCTGCTCGGCAAGCCAGAGCACATCAAAATTTATCAAAGCGCGAGGATTGGCGGTACCCACACTAAAGAAGTCCTGTCAGCGCACGCCGGGATCATAGTCGCAGACATAATGCAGCAACGAGAAGGCTATGCGCGCCTGCCGCTCATCTGCCAAAAGATTGTTGCAACCATCAATGCCGCCATCACCCACTCGGCCACAACCGAGTTACTCAGCGCAACCAGCTTATTAAACGACACCCTGTTTGATCTGCGCTTTTCAGACCCTATGCTGAACAACTTTGCGGCCAGAGAGCAGCTGAAACAGACCATGATCGCTGAGGGTATTTTCATGCTGCAGGGACACAACTCATTCGTGTGTTTAGCCCATGAGCAAATCGATTTTAGCCAACTGGAAGACAAGTTAACCACCTCGCTGCGTAACTGGTCAACACAACTGTAAGCATACCAAGGACGACTCATGAACAAAGAAAATACAATCAAAGAACTACAGGGTTTGTTAGAAAACTACGCGACGACATGCGAGATAGAGGCACAGTATCGGGAGCATATGTTGTCATTCCTGAAAAGCAGTGACGACCCCATTTACAGTAGCAATCAGGCAGGGCACTTTACCGCTTCTGCCTGGGTCTTGTCTCATGATCGCCAGCACGTGTTGCTCACTCAGCATGCCAAAATTGGCAAGTGGTTTCAGCTTGGTGGCCACATTGAGCCAGAAGACAGCTCTTTTATTGATGCCTGCTTGCGAGAAGCAACCGAAGAAAGCGGCATCACCTCACTGTCATCAGCAAACACCTTTGTGCTCGACATCGATATTCACGATATCCCGGAATACAAAGGAATACCGCAGCATCCGCACTATGATGTGACCTGCTACTTTGTTGCCCCGGCGCAGGCAAAAGCGATTAAAAATGCGGAATCAACACAGTTGCAATGGATACCGCTAGAGCAAGTAAAAGCACTCACCGACGACCCGGCGATCCACAGAATGGTCGAGAAAACACTCGAATTAGAGACCTATAAAGACCATGCTTAAATACCATTTAAAAGGTATATCCGCAAACGTCATTTGGGGTTCTCTGCCTTTATATTTTTATTTCTCTGGCGAGTATCCCCCGCTTTTCTTCTTGCTGGCACAAATTATCAGCACCTTTATATTGCTGGGTCTGTACCTAAAGTTAATGAGAGCAGAGGAAACGCAGCGCTTTAGCTTAAAGCTAAACCTAATCCCCGCATTATTATTAATGCTGAATTGGGGTGGGTATGCCGTAGCAATAAAATCAGGTTATGTAATTGAGGCAAGTTACGCCTATCTTTTACTGCCGATTTTATTGCTGTCAGTGAGTATTTTTAGCGGCGAGAGTAATCAGAAAAAGGATTGGTTCTTTTTCTCGCTCTCCCTCTTTATCGTTTTTCTTGAGTTCTATATTAGCGGCAACTTTCCATTTATAGGTCTGCTGATCTCCGTGCCATTTGTGTTGTATTTACTGTGGCATAAGAAGCACAACCTTGATCCATTAACAGGGCTATTTAATGAAACCAAAGCGATGCTGCCGCTGTGTTGTTTATTGTGGTTTTTCATTGATTTTGGATTTATAGAAAGTGTGAAATTAAATGACTGGGCAATGCTATTAATGCTGGGCTTCATTACCCTTTTACCACTCACACTGTTTGTGAGTGCAAGTAAAAAAGTGAGCTTTAATGTGTTGTCTTTATATCAGATTATGTCTCCTATTTTAGGCATGATCATCGGGTTTCATTTATACCACCAGGACATAAGCACTTATAAATTTATCCTGTACTCATCACTGGCTTTGACCTTGATCGTGTACAACATGACAAATCAAATTGGGACAAAAAATGAATCTTACTGATTTACTTGATGAAGTGGTGAAAATTGCAAAGGAAGCAGCACAAATAATAGAGAAATCTAAGCTCAATGCTGAGTTCTCTATGAAAAGTGATAATACGTTTGTCAGTAAAGTGGACATTAACGTTGAGGAGTTCATTAGCCTGGCGCTTAAATCCCTTGATTACAATATCCCCGTGTTTGGCGAAGAGCTGGGTGTATCAGGGATGGAGACACAAGACACTTACTGGCTAATCGACCCCATTGACGGCACAGCCTGGTACCGATTGGGAGTGCCTATTTATGGTTCACTGATCAGCCTGATTGATAAGGGCGAACCCATATTAGGATGTGTGGCGTTACCCGGGATCAATGAAGTGTGCTACGCAGCTAAGGGACACGGCTGTTTTATTGAAACACCTTATCAAGCGGCCACCAGAGTCACCATTAAGGATCCAGTCTCCTCAGTCAAAGAGGCGGTGATCACTGCATCGGGTATTCATGGCACCAACCTGTGGCTTGAAAATGGCAAGTATCCGTGGCGGATCGATAACGTATTTCACGAAGCGCGACTCTTTAAACTGTCAGGTGATTGCATTCAGCATGTCCAGGTCGCCTGCGGCCGAGTCGATGCAGCCATCGATACCATCATGAAGCCGTGGGACAGCGCCGCACTGATTGTGTGTTTGCAAGAAGCCGGTGCTGTGGTCATGGACTTACACGGCAATCAGGATCAGTTATTAAAACGCGACTCTCTGTTGTCAGCGGCTTCCCTGCCCCTGGCACAAGAACTATTAGAAAAACTTTCATATCAATAAGCGAAAAGCAGCGCGGACAGTGTGTCCAGCGCTGCCATCCCAGATCATAAAACATAACAAAAAACTCTTAGAGACGAGGTTGGAATGAACAAGGAAATTTTAGAACTAGCGCAACAGCAACAATGGACTCAGCTAACCACACTTTTGCAAGCAGACAACGTAGCGGTCAATGTGCAAGACGAAAAAGGCTACTCCCCCTTACATTATGCGGCGATTCAGGGGCAGTGTGAGGTCATCGATGCCCTGGTCGCCAAGGGCTGCGCGCTTGAGACGGCGACAGGCAACGGCAGTACCGCACTGCATAAAGCTGCTACCTTTGGTCAGCTTGATGCCATCCATACCTTACTCACGCTAGGCGCCGATTTAGAAGCCAGAACCAACAACCCGGATGTGCCTTCTTTTAGTGCACGTACCCCTTTGCATGAAGCCGCAGTCGAAGGCCATGCCGACGCAGTCACGCTGTTACTTTCACTTGGCGCTGATCAAAACGCCCTGACAGACGCACAGGAAACCGCGCTTGACCTGGCCGTATATTATAAACATACCGACGCCACAGCGGCCTTGTCGCGTTCTTAATTTAAAGTGAACGCATTATGCTTACAGAAATAAAAGCCAGACATTGGCTGTTTGACATTGACGGCACAATCGCCTTTAACAACCAACCCGTCAGTACGGCGTTGACCGACGCCCTGGTCGAATTAAGTGATGACAGCGACGTGATCTTCGCCACAGCCAGGCCGTTTCGGGATGTGTTACAGGTGCTGCCAACCGAGCTACGCAACAATACTATCTCTTGTACCAATGGGGCTTTGCTATTTAAGCAGCACAAAGTTTACGCTGAACAACATTTCACTAAGAACACCAGCATCCGATTGATACATTTGCTCGAGGATCTGGATGCGCCCTATATTCTGGATTGTGCGCAGGGGTTTTACCTGAGTCGCACCAGCCACCCCTTTTTTGAGTACACCCAGGGGAGTTACAAAGCACCCAAAATCTCCCAGCAAGCGGCGTTGGCCCAGGGTATCAATAAAATTCAGGTGTTTGATACCCAGCTCATTGAACTGTTGAACAGAGATGCTGAGCAACTTGGGATCACGGTCTACCCTTATGCTGACGTCGACTTTTTTGATATCTCTCCAACCGGGTGTTGTAAATCCAACCTGTTTCAGCAACTCGATATCGATCCCCTTAATAGTATCGCCTTTGGCAATGATTCAAACGACCTGCACCTGATCAAACAAGCACATGTGGGCGTCTGCATCGGGTCGCACCCGCAACTCAACCAGGCAGCTGACCTGACGCTTAACCAGACCTGCCCGGAGCAAGCATTAATTAACATCATCAGGGAGAGAGCTTTTGAAAACCTATAAGCTAGTCACGTTTGATTTTGATGGTACCTTGTGTGACACCGCGCCTGCCATTATCAGCACACTTCAGCAGCTATTTCCAGGTACTGAACAGACACAGATAGACGCGCAGTTATCCGTGGGTACCCCGCTTAAATCTGTGATTGCCCAGTTACATCAGCACCCACTGTCTGCCACTGAGCTGGATGCACTGTGCCACCAATATCGGGCACTATACAATCAGGAACACCATCAGTTGCAAGTACCATTTCCTCATGCCAGAGACACCATCATGGCGTTCAGACAAGCCGGTGCGCAGTGCCTGATCGTCAGTAATAAGGGCGAAGCCGCACTGAATTCTTTCGTACAGCAGTACGCATTCACGTCGCTCTTTGACGATGTGATAGGAGAGCGCGTCGGCATAGCAGGCAAGCCACAGCCAGATGTCTATGAGCAAGTGATCCGCCCGGCTTACCCTGACATTAAACCCGAGCACATATTGCATATTGGCGACACCACAGCTGATCTGGCATTTGCTCATGCCATCGGTGCCGACAGCGCCTATCTGACCCATGGCTTTGGCGATGATGAGGCAGCCCTGGCGATGCAGCCGACCTGGTATTGCAGTCACTTCGAAGCACTTTCACAACAGTTAGCATTAGGAGGGCAGCATGTTTGATTATAGCCCTGCTAAGCTGCCGTTTGTAAATCAAGCTGACAGAGTGCTTAAGCATAACCATTTCGTCAAATCGTTATTCTGGCAAAGCTGGCATGATTGCTTCGAGCAGCATGCATTGCCCAAGCTGCCTGAGCCGATTGCAAAATTATGGACACACTCCAGGGAAATATTCCAGCTGGCCTTTATCGCCCACCGTTATGGCATGATCTTTTTTGCTTCCCGACGTGAAGTCTCCGCACGGTTGGCAACAATCACGGCAAAGAGCCAACAAATCGATGAGGTTTACCGAGTTTTGTCACAGCGACAACTGCTCAATACCATTTACAACCTGACCATCAATCAGTTTGTCTTTAGCTGGCCCAGTAAAGCAGCGTGTGGGCAGATGATTGCACCAAACCAGTTTCAGCTCAGCAAAGAACAGGTGCTGTACTATCGCGATGACGCATTTTACAGACACAGTGAACAGGTCAAGCGGCTCGGTGATGAGGCGGTGTATGATCTGCATGATTTTGCACACCTGGTCAGCACCCTGTGTAAGCCCACACTATACGGTTGCTATTATCACGACTTGAGTGCCAAGATCACCAACAAGCAATTTCGCAGTATGATTTCTCTACCAGGTAAACGCGACCTGGACAGTCAAATTGTCGCAGACGGGTTTGTCTACACCTGCCTGACCCGACATCTATACGACACCCTAGTGACTGAGCCATTTTCAACCCCGGATGATCTGGTCGAAGCCATCGCAGAACAACTCAGCCGCTACTATCTGGCAGAGCAACCCCTCACCAGCGCGCAAGATGGTAAAACCTACCGATTAAATGCCCCCATTGAAACCGGTCAGCTTGTGATATTGGCCCTGAATAAGCTCTATGAACACTCAGCATCAGAAGTCGAGCACTCCGTATTTATCCGGGCAGAACAAGACAGCGGGGTACTTGAGCTCTCCCCGTCAAACCGCTTGCAGGCACTGGCCGCACCGTTAAAGTGGCTGTACCCCGAAGCGCGCAATACCATTCGCCATCGTGCCCATGCACTGTCTTACATTAAAACAGCCAAAGCGCTGATCCCCATGCGCCCGGCGGAAGCCTCAATTTTAGACCAGGTTGTGCAGTTGCTTGGTGCTGACCCCGCGGCACTGCGCACAATTTTAGAGTTGCTATCACTTAACTCCACGCTCAATAAGGAAGAATTACTATGATCTCACAACACATTGCCATCGTGCAGGACCACCCAAAACCAGGCATTAAATTTCATGACATTACGTCTTTGTTGAGTAACGCCCATGAACGAGACCGGGCTATCACGCAGCTCACCGAGCACTACCGGGGCAAAGTGAACTGTGTGGCAGCCATTGACGCACTGGGCTTTATCATTGGAGCTATGGTGGCAGATCGATTGAATTTAAAATTTGTGCCAATCCGAAAGCCCGGCAAACTACCGCGTGAAACCATCAGCACCGATTACAGCAGTGAATATGCACACAACAGCCTGCACATTCACAAAGACGACATTGACCAGAATGATCACATCCTGCTGATTGATGATGTATTGGGTACCGGCGGGACCTGCCTGGCTGCCATCAAGCTGTGTGAACAACTGGGTGCGCATGTCGTGGGTACCGGCTTCTTGCTTGAACTGCCCAGTCTTGGCGGACGCCACACCCTGGAAGGCTATCATCCTGTTTGCTGCGCCCAGCTGTAATTTAGTGACACCATGACTATGTATGATCATTACACTTTGCCAGAGCACCACCAGCATTTGATCCACGCCGCGATGGCACAGCGCATCGACCAGGCAAGCCCGGCGACGATTGGCGAGCTCATCGCACAGATGCAATCACTAACCTGGTCGGTGTTTATCTCAGGCGGAGCACCAAGAGATTGGGTTGAAGGCCAGCAAGCACAAGACATTGATCTGTCTGTGAACACCAGTTTTGCCGACCTGTACGCATTTTGCCTTAATATATTTCAGCCCCATCAACTGCTCACTGACCCAGATTTTGGGTTAGTGACCGTGCTCGGATCTGAATATAAATTAGACATCAATATACTGCGCGAAGCCGCTTTCTCCATGCCCGTGCCGCCCAGAGTCGGCCTGTCTCAGTCACACCAGCATGACGAAGTGATGCAGTCAGCAACCACCGCTATAACAGGCCTGCAAGCCGATGTCCTGTCACGGGACTTCGCCGTCAATGCGCTCTACTATTGCTTTGACAGCGGGCATATTCTCGACCCTTCACAGCAGGGCTTGTCTGATCTCAAACATCGCCGTTTGTCATTTGTCATGTGTACGCAGCGACTGGCCCACGACAATGTGATCTGTATCAGGATTTTACAGTTCATCGCACGCGGCTTTGAACCCAATGAGGAAGTAAAAGCCTTGCTTTGTGCGCGGCTGGAAACCGCCGTCATGCAACAGCAAGAGTTTCAGGCTTGGCTGGCAGTCTATATCGGGACGGATAAAGCATACTACCCACAGTTTAAGGCCTGCGCCTATCACTATGCTGCCAGTCAAACCGTCAAAAACCGACTTCAACACTATTTTAGCAATATGGAATCCGAGTCGTGAGTAGTCTCTCCAAACGCAATAAAGCCATTGCGCTGTTTATTTTTATCCTGATCACCACGACCACAGTCTGGGCCGTTGCATACAGCCGACTGTACCTGACGATAGACAATGCCCGGGTCAGTGCAGATCTGATCACTATCCGCAGTGAAAGCGATGGTCGCATTGTGATGGCGGATGCGGCACTGCGCTCAGAGCGGGTGCCCAAAGGTCAGCAAATTATCGCTCTGGACGCACGGGAAATTCGCTTGCAACTGCAAGTTTCTGACGCTGAAATCGCTCAGATTGAAGCCGAAAAACAACTCAACCAGCAACGCTATGAGGTCGCCATTGCCAACAACAAAGAGCAGGCAACACAGTTTATCTGGCAGCAGGAGCTACTCAACCGGGAACTGGCGCTCAAGCAAGAAAGCACCCGCTTACAAATGGAGAAAACAGACAATATTCAGAACCTCGCAACCACGGCAGCGGTCTCCAGGCAAGATAAACTCACCGCCCAGTCAGCACTTCAGCAGGCGCTACTAGACATAGATATTCATCAAGCCAGAATTGCGGAACACGCCGTCAATCAGGCCTTGCTGAGTAATGAAAAGCGCCAGGCCGACTTAATTTTACATGAGATTTCCAGGTTAGAGAGTCAAAAGCAAGCCGCTCAGGCACAACGCGCGCTGCTGGAATATCAATTGGAAAAATTGACCTCTTCGGCACCCTTTGATGGCGTGATTGATGAAGTCTTTGTCCGTCATGGTGAATATGTCGAAGAAGGCCAGCGTCTGTATATGATGCATGATCTCAACAGCCTCAAAGTCGAGGCCAACATACTGGAAAGTGACCTTGGCAAAGTGCACCTGGGGCAACAAGTTGAAGTGCAGTTAAGCTATCAGCCCGGACAGACGATTTCGGGAGTGATCACCCGAATTGCGTCAGTCAGCAATGACAAACTGGCGCTGATCCCCACCAGTCAAATGAGCAGCGATTTTGTCAGAGTAAAACAAAGGTTCACGCTGGATATCAAATTAGATAACACCACCTCATCCATGGTCGCACCGGGCATGATGAGTACCGTGATTATTCCACTGTAAAGGATCCCTATGTTTAACAGGCAAACCGTTGCATGTATTTTTACGGTTGGACTCGGCAGCTTTTCCACCTTACTCAGCAGTACCACCATTGAGGTCGCTTTTGTGCAGGTGATGGGAGAACTGGCCATGGACCTGAGTGAAGCGCACTGGACCGTATCGCTATACATGGTGGTGATGACCATTGCAATGTTATTAACCGCGGACTTGGTGAATCGCATTGGTTGCAGATACACGTTTATAGTCAGTTTCATCATCATGATCTCAGGCTCACTGATCGGCGCTTTGGCAGATGGCCTGTTCAGCTTGTTGTGCGGCCGTGCCTTGCAAGGGTTTGCGGCCGGATTGCAGGCCCCACTGGCTACCATTATTTTGGGGCGCATTTTTGCCAGAGAAAAAATGGGCATTGCGATGGGCTTTTTTGGCGCGATTATGCTGTTAGCCCCTGCGCTTGGTCCGGTGATCGGCGGCTATTTAATCGATTTTATGTCATGGCGCGGCCTGTTTGCGTTTCAAATTCCGATGGCAGCCCTGTCACTGCTATGTGCATTGATCTTTTTAAATCCAGATAAACCACACCAGGCCGCGTACGCTTACGACTGGGCGGGTTTGTGTATTTTGACTGGCGTATTGTCTGGCTTTTTCATCAGTTTACAGCTGGTTGAAGAGGTCGGCGTGTATGCCACCGAGTTTGCAATAAGCTGCGGCGTCAGTGCCCTGCTGGCGCTGATGTTCTATTTTTTTGAAAAACAGACCGCTCAGCCTCTGGTCAACTTCGCACTGTTTAAAGACACCGTGTTTAGCGTCAACATCGTGGTGATCTGCGTACTGGGGATCTTTTTGTTCAGCTCCATTTTAATCGTGCCCCTTTACTTACTTGAGATCAGAGGGCTCAGTGCCCGCCAGGCTGGCGAAGCCCTGCTCATTCCGGGTCTTATCATGGCCGTTATGGCGCCTTTTTCGGGCTGGTTATCCGATCGCTTCCCACCCAGAGAAATTATTTTATGTGGTTTGCTGATCAATGCATACGCCATCTGGCTCACCGCACAACAAGATGTTTCAAGTGCGATTATTGCCATTGTGGTGGCCACATCCCTGTCACGCATTGGCATGTCAATTATGCTTCCCAGCTTATATGTGAGTTCGCTCAGACACCTTGAAGGACCTATGCTGGCTTATGGTTCAAGCATGATCAATTTTGCCCGACAAATAGGGGGAGCGCTGGGTGTGATGCTCTTTAGCCTGTTATATGAACGCAGCAAGCTCATTGCATCAGACCAGCTGTGGCAATCCGCAGGCAATGCAATGGAATCAACAGGCTACTTAAGCTTAGATGCCACGAGCAGAGAATATAGCAGGATAGAACAAGGGATCCATGCGTTGTCGGGAACTACCGCATTTCAATCCGTTTTCTATTTGAACCTGCTGATGAATATCATCTGCCTGGGACTGCTGCTGTTAACTTACTTACCCGCCTGGCGGGCGACGTTGCGCAAGTCTCAGATCTCCGACGGCCCCGCTTCGCCCTAGCCGGCATGGGCAACATATTGCGCAACCAGGCACCTACTCTATACTCAAAATAAGGGATAAATTGATTATTTTTGCTGCTGTTGACATTAATTAACAGTCAACCCGGTCTATCTATTGTATTGTAGGAATAGTGTTGATAGTTTTTAGCGCAATGAATATATAGGATAAAACCATGATGCAATTCAGCAACTTACACCTTGCCATCGGATTGGCTTTAACCCTCACAGCGCTCTCAGGATGCGGTGGCGGCGGTACCGAGAGCGGCAACGGCGGTGATTCAGGTACTGTGACTACGCCGGATAACAACAATAATAACGGTTCAGACTCAGGGGGCAGCAGCACCGAGCCCAGCTGGCAGGCCGGTGTGTTTCCACCTGCCACTAACTTCATTAACTACTGCGCTAATCCGCGTACCGGGCAGGATGAATTTAACAATAACCAGCCTTTTCCGGACAGAGCTGGAACGGCCATGCACGAAAAAATGTGGCTTCGCTCATTCAGCCATGAAACCTATTTATGGTACGACGAACTTGCTGACAACGATCCGCAGGACTTCAGCTCAGTGGCTGATTATTTTGCCCAGCTAAAAACCACCCAACGTAATCCGGATGGATCGCTGAAAGATCAGTTTCACTTTTCTAATACCTACGAAGAATATCAAAAAGAGCAACAGTCCGGTGTGACCACCAGCTATGGTATTCACTGGTCTGCTATCAAAACAGCCTCACCGGATCGTAACTTTACCATTGCTTATATCGAGCCAAACTCGCCGGCCGCAGCCACAGGGCTGAGCAGGGGTGATCGCCTGATCAGCATCGACGGTGAGGATTTCGTGGACGGCGACAACGTCACGCTATTCAATGAGGCGCTGTTTCCCAGCGATCCAAAAGCCTATACCTTTGCTTTTCGCTCTGTCGAAGGCGAAGAAAAATCGGCCACGATGACCGCTGCGGATTTTGAACAAACACCGGTGCAGCACACTAAAGTCATATCACACGGAGACAAAACCGTCGGTTATGTGCAGTTTAATCAGTTTATTCCTACGGCACAGGAGCCTCTGATCGCCGCGTTTGAGACCTTTATTGATCGAGGTGTCAATGAGCTGGTGCTGGATATGCGCTATAACGGTGGTGGGCTTATCCACAGCGCGGCACAGCTTGGTTATATGATCGCCGGCGATGGTTCACTCAGCCGCAATTTCGGCGTCACGACCTATAATGATAAGCGCCAGGGTGAGAACCGAATATATACCTTCGAGCCTCGCCGGATAGACTGGACACGGGATGTATTTCTCAACGACACCACATTACCCAGCCTGAATCTTTCTAAGGTATACGTACTGACCACCGATGACACGGCCTCTGCCAGTGAAATGGTTATCAACGGCTTGCGTGGTATTGATATTGAGGTGATCCAGATAGGCACCACCACACGTGGTAAACCCTACGGTTTCTTGCCAGCCCCTAACTGTGGCATGGTGTATTACACCATTCAGTCAAAGTCAGCCAATGAAAAAGGGTTTGGTGACTATGCCAGTGGTTTTATGCCAACGCCAGCCAGCCAGATAAACGGCGAAACCGGATTAGATGGAAAAGTACCGGGTTGCCAGGTGAGTGATGATTTGAGTCGTGCTTTAGGTGACGAAAACGAACAGCTGCTGGCCACGGCACTGCATCATAGCGCAACAGGTACCTGTCTGGTCAACGAAGCGGCGGGGGTCTCTGCCAGACCAGGCGACAATGAACAGGCGGATGAGCATAACACTGTGACGCTGCCGTTCAGACCACTGCGTGATGGCGCAATCCACTCTACACTGAAAGGACAATAATGATGAAATGTTCGGGCTGGTTTGCCACTTTACTAACCTTGCTGCTCAGTGGTTGCCAATACAGCAAGGCAGCGCCTGTGCGTCCGGCTTTAATTGAGCAAACCACACCGGACATGATCCGTGAAATACAACACGTCATCGTCGCCCTCAAGGGCGGCAAGGCGCCCAAACTAGCCAATAATGTGTTTATGCAGCGCTCCACTTTGTTCCTTGAAAAAGGCAATATACTCGATGCCTATGGGCAACCCATCCTCGGCAGCAGAGAAGGTGGCGTAACGGGCTTCGAATTGCAAATACGTGGCGAGCAATGTGTCTTATTTTACCCTAAGACAGGCGAATATCGGGTCTTGCCTGGCATACCTTGTGTGCCCAACCCACAGCAACCGTAGTCCCCTTAATTTTATTCCAGGCTTTGCCCCTGAGTGTGCTTGCAACCCTTCCTTATATCGGTAAACTGGCTGGCACTAATAGAGGGAGCCGTATGTCGTTAACACCAGTCGAACTATTTACACCCCAGCTGCCATTCGTCAGTCACAGTAGTGCTTTTCGCGTTGCCGCGTATCAGGACAGCGACTTTGCCCGTTACACCCAGCCACTGCCGGATAAACTCAGCCGTGCTGTCGCCAAGCGCAAAGCGGAGTACCTGGCCGGACGTCACTGCGCCAGTCAGGCACTCAAAGCGCTGGGACGACCCCATACCATAGTTGCCAGTGCAGACAGTCGTGCCCCCATATGGCCAGAGGGCATTCAGGGCACCATTACCCATACTCAGGAGCTGGCTATGGCCATGGTCAGTGATGATCCATTAGTGCTGGGATTAGGCATCGATCTGGAAAGAAAAATGTCGGATAAGCAAGAGCAGGAGCTACAAAAACAGATCCTGGCAAAGGAAGAGCAAACTGCGTTTGAGCAACTGAGTCAGGTACAGACTTCCCCGCTTACCCTGATCTTCTCCGCCAAAGAAAGTATTTTTAAAGCGCTGTACCCGGTCGTACAACGCTTTTTTGGCTTTGAGGCCGCCTGTCTAAACGACTTCAGTCACAACCAATTGCATTTTACGCTCACAGAGACACTCCATGAAACCCTGCCACAGGGCACTCAAATCAGTGTCTATTACCAGCTCAACGATGAGTTGGTCCTGACCGAGTGCTGCCTGCGCGCTGGCCGTTAAGCCAGCGCTGAGTGTTGTTTCGGCGTCTTAGTACTCGCAGTGATGAGCGGTTCACTGAGACAGCCGTTATCCATTTTCAGTAGCCTGTCGGCTAGATCAAAATACTTATCATCATGGGTGATCACCAGCACGGTTTTACCCTGAGCGCTAAGCTCTGGCAGCAGCTCGCGATAAAAGACATCTTTAAAGACCGGATCCTGATCTGCCGCCCATTCATCAAAGATATAAAACGGTCTGTCTTCCATGTACGCCACCACCAGCGCCAGACGTTTGCGCTGTCCTTGCGACAACTTCTGGGTGGTAAACGCGCCGTCTTTAATGGCCACTTTATGATGCAGGTTGAGCTTGCGGATCAAGGCATTGCCTTTGTCTTCCAGCGCCTGCCCCTCACAGCCCAAGACTCGATCAAAGAGATAAAAATCACTGAAAACCGTACTGAATAACTGACGATAATCATCAAACTGCGCTGCTTGTACTGCTTTTCCATCCACTGAGACTTGCCCCTGCTGCGCCTCAAACAGACCGCACAACAGCTTGGCAAAAGTGGTTTTACCACTGCCGTTACCACCAACCAGATAGATCAGCTCACCTTTGCGCAAGGTCAGGTTGATAGGTGTCAGGGCAAACACCTCATCACTTTGTTCATGGTAATAACCGTGGCTGATGTCCGACAGGGCAAGTTCATCAAAGTCATTCATGGCCTCATTGCTGCGTGGCATCAACGCCATTTCTTCCGTTAACGTGGCAATGGTATTGGCCGAGGCCTTCGCAGCGGCGGCCTTTGGAATCGCGGCCAGCATCACTTCCAGCGGTGTCAGCATGTACAGGAATAACAGCGCAAAGCCCGACATAACTTTTCCGCTATCCGCACCTGGCGAAGAGAGATAAAACAGGGCACCGCCGATAAAGGCAAACACACTGAAGCCCCCCCAGGATGCCGCATAGTGATACATGCTGGCACCCTGCACACGGCGCTTTTGCAGCAAAGTAATGGTGCTGCCAATTACATCCTGAAAGAAAGTCTCACGTTTTTTGCGGTGCAGCTTAAGCTCTTTTGCACCGGCATAAATGGCATCGAACTGATCGTACAAAGAGTCCTGAATTTTTGCCGCTTCGGTTACTTTACGAAAGGCATTGGCATTGGCCAGACTGTAACCCACAGAACCCAGTACCAGCGTCAATAGTGCGAACAAAAACACCTGCCAGTCAAGCCAGGCCATATATACAAAGCTGCCCAGCACCACCATGGCGTTACTGAGAATGTTTGGCAGACTCTGGAAGAACTCCGCAACTTTGAGGCTGTGCTCGGTCAGACACGATTTAATCTTACCGGCCCCCTGCGCTTCTACATGACTGAATTGCGCGCCGATGACGTGCTCTGCTACCTCGCGGCGCACTGTCGCCTGACTTTGCTGGCTGAGTTGCTCTGCGAGTAATTTAGAAGCCAGTTGCAAGCTCACCCCCAGGCAGGCCAGTACGGCAAACCAGACAAACTGCTCAGAGCGGCCATCCTGATTACTGTTAATGATTTCGTTGATCAGCGCGACCAGCGACACGCTGATCAGACCAAACAAAACACTGCTGAGTGCGGTCGCGATAAATCGCCACCAGGTATTACGGATCAATTTTGCAAGCACGGGGTCTCTCTTCTATGCTGACGTAGATTTGCTTTAGGTGGTGACGAACAGAGAGTAAAAAAATTCACCCACAAAACGTCTATGACTAGGTATTTGTAGCAAATCAACCACGAGGTACGCTTGCTTCCAACATTACAGCCGTTTTTTCAGGGGCCCTTCAGGGAATATGGCGAAGCCGTCACTTTGTCACACACCCCGGACTTACCGACTCTGGCACACCAATTTGCCGAGGTGAATGCGTTAAAAAACGCCATCACCCACTGGGCGCTGCACGAGGGGATTGACTCACCCCGGGCACTTGCTTCCGTGTGGCATATGCGCTACTGCGTCAGAGTACTCCCAACGATGTTACTGAGCCACAGTGTGCTCAACCGGGGTCTGCCTATTGCAGCTCAGGACGTGCAGCTGTGTTTAACCACTCAGCGCCTGATGTTGCGCACCTGTGGTCAGCCGTTTATCCCAGGCAGCAGCACAAGGGCCAAATATCACCCGGTGATCTTTACCCACTTTGCCCCGCTTCATAACTTTCTCTCAACCCAGTTTGGCATCGCTGAGCGTGTACTGTGGAGCAACCTGGTGTTTCGCCTGCGCCAAATCAACACCACCGTTGCCAGTGTGCTACCGGATGCCTCTGGGCTGCAACAGGATGTCCGTACCCTGCTGCACCGTGATTGCTGGCAAGACCAGCCTAACCCGCTGTTCAGAGCACAGCGCAATGAATACATGGCAGGTGGAAAACGTGTGCGAGGTGCCTGTTGCTTACTTCACGCTCACCCGCACAAAGACTATTGCGGTGACTGCCCTAAGCGCCCGGAATTCATGGCAGCACGAAAAACAGCCCGCAAGCAAATGGCCTGCAGCACTAAATCTTTTTCACAATGAGTCGTCTTGGTCACATCTCGCTGAACGCAGTTTGCATCAGCGTCGCTACAGACAGAGTTAACAGAGGAAAGTAAATCCATGCATGCTGGTCAATTATCCGAACCTACCCAAACGCACCAACTTGGCGAGTTCCGGCCCGAGCAGGACTGTTTATTTGTTTCCGGACAGTCATGCCTGGTAAGTCGTGGTATGGCCAAACGTTTTACTTTGGCCATTAATGATAACGAGGCGCTGGCAAGTCAGCTGCAACAACAATTAGATGCGCACGCAGCCAGCCACCAGGATCATGCTATCGCCTTTGGAGTGATACCGTTTTGTAAGCAGCAGCAGGCTCAGTTTATCATCCCGGAGCAGGTCAGCACGCTGGATAAACAACTCTTCGCACAATGTCTGAGTGCACAGCATACGAGTACTCAGACACCGAATCGCTTGCAGTCCGTGCACTACAAACAAGACCGGGCACACTTTGAGCAAACCGTGCGCGATGCCAAAGCCTTATTTGCTGACGGTGAGCTGGATAAAATCGTACTCAGTAAACAGGTTGAATTACAGTTTGAGCAACCACTGGATCAGGTTGGCGTACTCGCTCAATTGCTGGCACAAAGCCCCAGTGGTTATCACTTTTCGATCCCCAGTCAGTTGCATGATGCTGATACTGAGCAAGCAGCTGGGGTATTAATGGGCGTCAGCCCTGAGCTATTACTACGCAAATCTGACGGACAAATTTTTAGCAACCCGCTGGCCGGTTCAATCCCCCGGGACCCTTGCCCCAGCGTCGAAGCACAGCGCCGTTCAACCCTGTTCGCATCGAAAAAAGACCGCTATGAACATGCTGTGGTTTTGCAGGACATGGCACAGATCCTCGGCCCGTTGTGTACCCAATTGCATATACCCGAGCAACCCGATCTGCTTAGCACAGCCACCATGTGGCATCTATCAACGGTTATCGAAGGCACACTCACAACCCCACAGCAGCCCGCAATCGCGCTGGCCAACCGCCTCCACCCAACGCCGGCACTGTGTGGTAAACCCACAGCACTGGCGTACCAGCACATCGACACGCTGGAAGGTCACGGCCGCGGCTTATTCTCAGGGATCGTTGGATGGTGTGACAACCAGGGCAATGGCGAATGGGTGGTGGTGATCCGCTGTGGTTACCTGCAAGCCAATCTGGCGACCTTGTTTGCCGGTGCCGGTATTGTGGCTGCCTCCGACCCCAGTTCAGAGTGGCTGGAAACCGAGGCCAAATTAAACACTATGCTGAACGCGCTGGACGTACGGCATGCCTATCACTTAGCAACGAAACACACACTATGAGTATTGAATATACCCCGTGGCCCGAAGAGCTGGCCGCCCACTACCGCGCCCAGGGCTACTGGCAGGATAAACCGCTTACCAGTATTCTAGACGACCAACTGGTGCACAATGGACATGGCATTGCCGTGGCGGATGCCAACCGGCAACTAAGCTATCAGCAACTCGATGAATATAGCACCAACCTCGCAGCCCACCTGGCCAGTCAGGGGTTGCAACAAGGCGATACCGCGCTGGTTCAGCTGCCCAACTGTGTGGAGTTCTATATCAGCTACTTTGCGCTGCTTAAGCTTGGCGTAGCACCGGTTTGCGCGCTGTTTAATCATCAGCGCACTGAATTACAAAGTTATTGTGAGATCCTGCAACCTAAGCTGCTGCTGGTTTCTTCTGCTCAGCCTTTGTTTACAGACGAATCATTCTCTCAGGAATTGTACAATCGCTTTGCCTGTATCAACCACATCATGGTTGACCACAGCAAAGGCAACAGTGAGCTGAAGCAAGCGTATTTACAACCACGCAGCTTCTGTGCACCGAAACTCAACCCCGAAGATGTGGCCTTTTTCCAGCTCTCTGGCGGCAGCACCGGCACTCCGAAACTGATCCCGCGCACCCACAACGACTACCTGTACTCTGTTGTTGCCAGCCGGGATATTTGTCAGCTGCATGGCGATACCCGTTATTTGTGTGCCCTACCGGCACCCCATAACTTCCCCCTCAGCTCACCTGGCGCATTGGGCGTCTTCGCAGCTGGAGGCGCCGTGATCCTGGCTTCAGACCCCAGCCCGAGTAACTGCTTTGCCTTGATTGAACGCTTTGCCATAACCCACACCGCGCTGGTACCGCCAGCACTCCAGCTGTGGTTGCAACATGCACCACACAGCGACCATGACCTGAGCAGCCTGGCGCTGATCCAGGTTGGGGGTGCTAAGCTCAGCCGCACCGTGGCCGAGCAGGTCAGGCCGGTGCTGGGTGCCCAACTACAGCAAGTGTTTGGCATGGCAGAAGGTCTGGTGAACTACACCCGCCATGACGATGATGACGAGCTGGTACTGACGACCCAGGGACGTCCCATTAGCCCGGATGATGAGATCAAAGTCGTTGATGAACACGGCCAGCCGGTCGCCCCGGGTGAAGCCGGCAGACTCATGACCCGCGGCCCGTATACCTTCCGGGGCTATTACAAATCACCTCAGCATAACGCCAGTGCATTTGATGCAGAGGGGTTTTATGCCTCCGGTGATCTGGTCAGGCAACTGCCCTCTGGCCACCTGATTGTGGTCGGGCGAGATAAAGATCAGATCAACCGTGGCGGCGAGAAAATAGCGGCCGAAGAAGTGGAAAACCACTTGCTGGGCCATCAGCACATCGAGCAGGTTGCCATTGTCTCTATGCCCGATGCCACGCTGGGTGAGAAAAGTTGCGCTTTTGTGGTAGCCGCTGAAAAGCTTACCCCTTTGCAACTGCGCAAATACCTGCGTCAACTGGGGATCGCCGATTTCAAAGTCCCCGATAAGTTCCAGTTTGTAACCGACCTGCCCCTGACTGCGGTCGGTAAAGTCGATAAAAAAGCCCTGCGTGCCACGTTCGACGGCCAGGCCTGATTAATAAAAGAAGCAAAAACACGATGAGTATTCCTAAGCTATCCCATTATCCGTTACCCCGCGCTGCGGAGTTACCCGAAAACCGCGTTGACTGGCAGCTCGATGCAAACCGTGCCGCCCTGTTGATCCACGATGTTCAGCACTATTTTGTCGGTTACTACGGTGATAATAACCCGCTGATTGAAACCATGATCAGCCACATTCAGCGCCTCAAGCAATTCTGTTACGACCAGGGTATTCCGGTCTATTACACCGCCCAGCCAATCAAGCAGGGTCAGCATGAACGCGGACTACTGAGCGATATGTGGGGCCCGGGCCTGCAAGACCCGGCGCAACAGCCGATTGTCGATGCATTGGCACCAGGCGAGCAGGATGTGGTCCAGACCAAGTGGCGCTACAGTGCCTTTCAAAAGTGCGACTTTGAAACGCAACTGCGTGAGCGCAACCGTGATCAGCTGATGATAGTCGGTATCTACGGCCATATCGGGGTGATGACCACCGCGGTAGATGCCTTTATGCGTGACATTCAGCCGTTTGTGATTGCCGATGCGATTGCCGACTTCAGCCGCGATGAGCACCTGATGGCACTGAACTTTGTGGCTGGACGCTGCGGTAAAGTGGCGACGGTCGCCGAGATCCTGGGAGAAGAAACGCAGGACATCACCACACTGGAAGGCCTCAAAGCGCATATCCTGCCGCTGATTGATTGTGAGGAGGATGAGTTTGATGAACATGAAAGTCTCATCGACTATGGTCTGGATTCCGTGCAGGTGATGAACCTCATTGCCCTGTGGCAGCAACAAGGCATTGAAACCAACTTTATCGAACTGGCTCAGATCCCGACACTGGCGGCCTGGGTTGAGCTGCTCGAAGAGCGTAAGGAGGACTGATGTCCAGCGCGTTGCCATTAACCGACTCGCAACAGGCGATGTGGCTGCTGCACACCATCAGCGGCCGGGGGACACTGTTTAACGTCGCCGAGTGTATCGAGTTTCAGGGTCAGATCTCCGCAACCATGTTACAACAGGCGCTTGCCCACGTGTGGCAAAGCAGCGATTGTCTGGCGGGCCGGTTTGTCCATGACGCCAGTTTTGTGCCTCAGCTTAGCCCGAATAAGGAGGTGCCACAGATCCACATTCAAACCCAGGACACCCAGCCAGAAGACATTCAGGCTTTTGCCAATGACTTTGTTGCACCGTATATGGCACAGAGTTTTTCATTGCCCGATGAGGCCTTGCTCAAACTGACTTTGGTACGTACCCCAGAGCAAGACCTGCTGTTTATTGTGGGTCACCATTTGCTGCTCGACGGCTATGGATTTGGCTTGTTTACACAGGCACTGAACCGCAGCTATAACGCACTGCAAAAAGGCCGGGCACTGCCCAATCTGCGCTTTGGTACACAAAGCCAGTTGCTCGAATGGCAACGCAGCGAAACCTATTTGGCACGTCAGCAAGTGGCGAAAGCCACCTTGATCTCCTGGCTTGAGAATACCCCGCCCGCAAAAAGTTTTAGCACCAGTGAGGCGGATGTGACTGAGGCTAACCGCCGCCAAAGTGCGACTTTGAGCCGTGCAGACTGGCATACCATTCAGTCGGCAGCCTCCTTATGTCAGGCCGGTCATGCCGAGTTGCTGATCGCCGCCGTGTGCGCCGCGCTGGTCGCCAAATCGGGGCAGTACCATGTCACCCTGGGCATGATCATGATGAACCGCCAGCATCAGGTGGAGCTCAGCACCCCCTGCGTGCAAAGCAACGTGATGCCGCTGCCACTGGTACTGGATGCTGAGATGACCCTCAGTCAGTGCTGCCGGGTGATCAACCAGGGGATCAAATCTCTCAAAGCGCTACAGACCTTTCGGGTTGAAGAGCTCAAACGCGAGCGCAACAAGCAAGGCCTGAGCCCGCACGTATATGGCCCGACCGTCAACCTATTACCGTTTTCCAGTAACCCTAAATACGGCGCCGTTGCGTGTCAGTCGCATATTCTCAGCGCCGGCGCCACCGACGACATCATGTTGCAATGGCACTTGCTGCAGGACCAACCGGCTAAGCTGGATACCGACGCCAACGTCGCCCGCTATACAGACTCTGAGCAGCAGCAAGTGCAGACACAGATCTTCGCCGCAGCCCGCAGCTGGTCAGCACAACCGAATCGCACACTCAACTCGGTCATCAATGAACTCACTGCTGGAGCTGGATATGTCGTTTGATGCCAGACTGCAACAGGAATATCACGAGCAGATCGTGTGGATCAGTGGCGTCGGCCAGGGTATCGGCCTGGCCGCCGCACAGCGTTTTCATGCGCTGGGTGCCAAAGTGATTGGTTTTGATCGCCAGTTTAGCGATCTCAGTGTGCTGCATCGTGCCGTGGAATGTGACCTAAGTGCACCGGAGCTGCTCGCGCAACAGCTGGACAAACTGGTCGCGGAGGGACTTGCCCCATACAACCTGATCAATGTCGCCGGGGTGCTGGAGCTGGGCGACCTGGAGCAATTGACGCTGGCTCAGTGGCAGCACTGTCAAACCGTCAACAGCACCGCAGTGTTTACTTTTTTACGCGCCTGCACGCCGCATTTTAAACAGCAAGGTAAAGGCGCAGTGGTCACTGTTGGTTCCAACGCCGCTGATACCCCACGCCAGCAAATGGCAGCCTATTGCGCCTCCAAAGCTGCGGTGACACAGCTGACGCTGACAGCCGGGCTGGAGCTGGCCAACTTTGGTGTGCGTTGTAATGTGATAGCACCAGGCTCGACGCTGACACCAATGCAGACGGGCATGTGGCAAGATGAAAAGGGTGCACAGCGAGTGATTGATGGCTTTGCAGCGCAGTATAAGCTGGGGATCCCGTTGCAGAAGCTGGCCACTGCAGAAGAAATTGCCGACAGTATTGTGTTTGTGGCATCCAGCCTGTCTTCTCATACCACCTTACAGGTGATCACCCTAGATGGTGGCGCGACGTTTTAACGTCACGCCCTCATTCAAACGATTAAGTTAACGCTTCCAGCTGCTCAACCTGAGCGTCCATCAACCGCTGCGGATCAAGGCAGAACGCCTGGATCACCAACTGGTAAATATGTGCCAGATCAGAAATATCCTGCACGTCTGCCGATTCGTTGACCTGATGGATATTGTCGTTCCTGAGGCCAAATTCAATCACCTGAGTATGGCTGGAGGCAATGAACCGCCCATCAGACGTACCGCCATCTGTGGTCAACACAGGCACCTGATCCACCACCGCCTCTATGGCATTGCAGATCAAGGCGACGAATTCATCCGCCTGATTAAAATAGGGTGCGCAGGGACGTTGCCACTCAATGTCGTAATTTAAATCCAGATCCAGCAAAATGTCGTCGATCATGCGCTTTAACTCCGCCTCATTAAAGCGGCTGCTGTAACGAAAATTAAAGCAGACATCACACGCGCCCGGCACCACATTGTCAACAAACTCACCACTGTTGAGCTGCGTAACCTGAAACGTGGTGCCTGGCATCTGTGGTGTGCCTTTATCCCATTCCAGCGCCAACAAGCGCTGCAATAATCGCGCGGTGTGATGGGTGGCATTATCACAGTTATGCGGATAGGCCACATGGCCCTGACGGCCATAGACCCGAATATGCGCAGACAAGGATCCACGACGACCAATTTTGAGCACATCACCCAACGTCTTGCGGCTTGAGGGCTCACCAACCAGACAGTAATCTGGCAGATGATCAACCCCTTGCTGCTTAAGGTAGCTCATCAGTGCGACGGTGCCATGCTCTGCCTCCCCTTCTTCATCACAGGTGATCAAAAACATCAGGCTGCCACGTGTACACTGCGCCAGGATCGATTCAACGGCGGCAATAAAACAGGCAATCGCGCCTTTCATATCCGCAACACCACGACCATAAAGTCGACCATCCTGAATATTGGCTGCAAAGGGCGGGCTTTGCCACAATTCCATCGGACCTGGCGGCACCACATCCAGGTGTCCGGCAAAAGCCAGTGTTTCACCCGGGCCAAATACCTGTTTGGCCACCAGGTTACGGACCCCCTGACGCGTCACTTCATGACAGTCAAACCCCAGCGACTGCAACTTGCGAACTAAAAAGCAAAAGCTGCCGGCATCGTCCGGGGTAATGGATTTATAACGCACCAGTTTCTGAGTCAGTGCAATGGCCTGTTCACTCAATATCGCACAGCGTTTCAGAGCCGTTCCGGCAACTTGCATATCGCTTTACCCATTCATTCTTAGTTATTGAAATTGTGGACAAAAGTAAAACCTTTGCCCCAGTTGATTAGCTAGACGAGCTGGTGGGTAAAAAATTCATATTAATCGGTGGGTTTTTGCTCTGGATCAAGGCGTTTTTTTTCTCTGTGGTTTGTTGTGATTTCCCCCGACTCAAGCCTAAAGAAACCCCCGTAGCCTTCGTCCTTAAGGGCAAGAAACACTATTTCACGCAGCTATGCGTGTGGTTAAGGTAATCAAAGGCAAAACAATGAAACTATACGACGTGATTGGGATTGGATTTGGTCCCGCCAACCTGGCCCTGGCAATCGCCCTTCAGGAGCAAAACAAACTGAGCGATCGAGTCTGCTTTATCGAAAAGCAACAGGATTTTCTTTGGCATGGCGGCATGTTGCTGGACAACACCACGATGCAGATCTCCTTCTTAAAGGATCTGGTCTCGCTGCGTAACCCTACCAGTCACTTTAGTTTTATTAACTACCTGCACCACAACAAACGCCTCGACAACTTTATCAACCTGAAAACCTTCTACCCATCAAGACACGAATTTAACGATTACCTTGGCTGGGCAGCCAGTCATTTTCGTGATCACTGTCATTTTGGTGAGCAGGTATGTGGCGTAGAGCCGGTGTTACTGGACGGTCAGGTTGATCACCTCAAAGTGATCAGCCGCGACAATGAAGGTCAGCAAAGTGTCCGCCTGACCAAGCACCTGGTGGTCAGCGTGGGTGGCTCGGCGAAAGTGCCTGCTCCGTTCAGCGCACTTCAGGATGCCGATAACGTCTGGCACTCATCACAGTATCTGCATAATAAGGATAAAGTGAAAGACGGTGATCGCGTCGCCGTGATCGGTGCCGGCCAAAGTGGCGCCGAGATCTTCGCTGATCTGGCCGCGATGAACGAGCAACCTGCTGTGGATATGATCATGCGCGCTGGTGCGATGAAGCCGGCCGATTCCAGTCCGTTTGTTAACGAGATCTTTGATCCCAGCTTTACTGACGTGGTGTTCAGCAAGTCATCTGAACAAAAAGATCGTTACTTCAATGAATTCCGCAGCACCAACTATTCAGTAGTGGATGAGCCACTGATCGACCACATTTACGCCAGCCTCTATCAACAGAAGCTTAACGGCACAGATCGACTGGCTATTCGCAACCGCACCAGTGTTAATGGTGCCAGCATCAATGCCCAGGGCAAAGTGGTACTGGAACTGGAAAGTGTCCATGGTGTCAGCCAGGTTGAGTACGATCAGCTGGTACTGGCCACGGGCTACCAGTACCCAAGCCGTTCGCCTTTGCTTGAGCAAGTGAGTGAGTGGTTGCAACCTAACATCACGCGCCAATATCAGCTCGAAACCAGTGAACAGTTCAAGCCCAAGATCTTCACTCAGGGCGTGAATGAGCAAACCCACGGGATCAGCGACTCGCTGCTGTCTATTCTGGCAGTGCGCTCCGCTGAGATTGTCGACGCGCTCGAGCTATAATCTCCCTGCAAACGGGCTTCCATCGCGAAGCCCGTTTGCTTTCTCCACCCCCTGTCCCACCCCTGCTGTGCGACTTTCCTCTTTGTTAATGTTCTAAATGCGCATTCTTTAACACCGTTAGCGTGATACTTACGCTTTCAATTTAAACAGGTATTTCAGTGCAATGGGTATGCTCTGTAAGGCATAAAAAAACCGCTTTACAGCGGCTTTTAAAGGTGTGCGGGAGGATTAGTCCCGCAGAGTAAGTTTGGCTATCAGGTCACTCTGAACTGCCGCTGCACGAATGATCTGCTGGTGATCATCTTCTGTGTGAGTCGCCGTCACTGTAGTACCCAACATGGTTTGATAGGCCGCTGTCGCAGCAGGCTCAGCATCCGTAGACCACCAGGCGTGCGCCCGTTCGGCCACGCCTTCCAGCATATAATCCGGCTGACTCTCTGCCGGCTCCATCCGGGCCAGTCGATACAGCTCATACCCATCGGATAGCAGTTTGCAAAGTTCCTGTTCAGGCAGCAGTAGCAACTCTTCGTTGAACAAGTCAGCAAAGCGAGTGCGATGTGCCACCAGCCAGGCTGCCAGCGTATCGGCATCCTTCAAGTCTTGCTGTAAAGCGGCAGTGAGCTCAGCCACAAACGTCTGATGCAATGCCGTGTCGACCGGCTGAGCAGATCCACCGATCCACTCCAGCGCCCAGTCTGACCAACTCAGCTGCGTGGCGGCAAAGTCACTACACGGGTTCCAGCTGTCCACCAGATATACCTGACGGACAGTTCGTCCCCGTGCTTTCAGCATGCGGGCCACCAGCACCGCCAATGCGCCACCCAGTGACCAGCCCATCAAATGGAAATTCCCGTGCGGCTGCGCCGTCATGAGCGCCTCAGCGTAATGCCCGGCCAGCGCAGTCAGGCCATTAATGTCTGACAGATTCGCCGCCGGGGCGACCCCAACGCAGTTAAACTGACCCGTGAGCTGCTCGGCCAGCGGGCGGTATGGTGCAGTCAGGCCATTCCCTTCATGGAAGCAATACAAGGTCTCGGCATTGTCCGTGTGCGTGTTCAGCGGCTGCAACACAGAATTATCGTCGTTTTGCATAGTCGCCACCAGCGCCGCCAAATCACTCGCCTGCCACAGTTGCTTCAGTGCCAGCGGCTGCTCGCTGCGCTGCTGCCACAGACTAATCACTTTC
The DNA here is from genome assembly GCF_005886805.2 of Pseudoalteromonas rubra. NCBI lineage: Bacteria > Pseudomonadati > Pseudomonadota > Gammaproteobacteria > Alteromonadales > Pseudoalteromonadaceae > Pseudoalteromonas > Pseudoalteromonas rubra. The sequence continues at coordinate 4,263,705 of NZ_CP045429.1, forward strand.
AGCCCGGAAATAGAATCACCACCCAGCGCGAAGAAGTTATCCCGACGCCCGACCTGTGCCACACCCAGCACACTTTGCCAAATCTGTGCCATCAAAGCTTCACTTTGATTATGAGGTGCCACATAACTGACTTCACTTTGTAGCTCAGCCTTCGGCAGGGCCTTACGGTCTATTTTGCCATTGCTGTTCAGCGGTAAATCGCTCAGCGCCATGATCACCGCAGGCACCATATAATCCGGCAGACTGGCCGTCAGCATGGCTTTGAGTACGGCTTCATCGGGCAGTTCGCCCTTATGGCCACTGACATACGCCACCAGGCGCTTACCACTGGGCGTGTCATCTGCCACCACTACGGCCTGGCGTACTTCCGAGCACTTGCGCAGCAGGGTTTCAATTTCACCCAGCTCAATCCTGAAACCACGAATTTTCACCTGATGATCGGTACGGCCCAGGTATTCCATCAGCCCCTGATCGTTCCAGCGCACTAAATCGCCGGTACGATATAGGCGGCTGCCATCGTTGGCAAACGGGTTGGCCACAAAGCGCTCGGCGGTTAGGTCAGGACGATTCAGGTAGCCCCTTGCCAGACCGATCTCTTCGGCCAGATATAACTCACCTACCTGTCCTGGCAACACCAGATTAAGATGACTGTCGAGCAGCCAGGCCTGACGCTGGCCAACCAGCTCACCGATGGGTGCATAGACGGCATCAAACTCACTGCCCGGCAAAGCTTTCCAGGTCAGTGGCGTGACCACCGTTTCTGTCGGGCCATAACCATTGATGAAGAAGTCGGGTTGCAGCACACGCTGAGCCAGCTCAAAAGTGGCCTGCGGCATGGCATCGCCACCAAAACAATATACCCGGACCGGCGGCGGGTTGCCCACCTGCTCAACATGGGCCGCCAGTTCACGCAGGAACACCGGTGGGAATACGGCAATAGACACCTGCTGCTGATGCAGATTCTGATAGGTTTCGTGTAAGTCCCACTGGCGCTCAGGGCGGATCACCACAGCCGCACCATGAGTCAATACGGTCAACCAGCGCTCATGTGCACCATCAAAACAGAACGACATAAAGATCAGCTCGCGATCACTTGGACGCATTTCATAACGTCGACCAATGCCACGACAATGTGCCGCGATAGAAGCCCGGCTGACCAGCACCCCTTTAGGATTGCCCGTCGACCCCGAGGTATATATCAGATACGCCCCCTGCGCCGGACATACCACTGGCTGCTGCCATTGTTCACTCAGTTTAATGTCAGTAAACGGGTGCAAAGTGGCTGAACCGGCGATGCCGTCAAGGCTGTTATCACTGACCAGAATATGGGCCATCTGGCTGTCCTTGATCATATAGGCCAGACGTTCCTGCGGATAACTCAGATCCATCGGTACATACACAGCCCCAGCTTTAAGAATGGCTAGAAAGGCCAGTGGTAAATCTATGCCTCGCGCCAGTGCCACACCGACGCGCTGCTCAGGCTGGACGCCCTGTTCGCGCAGATAGTGTGCCAGCTGACTGGATTTGTCTGCCAGGACTTTATAGCTGTAGCTGCGACCATCACAGATCACCGCGTCAGCATCTGGCGTTAGCTCTGCCAGGCGGTTGATCGTTGACACCACATCCTGGTATTGCGTTGCCTCAGGTTGAGGCACTTCACCGCCTGGTAAATAAATGGGCTCGACAGGCCCCGGATGCAGCGGCGTAATGGACTCACCAAAGCCCAGCGCCTGCAACGCCTGTTGCTGTGTCTCACTGACCAGTGAAAACTCAGACAAACGCGCCTGTGGTGTCTGTAACATAGCCAGGATCAGTGTTTTGTACTGTTCCGCGAGCGCTTTTACCTCGGCTTCGGCCAGCTCGCTACCCTGATAGCTGAAGTGCAGTCGTAGAGTGTCTTCCTGGATAAAGCTGATGGTCAGCGGGAAATTGGTTTCTTCACGGTCTTCTAATACCTCAAAACGCGTCTCACGTGCTTCCTGTTGCAACATCGCTTCGTCAATTGGGTAGTTTTCAAAAACCAACAGGGTATCGAACAGACCTTCACGGCTGAGTTCAAGGGACTGTGCTGCCAGCTTTTGAATTTCATACAAGGGTGTGAACTCATGCTCACGCACTGCCAGTGCATTAGTTTGCTGCACTTGCAACCACTCATTCAGCGACTGGGCAGGGTCCACCGACGAGACCATAGGCACCGTATTGATGAACATGCCCTGGATGGCGTCATGACCGGCCAAATCGTTCGGCCGGCCTGAAGTCGTAGCACCGAAGCACACGGTGTCGCGGCCCAGGTAACGACAGAGCAGCAGCGCCCAGGCGCCCTGCACTAAGGTATTTTGCGTGATACGATGGTCCTGACAGAAAGCCACCAACTGCGTAAATTCAGCCTCTGACAGGCTCACATCAAAGCCACCGAACTGCCCATTTTTAGGCTTAGTCAAAGTACCACTGAGGTAGCTTGGCTCATGCAATCCTGCCAACTGTTGCTGCCAGAAAGTGCGGTTTTGCGCCTCATCTAACTGTGATAAATAACCAATGTAATCGCCGTACTGACCCGCCACCGGCGGCAAGGTTTGCCCCTCGTAAGCCATCAGCACCTCGCCCAGCATGGCAGCGCGGCTCCAGCCGTCAGTCAGGATATGGTGCATGGTCCAGATCAGAGCGTGGCGACCATCTGAGAGCTCGATAATACGCATTCTGCTTAAACCAGGGTCACGTTGCAGATCAAACCCGCGACGCGATTCCTGTCTGGCAAATGCTTTCAGCGCCGCCTCTGAGACCGTTTGATTACGCCAATCCACGATCTCCCAGTCCAACTGAGCTGATTTAGCAACATACTGCAAAGAGATGCCGTCGACATCGATAAACCCGGTACGTAATGCGTCATGGCGTTCAATGACCTGCTGCCAGGCGGATTTAAAGCGCGCCACATCCAGGCCAGTGACCATAAAGCAGCTCTGGTTAATATAGGTTTCGCCCCCCTGATAGAGGCTCTGGAATAACATACCCTGCTGCATCGGTGACAAAGGATATAACGTACTGACGTCATCAAGTGCCAGGGGCAAGCTATCTATTTGCGCCTGACTCAGACCACTGAGCGGCAGATCAGATGGCGTAAAGGTCGCCTGTGCCACTGCACACTGAGCCACTACCTCTTCCAGGGCACCTTGCAGATGCGCCGTGAAGATATCAATCTGCTGTGCAGGCAGTCGTTGTGGCGCATAGCGGATCAACACCTGTAACTGACCATCGGTGACTTGCGCTGTGATAGACAGCTCAGTGTCCATTTCATAATTCGGGTCCCAGGCCGTACCGGTGGACTCAGTAGCAGGCCGCCAGCCAGCTTCTTTGCTGGCCACGTTATCGAGCTGACCCAGATAGTTAAACTCTATCTCAGCTGGCGTCTGTGCCGCCAGTTCGCTGCGTTGCGAGGCACTACCGTAGTAACGGAAAGCACCGTAACCAATCCCTTTGTTCGGGATGCTACGTAACTGTTCTTTGTTGTACTTAATGGTGTCAGACAGCTCAGGCTGGCGTGTCAACAACACCGGGAACAGGCTGGTGAACCAGCCCACAGTGCGACTCAGATCAACCTCATCATTCCATGGCTCACGGCCATGTCCTTCGAGGTTAATCTGATGCTCAGTTTGTGCCGTCCAGCGGTATAAGGCTTCGCTCAGAGCACTGAGCAACAGATCATTGACCTGAGTTCGATAAGTCTGTCCAGCCTGGGTCAGCAGTGCCGTAGTCGTTGCAGTATCGAGTGTCAGGGTAGATATATCCGCAGCCTGATACTGGCGACTGCCCGCCGGGTTCAGCTCAGGGAAACGGGTCTGCGGCGTCGCCATTTCCTGCCAGTAGGCATATTCAGCCGGATGTGACGAGGCATAGCTTTGGATCTGCTGTGCCCAGAACTGATAGCTGTGACTTTTTGCGCCCAATTGCGCTTGCTCCGACTGCCACAAGGTAGTCAAATCTTCCAGCAAAATGCGCCAGGAAACCCCATCGACCGCTAGGTGATGGATCACCATTAATAAGCGCGCAGTGCCGTCGTCAAGACTCACATGCACCACACGTAGCAGCGGGCCATTTTCCAGCTCCAGACTGCGCTGCGCCTGCTCGGCAATGTCAGTCAGTTCACTGATTGAAGCACGCTGATACCAGATGCTTTGCGCCGCCATATCGGCACTGACATCGCGATAACTTTGTTGCCATTGTCCTGCTGCATCACGGACAAAGCGCAGTCTCAGTGCGTCGTGCTGTGTCAGCAAAGCAATGACATGCTGTGTCAGCTGCTCGGCGGCCAGCGGTGTCGCCAATTCTAGCATCACCGCCTGATTCCAGTGCTGGTAGCGCGCCATGTTACGCTCAAAGAACGCATGCTGAATAGGCAGCAGTGTCACCTGACCACTGACATTCTGCTGTGGTAAATCATCAGCATTGTGCTCAGTCATCAGCGGGGCTAGTTTGGCCACCGTCTGTAATTCAAACAGCTGTTTTGCCGTCACTGAAAAACCAGCCTGACGCAGCCGAGCAATAATCTGCAGGCTCAGGATAGAGTCGCCACCGAGTTCAAAGAAATTATCATCCCGGCCAACCTGAGCAACACCCAGCACACTTTGCCAGCTCTCGGCAAGTAATTGCTCGGCCTTGCCCTGTGGCGCAACATACTGCGCGGTGCTGTTCAGCTCAGGTTTCGGTAGTGCTTTACGGTCGATTTTACCATTGCTGTTCAATGGCAAAGTATCCAACACCATGATCACAGCCGGCACCATATACTCTGGCAGTTGGGCTGCCAACTCAACCTTGAGCGCGTCGACCGCCAGTTCGACGCCCGCTTCGCCCGATACATACCCCACCAGACGCTGTGTCGCGCCATCGCGGTCGGCCACTATGACTGCTTCCCGGACGCCATCAATGGCGTACAAAGCCGCCTCAATTTCGCCCAGTTCAATACGGAAACCACGAATTTTCACCTGATGGTCGGTCCGGCCGAGATAATCCAGCTGACCTTCGCTGTTCCAGCATACTAAGTCGCCACTGCGATACATGCGGCTGCCATCATTGATAAACGGGTCGGCCACAAAGCGCTCGGCGCTCAGATCGGCACGATTAACATAACCCCGTGCCAGTCCTGTACCGGCAATATAAAGCTCACCAGCCACACCCGGTGGGCACAGGTTCAGTGCCCGGTCGAGTACATACAAACGGATCCCCGCAATCGGCGCACCAATCGGCACTGGCAACGCCGGATCGCCGTGACAGGTAAAGTGACTGACATCTACCGCCGCTTCTGTCGGGCCATATAAATTATACAGCTTAGCCTGGGGCAATTTGCTCAGCGCCTGTGCCTGTACCTCGCTGGGCAGGGCTTCACCACTACACAGAATTCGGCGAATGCTGGTCGCGGTATGCACCGACTCATGGCCAATAAACGCCTGCAACATCGAGGGTACAAAGTGCAAGGTGGTGACGCCAAAATGATTAATGGTGTCGAGCAGCTGGGTGCTGTCTTTGTGCGCACCCGGCTCGGCAATCACCAGCTCCGCACCGTACATTAACGGCCAGAAGAACTCCCACACCGACACGTCAAATCCGAAGGGGGTCTTTTGCAGCACTTTGTCGTCTGCGCCAATCGGATAAGCCGACTGCTGCCAGGCGATACGGTTGTAAATCGCGCTGTGCTGATTACCCACGCCTTTGGGCTTACCAGTCGAACCTGAGGTGTAAATCACGTAGGCCAGCTGAGTTGCCGGGATTTCGTGCGCAGGTAACTGCGAGGGATAGTCTGCCAATGATAAACTTTGATAGGTGATGCGCTCAGCCAAATCACTCAGGCTGTCCAGACGCGTCAGAGAGTCATCGCCTAAGAACAGCGATAAACCACTGTTGCTGGCGATATAAGCAATGCGATCCAAGGGCAGTGACGGCTCCAGCGGTACATAGGCCGCACCGGCCTTCACCACTGCCAGAATGCTTATCACCATTTCCAGGCTACGTTCAAACACCAGCGCCACTTTGTCTTCTGCACCAATGCCCCGGGCATTCAGGCAGTGCGCCAGTTGGTTAGAGGCCTGCTCCAGCTCAGCATAAGTCATGCTCTGCTGGGCAAAGCGCAGCGCCACCGCCTCGGGCGTACGCACACTTTGTTCACTGATCAGTGTCGTGATTGGACGCTGATAGTCAAACGCCGGGGTGCCTGTGCCGGTATCCAGCAAGGCGCTGCTCTGTGACGCATCCTGCAACTGCAACAAGGACGCTAACGGTTCCTGTGCAGCGTCCATCATAGTCAACAATAGGGTTTTAAACTGGGTCGCCAGAGCACGGACATCCGCTTCGGCCAGCACGCTGCCCTGATAGCTGAAGTGCAGCTTCAGAGTCTGCTCCTGGATAAAGCTGATGGTCAGCGGGAAATTGGTCTCTTCACGGGCATCACACACCGAAAACTCAGTTGCCTGCTCATCCTGCGGCAATGCTGTCGTGATTGGATAATTTTCAAAGACTAATAAGGTATCGAACAGCCCATGTTGGTCCAGAGTCAGGTGCGTCGCCTGCTTCTGGATCTCATACAGCGGCGTAAACTCATGCTCTCGCCCGGCCAGGTTGGTACCCTGCAAGGTTTGTAACCACTGCGCCAATGTCACTTCAGGTGCTACTTCAACCACCACGGGCATGGTATTAATAAACATCCCCTGAATGCTTTCATGGCCCGTCAGCTCGGTTGGACGACCCGAAGTTGTAGCACCAAAACACACCGCTTCACGGCCCAGATAACGGCTCAACAAGAGCGCCCAGGCGCCCTGCATCAAGGTATTCGCAGTCAGGTGGTACTGCCGCGCAAAGGCATTCAGCGCGGTATTTTGCGCGTCATCCAGCTGCACATCTAAGGCAGCATGCGCGCCGCTTTGTGGGGCTTTAAACGCCCCGCTTAGGTAGCAGGGCTCTTCCAGCATGCCAGTCTGCGTTTGCCAGTAAGCTAGGTTTGCCACCACGTCCTGTTGCTCAAGGTAAGCAATATAATCGCCATACTGAGCCTGCGGTTCGGCCAGTGTCTCGCCGTCATACATACGCAGCACTTCGCCCATCAGAGCAGCACAGCTCCAGCCATCGGTTAAGATATGATGAATAGTCCAGACAAAGGCGTGGCGCTGAGGCGCCAGCTGCACCAGTACAAAGCGCTGCAACCCGGTCTCGGCGTCCATCGCAAAACCCTGTTGGCGATGCGATACGCTCAGTTCAGCCAGCTGACGTTGCTGCTGCGCGCTATCGAGGTGCTGCCAGTCCAGAGTTTCCCATACCGGCTGCACGGTTTTGCGCACAAATTGCAGTGGCCGGGGGTCCAGACTCAAAAAGCCACTGCGTAAGGCATCATGGCGGGCGATTGCATTGAGCCAGGCGGCTTTAAAACGTGCGACATCTAATCGCTTGATCTCTAAACTGGTTTGATTGACATAGGCCTCGCCTTCCTCCACCAGACTGTGGAACAGCATACCTTGCTGCATCGGTGACAAAGGATATAAATCGCTGAGCTCAGCGGTGTCGAGTGGTAGCTGATCCAGCTGTTGCTGATCCAATCCACTCAGCGTCACATCACTGGGCGTCAGACAGCCATGAGTGTCGCAACAGTGTGCTACCAGCTGTACCAGCGCCTCATGCAGATGCGCTGCAAAGGCTTGCATATCGGCCTCACTAATACGCTCACGGCCATAGCTGATAGTCAGCTGCAAGGCCCCGTTACTGACCTGACCATTGATACTCAACTCACTGTGTGGCTCATAGTCCGGGCTGAATGACGCGCCACTGTGCTCACTGGCCAGACGCCAGGGCGAATCGCCCTGATTGAGGGTGTTGTCGAGCTGACCCAGGTAGTTAAACTCGATCTGGCCCAGAGGCTGAGCGGTTAACGTCGCCTGTGCATGCGACTCACCATAGTATTTCAAAGCACCGTACCCGATGCCTTTATTCGGCACGCTTCTGAGGTGCTCTTTGGTATGCTTAATGGTCTCTGACAACGCATTTAAACGCGTCAGATGGACCGGATATAAGGTAGTAAACCAGCCAACACTGCGGCTGAGGTCGGTGTGTGCATCCCAGGGTTCGCGGCCATGGCCTTCGAGGTTGATCACTGCCTCCTGCTGACCCGTCCACTGATAGACGGCTTCACTCAGAGCACTTAACAACAGCTCATTGACTACAGTACGATAAGGCTTGCCTGCTTGTTGCAGCAGACGCTCTGTAGTTGACTGTTCCAGCGTCACACGCACTTCGGCACTGTCTGCCAAGCGTCGGCTTCCTGCTGGGTTTAACCCTGGAATAGTCAACTCCGACGACTGTTGTTGTGTCCAGAATGCCAGTTCCTGCGAATTCAGGCTGGCGTAGTCCGCTACCTGCTCGGCCCAGTACTGATAACTGTGGCTCTTGCTGGCAAACTCGCAAGCCTGCTGCTGCTGCGCTTGTGCATAACCACGCGCCAGGTCATCCAGCAACACCCGCCAGGAAACCCCATCTACTGCCAGATGGTGGATCACCAGCAGCAGCCGGGCGCTGCCATCACTGAGTGTCATGTGAACCACACGTGCCAGTTCGCCGGTTTGAATATTCAGGCTGCGTTGCGCCTGCTCAGCCACCGATGTGATCTCAGCACTTGCCACATTGCGCTCCCAGACACTGGCCACGGCACGCTCGGCATCAAAAGGCAGATAACGCTGCTGCCACTGCCCTGCTTCGTTTCGGTTAAAGCGCAGTCGTAATGCATCATGATGTGCAACCAGGGCCGACCAGACCTGTTGTAGTGCCGCGCCATTCAGCGGCGCGGCCAGCGTCAATAGCAATGCCTGGTTATAGTGATTTTTGTCGCTCAGACTGGTCGCCAAAAACTGCTGCTGAATGGGTAACAGCGTCACCTCACCACTGACTTGCTGCGCAATCCGCTGACTGGCAGGCAGCTCAGTCAATGCAGGTGCCAGCCGGGCGATGGTGTGCAGTTCAAAAATTTGTTTCGGGGTCACCACCAGGCCATGCTCGCGCAAGCCACTAACGATTTGCAGACTCAGGATAGAGTCGCCACCGAGTTCAAAGAAGTTGTCCAGCCGTCCTATCTGCGCCTGACCCAGCACTTTTTGCCATACCTGTGCCAGTGCCAGTTCGCGCTCACCCTGTGGCGCTTCATAGGCCACGCTCGATTCATTATTGGGTTTTGGCAGCGCTTTACGGTCGATTTTACCATTGCTGTTCAGCGGCAAAGTATCCAACACCATGATCACAGCCGGCACCATATACTCTGGCAGTTGGGCTGCCAACTCAACCTTGAGCGCGTCGACCGCCAGTTCGACGCCCACTTCGCCCGATACATACCCCACCAGACGCTGTGTCGCGCCATCGCGGTCGGCCACTATGACTGCTTCCCGGACGCCATCAATGGCGTACAAGGCCGCCTCAATTTCGCCCAGTTCAATACGGAAACCACGAATTTTCACCTGATGGTCGGTCCGGCCGAGATAATCCAGCTGACCTTCGCTGTTCCAGCACACTAAGTCGCCGCTGCGATACATGCGGCTGCCATCATTGATAAACGGGTCGGCCACAAAGCGCTCGGCGCTCAGATCGGCACGGTTAACATAACCCCGTGCCAGTCCTGTACCGGCAATATAAAGCTCACCGGCCACACCCGGTGGGCACAGGTTCAGTGCCCGGTCGAGTACATACAAACGGATCCCCGCAATCGGCGCACCAATCGGCACTGGCAACGCCGGATCGCCGTGACAGGTAAAGTGACTGACATCTACCGCCGCTTCTGTCGGGCCATATAAATTATACAGCTTAGCCTGGGGCAATTTGCTCAGCGCCTGTGCCTGTACCTCGCTGGGCAGGGCTTCACCACTACACAGAATTCGGCGAATGCTGGTCGCGGTATGCACCGACTCATGGCCAATAAACGCCTGCAACATCGAGGGTACAAAGTGCAAGGTGGTGACGCCAAAATGATTAATGGTGTCGAGCAGCTGGGTGCTGTCTTTGTGCGCACCCGGCTCGGCAATCACCAGCTCCGCACCGTACATTAACGGCCAGAAGAACTCCCACACCGACACGTCAAATCCGAAGGGGGTCTTTTGCAGCACTTTGTCGTCTGCGCCAATCGGATAAGCCGACTGCTGCCAGGCGATACGGTTGTAAATCGCGCTGTGCTGATTACCCACGCCTTTGGGCTTACCAGTCGAACCTGAGGTGTAAATCACGTAGGCCAGCTGAGTTGCCGGGATTTCGTGCGCAGGTAACTGCGAGGGATAGTCTGCCAATGATAAACTTTGATAGGTGATGCGCTCAGCCAAATCACTCAGGCTGTCCAGACGCGTCAGAGAGTCATCGCCTAAGAACAGCGATAAACCACTGTTGCTGGCGATATAAGCAATGCGATCCAAGGGCAGTGACGGCTCCAGCGGTACATAGGCCGCACCGGCCTTCACCACTGCCAGAATGCTTATCACCATTTCCAGGCTACGTTCAAACACCAGCGCCACTTTGTCTTCTGCACCAATGCCCCGGGCATTCAGGCAGTGCGCCAGTTGGTTAGAGGCCTGCTCCAGCTCAGCATAAGTCATGCTCTGCTGGGCAAAGCGCAGCGCCACCGCCTCGGGCGTACGCACACTTTGTTCACTGATCAGTGTCGTGATTGGACGCTGATAGTCAAACGCCGGGGTGCCTGTGCCGGTATCCAGCAAGGCCCGAGTTTGTGCGCTTTGCAGCAAGGAGACATTATTAACAGGCTGATCTGGGTCACTCAGGCAGGTATCCAGCAAAGAGACTAGCTGTGTCAGACATTGCACCGCAAAATCCGCATCATACAACTCACTGGCAAACACCAGGTTCAGGCTGGTGCCATCAGTGATGTCTTCAATCACATCCAGTTGCAAGTCAAACGGCATACCAAAGCGGTACATTTGCGTGCCAGACAAGGTAAGTGACTCAAGCTGGCTAAAATTACGCTTGTCACGGCGCAGGTAATTAAACATCACCTGGAAAACCGGATGCACACCGCGCTGTCGCGCTGGCTTTATCGCTTCAACCAGCTTGTCGATTGGTAAGTCCTGGTTACTCTGCGCCACCCGGCTCATTGCGGTATTCTTTTCCAGTAATTGTTGAAAACTGTCGCTGTCACCCACCAGGATTGGCATCACCTGAGTATTAACAAAATAGCCCACCACGTTTTGCGTTTCACTGCGGTGACGATTAGCTATAGGTACACCCACCCGAATATGCTGCCCACCACTGAGCCGGGCCAGTAAGGTTTGCCATGCCGTCAGTAAAATCAGATATGGGGTAATTTGATATTGCGTTGCCATTGCGCTGATCTTTTGCCACAACACCCCTGGCACCGGGCGGGTTTCAAAGCCAACCTGATAATTCAGGTCATGGCGCTGGTGGTCGCGGGCCGGCAGTCTAAGGGTGTCATCGGTCTCCACTAAGTGTGGCAACCAGTTTGCCAGTTGTGTGGCAAATAACTCGGAGCGTTCCTGCTGTTGCTCCCATTTAGCAAATTCTAAAAAGCCCGGTACCGGAGTCCGATCGGCTGTGCCTTGTGCACCATACAGCGCAACAAACTCATCCAGCAATTGCTGCATCGAGGTGCCATCGGTAATGATGTGATGCATAGTCACGATGAGGCTGGTTTGCGTGCCCCGGGTGGCAATCGCAATGCGCAGCAAAGGCGCCTGGCATAAATCGAACGGCTGCTCCACAAAGGCACGGATCGGATCGTCCGGCTGTTCGTCGTGCACCGTCAGTTCAGTCACGTCCAGTTGCTGATATTGACCATCAATCTGATAGACCTGCTCAGCGGCTTCAACAAATCGAATACGTAAACCAGAATGTTTAGCCAGCAGCACATCGAATGCCTGTTTCACGCGCGATGGCTGCAACTGGCCATCAAAATGTAAAGCGCCAGCCAGGTTGTAAGACGCATCTGCCGGGTCCATTTTCCAGGCATACCACAAAATCTGCTGTGCGGCAGTCAGCGGCACCTGCTCACCGGGGGCTACACTCACCGTCAGTTGGCCGGTCGTTTCCGAGGCCTCAGAAATACGGGCCTGCAGGCGTTGTTGATCTTCACTAGAGAGGGACGAAATGGCGCGATTTCTTCTGGTACGTCTTTGCTGTGACATTCTGGCTCCACTGCAGTCAGCTAAATTGGGATTCTAAAATATGACTGCAAGACGAATGGCGGTGGCAAAAATCCACCTTGAAGGGGAAATTTTTCCAGCGTGGCGAAGGAAGGGAAAGTGCCACACTGACAGGCCCGGGCGGCTGTTATTCCAGCCCGGGCTGCACAGGGATTACAGCGTATAGCTAAAGGAGATCCCTACCGTTCTTGGGTCGCTTAAACGCGCGTAACGGAATTCACCTGCAAGGTGTTTATATTGCTCAGTCATGCCGTCATGACGCTCACCACGTAGCAGGCTTTCATTATCAAAGGCGTTGTTCACGTAGGCATTAATGCGCCATTGCTCAGTCACGTACGCTACAGAGAAGTTAACCTCGGTATAATCACCAGCTAAGTGAATATCCTTACCACCCAGCTTACTGTAATACTCGCCGACATAGTTACTACGAGCAGTCAGTTGTAGCTGCTCAGTCAGCCAGTACTCGGCGCCAAACCCCAGAGTGACGTCTGCCGCCATAGGCAAGTCCAGGCCTTCGGAATCTCGGTTTTGCGCATTGGCTTCGTCGATGTTGCTGTCCAGCAAACCCAGGCTAGCAGATAAGGTCAGATCCTCGGTTACTGCCAGGCGCGCTTCGGTTTCCAAACCATAACTTTCAACCTGTGCCAGATTCAGCACTTTACTGTCTCGCGCATCACCACTTGGACCACGGCCTAGCAGCTGGTAATTAGAGTAATCGTTATAGAACAGGTTCGCTGATACCGACAGTTCGCCGTCCAGCAGCGTGGCACGTGCGCCCAACTCAAACGTATCGACATATTCCGGCTCAAAGGTGTAATTGGTGCGCGTAAACCAGTGGAAATCACCGCCACCAGAGGTATAGCCCTTTCTGAAGCTGGCGCTTAGCGTCGTGGTCTCGCCCAGGTCGTGCAACACTGCCAACTTAGGTAAGTAAATGCGGTTATCAACATCAATGTCAAAACGCAGACCCTGAGGCCCTAAACCAAAACCATCAAAGATCCTAAATTGTGATTCGTCGGTCACACGACCACCAGCGACCAAGCGCGTGGTGTCAGTTAATGCGAAGGTCAGCTCACCATAAATGGCCTTTGAGCTGCTGTCGTCCGTGCCCTGATACCAGCTTTCACGGAAAAATGCTTGATCGCGCTCGTTATGATAGTAGCCAAGGTAGCCGCTGATGCCCGCATCGCCGTCATAAGAAATCTTAGCATCATAAGTGCGCCCTTCTTCTTCCATACGCACAAACCAATAGGTGGGATATTGCTCAAAGATATAACTGTAATCGGTATCTGATACCATCAGTTCAAAGTCAAACTGACTGTTGATCTCATATCGGGTACGCAATGACCAACGCTTATAATCCGACGTTTTGTCTCTGGCACCAGACCCCAGCGCAACGAACAGGCCGGTTGCCGGGTTACGAACCCGTTCGTAACCGACTACCCAGTCTGAAATCGGTGCAATTTCAGGCCCTTCAACGGTCCAGTCGCGCTCACCTGTGTCTTCGCTGTCCACATAATGCAGTAACATGTCCAGGCCCTGTATGCCAGCCGGCTGCCACTTCACTTTAATATCTGCACGGGTACTGTCATAAGCATTTGGATCAAATGGGTAGCCCTGATCGTATTGGAAAGTGTGATGCAGATCGCCTACAACGCGCTGTACACTGGCACGCACGCCAAGCTGATCTTCCAGCAGTGGGATAGATACCACACCTGCCAGCTCACTTTGCTCGTTCAGATCGGAATAACCTACTCGCACACCCGCTTCGATATCGGTCAGTGAAGGCTCTTTGGTTTTGATATAGACCACACCCCCGCTGCTGTTACGACCACTGTTAGAAGACTGTGGACCACGTAACACTTCGATCTGCTCCACATCCCACAAACCCAGATCGCCGCTGACTTTTGCAACATACGGCTCTGCCACGCCATCGCGCATAATAGAAATACGTGGCTTTGCGCCCGATGAAAATGACCCAAACCCTTGCGATACACCCTGGCCTTGCTGACCCCGAATGGCTGGTAAGCCACCTGTCACGACCACGTTTGCAATGCCCTGCAAAGCATCCAGGTAAGAATTAACCTGACCACTTTTCAGTTGCTCTTCATCGATCACCGCGATGGAAGAAGTGGTATCTTTTAGTGAATTGCGACTATTCTCACCATAGACCACGATCTGTTCAATCGATTTGACTTCAGCGTCATCGTCGGCCATAACGGCTTGTGACACGGCAAGGGCGAGCGGCAGAATGCTGTATTTGAGTTTGTTCATTATTTCATCCTAGTTGTATTTCCGACAACCAGACGAAGCAAAAATCAGCAAATTTAGTAAAAATAATAATTATTATCAAAAAGATAATGTAACTGTCACAAACTGGGAAATAACTTTCCCTATCCCTCGCTCAGGTGCACTTTCATCTCCAGCAAGCAAGGCCTGAACCCCGCTTTTTCATAGGCCCGTATCGCGCCCTGATTATCACTGTAAACATCCAGATAAAAGTCGCGGATCTCCTGCTGCTTACTCCAGTTCATCAGATGTGTCATGATCGCCTGGTTAAGCCCCTGACCGCGATAATCGGGATCGACATACATAAAGCCCAGATAACCATGGCGCTCATGCGCCAGCTGAGCTTTCGACTGTCGGTGTTGCACATACCCTGTGGCCACAATCTTACTATCTTGCTCACCGACAACCAGCAAACTGTCAGGACAGGCAAGTAGCGCTGGCAAGTCATAATAATAGGCGCCCTTTGCTTTAATGGCTTTATTAAAAGGTCGCTCGGCGGCAATCACGGCTTGCTCTAATTGGCTTAAAGTTGGCAGGTCTTCTGGGGTTGCGGTGCGGATCTGCATGATATGTCCTGTTTACTATTCGTATAGAGCAGGCAGCGTCTCACAAATCGGTCCCAGTGCCAATCTACGGGCAAGAAAAAAGCCACCTGGTTTGACCCGAGATGGCTTACTAACACTACAAAAAAGGTTATGGCAAAATATACCAATTTCACTTAATACCTGTTCAATTTGAAGGAGCAAATATGACGCTAACGGTGTTAAAAATTTCTAATTTAGAACAACTAAATAGCAAAATTTTTGCCTTGTTATCGACGATATTTCCTCGCCTCAAAATGGAACACGTAATTAAGCAAATTGGTATTAGTGTTCATGCTCGTCGTGCGCCGCTTCACTTTTGGCGACCCCCAGCCACACTAGCCTGCTTGGAACAATATCCAGCTCAAAGGTCTGTGACCATTCACCGGCTTCCAAATCGAATTTCTTAATCAGTTTATTCGCCGAATCGCTGACAAATACCGCCTCTTCAGCCTGAGAAAATGCCAATGAGAAGCTTTGTCCGGTGGCCAATGCGCTCTCACTAACCATCACTTCATGCTCGGCTTCCCAGTGATGTTCACCATCATGTTCGTGCGCTGCAAAGACATTCAGCTTACCTGCGCTATCCATCACAATAATGTGCTCACCACTGGCACTGAACCCATAATCGCTGATGCTATGGTCATTGGTTACTTGCCACTCCAGCGCTTCTAACTCAGCGTCATGCGTGTCCAGCATAAACAACTGGTCAGCCACTTTCGCAATATACTGGTCACTGTGATGATGACCTTTCAAAGCGCCAACACGCTGGCCTTCAACAAAACTCTCGGGGTTTGCGATTTTGGTTGCACCGAAGGCCTGGCCTCCTTGGGTGATCAGGACCACACCATCAGTACAACCAAAGACGATTGTTTCTTCATTTTGTGCACTGCCGTGCAATCCGGGACAGCTTACATCAAAAACTTTTTCACTATCAAAATGGTCGCCATGCGCATGGAACAAGCCTATTTGCGAAGGCAGTGTTGACTCACTGCTGCTGTCGCGCAATGTGCTGATCAGGTGCTCACCGCGTGCCTGGGCTGCGCCATGCATATGAGTACTGTACTCCAGCACCGCAACTTCTGTGTTCTGTCCGCTGATGTGCGACTCATTAAAGACCGCCACGGAAGCGCTTTGCTGACTTGCCTCATCGCCATCAGAGAAGACCGCGATACCGCCTTCATTGACCGTGACATGAGTCGGTTTCACCGACTCCAGATGGAAGGATACCGCTGCCGGCGCGTCCTGATGGGCATGGAAATGATCGTCATGCGCTTCCTGGTATAAACCACCATCTAAGAACTCCACTATGCCATCCGTACGTTGTACAGAAATCGCATACCGATGATTCTCCGAACCATATAAGTAATCAGGTATATGCGTCAGGCCAATTGATTCAATCAAGGCCTGATCTGCGATTGAGTAAACATGCAGTACATTACTGTCAGCAGTGCTAACCACCAGACGACCAGCAACATCGGTCACGCCCTCATCGTGGTCATGCTCGTCATGATCAGCTTCTTTTTCAGACTCAGTCGCCTTTGCTTCCTCAGCGACGGCTGGCTGTGCTGTGCGTGTTACATTGTGCTCTGTACCACCACATGCGGACAACAACACGGCTGATACTGCCGCTGCCAGGACCTTTGCTCTGAAAATCATGAATACTACCTTACATCTCAACGTTATATTATAACAATACGGAAATGTTATAATATCACAAAACAGATCGCAAGCCTTGCGACCAAGTAATTCATTAATAAATGCAAAGAGAACAGATCAGCCTGGATAAGAGTGCGGCCTCAAGGTGAGGCCGCAGGGGGAAGTTAGTGTGTTTGCAACTGAGCAACCAGCTGCTCTTCAATCATAAAGGCCAGATTGTCTATGGTCGGATCTTCAAAGAAAGCGGCCGGCTCCAGCTCAACCGAAAACATTTGCTTGGCCTTGGCCAGCATCTGGATCGCCACCAGCGAATCGCCGCCCAGCTCCAGCATGCTGTCGAAAATACCGATCTGTTCAAAGCCCAGATATTCGGCCCACAAGGCCACCAGTTTGTGTTCCAGCTCACTTTCTGGTGCTTCGTATTCCACCGCCAGCTCAGGACGAGCATGACCTTTGGGTTTGTTCAGTCGTGCCAGCAGCGCCTGCTCCGTCGCCCGAGTAGCTGCACACAATTGCGACCATTCGGTACTGGTACAGTAAACCTGAGCCAGATCCAAGCTTAGTGCGGCATCAAACAACTGACATGCCTCACTGTGGCTTAGTCCCAGTCCATCAGCCAAACTAATATTGGCCGTCATCCCCGTGTTCAGCCAGGCATCCCAGTTGAGTACCTGCACGGTAAATGGGTGGTCTTGTTGTGCGACTGCATCCAGATAACTATTAGCGCCACAGTAATCACTTTGCGCAAATGCACCCACGATTGAGGCCAGACAGGAGCACAGCACCATGCGCGTCAACGGCGTATCGGCAAACAGCTGCAATAGCGTTTGTGTGCCCTGCACTTTGGCCGCGGCACTTTGCTGTGCCTGCTCTGCGGAGATCTCCTTGAGCAAGCCACCACCGGGCAGACCCGCAGCATGGATCACCTGAGTGACGGTGCCCACTTCAGCCTGCGCTTGAGTAAGCGCCGCTTGCATCTGCACCATATCCGTTACGTCGGCGCTGATCACGGTAAGCCTGGCACCACTTTGCTGCAACGCATGCAGTTGCTGATAACGCTCACGCAGTTTCTGTGGCTGCTGCTCATCTTCGCTCAACTGTGCCCACTGTGCAGGCTCAGCCATTTGCTGACGCGTTTGCAGCACCAAGGTATGGCCCTGTCCGGCCAGGTGCTTCGCCAGCGCCAGACCGATGCCACCCAAACCACCTGTGATTAAGGTTACCCCAGGTACAGATCCAGCCACGCTTTGCGCGCTCACCTCAATTTGCGTCAAAGCAAAACGATGTGTGCCCCGATAAGCGATTTCCTCGTCACCATGGACCAGATCGGCCACCAGACGGCCAGTTAATTTATTGCTCGGGTTGTTTGCCATCTCCTGTGTCAGTGCCAGTACCTGACAGGTTTGTGAGGCTAGCTCCAAAGGTGCAACCCGCGTGAGCCCTAACATTGAGGCCTTTTCTGCACTGACCGTGTCATCACCCAACACATTAAATAGCTCAGTCGCGACGATACTCAGCGGACGTCCGCCAAGCGACATCAACCACTGCACCACAGGCAACAACGTGTTGTAAGCCAAAGTACCGGACGACTGAGGTAACATAAAGCGGGTGTCTACCACCTGATCAAAGTCACCCACGGCCTGGCTCAGTTCACTCAATTGCGCGCCATCTTGCAAGTTCAGGCGATAAGTCTTCTCTTCTATGACTGAAAAGGTGTCTCCCTGCCAGACCTGTGTCAACTCAGCACCTGCCTGCGTCAATGCCGCACTCAGCTGTGATACCAAAGGGATATCCGCTGCCAGCAACAGCACCCGCTTGCCGGTCAATGACGCTACGGCTTGAAGCGCAACACATTGCTGCCATTGTGGGGCATACAACTGCGCACCTTGCTGACCTGCGCTAGTGCTCGCAACTGGGACCGCCGAGGCGGTTACACCGGGTTCAACCCAATACTCTGTGTCGGCAAACACATATTCCGGCAACAGATTTAACTGGCCATGTGGACGTACTGTTAACTGAGCAAAATCAACCGCACAGCCCAACTGCCATAGCTTAGCCAAAGTTTTGCCAAATGGTGGCAACGGGGCCTTGAGGTCGCGTGCGTGAGACACGGAGTGCAATACAACCTTCTCTTCACTCACTGATTGCTTGGCCAGTTTTTGTAAAGTGTCGCCCGGTCCGGCTTCAATCAAGACATCCGCGTTTTCTGCAAGCACCTTTACGCCAGCCACAAAGTTCACCGGCTGACGAATATGGTCGAGCCAGTATTGAGCAGAGCAGGCCTGCTCTGCTGTGATCCAGGTGCCACTGACGTTAGACACAAACGGGACATTTGGCGCCTGAAGCGGCGATGCACTCAGTACTTGTTCCAGCGTACTGGCAAAGTCAGGCAAGACTGATTCGGTCAGATGACTGTGGAAAGCATGTGACACATGCAGACGCGTCGCGGCAATATCGGCGGCTTTTAACTCACCCTGTAAAGCCTTAATCGCTTCTCGCGTACCAGCAATCACAGTATTAGTCGGGCTGTTCAGTGCCGCAATGTCCAACGCATCATTGAGGTAAGGAGCAATGGCATCGCCATTGGCCATCACCGAAAGCATGGTGCCCGGCGCCATGTTTTGCAATACTTCGCCACGAGCTGCCACCAGTTTGGTTGCAACCTCCAGCGTCATTACTCCAGCCAGACAGGCTGCCGCATATTCGCCAATGCTATGACCCAGCATGGCACTGATCACCACACCATGGGCCTCATAGCATTTCGCCATAGCATAAGCCACTACAAATAAAGCAGGTTGAGTAATACGAGTCTGATTCAGTAACTGGTTAGCCGTCAGGATCTCGCTGTCTGCGGGTGAAAAGACACTGTGTAGCTCTTGCTGCAACGTGTCAGGGAAATAGCCCATCACCTCATCAAAAGCGGCTTTAAACACCGGCACTTCGCGCAGTAACGGCTGTGCCATAGTCACATACTGAGATCCCTGCCCCGAAAACATCAGTGCCACCCGAGGCGCTACCGCTTTATCGCCCTGTGGCTCACGCAGTAACTGTGCGATGGCCTGCTCGGCATTTTCTGCCACACAGGCATAACGCACCGCCAGCGCACTGCGTTTATGCTGTAACTGTGCGGCCAACTGTGCAAACTGCTCTGGTGAGCGTTGCAATGTATCGGCCAGCGCCTGAGTCTGACGAACCAAAGCACTTTGACTGCTGGCACTGATAGGCAGGACTTGCCATGCCGAGTCCGCGCTGTGCTCGGTATCTGGCTGATTGTATTCTTCCAGGATCACATGGGCGTTGGTGCCCCCCATGCCTAGGGAGCTTACTGCCGCACGACGAACGCCTTCACTGTGCCAGGGTTTTAGCTCGGTATTGACGTAGAAGGGACTATTGGCAAAATCAATTTTGCTGTTCAAAGGCTGACTGTGCAGACTGGGCGGCAATTCCTGGTGACGTAGCGCCTGAACTGCCTTAATAAGACCCGTTACCCCAGCCGCGGCATCCAAGTGGCCAAGATTGGTTTTAGCAGAACCAATTGCACAATATTGCTTTACATCACCGGCATAAGCCTGACTCAGCGCAGCAATTTCGATTGGGTCGCCCAGTTCAGTACCGGTGCCATGGGCTTCAATATACCCCACACTTTGCGGGTCAATGTCTGCAAACTCCAGTGCAGCCATAATGGCGTTGGCCTGACCATTCACGCTCGGTGCCGTATAACCGACCTTATCTCGGCCATCATTGTTGATGGCTGAGCCTTTGATCACTGCCAGAATGTGGTCGCCGTCTTCCTGCGCTTCTGCCAGGCGCTTTAATACCACCGCGGCACTACCACTGCCGATCAGAATACCATCTGCCTGCTCACCAAAAGCACTCAACTGACCAGATGGCGACAAGCTACCACCAGCCGGGGCATGATACCCCTGATCCTGAGTCAGATTGAGCCACACGCCGCCTGCCAGGGCTGAGTCGCACTCAAAGTTTTGTAACGCACGACACGCCATATGCACCGCAACCAGTGAGGTTGAGCAAGCGGTCTGAACGGTGACAGCCGGACCTTTGAGATCTAGCTCGTAGCTCACCCGCGTAGCCAGTGAATCTTTGTCGTTACCATTGGTGAGCGCCAGCAGGCTGGTGATATCACGTGACTGTCCTTGCAGCAGATTTTGCATCAAGTAGGCAGGGACACCACATCCGGCATAGACGCCGGTCAGCTCACCCTGTGCCAGTCCGGCATGCGCCATGGCATGCCAGCAAGTTTGCAAAAAGTGACGCTGCTGTGGGTCCAGCTGTTCGGCTTCTTTTGGCGTGTAGCCAAAAAACTCGGCATCAAACTGTGCCAGCCCGTCAAACGGAATGCCGCGTTTCACATAATCCGGGTCGCTCAGGTCAGACTCACTCACGCCGGCACGACGCAGCGCCTCGTCGTCGTAACTTTGGACTGCGCAACGGCCGGCGCGAATATTTTGCCACAAGGCATCGACGTTATCCGCATCAGGGAAACGCCCGGCCATCCCGACGATGGCAATATCCAGTTCACTATAATGCTGTTCTGACATGATTATGATTCTCTTACTTTACGTTTGCGGGCAGCGACGGCGCCCATGCCGCGACGCTGCCGGGCGCCACTCGGGGCGCTGTTTGTTTGTGACTGTGTTGTTTGTGACTGGTCCAGATATGCTGCCAGGCTCGCAATGCTGGGATAGGCAAATAAGTCGGTCAGTTGTAACTGAGCAAACTGTGGCTTCAAATCGTCGAAGACCGCCATCAGCAGTAACGAATGCCCTCCTAAATCGAAGAAGTTCGCATTGCGATCAACCTGACTCATCGCCAGATGCTTCGCCCAGACCGCTTCCAGTGCCTGCTCGGTCTGATTGGCAGCCGTGCTGACTGACGGGGCCTGCGCGGATGTTACTTTTGGTAGTTGCTGACGCTCCAGCTTGCCGCTGGCATTGATGGGCAACTGTGCCAGTGCCACAATCTGCGCCGGGACCATGTAATCAGGTAGCTGCTCAGCCAGCGCTCGCTTGAGCCTGACTACATAGTCTGGATCATCATGACGGTCGCTTTGTACATAGGCTATCAGGCTTAAAGCTTGCGCCTGCTGCTCGGTGATCACCACTGCCATATCCACATCTGGCAGCTGTGTCAGACGGGTCTCAATCTCACCCAGTTCAACCCGGAAGCCGCGAATTTTAACCTGGTGGTCGCTGCGACCATGATAATGCAGCGCACCATTTTGCCAGCTAACCAGATCACCACTGGCGTACATGCGAGCACCAGTATCCGCAAACGGATCGGCGATAAAGCTGGTTGCCGTCTGTGCCGGACGTTGCCAGTACCCGCGCGCCAGGATATCTCCGCCGATATACAGCTCGCCCACCTGACCTTCGGCCACAGGCTGAAGGTTGTGATCCAGTACGTAAAGACGGCGTCCATTCAGGGCATGGCCCAGCGGCACAACCTCGCCCGCATTCAGCGTGCGGCAATCATGAATGGCCGCCTCAACCACAATCTCTGTCGGTCCATAGGTATTCAGCAGGCGAACCTCACCCAGACCTGCTGCGCGCCAGTCCGAAATGCCCTGCTCTGACATCGCCTCACCGCCTGAGTGTACCTGACGCAAATTAGGCAGTGACAATGGCGTGGTGGTCGCCATTCGCGCCCAACTGGCGGCAATGCTGCGCCAATAAGCGGCACTGAGATCCATCACGGTAATACCGTGGCGCTGCGCCTGTTGATAAAGGGTCTCAGCGTCCCACAGCGTATCACCACGCAAAACCACAGCAGCACCCACTGCCCAGCTGGGGAACACTTGCTCCACAAAGGCATCAAAATTAATGGTGGCAAATTGCAGTACAACGTCTTGATGACTCAATGCAATAAAGACTTTTGCCGACTCTATGTAGCTGGCCAGCGCCTGATGCTCAATCGCCACGCCTTTCGCCAGACCCGTCGAGCCAGAGGTGTAGTTTAAATAGGCCAGAGACCGGGCATGATGGACCACAACCGGTACAGTGCTGTGTTCGTGATATTCACTGAGTAACGCCAGTGGAGAAATACAAGACACAGGCAAGGTGATGTCAGTCTGTTCACCCAAGATAGCGGCACAACCACTGTCATTGACCATGTGTGCCAGCTTCGTTTGCGGGAAGTTAGGGTCCAATGGCAAGTAGGCAGCACTGGCCTTTAAACAGGCCAGCACCGAGGCCAGCATCAGGGGTTTTCGTGCCTGCATAATCCCGACCACCTGACCACCCAGACCTTGGCCAATCAGACCATGGGCAAGCCGGTTGGCCGTTTGCTCCAGCCACTCATAGCTATAATGTTGATCGTCAAAGATCACCGCGGTTGCATCCGGGTTACTAGCAGCATACTCGCTGACCGATGTCAGCCACTGAGCAGCCGGCGCCGAAGCTGCAGTCCCCGTTGCTGCCTCAGGTAATTGTGCCTGCTCAGCGCCTAAAGACAGATTACCAATTGCCAACTGTGCTTGTTGTGGCAGCTGATTAAGCAGTTGCTGATACGCCTCGGACAAGCGTGCAATGGTACTCTGTTGATAGAGCGCCTGATTGTACTGTAGTTCAATGCTCAGCTGACCCTGCTCATCCAGCCGTGAGTCGATACTGAGGTCAAACTGCGCCTGCTGTTGCAACGATTGCGCATCGACTGTGGTACAGTCGGCCAGCGTCAGTGTCTTAGCCACATCCTGCTCAAGATGGTTAAACATCACCTGAAACAGCGGCGTCTGTCCCAATGCACGCTGTGGATTCAGCACTTCCACCAGCTTTTCAAACGGATAGTCCTGATAACGCTGTGCGTCCAGTGCCGTTTGTTTGCAAGCTTCCAGCAACTGAGTAAAACTTTGCTCCGGTGATACCGAGCCACGGATCACCTGAGTATTGATGAAAAAGCCAACCAGATTGTGTAACTGCGCAAGGTTACGGTTGGCAACCGCCACGCCAATCTGCGGCTGACGTTTGCCACTGAGGCGATAAAACAACACCTGCAAACTACTCAATAACAGCATGAACAGACTGGCACTTTGACTATGTGCAAGCTGTTGCAGCTTATCGGTGTGTTTGTGATCCAAGGTAAAACGCATCACGCCCATTGGCGCTGCCAAATCACTGCGTCTCGCCTGCTCGGGTGCCAGTAACTCCTCATCCCCTTGGCCATCCAGCCGTTCCTGCCAGTAGTTCAGCTGCGTCGCGGCAGCTTCAGAGGTCAGCCACTCCTGCTGCCATAGTGCAAAGTCCCCATACTGGATGTCATTATATTCAAGCACACCGCCATCCTCGGCGTTGTTACACAACGCGTTATAGTGACGCGAGATCGCCCCCAACAACAAATCGAAGCTCCAGGCATCACTGGCAATATGGTGCATGACCAGCACCAGGCGATGTGTCTGGTCAGACTCACTGATCAATGCAGCACGGAAATTCTCTCCGTCGCCCAGCGCAAACGGCGTTTCATAGCAAGTGCGCTGTAATGCGTCAGCCTGAGTGCTCGCATCTGCGGCATTGCATAGATCATGAAATTGCCACTGTAAGGGCTGTGCAGCAGTGCGCTGACGCCACTGGCCATCCGTCGTTTTAAAATAGGCTTGTTGCAACGCGGGTTGTTGGGCCAGCACCTGAGCACAGGCCTGCTCAAGTCGTTGCGGATCCACTTTACCGGCTAACTGCATGGTCGCACCAATGTGATAAGCGCTGCTATTGGGCTCCAGTTGCCATAAGAATAATTGTCTTTGCTGCTGTGCGCTGAGCGGGTAATCGCTCAACTGTTGAGGGGTGATCTGCACGCTGGGTGCATCTTTTACGTCTCTTACACGCTGACAGAAATCACCAAAGCGATGCGCTGCAAATAAACTGCTAGGGTCGAGCTGACAATCCAGCTCATTCTGGACTCGCGCCAGTAATTGCGCCGCTTTGATTGAGCTGCCTCCCAGCGCAAAGAAATCCGCATCATCATGATTGACCGGATAACGCAGCACACTTTGCCAGCATTGTGCCAGCTGCTGGGTCAGCTCATCCCAGTGTGCGTTGCCTGGCAATGAGCCTTGCGCCGTGAGCTGTTGCAGCTGAGTCAGGTCAAAATCACCATAACTGGCCAGTTCATTGGCGTTACGTAACTTCAAACAGGCACTGCGCTGAAGCTTACCACTAGAGGTTTTTGGCAAGCCCCCCTGATCTAACAGCA
Source organism: Pseudoalteromonas rubra (assembly GCF_005886805.2). Lineage (NCBI taxonomy): Bacteria > Pseudomonadati > Pseudomonadota > Gammaproteobacteria > Alteromonadales > Pseudoalteromonadaceae > Pseudoalteromonas > Pseudoalteromonas rubra. Next base: position 4,288,612 of record NZ_CP045429.1, read on the forward strand.
ATACCAGCTCCGGACAGGCAGCAAAATGCTCAGTAATAAAGTCACGTACAATTAACGCTGTTTGCTGTGCGGGAACCTCATTGCGATAGCTGTTGCTGGTTTCGATTGCAAGGCCAATGCCTTCGCCACTGTCTTCACTGGGCACCGGAAACGCCGACACCCGACCTTTGCGCACAAAGCTCAGTTCAGCCTCAATAGCCCGCTCAATATCCTGCGGATAGACATTGTGGCCATTCATAATGATCAAGTCTTTTTGTCGACCTGAGATGTAAAGTTGACCGTCGAATACGTAACCAACATCACCAGTTCTCAGCCAGCGATGTCCATCGAGCTCAACAAACGTATCCTGGGTGGCTTGCTCATTCTGCCAGTAGCCCAGTGCAATACTGGGTCCGGCAGACCAGATCTCACCAATTTCACCATCAGCCAGTGCGCGATGCGATTGCGGACACGTGATCCTGAGCAGGTGGTTGCTGGCAACCTGGCCACAGCCAACCTGATGGCAGTATGCGTCACTGTCCCGGAGATCACGGGCATCGACTACTTCTGCCCGGCCCGATGCTAGTCCCTGATTGTCAAAGGCACGGATCACGGCACCACCACCGGCCTCTGTGCCAGTCACCATCAAAGTACCCTCAGCCAGACCATAGCATGGGTAAATGGCCGACGCTTGCATGCCCTGCGGTGCAAAACGCTCCGCGAAATCCAACAGGGTATCGTGGCGGATTGGTTCTGCACCCGAGAACGCAACGCGCCAAGTGCTCAGATCCAAATCTGCCAGCTGCTTGTCACGGATCCGCTCCAGACACAGGCGGAAAGAAAAGTCGGGGCCGCCAGAGACAGTGCCGCCATATTCACCGATCAGTTGTAGCCAGCGAGCCGGACGTTCCATAAAGAAACGCGGTGAACACAATACCAACGGATAACCGACGTAGATAGGCTGCAACAGTCCACCTATCAGTCCCATATCATGAAACAGCGGCAACCAACTGACCATCACATCGGATTGAGTTGTTTGCATTCGTTCGGTGATCACCGCTTCATTGGCCAGCAAATTACCATGACTGACCATCACGCCTTTTGGTTTGGCGGTTGAGCCCGAGGTGTACTGTAAGAAGGCAATCTCGTCACTGTGCGCTGAGTGGCGCGGTGCTTCAGGCGCAGGCGTGTTTAATTCGTCTACCACCTGCATAACAATCCCATCCAGTGCCTCGCACATACCCGCGACTGTTTCTGTGAATCGCGAAGTTGTCAGCACCAGGCGAGCACTGGCATCTTCGGCAATCCCCACGGTACGAGCAATATGTTGCGCTTTCGTCGACTCGGGTGGAAAACTAGGTATGGCAGTCACGCCCAAATGCTGACAAGCAAGAAAGCTGGTCACATATTCAATGCCGGTATCCATCAGGATCAAGGCACGATCACCCGCACTGACGTGGTGCTGCAGATGCCCTGCCAGCTGTAAACTCTGTTCATACAACGCCTGAAAACTCCAGCGTGTGTGTGCTTTTTTATCTACGCAGATCAGCGCGGTTTGTTGTGGCTGTTGTGCTGCATGGTGGGCAAGGCGATCCATTATCGTCGTGGCGGTCATGGGGTACTCCGTGAATAAACTGGCAGTGTGGCAAGGCAGTGCGATGGATATTAGCCGCGCACTGGCGCTGTTCAGCATCTAAACTGTTCAGGCGGCGCCGGGAAACTTACTGATCCATCGCCTGGCGAAGGCTTAATGGACGCATATCAGTCCAGTGCGCATTGATGTAGGCCAGGCAAGTCTCTTTATCGCCTTCAACACCCACATCTTGCCAGCCACCGGGCACGCTTTTATAACTGGGCCAAAGTGAATATTGTTCTTCCTGGTTAATCAGGACCTTGAAGGTGCCATTTTCGTTATCAAAGCTCATCGTTTTCTCCAAAAATCAGACTGTCGGCATAGTGACGCGCGACAGTCCGGGTTTTTTAGTCTTTTTTCACGATCAGTTTGGTCGTACTGAGCTTATTGATTGACACCTGCCAGGGATAAAATGGCAATTCGACCAACCCCTGTTGCGCACTATAATGGCGGCTACTGTCACTAAAATGCTCTGAGTCACGATTGGCACTTTGCGAATAACTCAGCAAACCGCGGGCAACCGGACCATTGTCATCAAAGCCCACCACCATCATCCAGCTAGAACCAAAGTTCACACCATAGCCTGCCTCACGTAGTCCAGACCATAATGGTCGCCCATCAACCACACTGGTAAGTGGCGCCGATGGCTGCGCGGCAAAACTGGTCAGATCCATCGTATTGTGGGTTGCAAACACATTGAACCCGCCACTTTGATGTTCAGGCCCAGCCCACGACAAACGCTCCGTGCCCTTTTGCATATACTGGATCTCAGCAAATGGCGCATCCAGTGCAAAACCATAGTGCTGCAGATCAGCCGCAGCACGGAGCAATTTTTTCAGGATCTCAGGGTCAGATTTAATCGTGTGCGGTGTGGTAGTTGGAAACCTGGGATTAAACGGCACCACAAAATCCTGACGCCTGTCGAGCACACGGAAAAATTCGCGCGCCAGATGTGCCGCTTTCGATGTCAGGTCAAAGCGTCCATCCCATTGTGCGAACGCCGCACAGACGGGATCTACATCAACTTCAAGCTGTTCGTTCAAAGCCCAACGTTGGCCCGCATATTGCTGGCATAAGCCGGCGATAACACCGCGCTCACTGGCAAAATAACTGCCGTTACCGAGCATGATATGCTCCAGTTCGTCCAGGTTGAAACGACCATCTCGTCCTGACCCTGAGCGCAATAACGCATAAGCATACCGACTACGCTCCGTTTGTTGTACATCCACCGGACCATACAAAGGAGAGACATTGCGCAGTGGTTGTGAGGCATTGCTCAGCCAGAAAGAATCATTGGAGTTTTGCACATAATCACGACGGCTAAGTGACGGTGCCTCGGCCAGCTCAACGGCACCATCAAACATCATCTCTTCACGATCGCCAGGCAACACCACCTGACCTGTGGCGGCAAAAATAGCAGCAGATTTTGGGTCAGTCTGTAACCAGTGTAGAGCAGCCGCTGACAGGTTAGGGACATTGGAGTCGTCGGTATAGAAGGCGTTACCATATTTATCCGCTGCCAGCGTATTATTAAAAGACAAGCCATTAAACCGCCTTGATGCTTCGCGCAATTGCGCTACTGATGCGGCCCGGTTGTATGACAACCAATGGTCTATTGCTGAGAAGTTATCCAGATTTACATCACTGACGGCATAGGCAACCCCACCCTGCCAGGGGAAGCGCTCAGGATCTTCAAGCATTAAACCAAACTGTGTGGCATACGCAGTATGGGTGTGCGTTTGCATCCCGGTAGCCGTTTTAACCGGAACCTGGATGTGACGTTCGCGCATCGTATGCCACTGACCTTTATAACGATATCGGCGTGGGTTGTCCGGGTCCAGCGTCAGTTCATAAAACACATGATGTAGTGCCGTTGAATAGGTGTGGGTCCAGGCCAGGTTGCGGTTAAAGCCGATATTGACCACACCAGGCATCCCGAGAACGGACGCCCCCATCACATCCAGCTCACCGGGTACAGTGGCGTGATGTGTCCAGAAGCGAAAATTACCATTGAACGGAAAATGAGGGTTGGCGAGCACCATACCTCGTCCATTGTGGCTCAGGGCTTTACCAATCGCCCAACCATTTGACCCCTGTGTGAGCTGCTCAGCGGGTGTCAGTGTCATCGAGTAACTCTGTTGTGCTGGGGTTGTCTCACTATCTGGCCCTGCCTGCACTAGCTGTGGTAGTAGCCTACCCACACTACCCTGCACACCCATAAGCAATACGTTAGCAATCACATCCTGTGCCGTTATCGGCTTAACCCAGGGAGCATCGCGACAAATCTCGTCCAGTTGCGCGTTACCCGCGGCTACTTCCTCAAGATACTGATTGTATCCCGCAGCAAAGCCTTCCGCCAATGCACGCGTACTCGCCGATAAACTCGAATATTGCTGTGTGGCTCGACCGGGCAGGTCCAGAATACGATAGCCAATATCCGACATCAGGAAGTAATTATCTCCCTCATTACGATGTGCACCAAGATATTGCGCCCGCTCTCCGCGCAGTCGCAAGTAACCGTCAGCCAGCAGACAACTATGATCTTGCGCCTGGGCATAAGCATTACCATAGCCCAGCCCATACAAACTGTGTGCTTTGACATGGGCGATACCGAATTGGGTGCGGGTGACGCTTACAGCTTCGTTGCTATGCGGGTTTGTCAGGGCTGGGGGGAAAAGTGGGGCAGCCTGTGTGCTGCCCATCAAAATAGCGAGCCCTGCAAAGCCCAGTGTAAATGATTTCATATTAATCCTTTTGTTTAAAAATACGCAAAAGCCCCAGAAAAGAGAATGAGGGGCTTCCCCTGCTAGACGCGAGATAAAAACAAAAAACCACCCCAATGCGTTCAATCCACAACACCGCGTTATCTCAGGTCTGCAGGTAAACCAGCACAGGCATGATTCGCAAGGTGTGCGCTATCAAGAACCCACTAAAGGGCCAAACGGGAGTAGAAAACTACTTGACGACAAAAGACAAAAGGAAATAACATAATAGTGATAACTATTATCATTCGCCATAACGGATCTAAATCAAATACACCAGGAGAACTTACCGTGCCGCAGTCGTGTGAAAAGTGGTCAAATGTCATTGCAGAAAACGAAGCCAAGCTACTTGCTTATTTAAACAACATTCTGCGTTGCCCCTATCTCGCTGAGGATGCGTTACAAGATACCTTTATTCGCTTGTCTGGTATGTCAGCCTGTCAGAACTGCCAGGTTAAAAATTCGAAGAGTTTTTGCTATCAGGTTGCCCGCAATATTGCCATTGACATGTTGCGCAAACAAAGTCGAGAAAGTCTGGTTGATATGGAATCTGTGCATGGTGAGCACTTTGATGATGAAGAGTCTAATATTGAAACCCGCTTCATTGATGCACAGCTCTCAGAAAAAGTGAATCACACCATTGCGAAGCTGTCTAAGCGCCATCAGAACGTGGTGAGCTTTTATCGTGACGGACGGTTAAAGCAAAAAGAAATTGCTCAGATGTACAGTATTTCACCTACACTGGTGAATTTCCTGATCAAAGAAGCCATTCAGTCCTGCAAAACCGAGTTAGGTACCGCGCAGCTCACTCACTAATCAGTGAGCCCGAGCTGTTGACGGGCAGTGAGTTTGGCTGAGATAAAGTCAGCATGTGCCACGTACAGCAGGCCTGCGATTTTTCGGACCATATGTTCTTCGTGGGGATCTAAACGACCGTCGGCATAGGCCACTAACCAAAGTAATTCAATCACTTCGATACGCTCAAGTTCCCCGGTATGTGCGTTCACAACACGCACAAATCGATGCAAATCAATCGCTTCATCTACCATAGAGATGGCCTGATCGCGAATGAGCCCGCTGGCCTGTGTTGAAATGCCACTATGCTGGGTCAGCAGCCGAGCAATCATATGGCATTCATCCGCGTGGGTTTCACCATCGGCGCGCATAATCTCCACCATCAATGCAGCCAATGCTGTCGTAAAGTCAGGTGCCTGTTGAGACTCTGGCTGTTGAGCCAGGTTATTTATGAACTTTCTCAGTTGTGCAAACAAGCGCACCTCCCAAATATGTTACACTTCATCAAGACGAAGATGGATTATCAGGTTTTATATGGCACAGCTCGGCTTTATGACAACACAGGTGATTAAACAAGTACGATGCACGCTACCAGTAGTTGCACTCACTTTACTTGCCAGTGCCTGCAGCAGCTACACGCCGCCACCTAATGGCGTCGTCGAAAAGTTGTATGACTTTGATCACAAAGTGCACTATGACCAAATTAAGTATAATGACGATCACTACTATTTACAGATAAAATCGGATAGTTATCAACACTTTTTGCAACAAAGTGTGTTTTTACTCAGGCATAGTCAACGGTTGTGCCAGGGTCGTTTGCCACAGCTGGTACTACTCGCAGGCGTGCAGAGTTTTGACCGTTTACCGACTTACCCGAGAGCGTACGAGCCCGACCTGCAAGTAGAAGTACGTTGCGTGAAAAACCCGAAATAATCACACAGCTCAGTATTCACACTGAGCTGTGTAACCCAATTAGTCCTGATAACCCCAGGGTGCTTTAGGTGCCTGAACCGGCTTGGTCAGGTCAAAGTCGACTCTGAACTCACGCCCTTCTCTGACCAGGCGATAGGTGAAACGCTCATCGTAAATATACATCTGCCAGGTGTTGCCCACTGATTGCGGAATACCGCGCTTCACAAATAACTCTTTAGAGTACTGATCAGCAGGAAAAGATTGCACGTTGTCGTAGCCCGCATCGACAGTATGGCCACCATACATAGTCGATTCATCATCACTGCCATCTTTATGACGGTGGTCGTGCTTCAGGCTCAGACCGCTACCAGTCTTGGTAATGATCCAGGTGCGCGAGGCATTTTTTCCAACATGAAACGGAATTTGCAGCTCCTGATCGTTACAACGACGCACATGCATGATCAGGCGCGCATCGCTGAACGCACTGGGTCCCTGATTATCGACCGTCACTTTACCCTCATATGCTTTACCACAATGTTGCTTGAGTTGATCAAAAAACGCATCATGCGTGGGAATAGACACTAAAGGAGCCGGACGCGCCATTACAGTGCCACTGACAAGTAAAGCGGCTGCATAAACGAGTTTCATATCAATGTTCCTAAAAATAATAAAGGCCGCAGCGTAATCCACTTCGCGGCCTTTGCCAATTAAATGCGGCGATCGAACAGCTACTGCCAGGGACGCGCTGCCTGAAGTTGCTGTTCAAACTTGTCTATCTGGGTATTTAGCTGCTCAGTTTCGCCGATAAAGTCCAATCCACTGAGCAAACGAGCTTTGATATCCGGACGGACATCAAACGCGATCGGCGCAAAATGCTCACTGCGTAACTGCTGAGCTGCCAGATCAACTTCAATCTGAATATCGGCCTGACGTTCACACAAGCCAAACAGGCTATCCAGGGTGCTTGCAGGCAGGCTAATGCACAGCATCTGATTATTGCCGCAATTGTTGAAAAAGATATCAGCAAAACTCTGTGCCAGGATCACCGTAAAACCGTATTGTTTTAATGCCCAGGGTGCGTGTTCACGCGATGATCCGCAGCCAAAGTTATCCCGTGTCAGCAGTACACTGGCCCCCTGATATTGAGGCGCGTTAAGGATAAACTCCGGATCCGGCTCTCCCAGATCTGTGTAGCGCCAATCGTAAAAAAGCGCCTTGTCAAAACCGTCCCGGCTGGTGGATGTTAAAAATTGCTTTGGAATGATTTGATCAGTATCGACATTATTTTTATCCAGCGGTGCTAACAAACCGCAGTGAAAGACGCTCATGCCTGCTCTCCTTGAATATCAGTAAAGTGACCCGCAATCGCAGCAGCCGCGGCCATTGCAGGGCTCACTAAATGGGTTCTGCCACCGCGACCCTGACGCCCTTCGAAATTGCGATTGGAGGTTGACGCACAGCGTTTACCCATCCCAAGTCGATCGTCATTCATTGCCAGGCACATAGAGCAACCCGGTTCACGCCATTCAAAGCCGGCTGCCGTAAAAATGTCCGCCAGCCCTTCGCGTTCAGCCTGTTGCTTGACCAAACCTGACCCCGGCACAATGAGCGCTTCAACGCCACTGGCAACCTGTTTGCCTGCTACAACCTGAGCCGCGGCACGCAAATCTTCAATGCGGCTGTTAGTACAAGAGCCAATAAACACCGTATCCACTTTCGCATCGGTCAGCTTCTGGCCTGCCCGAAGTCCCATGTAACGCAATGCACTGCGCATGGCCTCAGCTTTGATCAGATCCGGTTCAATTTCCGGATCCGGAATGGCCTCATCAATCCCGATCACTTGCTCAGGGCTGGTGCCCCAGGTGACCTGAGGTTGGATCTCATCAGCACTGATGATCACTTCGCTATCAAAGACTGCGTCGGGATCGGTGTGCAGAGTTTGCCAGTAGGTGACGGCCTGATCAAACTCTTCGCCCTGCGGTGCGAACGGGCGACCTTTAAGATAATCATACGTCGTCTGATCCGGCGCGATCAATCCAGCCTTAGCGCCCATTTCAATACTCATATTGCACAGTGTCATCCGCGCTTCCATTGACAAGGCCTCAATAGCCGTACCGCAAAACTCCGCGACGAAGCCCGTGCCCCCGGCAGTCCCCAGTTTACCGATCACAGCCATGATCAGATCCTTGGCTGTGACAGTGGGCCGCAATGTGCCTATGATCTCAATTTTCAATGATTTTGCTTTCTTCTGCTGAAGAGTCTGAGTTGCCAACACATGCTCTACCTCAGAGGTACCGATCCCATGGGCCAATGCACCAAATGCACCATGCGTTGAGGTATGACTGTCACCGCAAACGATCGTTGTGCCAGGCAAGGTGATCCCCTGCTCAGGACCCATCACATGCACAATGCCTTGATTCACTGAGCTCAGATCATAAAGCTCAATGCCGAACTCCTGACAGTTCTGTGCCAGAGCCTGAAGCTGGTTTTTACTGACTTCACTTGCCGCATCAATAGAGCGAGTTTTGGTCGACACATTGTGATCCATGGTCGCAAAGGTTTTATGCGGGCAACGTACCGCGCGATTTTTTTCACGTAAGCCAGCAAATGCCTGCGGCGAGGTCACTTCATGTACCAGATGCCTGTCGATATAGAGTAAATCGGTTTGTTCGTTAATACTGGCGACCACATGGGCCTGCCAGATTTTGTCGTATAATGTATGTGCCACTTGCTACATCCTGTTGTTAATCTGAAATCCGCTTAGATCCGCTCGACAATTGCATGAGCCACATCCAACGTAGTGTAGCCCCCTTGTGGATAGATATCCGGAGTCCCCACACCAGCTGCGACGGCTTCTGCGACGGCCTTTTCTATACGTCTTGCCGCTTCATCCTGTGCCAACGAGTAACGCAACATCAGGGCTGCGCTGAGGATTTGCGCAATTGGGTTAGCAATACCTTTTCCGGCAATATCTGGCGCCGATCCGCCCGCTGGTTCATACAAGCCAAACCCAGACTGATTCAGACTAGCTGACGGTAGCAAGCCCATGGAGCCGGTGATCATGGCACATTCATCTGACAGAATGTCGCCAAACAAGTTGTCACACAAAAGTACGTCGAACTGCCCAGGTTGCTTCACCAGTTGCATTGCCGCGTTATCAATATAAATATGTTCCAGTTCAACATCCGGATAATCTTTGCTGATGTCACACACCACTTCACGCCATAAAACACTCGATGCCAGTACGTTGGCTTTATCAACCGATGTGACCCGGTTGCTTCTTAGTCGGGCTGCTTCGAATGCAAAACGAGCAATACGTTCTATTTCCTTACGGCTGTAACGTTGAGTATCAAATGCGGCTTCTTCTGCACCACTGCCTTCACGACCTTTATCGCCAAAATAAATGCCACCGGTTAACTCACGCACGCACAAAATATCAAAGCCCTGCTGGCTAATATCAGCCCTTAATGGAGAGGCGGCGCTCAGCGCTGGCAATAATTGCGCCGGACGCAGATTACAAAACAGCCCGAAATGCTTTCGCAGCGGCAACAAAGAAGCGCGTTCAGGCTGCTCCTGAGGAGGCAAATGTTCCCACTTAGGTCCGCCAACAGAACCAAACAGAATCGCATCTGATGCTTCGCAGGCTGCCAAAGTTGTATCGGGCAACGCAACACCATACGCATCAATGGCCGCGCCGCCTATGGCATGATGTTGGCGCTCTAAGCCAATACCAAATACCTCACTGACTTTATCTAGCACCAGCTCAGCGGCAGCCATCACCTCAGGTCCAATGCCATCGCCGGCTAATACTGCTATCTGATAATTTGATTGACTCATCCTGCTTTCCTTTGTTGTTTCAAACTCGAGACCTTGGCGGCTCGGTGAATTAAGTTATAAACGTGGATCATGGCGTGCACAGACGCTTCCACCACATCGGCTGCCAGCCCAGTACCGTGGTACTGGCGACCATCGTATTTGGCTATCATATCGACCTGCCCCAGTGAGCTGGCCCCCTGCCCGGTTGCATCCAGGTTGTACTCGACAATATCAACTGTCTTCCCAGTAATACGCTCAAGTGCCAGAAATGCGGCTTCCACCGGGCCATTACCCGTAGCAGCTTCCTGTTTTAATTGCTCACCCATAGCAATCCCAACAGTTGCGCTGGCGATCGACTGAGAATTCGATGACGCATTCACAAATTGCAACTGGTAAAAATCATCTTTATCGGTGATCTGATTGAAGTGGATCATCGCTTCCAAGTCATAGTCATATACAGTGCCCTTTTGATCGGCCAAGGCCAGGAAGCTGTCATAGAGAGAGTCCATATCGTAGTCAGATTGCTGATAACCCAATTCGCTCAGTCGATGTTCAATCACATGGCGACCAGAACGCGACGTCATATTTAGCTGATTATTGGGAACACCGACGGTTTCGGGTGACATAATCTCATAGGTATTTTGTGCTTTTAGCACCCCATCCTGATGGATCCCTGAGCTGTGCGCAAAGGCGTTTTCGCCAACAATCGCTTTGTTCGGTTGTACTGGCATATTGCAAATCTTGGCAACCTGACGTGATGCGCGGTAAATCTCTTCACTGCGAATATCACAGCTCACCTGCAAGTGGTCTTCGCGCATTTTTAAGATCATCGCCGCTTCTTCTAATGAGCAATTACCCGCACGCTCACCAATACCATTAATGGTACATTCGATTTGTCTCGCACCAGCCTGCACCGCAGCGATAGAGTTTGCGACAGCCAGGCCAAGATCGTTATGGCAATGGACGCTCAGGCGCGCCTTGTCGATATTTGGGACATTGTGACGAATATGATGGATCATTGCTGCATACTCATCTGGCGTGACATAACCCACCGTATCAGGCAAGTTAATGGTGCTGGCGCCGGCATCGATTGCCCGCTCAACAATGCGGCATAAATCGCCATAAGGGGTGCGACCAGCATCTTCACACGAAAACTCGACATCATCGGTATAGTTGCGTGCCAGCTTGATCGATTTCACCGCCATCTCGGTCGCATCATCCAGCGACATTCTGAGTTTATGTTCCAGGTGCAGGGGGCTGGTCGCAATAAATGTATGAATACGGCGCTTCTCTGCTGGCCTTAGTGCTTCTCCACAAGCCTCAATGTCCTTGCTGACAGCGCGTGCCAAGCCACAGATGCTTGGTCCGGTAATCTCTCTTGCGATACGCTGTACGGCTCGAAAGTCAGCCGGGCTTGAGACCGGAAAACCAACTTCCATCACATCCACATTTAAACGACTAATGGTATGCGCGAGCAGAATTTTATCTTCTTCCGTCAGACTGGCTTTAAGCGCCTGCTCTCCATCTCTTAATGTCGTGTCGAATATCCAAACCTTATCTTGCATACCTGATGTCCTCGTTTAAGCATAAAAAAACCCCGCACAGTGTGCGGGGTTTATCGTGTTGCTGCCCTTACGCGCAACTACGCCCCGCTCTTACAGCTAAGCAGTAAGAGGTTAAGCGATAGTGACAACGTAATAATTTGCATGTGGGCATTGGTCCTGTTGATGAATTGCCTATGTTTTAACATGGTCGAAAAGAACAGATCAAGCATATTTATTCCCACAAACCCAGCAAAGCAAGATCCCACTTGAACTTTTAATTCACATATATAGTAAAATGAAGCATTTTAATACCTTCATTCTTTAGGCATTAGAAGGTGAAGGCCTGAGAAATTAAAACTGAGGAGATTTAAATTTATTTAAAATAGGGGCAATTATTTTTGATCAATCACATAAGTAAGAGAGGTATTCACATACCGACTTATGAGAATGACCACCGGGTCGGTATGTCATTCATATACTCTCCGTGTAGCCTGTGAGTAGTTCCCGCATCAAGTGCGGGATAACGGTGGTGTGGGCTTTGTGAGCGGGCAGTTATACAACTTTTTTAAATCGCACAAAGCAAAAAACCCGCTGCATTGCTGCAACGGGTTTCTTTTATTAGGCCCTGGCGATGTCCTACTTTCACATGGGTGAATTGTGACCGAAGCACCGCTTCGCAGCGCAATGAACGCGAGGCATGGACGCCGAGCAGGGAGCCCTCCACCAGGAAGTGTCCCCAAAGGTTGTTCAGTACAAGTTTTACGATCCAACCCAGCTTCATGGATGAATAGGCGATACTATTCTATCTACAGCTTTTTTAAACTACCCAAAACGCAAAAAAGCCCGACTCTTTCGAATCGGGCTTTCTTTTATTTGGAGCTTGGCAATGTCCTACTTTCACATGGGAAACCCCACACTATCATCGGCGCTATTTCGTTTCACTACTGAGTTCGGCATGGAGTCAGGTGGTTCCAAAATGCTATGGTTACCAAGCATAAACTGTTGCGCAAGATGTTTATCAACATCTCACTAAAATCTGGAAAAGCGTATTAAATTCTTATCGTCTACTTTATTTCTTAACTTCTAACAAACAAAACCACTTTGGCGTTGTATGGTTAAGCCTCACGGGTAATTAGTACGAGTTAGCTCAATGGCTCACACCACTTCCACATCTCGCCTATCAACGTTGTAGTCTTCAACGGCCCTTCAGTTAACTTAAAGTTAAAGTGAGAACTCATCTCGAGGCTCGCTTCCCGCTTAGATGCTTTCAGCGGTTATCGATTCCGAACGTAGCTACCGGGCAATGCCATTGGCATGACAACCCGAACACCAGCGGTTCGTCCACTCCGGTCCTCTCGTACTAGGAGCAGCCCCTCTCAATTCTCAAACGCCCACGGCAGATAGGGACCGAACTGTCTCACGACGTTCTAAACCCAGCTCGCGTACCACTTTAAATGGCGAACAGCCATACCCTTGGGACCGACTTCAGCCCCAGGATGTGATGAGCCGACATCGAGGTGCCAAACACCGCCGTCGATATGAACTCTTGGGCGGTATCAGCCTGTTATCCCCGGAGTACCTTTTATCCGTTGAGCGATGGCCCTTCCATTCAGAACCACCGGATCACTATGACCTACTTTCGTACCTGCTCGACGTGTCTGTCTCGCAGTTAAGCTGGCTTCTACCATTACACTAACCGTACGATGTCCGACCGTACTTAGCCAACCTTCGTGCTCCTCCGTTACTCTTTGGGAGGAGACCGCCCCAGTCAAACTACCCACCAGGCACTGTCCTCAACCCCGATTAGGGGCCTAAGTTAGAACATCAACACTACAAGGGTGGTATTTCAAGGACGGCTCCACGCAATCTAGCGACTGCGCTTCAAAGCCTCCCACCTATCCTACACATGTAGGGTCAATGTTCAGTGCCAAGCTGTAGTAAAGGTTCACGGGGTCTTTCCGTCTAGCCGCGGGTACACAGCATCTTCACTGCGATTTCAATTTCACTGAGTCTCGGGTGGAGACAGCGTGGCCATGGTTACACCATTCGTGCAGGTCGGAACTTACCCGACAAGGAATTTCGCTACCTTAGGACCGTTATAGTTACGGCCGCCGTTTACCGGGGCTTCGATCAAGAGCTTCGCCTAAGCTAACCCCATCAATTAACCTTCCGGCACCGGGCAGGTGTCACACCGTATACGTCATCTTACGATTTTGCACAGTGCTGTGTTTTTAATAAACAGTCCCAGCCACCTGGTCACTGCGGCTCTCGCCTGCTTACGACGCGAAGTCTTCACAAGTAAGAGCGTACCTTCTCCCGAAGTTACGGTACAATTTTGCCTAGTTCCTTCACCCGAGTTCTCTCAAGCGCCTTAGTATTCTCTACCTGACCACCTGTGTCGGTTTAGGGTACGATTCGATATAAACTGAAGCTTAGAGGCTTTTCCTGGAAGTAGGGCATCAACAACTTCACCACCGTAGTGGCTCGTCTCGACTCTCAGCCTTAGCGACCCGGATTTTCCTAAGTCACCAGCCTACAGCCTTTCACATGGACAACCAACGCCATGCTTGCCTAGCCTGCTCCGTCCCCCCATCGCATTTATACCAAGTACGGGAATATTAACCCGTTTCCCATCGACTACGCTCTTCAGCCTCGCCTTAGGGGTCGACTCACCCTACCCTGATTAACATGGGATAGGAACCCTTGGTCTTCCGGCGTGCGGGTTTTTCACCCGCATTATCGTTACTCATGTCAGCATTCGCACTTCTGATATGTCCAGCATGCCTCCCGGCACACCTTCAGCCACTTACAGAACGCTCCCCTACCCCGCATACAAAGTATGCAGCCGTAGCTTCGGTGGTATGTTTAGCCCCGTTACATCTTCCGCGCAGGCCGACTCGACTAGTGAGCTATTACGCTTTCTTTAAAGGATGGCTGCTTCTAAGCCAACCTCCTAGCTGTTTTAGCCTTCCCACATCGTTTCCCACTTAACATACACTTTGGGACCTTAGCTGACGGTCTGGGTTGTTTCCCTCTCCACGATGGACGTTAGCACCCACCGTGTGTCTCCCGGATAGTACTTTACGGTATTCGGAGTTTGCAAAGGGTTGGTAAGTCGGGATGACCCCCTAGCCTTAACAGTGCTCTACCCCCGTAAGTATTCGTCCGAGGCTCTACCTAAATAGATTTCGGGGAGAACCAGCTATCTCCCGGTTTGATTAGCCTTTCACTCCTAGCCACAGGTCATCCCCTAACTTTTCAACGTTAGTGGGTTCGGTCCTCCAGTCAGTGTTACCTGACCTTCAACCTGCCCATGGCTAGATCACCGGGTTTCGGGTCTATACCCTGCAACTTAAGCGCCCAGTTAAGACTCGCTTTCGCTACGGCTCCCCTAAATGGTTAACCTTGCTACAGAATATAAGTCGCTGACCCATTATACAAAAGGTACGCAGTCACCCTCGAGGGGCTCCTACTGCTTGTACGTACACGGTTTCAGGTTCTATTTCACTCCCCTCACAGGGGTTCTTTTCGCCTTTCCCTCACGGTACTGGTTCACTATCGGTCAGTTGGGAGTATTTAGCCTTGGAGGATGGTCCCCCCATATTCAGTCAAAGTTTCACGTGCTCCGACCTACTCGATTTCACTTTAAATAAGTTGTCGTGTACGGGACTGTCACCCTGTATCGTCATACTTTCCAGAATGTTCCACTAACTACATTAAAGCTTAAGGGCTAATCCGATTTCGCTCGCCGCTACTTTCGGAATCTCGGTTGATTTCTTTTCCTACGGGTACTTAGATGTTTCAGTTCTCCGCGTTCGCTTCATACAGCTATGTATTCACTGCATGATGACCCAAAGGGCCGGGTTTCCCCATTCGGAAATCCTAGTCTCAAGTGCCTCTTACTGGCTCAACTAGGCTTATCGCAAGTTAGTACGTCCTTCATCGCCTCCAACTGCCAAGGCATCCACCGTGTACGCTTAGTCACTTAACCATACAACCCAAAATAGTTTTGAATTGCACTGCTAAAGACAGTTTTAACTTCGCCAGAAGTTAAGTAATACTAAAGTAGACGCTAATTAATCACTAAATGATTAATCGGCATTTTTCTTTCGAAAACTCTATAGAACAACAATTTTCATTGTCATTCCGAGAATTTAATATCAGCTTTCCAAATTTTTAAAGAGCAATATCACTCAGTAAGTTACCTTACCAAGCAACAATCATCTGTGTGGACACTTCGAACAAATTAGTTCTAAGTCGATAAGGAGGTGATCCAGCCCCAGGTTCCCCTAGGGCTACCTTGTTACGACTTCACCCCAGTCATGAATCACTCCGTGGTGAACGCCCTCCCGAAGGTTAAGCTATCCACTTCTGGAGCAACCCACTCCCATGGTGTGACGGGCGGTGTGTACAAGGCCCGGGAACGTATTCACCGCGGCATTCTGATCCGCGATTACTAGCGATTCCGACTTCATGGAGTCGAGTTGCAGACTCCAATCCGGACTACGACATACTTTAAGTGATTCGCTTACTATCGCTAGTTCGCAGCACTCTGTATATGCCATTGTAGCACGTGTGTAGCCCTACACGTAAGGGCCATGATGACTTGACGTCGTCCCCACCTTCCTCCGGTTTATCACCGGCAGTCTCCTTAGAGTTCCCGACCGAATCGCTGGCAACTAAGGATAAGGGTTGCGCTCGTTGCGGGACTTAACCCAACATCTCACAACACGAGCTGACGACAGCCATGCAGCACCTGTATCAGAGTTCCCGAAGGCACCAAACCATCTCTGGTAAGTTCTCTGTATGTCAAGTGTAGGTAAGGTTCTTCGCGTTGCATCGAATTAAACCACATGCTCCACCGCTTGTGCGGGCCCCCGTCAATTCATTTGAGTTTTAACCTTGCGGCCGTACTCCCCAGGCGGTCTACTTAATGCGTTAGCTTTGGAAAAGTTGTCCGAAGACCCCAGCTCCTAGTAGACATCGTTTACGGCGTGGACTACCAGGGTATCTAATCCTGTTTGCTCCCCACGCTTTCGTACATGAGCGTCAGTGTTGACCCAGGTGGCTGCCTTCGCCATCGGTATTCCTTCAGATCTCTACGCATTTCACCGCTACACCTGAAATTCTACCACCCTCTATCACACTCTAGTTTGCCAGTTCGAAATGCAGTTCCCAGGTTAAGCCCGGGGCTTTCACATCTCGCTTAACAAACCGCCTGCGTACGCTTTACGCCCAGTAATTCCGATTAACGCTCGCACCCTCCGTATTACCGCGGCTGCTGGCACGGAGTTAGCCGGTGCTTCTTCTGTCAGTAACGTCACAGCTAGCAGGTATTAACTACTAACCTTTCCTCCTGACTGAAAGTGCTTTACAACCCGAAGGCCTTCTTCACACACGCGGCATGGCTGCATCAGGCTTGCGCCCATTGTGCAATATTCCCCACTGCTGCCTCCCGTAGGAGTCTGGACCGTGTCTCAGTTCCAGTGTGGCTGATCATCCTCTCAAACCAGCTAGGGATCGTCGCCTTGGTGAGCCGTTACCTCACCAACTAGCTAATCCCACTTGGGCCAATCTAAAGGCGAGAGCCGAAGCCCCCTTTGGTCCGTAGACATTATGCGGTATTAGCCATCGTTTCCAATGGTTGTCCCCCACCTCAAGGCATGTTCCCAAGCATTACTCACCCGTCCGCCGCTCGTCATCTTCTAGCAAGCTAGAAATGTTACCGCTCGACTTGCATGTGTTAGGCCTGCCGCCAGCGTTCAATCTGAGCCATGATCAAACTCTTCAATTAAAAGTTTTTTGAAACCGAAGTTTCATGCTCAATGAATTCTGATTTTGTCTGTTTCTACTTTTAAAAAAGTAAAATCAAAACGAATTGACTATGTTAGTCACTCAGTTCAGTTGAGACTCTAAATTTTTGTGCGTCATTCAGTAAACTGAAATTCGCTGTTAGAACTCAATCTGTACGAGTGCCCACACAGATGATTGCTTCATATTTTTAAAGAACATAATCCGGTTACCCGGTGCGACTCAATGTCGCTGCGCTGTTAGCGCTGAGGGTTGTGCATTCTAATCACTTCCCATTTTATGTCAACACTTAATTTTGAGAAATTTCAGAATCAAGTTTTATTTGACTCCCAACTCGTTGGCTCGTTGCTTTTCAGCGTTGTGCCCCGTGTCGGTGGATGCGCATTATAGGGAAATCGAAACCCAGCGCAACCCCTTTTTTGAAGAAAAGTGAGAAAAACAGCGCATTCGGACAAAAATAAGGCAAGATGCTCATTTATACACCTTTACTTATGTGTATTTCCTGATTTTCTGTACAAGCTCACTCTTTTTATAGAGAATTCCCGCCGAGTTATTTGATTAAAATAGGAAAATCATGAAAAAGTTCAGTTTGGCTGTATTGGCTGCACTCTCTACAACCACGTATGCATCAGAAGACATCACAAAGCCACTATCCTTCTCAGCAATCGCTGGTTATACCTTCGGTGGTGACACACTAGGGACATTGGTGTACGAAGATGATAGTGACAACAGCGTAAAAGCAGGATCTGGATTAATTCTTGGTGGCGGATTCAACTATGCACTTAGCCACACGTTCGATATTCGTCTGAATGCATCTATTCATCTTGATTCTGCAGACGCAGAAAATGGCGATCTCACATTTAGTCGTTTTGCATGGGAAGCTATCCCTTACTATAAAGCAAATGAACAAATCAAACTGGGGCTCGGTGTAGGCATAGATTCATCAGTTGAGCTAGAAAATGACTTCGGCAATGATATTGAATTTGACAATGCGGGTAAGTTCATCGTGTCAGGTATGTACACATTCGAAAACTGGAGTGCCAGCCTTGAATTAAGATACAGCGTAGTCGAATATGAAGTCTCAAAGATCGGCCGCTATTCTGTTGCAAACGAACTTGCACGTGCCAACAAGATTGATGCGAATCACGTTGGTATTTTATTTCACTGGAACTTCTAAGTCAGTGGATAAGTCTGGTGAAATACTTTTCACCAGACGTAGAAAAGCCGGGCAATGCCCGGCTTTTCTGTGCCTTAACTAGTAAGACTTACTCTGCAGACTGCGCGTCTTCTTGAACTTCTTCAGTCGCAACTGGGCGATCTAGTAGTTCAATGTAAGCCATTGGCGCGTTGTCACCTGCACGGAAGCCACACTTCAGAATACGAGTGTAACCACCTGGACGATCCGCGAAACGAGGACCGATCTCAGAGAACAATTTACCAACTACTTCTTTATCACGCGTGCGAGCAAACGCTAAACGACGGTTTGCTACGCTGTCAGTCTTAGCCAGTGTGATTAAAGGCTCAATTACACGGCGCAACTCTTTCGCTTTAGGCAAAGTTGTTTTGATGATTTCGTGCTTCACCAAAGAACCAGCCATGTTGCTGAACATCGCTTTGCGATGGCTGCTGTTACGGTTTAATTGACGACCACTCTTACGATGGCGCATGACCCTATCCTTCTAACTAAACTAATATAGTAACTTAGATTACTCAGCCAGACTTGCAGGTGGCCAGTTTTCCAGGCGCATGCCCAGAGAAAGACCACGTGAAGCTAGCACGTCTTTAATTTCAGTCAGAGACTTCTTACCAAGGTTTGGTGTTTTCAGAAGCTCAACTTCAGTACGCTGTACTAAGTCACCGATATATTGAATTTGCTCGGCTTTCAGACAGTTCGCAGAACGTACAGTTAGCTCTAAGTCATCGACTGGACGAAGCAGAATAGGATCGAACTCTGGCTTCTCTTCTTTTTCTTCCGGCTCAGAAACATCACGTAGATCTACGAATGCTTCCAATTGCTCAGCAAGAATAGTAGACGCACGACGGATCGCTTCTTCAGGATCCAAAGTGCCGTTAGTTTCCATATCGATGATTAGTTTGTCTAAGTCTGTGCGTTGCTCAACACGAGCTGACTCAACCGAGTACGCAATACGCTCAACCGGACTGAATGATGCATCAAGCAGCAAACGACCGATTGGGCGCTCATCGTCATCAGAGGATAAACGACTAGACGCCGGTACATAACCGCGACCACGCTCAACGCGAATGCGCATACTGATCTCACTATTGTCAGCCGTAAGGTGACAGATCACATGCTCAGGGTTGGCAATAGTCACGTCTCCGTCGTGCTGGATATCAGCCGCAGTCACAGGGCCTACACCAGACTTAGTCAGGGTAAGGAAAACTTCATCTTTACCTTCTAGAGATACTGCCAGACCTTTTAGGTTCAACAGGATTTCAATGATGTCTTCTTGTACGCCTTCTTTCGCGCTGTACTCGTGCAATACACCGTCAATTTCAACTTCTGTCACAGCACAACCAGGCATAGATGAAAGAAGTATACGACGTAGAGCATTGCCTAGTGTGTGGCCGAAACCACGCTCCAGAGGCTCTAAAACTACTTTAGAACGCGTTGAGCTTACAGCGTCGATATCGACTAATCTTGGTTTTAGGAATTCGGTTACAGAACCCTGCATTTTATCCTCTCTTAACTCTTAACTTTACTTCGAGTAAAGTTCGACGATTAGTTGTTCGTTAATGTCCGCAGACAGATCAGAACGCTCTGGTAGGCGCTTGAAAGTACCTTCCATTTTTGAACCGTCAACTTCAATCCAAGTTGGCTTTTCGCGTTGCTCAGCCAACTCTAGAGCAGCGATGATACGCGCTTGCTTTTTAGACTTCTCGCGAATTACTACCACGTCTTCTGGAGTAACTACGAAAGAAGGGATATTAACAACACGACCATTAACCATAATCGCTTTGTGGCTTACTAGCTGACGTGCTTCAGCACGTGTGCTTGCAAAACCCATGCGATATACAACATTGTCCAGACGTTGCTCTAGAAGCTGAAGCAGGTTTTCACCTGTGTTGCCTTTAAGGCGAGCAGCTTCTTTGTAGTAGTTACGGAATTGCTTTTCAAGTACACCGTAGATACGACGAACTTTTTGCTTTTCACGTAGCTGTAGACCGTAGTCAGATAGACGACCTTTACGTGCGCCGTGCTGACCAGGTGCTGTTTCTAGTTTACACTTAGAGTCAATTGCTCTTACGCCGCTTTTAAGGAACAGGTCAGTACCTTCACGACGACTCAGCTTGAGCTTAGGGCCCAAATATCTTGCCATGTTCTTTCTCCTAACCTATTAATTATACGCGACGTTTCTTCGGTGGACGACAACCATTATGTGGGATTGGCGTCACGTCAGTGATGTTTGTGATACGGAAACCAGCAGCATTCAATGCACGAACAGCAGACTCACGGCCTGGACCTGGACCTTTGATGAATACTTCTAGGTTCTTAAGACCGTACTCTTGAGCAGCAGTACCTGCGCGCTCTGCAGCAACCTGTGCAGCGAAAGGAGTAGACTTACGAGAACCACGGAAACCTGAACCACCTGCAGTCGCCCAAGAAAGAGCATTGCCTTGACGGTCAGTGATGGTCACAATCGTGTTGTTGAAAGATGCATGAACGTGAGCCATGCCGTCAACAACCTGCTTTTTGACCTTTTTACGACGAATTGGTGCTTTTGCCATAACTTACCCCACCTTATTTCTTGATAGGCTTGCGAGGACCCTTACGAGTACGCGCGTTAGTCTTAGTACGCTGACCACGTAGTGGAAGCGAACGACGGTGACGTAAGCCACGGAAACAACCAAGGTCCATAAGACGCTTGATGTTTAGTGTAACTTCACGACGAAGATCACCTTCAACGGTGTACTTGCCAACTTCTTCACGAAGAATATCAAGAGTTTCGTCGTTTAAATCGCCGATTTTAGTAGTTTCAGCGATACCAGTCGCAGCTAAGATAGCCTTAGCGCGAGTTTTACCTACACCATAGATGCTTGTTAAACCGATAACAGCATGCTTATGATCAGGAACGTTAATGCCTGCGATACGGGCCACTAACATATCTCCTATAAATAAACCTGATTATCATCTTGCTGGAAAGCCCGTATAGGATACCCAACCGACATTCAGGTTTTACCAATGAAACAGGCTAAGTAAACTACTTAGCCTGCACGACTAGATTTCTTAGCCTTGCCTTTGCTTGTGCTTAGGCTCACTGCAGATCACGCGTACCACACCGGCACGTTTGATAACTTTACAGTTACGGCAGATTTTCTTAACGGAAGCACGTACTTTCATTACTCAACTCCGTAAACAGACCTTAGCGGCCGTAGCCTTTAAGGTTCGCTTTTTTCAGCACAGAATCATACTGATGAGACATCAGATGGGTCTGTACTTGTGCCATAAAGTCCATGATAACCACAACGATAATCAAGATTGATGTACCGCCGAAGTAGAACGGCGTTTGCCACGCCATGGTCATAAACTCGGGCACCAGACAGATAAAGGTAATATACAACGCACCGGCCAAAGTCAGGCGTGTCATTACTTTATCAATGTATTTAGATGTCTGCTCACCTGGGCGAATGCCTGGAATAAATGCGCCAGATTTCTTCAGGTTGTCTGCTGTCTCACGCGGGTTAAATACCAACGCAGTGTAGAAAAAGCAGAAGAAGATAATCGCTGCTGCAAGTACCATCGCATACAGAGGTTGACCGGGAGTCAACACTGCAGAGACAGCCTGCAAGAAGTCAGCAACTGGACCTTCACCTTGACCGAACCAGCTTGCAATTGTACCAGGGAACAAAATGATGCTGCTAGCAAAGATTGGTGGAATAACACCCGCCATGTTAACTTTCAATGGTAAATGCGTGCTCTGCGCTGCGAAGACCTGACGACCTTGCTGACGTTTTGCGTAGTTAACAACGATACGACGCTGACCACGCTCAAAGAACACTACCAAATAAGTAACTGCGAATACGATTACCGAAATTACAACCAAAGCTAATACATTCAGATCACCTTGACGCGCCATTTCTGCTGTCGAACCGATTGCAGACGGCAGGTTAGCTACAATACCAACAAAAATCAGAACAGAGATACCGTTACCAATACCACGCTCTGTGATTTGTTCGCCCAGCCACATCAGGAACATAGTACCGGTCACTAAACTCACCACAGCGGTGAAGTAGAAACCGAAACCAGGATTGACGACCAACCCATCCATCATATTAGGAAGGTTAGTTGCAATACCGATAGACTGGAATGTAGCAAGCACAAGCGTACCATAACGCGTGTACTGACTGATCTTCTTACGACCTTGCTCACCTTCTTTCTTAAGCTCTATCATCGCAGGATGTATGTGCGTTAATAGCTGCATAATAATTGAAGCTGAGATATAGGGCATAATACCCAGCGCGAGTACCGAGGCACGCTCAAGCGCACCACCGCTGAACATGTTGAACATTTCAACAATGGTGCCCTTTTGTTGCTCGAAGAATTCGGCAAGTACGGCGGCATCAATCCCAGGGATCGGCACGAACGAACCTAAACGGTAAATAATGATAGCACCCAATACGAACAGTAGTCGGCGCTTCAGTTCCGCTAGCCCACTCTGTGCGCTTTGCATATCTTGACCTGGTTTAGCCATAGTGTACTTCCTTAGTCTTCTACCTTGCCTCCGGCAGCTTCGATAGCTTCGCGAGCACCTTTAGACACTTTAATGCCTTTAACGGTAACTGCGCGTGAAACTTCGCCAGATTTAACAACTTTTACGAACTGGATGTTCTTTTTAACAATACCAGCTGCTTGTAACGCGCTTACATCTACCGTATCGCCTTCAACTTTAGCGATTTCGTACAGGTTTACTTCAGCAGATACTAGAGATTTGCGAGAAGTGAAACCGAACTTAGGCAGACGACGTTGCATAGGCATTTGACCGCCTTCGAAACCAACGCGTACTTTACCGCCTGAGCGTGATTTTTGACCTTTGTGACCACGACCACCAGTCTTACCAAGACCAGAACCGATACCACGGCCAACACGCTTACCAGCTGTCTTTGCACCAGCAGCAGGTGAAAGTGTATTCAAATGCATCGAATTAACCCTCTACCTTAACCATGTAAGAAACTTGGTTGATCATACCGCGAACTGCTGGCGTATCTTCTAGCTCAACAGTGTGGTTGATACGACGTAAACCAAGGCCACGTAATGTAGCTTTATGCTTCGGTAAACGACCGATTGAGCTACGTACTTGAGTTACTTTTACTGTGTTTGCCATGGTGTCTTACCCCAAAATTTCGTCAACGCTAAGACCACGTTTAGCAGCAATACCCTCTGGAGAATTCATGTTCTCTAGAGCTGAAACTGTTGCACGAACGATGTTGATCGGGTTAGTAGAACCGTATGCTTTTGAAAGTACGTTCTGAACACCAGCAACTTCTAGTACTGCACGCATCGCACCACCGGCGATGATACCCGTACCTTCTGATGCAGGCTGCATGTATACTTTAGAACCAGCATGGCGACCCTTGATAGGGTGCTGCAAAGTATGACCGTTAAGGTCTACTGAGATCATGTTACGACGTGCTTTTTCCATTGCTTTTTGAATAGCAGCTGGAACTTCACGTGCTTTACCGTAACCGAAACCTACTTTACCTGCGCCGTCACCAACTACAGTCAGTGCTGTGAAGCTAAAGATACGACCACCTTTAACTACTTTAGACACACGGTTTACCGCGATTAGCTTTTCAGCCAATTCAGGCTGTTGTGCTTTTGCTTCTACGTTAGCCATTGTCTACTCCTAGAATTGCAGACCGGCTTCACGCGCTGCATCAGCAAGCGCCTTCACACGGCCGTGATATTTAAAGCCACTGCGATCAAAAGCGATTTTTTCAACGCCTTTGTCAGCTACGCGCTCAGCGATTGCTTTACCAACTGCTTGAGCCGCTTCGATGTTGCCTGTGCCTTTAACTGTTTCAGCAATTGCTTTTTCAACAGTAGAAGCAGCAGCCAGTACACTACCCTCAGCGTTGATCACTTGAGCGTAAATGTGACGTGGCGTGCGGTGGATAACAAGGCGAGTTGTGCCCTGTTCGATAATATTTCTACGAGTGCGCTTAGCACGACGTAGACGAGCTGTTTTCTTATCCATCGTCTTACCTTACTTCTTCTTAGCCTCTTTACGACGCACGTATTCGTCAGCATAACGTACACCTTTACCTTTATAAGGCTCTGGCTCACGGTATGAACGAATGTTCGCAGCAGTTTGACCAACAAGCTGCTTGTCTGCGCCCTTAACAACAATTTCAGTTTGGCTTGGAGCTTCGATAGTGATACCCGCTGGGATCTCGAAGTTCACTGGGTGAGAGAAGCCAAGAGTCAAGTCTAATACTTTACCCTTAACTGCTGCACGGTAACCAACACCTACTAGTTGTAGTTTCTTCTCAAAACCTTCGTTAGCACCAATGATCATGTTATTGATCAACGCACGTGCAGTACCCGCTTGAGCCCAAGCGTTAGCAACTTCACGTGGAGTTGTAGTGATAACGTTGTCGTTAAGTGAAACTTCAACCGCAGCATTGATAGTGCGCGTTAATTCACCGTTTTTGCCTTTAACTTTGATGTCCTGGCCGTTAACTGTAACTTCAACACCGGCAGGAACAGTAATAGGAGCCTTCGCTATACGAGACATAGTTCCCCTCCGATTAAGCTACAAAGCCAATGATTTCACCACCAACACCAGCGTTACGCGCAGCGCGGTCTGTCATCAGGCCTTTAGAAGTTGATACGATAGCGATACCTAGACCACCCATTACCTTTGGTAATTCGTCACGTCTCTTATAGATACGTAGACCAGGGCGGCTAACACGCTGGATGTTTTCGATAACAGCTTTGCCTTCGAAGTACTTAAGTTCGATAGTCAATTCTGCTTTAACGTCACCAGATACTGCGAAGTCACCGATGTAACCTTCGTCTTTTAGTACCTTAGCAATAGCTACTTTCAGCTTTGAAGTTGGCATAGTTACAGATACCTTCTTCGCAGTCTGACCGTTACGGATGCGTGTAAACAAATCCGCAATTGGATCTTGCAAGCTCATGTCTTACTCCCGTGATTCTATTACCAACTAGCCTTTTTAAGGCCAGGAATTTCACCGCGCATAGCAGCTTCGCGAACTTTGATACGGCTCATGCCGAACTTGCGAAGGTAACCATGTGGGCGGCCCGTGATGTTACAACGATTACGTTGACGTGAAGGGCTAGAATCGCGTGGTAAAGACTGTAGCTTTAACACTGCATCCCAACGCTCATCATCAGATGCGTTAACATCGCTGATGATAGCTTTTAACGCAGCACGCTTTTCAGCATACTGAGCAACTAATTTAGCACGTTTTACGTCACGTGCTTTCATTGAATTCTTTGCCATAACCCTACCCTTACTTTTTGAATGGGAAGTTGAACGCTTCTAACAACGCACGGCCTTCGTCATCTGTTTTCGCAGAAGTAGTGATTGTGATGTCCATACCGCGAACACGGTCGACTTTATCATAATCGATTTCTGGGAAGATGATTTGCTCACGTACGCCCATAGAATAGTTACCGCGACCGTCGAAAGACTTTGCGCTAACACCGCGGAAGTCACGAATACGTGGCATCGCGATAGAGACTAGACGCTCTAGGAAATCCCACATACGCTCGCCGCGTAGGGTTACTTTACAGCCAATTGGGTAACCTTCACGGATCTTAAAGCCAGCAACAGATTTGCGTGCTTTAGTTACCAGAGGCTTCTGACCAGAGATAGCTTCTAAGTCTGCTACTGCATTCTCTAGAATTTTCTTGTCAGCTAGGGCTTCGCCCACACCCATGTTTAGTGTGATCTTTTCGATCTGAGGGACTTGCATGACAGAGCTGTAACCGAACTTTTCGAAAAGTTCTTTTACTACTTTGTCTTTGTACACTTCATGCAGTTTCGCCATCGTCTACTCCAACTATTAGATAGTTTTACCAGTAGACTTGAAGAAACGGACTTTTTTACCGTCTTCAAATCTAAAACCTACACGATCTGCTTTGCCAGTTTCGGCATTAAAGATCGCGACATTAGATACGTCGATAGACGCTTCTTTCTCAACAATGCCGCCAGCTTGCTGTAGTTGTGGTACAGGCTTCTGGTGCTTTTTGATGATATTGATGCCTTCGACAAATACTCGACCAGTTTCAGTTACAAGTGAAAGCACTTTACCGCGCTTACCTTTGTCTTTACCGGCTAGTACGATTACTTCGTCATCACGACGGATTTTTGCTGCCATGATCGACTCCTTATAGTACTTCTGGTGCTAGTGAAACGATCTTCATGAACTTTTCGTTACGTAGTTCACGAGTCACAGGGCCGAAGATACGAGTTCCGATCGGCTGTAGGCTATCGTTAAGGATAACAGCAGCATTACTGTCGAAACGGATCAAAGAACCGTCTGGACGACGAACGCCTTTTTTGGTGCGCACAACTACTGCGTTTTTAACATCACCTTTCTTCACTTTACCGCGAGGAATCGCTTCTTTAACAGAAACTTTAATGATGTCGCCAACCGCTGCGTAGCGACGGTGCGAACCACCTAAGACTTTAATACACTGCACTTTGCGAGCGCCGCTGTTATCAGCAACGTCCAGCTGAGTTTGCATTTGGATCATCTTGATGAGCTCCGGTGTAATATACAACACGCCTAGATTTTGTTTAAAACCCAAGCATTTAGATTAATTTCCACTCAAATTACGAACGTGTCGTGCTTCAAGGGCGGGCAATTGTAACAGCAAAGCAGCGCTAAAGATAGTTCAATTTTTAATTAATTTGAGCAGGCTGCTGTGCTGAACTTGCTGTAAAACAGGGATATGGGGACAAACCAAATCTTCACAAGTCACACTGCCAAACTAATTATGCAAAACAATTACAAAGGCTATCTACATAACTTCTTATCTGCGAACAAAAAATAGACTAATCAGGTTATTTGCGATGCATTTTTATGTAACTGGCCACCTTTTCGACAGTGTCTACCCAATAACCGTTTTCAGGTGTATTTAAATATTGAATTAATTGTGACAGCACCCTTGCATCGACACTGTAACGGCCGTTTTCGCCCACCTCGTGTCCAGCCAGGATAATCCATTTGTTGTTTTCCCGCAGCGCTTCAAGGGTTGCTTTTAGCTCCTCAAAGGTCAGTCCATCCATTCTTATCCCGGTGAGTTGAGCGAAATCGGTATAAACGGGGTTGTTTGCAGTTTCATCCAGCCAGGTGCGGCCAGTCTCAAAATGCCGGTCAATCAGCGGGACGTAGCTTTTAACCTGTGCGCCCCGGCCAACAAAGGTATTACCACATGGGTAGGCAAAGCTTTTAGGCTCAACACCCAGCTGGGTTTTCAGATACTGGTTGGTGGTTAGAATATCCTGTTCCAGCCAGGCAAGATTAACCTGCTCCAGCCCCTTATCCTGTGCTCTCAGCCAGTCGAAGTTACCGGTGCACAAATGAGACAACGTGTGATTGCCCAGCTCATGACCCATTTTTACCACCTTGCGCCAGTCCTTAAGGCGTGCCCCCACCGGTTCTGGCATCACGTAGAAAGTCGCTTTGATCCCGTGTTGTTCGAGAATAGGGATGCCCACGTCAAGTTGACTCTTTCGGGCATCATCAAAAGTCAGACTAACCGCATTGCGTGCGCCCTGCGGGTATTGGAAAGTCGTCATATGCGATTGTTCAGTCGCACTGTGTGTGTCTGCCAGGACGCACGCATGGCTCAGCATACCGCATAGCAGGGTAAGAAGTTGTCGTTTATTTATCATATGTCACTCCGGGTAAATGGTTCAGGGTCTTGGCGAGGAGGATATGAGTGTGACAAAGCCACGTATACTTCGGGACTTAAGGTTTTCTGAAGGATGCTTATGAAAGTGTTAAGGTTATGAATTACGAGCATAATACACCGGGCAGCAAGGCCCGATGTATTACCTGATTGACCGAGACTATCCGCCAAAAAAGCCCTTTAACTTATCTTTGAGCTTCTCTTTAACCGCGTCTTTGGCTTTGTCTTTGGCCGCGCCACTTAAATCCAACTTAGTCTCCACTTGATGGAATGGCCCCTTAATTCTGACCGGGATTTTAAAGCCAGTGCTGTCATCCTGGCTCTGCTGGCCTTCAATGGTATCTACAATGCCGGTCACGACCCGATAGTTGACGTACGTTTTGGGCAGATCGACTTCCCCTTCTCCGGTGATGCGAATTAATGGACTTGCCAGATTCAGGTCGCGGTTACGACCAACCCCGTTAAGGAACTGGAAGCTTCCGGTCAGCGCAGAGAAATCTGTTTTCTGATCCGGGTCAAAATCGGCGTTCACCCCCTCAGAAACCGAAGAGAAATTCCCTTTGAGCATTTCTTTTCCTTTGCGCACCATCTCCGCTAGGTTTGCTCCTTTGACACCCCCATCTTTAAACTCAAACGCCAGTTCGCCAGCCAGTGCCGAAACAAATTGCTTCTGACTGACACCTCGGGTCTCGAGGTCCCAGTTCAGGCTTCCCTTACCCAATACCTTGTCAAACCCTATTGCATCGGTCAAAAGCGGCTCGGCATTAATACCATTCAGGGCAAAATTGGTGGTCACCTGATAAGGCTTAGACGCGGCATTAACATGCACAACCCCTTTGCCCTGTCCTTCATAGGCAGCAAACTTATCCATCGACAATTTTGCTTTGCCTTTGTTGAGCTGGACTGAGAACTGATTAGCACCCAGTTTAATTTCTCTGGCACGTAAACCACTGGAGCGGATCACGACATTGGCATCCAGCATATTCAACGCCGACAGATCAATTTCACTGTCATCCCAGACAATCGGCTGTGGTTCACCCGGTGCGCTTTTGGGCTGCTCAGGTGCCTCAACCGGCTCTGGTAAATA
Organism: Pseudoalteromonas rubra; assembly: GCF_005886805.2. Lineage (NCBI taxonomy): Bacteria > Pseudomonadati > Pseudomonadota > Gammaproteobacteria > Alteromonadales > Pseudoalteromonadaceae > Pseudoalteromonas > Pseudoalteromonas rubra. The sequence continues at coordinate 4,317,857 of NZ_CP045429.1, forward strand.
CGGGTTGAGGTCCAGCATCCCTAAATCCACATCCGCATTCACACTCAGGCGTTCGCCTAGTGTGATCTCACTGCGTCCCTGAATGTCCAGCTTGTCCAGTTTGGCTTTTAAAGACTGCAGTGCAAATACGTTACTGGCAAAACGCATTTCTCCGGCTACTTCAAACTGATTAAACGCTTGAGGCTTCGCTTTCAGGTCAACCTTTTGCCACTGGGCAATGTCTTTCACTGAATCGCCAGATAATGTCAGTGCCCCGCCGAACACTTTGCCCTGCTCAGTGATCTGGCCATCAAAGGTCAGATTCACCAGACGCGACTCCAACGCTTGAGAAAAGCTAAAGTCTTTACTTTCTATGGCTTTCGCGGGTGTATCAACCGTCATATTGAGCGCAAACGTTTCACCCTGAAAAGCCACCTTGCCATTTAACTCCAGCGCCTTATACAACGAGGGGAGTGTAATCGTCAGTGCCAGGTCTGAAATCGCGTGCCGCGCACCTGATGTGGCATCGGCGTAAATCAGCTCTCCCCCATAAATAGCAACCTCACCCAGCGCAATATCGAATCCTGTTGGCAGTACCACAGGACCCGACGCGCTCGGAGCCTGTTCTGCTGGCGCATCTGATGCGGTTCCTTTGCCTAACGCCATGACCCAGTTGGCCTGACCTGCAGCGTTCTTTTCAAGCAGAATTTTTGGGTTGCGGATCACAAACTGCTCTAACTGGAACTCCCCTGAAAACAGAGAAACCCAGGGAATGTGCACAGCCAACTGGTCCATCGTCAGCATATGTGGCTGACTGCCCCCAGGCATGTTCTCAAAGCGAACATCGTTGAGGACAATATTCAGGCGCGGCAGAATACTGAGCTCACTGTCGCCTGCAATGTCGAGCTTACGCCCGGTATTTGCTTCGACCTGTTGCTCCAGCTGCGCAATAATGGTCGAGGTCGGGATCAGCATAGGGGCGACCACAACAGCAATCACCAACACAAGTATCAGTGCGCCGACCAATTTGAGCACGCGTTTCATATCTCTTCCTTTATAAATCATCTATGACTCATTCTATGATAGCGATTTGGTTGATAAATTCACCTTCACCCCGGAAGATTTTTCAATCCGCCATATCTCGCATTGCACTTGTTGGAGATCCCGGTATGATCCACGCCCTTGTCAGTTTTACCGACCTTTCGCTAAACTGAATAGTCTGAATTAACCCTCTAGTTGGAGAACCGCTGCGACATGAAGAAGCTGCTCATTTCACCGTCGAATATGGCTTTGGGCGAACAAGAAAGTCAGATTTACCAGAACATCCTGAAACAGGCGACCGAGATCAGTCTCAACCTGATGGCCGTTAAGGTTGAAAATCATCCAGAAGACTTTCTGGGATGGTGCTATGAGCTATTGGATGTAGCTAAGAACCGCATTAATTTTGAGCTGCTGGACGATCATCAGTTGCCTATTGTGAAAAAACTTCAGGACATGCTGATCAGCGCTATCAGCTTTTTGCAGCTAAAAACACTGCGTATTGCGCCCTGGCCGATGATCTGCGAATTCATTCGTCAGCGAGAATCAGAGCTGGCACTGACAGAACAGCTCAAGCTCATTGACTACCTGGCTGCGTTACGTGCTACGCCGTTGCAGGATATGATCAACGAAGACCGCCTAGCATTCAGTGGTAAACATGCTGCCAGCCTGGATACCGGTGTATATCAATTCGATGTGGAGTGGTTTGCCTCAACCAAAAGTGCCAAAGGATTCCATCAACTCCTGGCTGACTTGCCCGGTGAGTTTGATACGGCACTGGCTCATATTCCGCTCGAAGGCGAAGTCACTCAGCAGCACTATCAGGAGTTTGTACTGGCTTACCTGATGGCATTCGGTCACAGCGACGAAAAACCGACTCTGGCGCCTGCCACTCGCCTGCTTGCGATGCGCCGCCCGGATGTATTTACTCCGCTGGTTAACAGCAAACTGGACGCCCTGTGTCAGGCGCTCGGCATTGCTAAGCTAACAAACCGAGATTTCGAACGTTACTGGCAGGATATTGTCGTGACCATTAATAAGATGCCTTGGTTTGCAACGGGCAATGCTGCAGACGAGTTTGAAGCCAGGTTGCGCGCCATTAAAGCCTTATTGCCATGCTTCTTTTTCTATGCGGACAAAGACACGCCACAAAGCTCCAACTACTATAAGCTGTTAAATAAGCCAAAACGGACAAGTTCTGGCAGCACCACCAGAACCACCCGCCGCAGCAAAGAGTCAGCAGAGACCTTAGTCGATCGGGCTCTGAGTGACGACAGCATTCCTGAACATATTCGTGCCAAGCGCGACTCTATCATCGCTGAAGTAGAAAAAGGCCGTAGCGTCGACGAAACCATTTCACTAATGCGTGCAATTTTCGGGTAACCGAACAATTTGTCCCTATGATCAGGTAGTTATAATCTGCCTGATCATTGTGCAACGACGAACAAAAATGCACCAGCGGCGTGCATCCAACCTTTTCCCCCTTATCTAAGCACGCTGCCTGCTTGAAAATATATTCATTTAAATCAAGACAGTAAATTGGAACTTCGTCTTTTCTTCAAGGCTGGCTTAGCCATTGCAACCTCCCGGGCGACAACCACTTTGTGCTCCAGAGGACTCTACATGAACAATAAATACTCATTAATCTGTGCAATCTCACTGCTACTCGCTCACCCACTGGCATTGGCCGATACGTCAGCTTCCGTTAGCGCCAATGTGGCCGCCAGCTCCAATTATTTCTGGCGCGGGATCACCCAATCGGATGATGGTGCCACCGTCTCTGGCGGGCTGGACTATGACAGCGGGAAAGGATTTTATCTTGGTGCCTGGGCGTCCAACGTGGACTTTGGCGATACAGCCAGTACCAGCTATGAGCTGGATCTCTACGCGGGCTTCAGCGGCGAATTCAAACAGCTCAGTTATGATCTGGGTTACATTCATTATGCCTATCCGGATGCAGCTGGCGACATCGACTTTGGTGAACTCTTTGCCTCGGTTGGCTGGCAGTATTTCACTGTCAAACTCAGTCACCTGACCACTGCACAGAGCGACTCAAGCACGGAAGAGGATATGCTATATCTGGAACTCAACGCAGCGTTTGCGGTGTTTTCTGAATCTGAATTGGGCTTACACCTCGGCCGTTCAAGTGGCGATACTGTTATGGAATGGACGGGTGAGGATGACAGCTACATGGATTATGGCGTCAGTCTGAGCACGGGCGGACTCACGCTGGGACTGGTGAAGACAGACCTTGATGCCGATGATGACATCAAGGCGTATGTGAGTTATGCGCTGGACTTTACACTCTAAGTCCGGCGATCTAACTCATTAAGGTACACTATGACCGGTCGATGCCTGCCAGATGCGATACCATTGCTCACGGGATAACGTCAACGTACGTGCCGCCACAGCGGTGCGCACTCGTTCGATGTTGCCGGTACCCAGCACCACGGACGGTTTGCTTGGGTGCATCAGCAACCAGGCATAGATCACCGCATCAATGCCGCTGGCCCCAACTTCCTCAGCCACTTCACTCAGGCACTCACGCAATCGCAGCGCTTTGGCGTCTGCCTCGGCAAATATACGTCCGCCTGCCAACGGTGACCACAGCATAGGATGTATACGCAACTGCTGACACTGGTCTAAAGTACCATCATCCAGTGCTTTCATTTCATAAGGTGAAAACTCGATCTGATTGGTCACAAGCTCAAAATCGAGACGAGACTGCAACAGGCTCAGCTGAGAAGGCGTAAAATTCGACACCCCAAAATGCAATACATCACCATTTTGTTTGAGCCGGGTAAACGCCTCAGCCACTTCATCGGCATCCATCAGATAATCCGGGCGGTGGATCAACAAGGTATCAATGCGATCGGTGCCAAAATGCTGCAAAGACTGCTGCACTGAGGTGATAATGTGGGCCTGACTTGAGTCATAGTGATTCGCCTTACCCGCAAGCCCTTTGCTGGCAAGCGCAGGTCGAATACCGCATTTGGTGATGATGCTGATCTGATCCCGAACCGACGGCTGCAACGCCAGTGCACGGCCAAAAGCCGCTTCACATTCATACTGGCCGTAAATGTCAGCATGATCGGTATCTCGTACACCCAGCTCTGTCAGTTGCTTTACAAAATCCAGAGTCTGGGCTGGGCCTTGCTGCCAGTCCAGTAAACGCCAGAACCCGGCGACCAGATCGCCCATTACCTTGTTTGTCATAAAATCGTGCCTATAGTTGAACTTACTCTTTTTGCTTTCTCTACAGCCAGATCACAACTTGCATCGCGCGCCAGCGCCACACCCATCCGACGTTGACCCACCACCTCAGGTTTGCCAAATAAACGCAGGTCGGTATTTGTTTCACTCAACGCTTCGGCAACCTGAGTGAAGCTAAGCTGCTGTGATGTACCGTTGACCAGTATAACACTGGATGCCGAGGGGCCGTGACAATGAATGTTGGGAATTGGCAAGCCCAGGATCGCCCGCACATGTAAGGCAAATTCACTGAGGTCCTGAGAGATCAGGGTCACCATGCCAGTATCATGAGGCCGCGGTGAGACTTCGCTAAAATACACATCATCGTTTTTGATAAACAGTTCGACCCCAAACAGCCCGCGTCCGCCGAGTGCTTCTGTGATCTGCTCTGCCATCGCTTTGGCTCGCGACAATGCCAACTCAGACATTACCTGTGGTTGCCAGCTTTGCTGATAATCTCCACCTTCCTGCACATGCCCAATCGGCTCACAGAAACTGGTGCCATCAATATGGCGAATTGTCAGCAGGGTAATTTCGTAGTCAAAATCAACAAACCCCTCCACAATCACCCTGCCCTGACCTGCGCGCCCACCTTGTTGCGCATAGGTCCAGGCGGCTTCCAGATCAGCCTCACTACGCACCACACTTTGCCCTTTGCCCGAGGAGCTCATAATAGGTTTAATAACACAGGGCATGCCAATCTCGGCAACAGCATGGACAAACTCCTGCTGTGTGTCGACAAATCGATACGGCGAAGTTGCCAGACCCAGTTCTTCGGCTGCAAGACGACGGATCCCTTCCCGGTTCATAGTGAGCTGTGTCGCTTTTGCAGAAGGCACCACAGTAAACCCCTGTTGCTCGAGCGCCACTAATGTATCGGTCGCAATTGCTTCGATCTCTGGCACAATATAGTCTGGTTGCTCCTGCTCAATAATTGCAGCCAGTTGATTACCGTCCAGCATAGATAAAGTGTAACTGCGATCAGCCACTTGCATCGCTGGCGCATTGTCATACCTATCTAACACCACCACTTCTGCGCCCAGACGTTTGAACTCAATCACCACCTCTTTACCCAGCTCTCCGCCACCACATAACAGCACCTTACACGCAGTCGCACTAAATGGCGTGCCCAATTGCTTAATTTTCATGATTTATTCCTAAGTAACGATGAATATCAAAAGTGACCGACAAAATAACACAAATTGCAATACCGCCAGCATAAAAAAAAGCGCCAAAATATCCAAAAAAAAACAATAAAGACACAATTTGTACACAGTTGGTGTACATAATTCACACGCAACCAAGTTGAACATGTTAGCGAAGGACTAGAAGACGTGAACACGAAGCATTTTTCAGACCGTGGTATGCCACCACTGGCGAAGACTCTCTCACAAGTTTATGGCAAATATGCGAATCGAACTGCGCTTATTTATGAAAATAATCATATCAGCTATCAGGAATTAGCACAGCGGGTTACTTTCCTTGCTGGGCACATTCGTCTGCAACTGTGTGAACAGGCAGAAACAGCCCCTTCTTCTCAATACATTGCACTTTATCACGAGCGCGGCATTGATATGGTTGTCAGTATGCTGGCAGCTGCGCATTGCGGGCTTGGCTATATTCCCATTTCTACCGATGCACCGGCGCAACGGACCCAGTTTATTTTACAAGATAGCCAGCCAGCTTTGATCCTAACCCACAGTCACCTCAGTAAGGTTGACGCCATTGCGGATCGTCCGCAGCTGTGCGTGGACACCCTCTGCCCCCGTGAGGCACTCGACACAGCCCCCGCACAAACGCAAGACGCGATAGGGTACGTGATTTATACCTCAGGAACAACCGGGCAACCCAAAGGCGTGCAGATCCCGGCGCAAAATATTTTACACCTCGCCGACACCCATATTGACGCGTTCAACACGCCACAGTATCAGCGCGCCTTGCTATTTGCCTCCTACATTTTTGATGCCAGCGTATTCGAACTGTTCGTCCATTTATTACTAGGCCAAAGCGTGTATATTGCCAGCGAGCACGAGCGTAAAGATGCGCAAGCCTTGAGCACACTGGTACAGCAAAATAACATCGAGTTTGCCTCTATTCCGCCTGCACTGCTGGCATTAATTCCACCGCAACAACTCAGCGCACTCAAATGCCTGATCGTGGCCGGTGAGACACCCAACGTAGCCATGCTCGAAGCTTACAGCCAGGTCACCGCGATCTATAATGGGTATGGCCCGACAGAAAACACCGTTGCAACCAGCTTGCATCGCTTTTCACCACAAGACAGTGAGCTGAATATTGGCCAGCCGCTCAATGATACGCGCTTATATGTGCTGGATCCCCAGCTTAATCGCTGTCCACAAGGTGAGGTCGGTGAATTATATATTAGTAGCCCGCGCCTGGCACTCGGGTATCTCAACCGTGATGAGCTGACCCAAAGTCGCTTTATCGCCAACCCGTTTTATGACCCCCAGTCCGATGCCAGCGGTTTCAGCCGCTTATATAAAACAGGCGACTTAGCCTCCTTTGATGGTCAGGAGTACCATTTTGCCGGCCGTGACGATGGTCAGGTCAAGCTACGCGGTTTTCGTATCGAGCTCGAGGAAATCGAACAAACCATCGCCACTTTAGACACAGTCAAACTGGTCAGTTGCGTTATCAAACAACAGGGCAATCGTCGCTTACTCGCCGCCTATGTCGTGACACAGCACGATGAAGCAACTCAGACTCAGGACATCGCCAACCACCTTAGCCGCACTCTGCCAGATTATATGCAGCCCGACCTGATCGTTCTGCTCAGTCAGCTGCCGATGACAGAAAATGGCAAAACGGACAAACGCGCACTGGCGGCATTACCTATTGAAGTTGAACACACCCATCAGGATGCTCAGTTATCGCATACGCAGCACGCCTTTTTGACCCTGATGCAGGGCTATTGCCCGGCAGAGCTACACTGGCACAGTGATTACTTTGAACAAGGTGGTGACTCCATCTCTGCTATCCGTATCGCCAATGAAGTTCAGCAACAGCTTAAATTGCATCTGGATACCCAGCTGATTTACCGCTTGCGTACCCCGGCACAGATCTGGCAGGCGTTACTAACTCACAACGCCCGTCCGCCCGTCGACATTGCTCCGCGCGCAGCACACCATCAACACACGGCGCCGCTGTCTGCACAACAAAGTGGGTTGTGGTTTTTAGCACGCCAGGCACCCGATAATCTCGCCTATCACTCGGTCAGCCGCCTGACGCTGAGCGGTGTGCTCGACCCGGCGGTACTACAAGGTGCACTCAGTACGTTAGTTCAGCGCCACGAAATTTATCGAACGTCATTTGACCTGCACGAGCCGCTTCAGCATATCCACCCGCATTGTGTCCCTGAACTGCCAGTCTTAGATTACAGCGTTCTGAGTGAACAGGACGCCCAAGCGAAGATCACCCAGCATTTGGCCCGGCTTAATGCCCCATTCAAGCTAGACAGCCTGCCACTGGCACGCTGGACACTAGTTAAACTGGATACTGAAAAACACGTCTTGCTGCAAGTAGAGCACCATTTGATCCATGACGGCTGGTCAGCCAATCAGTTTGCAACACAATTACTGGCCCTGTATGCCCAGCTCAACAATGGCGAATCTCTTGCCACAATGCCCGATGTCATCCAATATGCCGACTATGCCTGCCACCAGGCGCAGTGGCTGGACAGCGAGCAGGCACAGCAGCAACGTTTGTACTGGCAGACTCAGTTACAATCCGCTTCGCCGCGTATCAATTTACCTGTTTCACAGCTGGCACAAGATGTGCCCGTCAGCGCCGATACCTTTCGTCTTGAACTACCCAGACGTGTCTGGCAACAGCTTAAGCAATTTTGTCAGCGCAATCAGATAACCCCCTTTTCGGCTACGTTGGCCACATTATATGTCGTACTGTCGCGCTTCAGTGGAGATGAGGATATCTGTATTGGTTCAGCCATGGCCAATCGCAATCACCCTCAGCTTGAAACCACCATGGGTATGCTGGTGAATACGGTGGTACACCGCTTACAAAGTGATCCGCAGACCACCATCAATGAACTTATCCAGCAGAGCTTTGAGGTATGCGCAGAAGCACAAGCGAACCAGGCTTTACCCTTCCCAGCGCTGGTTGATGCACTCAATGTGCCACGTATTCCCGGCGTAAACCCGCTGTTTCAGGTATGTTTTACCTTCCAGGACACGCCACTGCCCGCAACCCCCCAGGATACATTCAAGGACATTCAACTTGATCAGGGGGCACCAGCACAGGATGCTAAATTCGAGCTGAATATTGCGATGCTGGACATGCACAGTCAGGATCCGGACCGCCCAGTCGTCATGCAATGGGAATATGACCGCAGTCGCTATGATCTTTGGTTTATTGAGTCTATGGCCAACAATTTTGCTCACCTGTTAGCGCAACTGGTGACATGCACGTCTCCATCCGCACTGTCTCAACCTTTGGCTGCACTGGCACCCGCGGCAACGCAGCCTGAACCGCTCACTACTCCGTTGCACTCCAGTGAAAGTCTGATTGCCTTATTCGAGCAACAGGCACAGCGCCAACCCGGCAATACCGCCTTGTTCACCTCAACAGGCTCCATGAGTTACGATCAGCTGACGCGTCGTGCGAACCGGCTGGCACACTGGTTGATGGCCCAAAATGTGGCCGGTCAGTTTGTCGGACTATATTTACCGCCGGGCCCGGATACCCTGGTTGCGATTCTCGGCGTACTAAAAGCGGGGGCTGCCTATGTGCCGCTGTCTACACGTGCGCCCGTCAGTCGTAATGGCTTTATTCTCGAGGATGCTCAGGTACAGGTCGTTATCAGCTATCGTGAACTCATTGATGACCTGAATACACCGCAGCTGACTCCCCTTTTCCTTGAGGATGAGGCAACCCTGCTCAGCTATCCGGACACATCGCCCACCAGCTCCATCACAGGCGTAGATCCAGCCTATGTCATCTATACCTCTGGCACCACAGGCAAGCCCAAAGGCGTGGTTCAGACCCATGGCAATGTCGCCCGTTTGCTAAGCGCAGCCGAACAGCATTTTAGCTTTTCAACACAAGATACCTGGGTGCTATACCACGACTATATCTTTGATTTCAGTGTCTGGGAGATCTGGGGCGCACTGGCCTATGGTGGCAAGCTGTTTATTCCGGACTATCTGGAGATCCGCGACAGTATGCAATTTGTCGAGCAATGTCAGCAATTTGGCGTCACCGTACTCAACCAGACGCCCAGTGCGTTTTATACTTTTGCCGACATCGCCAGCACCGCTCAGATGCCGCTCAACACATTGCGCTATGTCATTTTTGGCGGTGAGCAACTGAACTATAGCAAGCTGGCGCCCTGGTGGCAGCAATATGGTGACCGCATCACTTTGGTCAATATGTATGGTATCACCGAGACCACAGTACACGTCACCGCGCTGACTCTGAGCGCTACTATGCCACGTCACATTGCCGACATCGGTCAGCCGCTTGCCGACATGCAGGCGCTGGTGCTGGATGAGCAACATCGCCCTGTCCCTGTAGGTTGCCCGGGTGAGCTCTATATCACCGGCGCAGGCCTGGCAGCGGGTTACCTGAACCGTGATACGCTAAGCGCAGAGCGCTTCTTTACCCTGACCCTGAGCGAGCGTGAATGTCGGGTGTATCGCACCGGTGACAAAGCACGCCAGCTCCCAACCGGACATCTGGAATATCTGGGTAGGCTGGACGATCAGGTCAAGATCCGGGGTCACCGGATAGAGCTGGGTGAGATAGAAGCGCAGTTACTGACCTTCGGCGAAATTTCAAAAGCCTGCGTACTGACTTATGACAATCAGGGGCAAACAGCACTGGTGGGATACATAGTTCCTGCCGTGCATACCAGTGAGTGCGAAGCGCTGCGTCAACGCCTGGCTACACGTCTGCCTAATTATATGATCCCGGACCAGCTGATTGCGCTGGACGCATTTCCGCTCACCGTCAATGGCAAACTGGATAAAAAAGCATTGCCGGCGCCCAGCCTGACCAGTCAGAGTAACTATGTCGCCCCTCAGACACCATTACAACGGCAGCTTTGCCAGCTCTGGCAACAGATCCTGGGGGTGAGTCAGGTGGGGATCCAGGATGACTTTTTCCAGCTAGGTGGGAACTCTATTCTGGCAGTCAAGCTGGTACGCGAAGCGCAGGAGTCTATGCAGCTGGCTATGCCGCTATCAGCCCTGCTGAATTACCCAAATATTGCCACACTGGCTGAGCACCTGAGCAGCACTCAGGTAAATACCATCGTTCGTTCACAGCGTGCAACACAGACCAGCGCAAAGCAGGTCATGGAGCTTTAATATGTTATCTTTTGTTCAAAAACTACATGCGCAAGGCTTGCGGGTCTGGCTGGGTGACAACAATTCGCTGGCACTGGGATATGAGGAAACCGTCGCAGCAGAATTGATTGCCGAGTTAAAAGCCAACAAGCCTTGCTTGCTGGCTTTGCTTGAAGAGCATCAGATACACTCGGAGCAGGCCTTTTTAAACTGGTCTGTGTTGCAGCTGTCTTCATTGTCGAATGCCCAGGCAAGACTCTTATTTGTTGACCGAATGCAGCCACAGCGCTGTGCCTATCATATTCCGATGCTGGTTGAGCACACGCATCCCCTTGATATTGCAGCACTGGATAACGCGATTCAATCCTTGACGGTGCGTCATCCGATCTTAAACAGCCAGATTGTAGAGCATGACGACCTGCTCTATTGCCAGCCTCGTAGCACGATATGGCGCTCAGAGCAGCATGAATGCGCAGATCACCAGACACTCAAAGCAGAGGTGAAAGCTCAGGTGCTGACACCGTTTGATCTAACTCAGGACGCCCCCATGCGAGTGGTGCATTATCACTGTGCATCAACCACTTACACGTTGTTTTTATGGCATCACATTGCCTTTGACGGCTGGTCAATGCAGCTGTTTTTTGCTGAGCTGGGCCAGGCCCTGGGTGATCCCTTGTGGGCTGTGCAACAAACGTCACCCTTATCGTACTTTGACTACGCGGCCTGGCACCGAGATCTGGACCAACAAAAAGCCCATGATTACTGGCAAACATACTTAAAAGGCGCGCTGCCAACCCGGCTGCCAAAGACGCTGAGTGAGCCGCTGAGTACACCACTGACACGCGGCAGCAACCTATACTTCACTCTGCCCGACTCACTCGGCACGCAGATCCGTCAGCTGGCCAGCAACCTCAGTGCAACGCCATTTAGTGTGTTGCTCAGTGCCTATTATTACACTCTGATGCTCTTCACCAATCAGAATGATGTGCTGCTTGGCGTTCCATCTGACAACCGGGATCATCCTCAGACGCAGGATATTATTGGTTTTTTTGTCAACACCCTGGCCTTGCGGGCACAACTGGATAAACAAGCCAGCTTCGCGCAACTGGTCTCGCAGGTGAAAGAAAACCTGCATCAGGCCAAGCAACATCAAGATCTGCCATTTGACGAAGTGGTTCAATATTTTGCCCAGGACGACCGCGAGCAAAGTGCGCTGCAAATCATGTTCAGTGTGCAAAAGCTGGCCAGTCAGCTCGACCCCGCGCTGTCATTGCCCTTTGCGCTCAGCCCGCTACTCAGTGATGAAGAATTGTATCAGCCTATTAAGGTTGACCTGTTGCTGGCATTGGATGACAGCGAAGAGATTATCTCAGGTCAGATTGATTACAACCCAAACCGCTTCAGTCATGCTTACATTGATGCCTTTCGTCAGACCTTTATTCACTTGCTTGAATCCTGTGTGGCCGCGCCCCACCAGCCTTTGCAGTCACACAGTTATGTACCTGAGGCACAATCCATAAGCAACGTATTGAGTGCTGAAAAGCCGGTGTATGAGCACCTGTATGAACGCTTTATCGAGCAAGCAGAAAAGACCCCGGATGCCACAGCACTTATCTACCAGGAACAAACGGTGAGCTATCGAGCATTGGCTCGGGAAGTCAGGATATTGGCCACTCATCTGCGCGCTCAGATTGCCCATCATGACGACCCCAAAGTCGCGCTGATGTTTGTCCGTGGCCCACAGATGGTCACCGCTATTCTAGCCACCCTCGCTGCTGGCGCAGCATATGTGCCCCTGAGCCCGACCCAAGCCAGTAGCCGTAATCAGTTTATTCTCAGCGACTGTGGCGCGGCGTTGCTACTGACACTTCCCCACCTGGCCACACAGGCACAGCAATTGGCGCAGCCGAGTGCCTTGCCTGTGGTCACAACAGAGGCACTGCTAACAGGCCCGGCGGATGATGCGTTACCGCAAGGCTGTACTGAGCAACTTGCCTATGTCATTTACACCTCAGGCAGTACCGGACAACCCAAGGGCGTCATGGTTGAGCATGGCCACGTTGACGCGCTGGTGCATAGTATCTCAGAGGTCTATCAATTCGACGCTGACGAGCGGACCTATTGGTTACCACCTTACTTTTTTGATGCCTCGGTCGAACCCCTATTTATGACTCTGCTCAATGGCGCCTGCCTGATCATTCCCAGCGAACGCAGCTGTAACGACCCGCTGGCAATGCGAGAAGAAATTCTCGACCGGGAAGTCACCCACCTGGTAGCGTCGCCATCGCATTTACAGACCATAGGTCACTGCGGTAAGGCCAGCGCCATCCGGCGTGTGATTTTTGGTGGAGAGTCTTGTAGTCAAAGTCTGATCGATACCTGGCAGCAGCGCTTGTTCAGTGAATATGGCCCCACAGAAGCCACGGTAACAGCAACAGTCCATACCCAGTTTGCCCAACAGCAAAACCTCAAAGCCATTGGCAAGCCCCTCAGCCATGTCACCATCGACATCGTCGATGACACCTTAAGTGCGCTGCCAGTGGGCTGTCCTGGTGAGATACTCATTTGGGGCCACAGTATTGCCCGCGGCTATCTCAATCTGCCAGAACAAACCGAAGCACGTTTTATCACCACCGCGGCCGGACGTGCCTACCGCACTGGTGATATGGCGCGTCGTCTGCCTTGTGGCAACCTCGAATTTATGGGCCGTAATGATGCGCAGGTCAAACTCCGGGGATATCGAATCGAGCTCAACGAAATTGAAGCCGTGCTGCTAAAACATGGCGACATTGAACAAGCCTGTGTGAAAGTACAGACACTGGCTCAGGGACCTGCACTGGTTGCGTATCTCGGCACCAACAGCACCCTAACGCTCGAGCAGTTATTACCCTGGCTGAGTGAGCGCCTACCAGACTATATGCACCCGGCGGCAATACAATGTAGTGCGACCTTACCTCTGCTGCCATCTGGTAAAGTCGATGCCCGAGCCCTCACGCCACTGGACGTCAGCATCAGCACCACCTATGTCGCGCCGCAAAGCCCGCTGGAAAAAGATCTGTGTGCACTGTGGGCTGAGCATCTGGGAGTGGAGCAAGTGGGGATGTATGACAGCTTTTTTGCTCTGGGTGGCAATTCACTCAGTGCGATGACGCTGGTTGCCAAAATGCAGCGTACCTTATCACTGCCGGTCACACTCAAAGCACTGTTTACCCATAAGACACCCGCTGCGCTGCTGGCTAACCTGGATTCTCAACATAATATTGAGCCAATCCCCGTGCTCACTGATCCTACTGTGCGCGTCGCCGTCACCCCGCAACAGCAGGCCATGTTACTAAGTGAGCGCCTTGCCACCACCGCCGGTGCCTATCATATCCCACTCATGCTGGGTTGCGACTCCCTCGCTCATCAGCAGGCCCTGATGGAGGGGGTACAACAGGTGATCAGCCGACATTTGGTGTTACAACAAGGCTACGAACAGGATGAGCAAGGGCACTGGTACATTAGCCAAACTCGCTATCCCATCCCCTGTCAGGTACTGGCTGTGAGCGGCAATGATGACAGAGGGTTGCAGGAATTTGTCAATGCACCGTTTGCACTGGACACTTCTGCTCCGGTGAAAGTGGCACAGTTACGCGTTGGGCCTTTGCCTAGCTACAGACTGCTACTGGTGTTTCATCATATCGCCTTTGACGGCTGGTCAGTCGAACGCTTTATTCATGAGCTGGATCAGCAAATGGCTGGCAAAGTTATCACGCCTCCAGCACTGACCTATCGGGATTACGCGCACTGGCGCAGTCAACAAGATGAAAGCACTGAGCTGGCTTACTGGCAGCAGGCGTTTGCCGGTATAGACCTGACTCCCTGGGAAAGCGACTTTAGCCGCAGTGCCAGTTATGATCCGCAAGGCCGGGCGCTGACCTTCACATTACCCGATATCCTGACCCAGTCATTACGCACTCTGGCACAACAACAGGGCGTAAGTCTGTATGCGACACTGCTTAGCAGTTTTCAGCTCGCTGCTTGCTTCTGGGCTGACCGGGATGACATTGTCATTGGCACCCCCAGCGACAACCGCGCCCATCCGGATAGTCATGAGCTGATGGGCTACTTTGTTAATACCCTGGCGCTGCCTCTGCGCTTGGACAGCACGCTCAGCTTTACCGCACTCATGACACAAGTGCAGGGACAGGTTCATGAAGCCAAAAGTCATCAGGGTGTGTCAGCGGATGTATTGGCAGACGCACTGAACGTTGAACGACAAAGTGGCTTATCGCCGCTCTTCCAGCTGTTCTTCACTCTGGACCAGTTCAATCCAATGGATCAGGCATTTAATGGCTTTGAAGTGATCCAGGAAAACCCAGAGGATTACGCCTATACCCCGGCCAAGTTTGAATGGAATATGGTCTTTAAAGACGACGGCACTCAGCTGCAAGGGCAGTTCACCTATGCCACGACCCGCTTTGATGCTACTCGTTGCGAGCAATTCCTGACATTCTACCAGGTACTGTTAGAGAACCTGGTGAGTGCACCGGAACGCGCGGTGCGCGACTGTCCACTACTGAGTGACATACAGTTTCAGGCACTCGTTGCCCAACAGGCTCAGCAGTACAGTGAATCACAGACAAACTGGTTAGCCTGCTTTGCACAAGCCTGCCAACGTGCACCACACAACATCGCCCTGTCATTTGAAGACCAGCAACTGAGTTATGCTGAGCTGGATAGCTTGTCGTCACAACTGGCAGCTACACTGCATCAGCGCCTGGGTACACCGGGTGTTGAGCCAGCCCATGTCGCGCTGCATTTTCACAAAGGCTGCGATATGATCATCGCCATGCTGGCCACACTCAAGGCAGGTGCGGCATTCGTCGCGCTATCGCCTAACCACCCACAATCCCGGCGCGAAACCCTGTTGGAGCAGGCACAGTGTGCACTGCTACTCAGTGATGATGCATTAAGCTGGTCAACGGTGCCCACTTTGCTGTATCACTGGCGTGACTGGCCAGAAACGCAATCCGACTCTTATTGTATCGACTTTAACCACAACGCTGATCGCCTCGCTTATCTCATTTATACCTCAGGTACTACTGGCACACCTAAAGGGGCCATGCTCAGCCATCGCGGCTTGATAAATCTCTCAGAACATATGATGTACAGCCACCGCTTAATTGGTCGATCACGTCAGGTGATTGCCAGCCAGTATGCAGAATACGTCTTCGATGCGTCCATCATAGAGATATTTCCTGCGCTTGCTGCGGGCGCGAGACTCGAGATCATGCCTGAGGCGATCCGTCGTGACGTGCCCAGATTATGTGATTTCCTGCGTCGTCAGCAGGTCGATGTCGCGTTCGTGCCCACCGTACTGGTCAATCAATTTCCGGATCTGCTGGCGGCGTGCGAGTTAGACGTCCTGTTTGTCGGCGGCGCGCCACTGAATCCGGTACACATACCGCTGGCAAAAACCTTGTACAACGAATACGGACTCAGTGAAACCAGTGTCTGTATCAGCCAGGCCGAGGTGCTCCCGCAGCAGCCTGTCACCATAGGACGCGCTATTCGTAATAGCCGTTTGTATGTACTGGATAAATATCAGCGACCTGTGCCACCAGGTGGTTGTGGCGAGCTGCACAGTGCAGGAAGTAGTACCGGACTGGGGTATTGGCAAAATGCCGATAAAACAGCAGCGCACTTCTTCGAACTCACACTACATCACGGCTCACAACGCCTCCATGAGCAGGTGTATCGGACTGGTGACTTAGTACGCCGCGTAGATAAAGACACCCTGCAGTTTGTAGCACGTACCGATCAGCAGCTGGAGATTAATGGCTATCGCATAGAGCCGGGCGAGATTGAAGCTAAACTGCTGGCGCATCCCGATATAGCTCAGGCCGTCGTCTGTCAGGTGCAAGGTCATGCACAACAACTGATCGCTTACTGTGTGTTGAATCAGGATGACACCGTACAAGTGGCAGAGTCACAGTCTCGCACCTTGCTCAACTGGCTGAACGCACAGCTGCCCCCTTATATGCGACCAAAACACCTACTGTTTGTGAGTCACTTCCCGCTGACCTTAAATGGCAAGCTGGATCTGAAACAACTGCCACAACCTGAACTGAATCAGCTTCAGGTCGAACAACGGGCACCACAAACCCAAACAGAACAAACCGTGCTCGAACTCTGCCAGCGACTGCTTGGCGTGTCTGAGTTGAACATCAATCATGACTTTTTCGAACTGGGTGGCTCTTCCGTACAAGCCGCCCGGTTAATCGCCGAGTGCGAAAAAGCATTTGTGGTCAGTATTGAACTGGCCACCCTACTGACGCATCCGGTACTGGCCGAATTTGCTGCCGCCGTAGATCGGCTTCTGGCTGAACAAGCCATCCCTGACGCCGAATTTGAAATGGAATTATAATGAGGTTCTCCATGCACCAGTTAATGTACACCCTGAAAAGCCAACAGATCAGTGTCTGGCAAGACCAAGGTAAGCTAAAACTTGCCAGCCAGAGTGATGTAAGCCAGTCGGACATAGTGGCGACAATCCGCGCTCATAAAACCCAGCTGCTGGACTATTTGCAACGCCATAACATCAACAGCAGGCTGTGCTTTGAGCAAACACAGATCTTTGCAGCCGAAAGCAATGCTGCGCCGCTGACGCTGGGACAGACACAAATGATGTTTTCTCAGCAAGTCAGCGAGCAGACCCATACCTATCATATTCCCTGCTTATTGAAGCTTTCCAAAGACTGCGATAGAGACGCAATGGAACAAGCGTTGCAGCGTCTGTGTCAACGACACAGTGCACTCAGTGTCTGCTTTGTCTCCAGTGCACAGGGTCAGATACAGCAACAGTGTTGTGATACCCCTTTTGTACTGACACAGCTAGACTGCGATGAGGCCACACTGGATGAAACCTGCCAGCAGCTATTTACCCGACCCTTTGCATTAAGTGAGGAACGCCCGTTTCGTGGCACCTGGTTGAGTACAGAGTCACACAATTATCTTTATCTGCTATGGCACCATATTGCCTTTGATGGCTGGTCTTTGGGTGTGTTCTTAACTGAACTGCAGGCCAGTTATCAGGGTACGGCACTTGCCCCCGCATTACAGTTTAATGATTACGCTCACTGGCAGGCACAACGTCTGAGTGCACAGCGTATTGCAACACTGAAAGACTACTGGCTAACGCAACTTGATGCCCATTCTGCCTTACATTTGCCCTGCGCCTACACCAGACCTAAAGTGTTTGACCACACTGGGGCAAATGCCACGCTGACCCTGCCTGATGGCAGCAGCGAACAACTTCAGGCCCTGGCAAAACGTCACAAGATCAGCACCAATACGCTGGGTCTGGCAGCCTGGTTCCATACCCTGAGCTTATACAGCGGCCAGCAGGATCTGACTATCGGGTTACCCAGCGACAACCGCCCTAATCAGGCTTGTCAGCAGATCCTGGGTTACTTTGTAAACTCTTTGCCAATCCGCCTTCAAACTGAGCTGAGCCACACGCTGGGCGACTGGCTGGCGTTGGTACAACGTCAGGTTAATGAAGCAAAGGCGCATCAGGATTTACCTTTTGAGGAAATCAAATCAGCACTGGATGTGACCATGGACACCAGTCGCCACCCGGTGTTTCAGACCATGTTTACTTCCAGTCAGTTTCAGCACGCCACTGAACATGCGTTGTGGCAGCAGCATATGACCGACACAAATGCAAATGTAACCGCTAAGTTTGACCTGACTATGCATTTGGAACTGGCCCCAGATCAAGCTCAGGTCAACCTCAACTATGCCAGCGCACTATATAGTAAAGAGCATGCCCAGCGTATCGCTGCACTCTATACCCAGATCTTAACCGCCTATGCACAGAGTATGGAGACAGAACGCGATACGCTATTTAGCTTACCGCTACTTAGCCAGTCAGATTTAGACGTACAACACCTGCTCAGTGGTCATTCTGACGCCTTCCCGCCTCTCCTGACTATCACGGAACGATTTGCGCACATCGCTGCCAAATACCCGCAACACATCGCCCTGCAAAGCGCCGAACGACACTGGACCTATCAGCAGCTAGATCAGGAAACCAATCGTCTGGCAGCCCAAATCCAGGCATTTGCCCCGGGCGTTCAGGTAGTTGCACTACATTTGCCCGGAAATGCTCCGTTAGTCATCGCCATGCTGGCGACCCTTAAGGCTGGTGCAGCTTACACCACTTTGCCGTATAAAGACCCGCTGCCACGACGGGCCTATCAGCTTGAAGACAGTCAGGCAGAGCTGCTACTGACGCAAAACAGTTTAATTGAAGAAGCCGGGATCCTGGCTGACTCTGCGCAATTGCCACTGCTTAATGTCGATGACATCCTGGGTAATACATCTTTGAGTACTGAGCCCGTGCAATGTGAAACGACCCCACACAGCCCGGCCAATATCATCTATACCTCAGGGACAACCGGCAAACCAAAAGGCGCCTTACTGACGCATTATGGCTGCACGTCTTTCACGGCTGATTGTCAGTACATCAAAATCACGTCTCAATCACGCATGATGCAGCTGGCCAATCCCGCTTTTGATGCCACGACCATTGAGACCTGGATGTGTTTACTCAATGGTGCAACCCTCTATTGCGGTTACAGCGACTTACTCAGTCAGATCACTGAGTTCAAAAAGATGTTGTGTGAGGAGCAGATCTCAACCTTGTTCCTGACCCGGGCATTATTCGACACCCTGTTCCAGCAAGACCCCACACTGTTTGCTTCTTTGGAGCATCTGCTTTCGGGCGGGGAAGCACTGACCCCGGAGCTGGTTAATCAGCTGGTCAATTCACAGTACGCACCTAAACACTTTTATAACCTCTATGGCCCGACGGAATGCTCCAGTTGTACAACCAGTCATGAGATCACTGGTCAGGATACCCGTATCCCCATAGGCAAACCCATCCAGGGCCGGGCCGTTGCTGTCATTGGTCAATATGGCCAGCTGCTGCCGCTGGGCTGTCCCGGCGAATTGTACATTGGCGGCGCAGGCCTCGCGCTGGGGTATTTGAATCGCGATACACTCAGTGCTGAAAAATTCGTCACGCTCAAAGTGTTTGGTCAACCTCAGTCTTATTACCGAAGCGGAGATCTGGTTTACTGGCAACCAGATGGCACACTGGCTTATCTTGGCCGCAATGATGAGCAGGTCAAGATCCGCGGTCACCGCGTTGAACTAGGAGAAATCGAACAACATCTCAATGCCCTCCCCGAAGTCAGCAATTGTGCCTTAGTGGTACGCAAACACCAAGGCCACAGCCAGCTTGATGGCTATGTGGTGCTGGCAGAGGCAGGTGACATCAACACGCAGCTTGATACACTACGCGATACACTCAATCAGCGGCTGCCCGACTATATGCAGCCACATACCTTAAGCGCCATCGAGCAGCTGCCATTGACCACCAGCGGGAAACTCGACAAGCGTCGATTACCTGAGCCGCAACGGGTGTCGGATACCGTGGTAGAACCTGAGAGCGCAACAGAGAGAAAGCTCTTGGCACTGTGGCAATCCCTGCTGGGCATCGACAGCATGTGTGTCACGCAACCTGTGATGCATTATGGCGCTGACTCTATTCGACTGTTGCACTTTTGCAGTGCAGCAAGCAAAGAAGGTTGGCAGCTGACGCCTAAGCTCTTGATAGAGCACAACACCATTCGCACCCAGGCGGCACTGCTGGAGCAGCAAAATCGAGATCTGTTCAACTGCATGACTGATGATGAGGCGCTACAGGCCGTGTTAACGTTGCCACATTTCGAACCCGGGCTAATCCGCCCCGCAGAAATAGCAGATGCGGCCATTGTGCATCTGTTCCCCGCAGCGGCCAGTGCAGATAGCTTTAATCCCCTGGTTGAAAAATTAAGCACGCAGTTTGAGGTACATGCGCTGGAGAACGTGAAAATATTCACCGGTCGCCACCTCAACCAACTGAGCCTGGTGCGTTATTATGCCGAACGCATTGTTGCGCATCAAAGCGAGGGACCCTACTACCTGGGTGGTTTCTGCGAAGGCGCGGCCCTAAGCCTTGAAGTTGCCAGACATCTGGAGTCTATGGGTCATGAGGTAGCACACAGCTTCCTGATTGACCCCATCCTGCCGCAACTGAGCGCAACCCAACTGGCCGACGCAGAGCAACGCGTACAGGACAGTGACCCAAGCCTGGAAACCTGGCCAATCGGTCGTGCTTTTGTGGACTTTGTACGTCACTTCCGGACTGCCCACCCTTACGCCTACCCGGTGAGCTTTTTTACCGCCGATCGGGTCAACGATGAAGCAATGCCAACAGAGGCGTTAGGCCTGTTCGAACCGGTGTTTGATGTCGCGACGGTATATAAAGCCACTTTTGCGTTACCCGACAATGGCTTTGCAACCTTGCTGCCCCAGGCCGAGTACATTGACTTGCACAGCGCCCATGATGAAATAATGACCGATGAAGAAGATCTGAATTGCATTGCCACACGCTTCAATCAAGTGTTGTCTTCAGCACAATCTCACCTGGTCCAGGAGCGACGCGCATGACCAAACAACAATTGTGTAAGCGTTACGGTATTCATCTCGGTCTGACCATGTTTGCTGCCATGTTGCTGCTGCCGATCCTGACCCCTTACCTGCTCGCGCAGGGCTTTGTGGTCAGCCAGATAGCCATTGCCATGGTCGTCATGAGTGCCGTGATCATCATCTGTGAAGTACCCAGTGGGGCGCTGGCCGATCATTTTGGCCGTCGCCGACTATTTTGCTGTTCATTGATATTTGCTTTACTGACCAACCTGTTACTGTTGGTCGCCACGGATTTTGTGACTTTACTGATTGCTGTCAGTTGCTGGGGGCTTAACCAGGCCACCCTGAGTGGGACACTCAACGCCTGGTTTGTGGAGCGCTTTCATGAAGCAGAAGGCGAACAAACCCTGAATCAGGGGTTCGCCGCGACCTATGGCCTGGCGTATGGGATTGGTGCCTCCTCCGCGGTGCTCTCCGCTTTGTTTCTGGCGTTTGGCGATCACCTTGCGCTGTCGACCTTGCAGATGTATCAGCTGATCTTTGTGGTGTCGAGCATCGGCTTTATCTTGCTGCTGCCGCTGACCTTTCACTGGGTCAAAGAGGTCAAATCTCCGGCTCAGCAGCGCTTTAAACAGGCACTGAGCCAACATGTTGGCACCACTCTCAGCACAGTGCGTCAACCAGCACTGGCTAAACTGCTCATTGCGCTGGTAATCGTGATCCCGGTCAGCGCCAGTATTGAAAAATTCTGGCCAATCTTTGTTCACCAGCTGGAGCAAGTCGATATGGATTCAGTGGCCTGGTTATTTCCAGCCGTCATGGCTGCAACCTTTGCTCTGAACGGTGTCGCCGCGGTACTCAGTGCTAAGCTGTGTACACTGCTCAATCAAAAGCTGGGGCAGGCAATGGCTGTTGCCCACTTACTTAAGCTGGTGGCTTTGGTTGCCATGGCACTGGCACCTGATCTCAGTTGGTTTGTGGCAGCGTTACTGCTGTTCTTCCTGTGCTTTGGCCTGACCCAGCCGGCACAATTACAGCTGCAGCATCAACTGTGCGACGACAGTGTGCGAGCTACTATAGAATCACTGGGCTCACTAACGACCCGCATGGGTGGCATGCTGGGTGCCGCACTGACAGGCGCTTTACTGAATCTGGTTTCGCTGCCGGTGAGCTGGTTACTGCTTGGCGCCTTGTCGCTACTGGGCATCGTGCTGCTGTTCAGCCCATCGCTCAACCAGCAAGACCCGCCTGCAGTAACAGAGCCAGAGGCTGAACCCGCTTCCGCGGACCTTAACGCCTGACAGTAACCGTCGCGCTATACAGAGGGGCATCCTGGAGCTGTAACGCCAGGGTGTCGCCTTCGTTTAATGCCCCCACCCCCTGTGGGGTGCCAGTCATAACGATATCACCCGGGTTCAGGGTAAAATATCGGCTGATCTCAGTCAGCAAGCTCGTCAGTGAAAAAATCATCAAGCTGCTGTCTCCGTGCTGCTTAAGCGCGTCATTTTGCCAAAACCGATAGTGCAGCACACTGTTTTCATCCAGGCCATTTACGGCTCTGAATGGGGTGACACTGCAACTGTTATCAAACGCCTTGGCACACTCCCAAGGGTGCCCCTGTTGTTTTAATTTGCTCTGTAACTCCCTGAGTGTCAGGTCCAGCCCGGTCGCAATCCCACAGATATGTTGCAACGGCTCACGGGTGTGATTATCTATGGTCTCTCCCACCAGCAGTACGAGCTCAGCTTCATAATGGTGCTCACCCAGCGTGGTATTGAGTACCAGTGGCGACTGAAAATGGCAAAATGCCGAGGCTGGTTTGATAAAAAGCAGGGGGTTATCGGGTATTGGGTTGTTTAGCTCTTTGGCATGTGCCACGTAATTGCGACCCACACATACCGCTTTACCAACCTCCAGAGCGACTGCGTCACCTGATTCCCATAAGTGCTGATACATAATGACCTCCGTTCAGAAATGGGTCACTATTATAACGGATCCTGACCGAGCGACAGAGTCCTGACGGTTGATGTTCAATATAACCAATAAGAATAACAGTCGCCTTTTTACTCTAGCCATTAAAGGTAAAGTAAAATTGCCGTCAGCTCACAGTTAGCTTTACATTGCTCAGCCCCCTGAATTGCCTGCTGGTTGCAAGGGATAGACAGTCAGGATATAACAAAATATAAACAAAAAAGACAAAGGTAAATCATGAAACAACATGCGAACGTGCCTCTCAACGATTTTATTGAGTACCCACAGGAAGAAATGCTCAGCCGCGCCACGGCATTTCTGGATGAAGCAAAACGCCGCCACACTATCCGCAGCTTTAGCGACCGTCCGGTGCCCAAAGAGATCATCGAAGCCTGCATCAAAACGGCTGGCTCAGCGCCCAGTGGCGCTAACCATCAGCCCTGGCATTTTGTGGCCATTCACAGTCAGGACGTAAAGCAACAGATCCGTGCAGCGGCAGAGCAGCAAGAACAGGCTTTCTATGAAGGCCGTGCTGGCGAAGAATGGCTTGATGCTTTAAAACCGTTAGGCACCGATGCAGATAAGCCTTATCTGGAGCATGCTCCCTGGTTAATCGCCATCTTTAGCCAGAAAAAAGGGGGTATCCACACCGAAGATAAAAATACCAACTACTATGTCCATGAATCCGTTGGGATTGCGACTGGCTTTTTGATCCAGGCGCTGCACCATGCCGGACTGGCGACCCTGACCCATACACCAAAGCCCATGAGCTTCCTGACCGAGATCTGTCAGCGAGATAAAGAAAACGAGCGACCCTATATGTTACTGATCGCCGGTTATCCAGCAGAAGACGCAACCGTTCCGGAGCACGCCCTGGTTAAAAAGCCGCTTGAGGAGATTGCGACTTTTCTGTAGTCGTTGTTAACGCTGTCGGTGATCCCGTCACCAGGTGTTCACCGGCACGCAAACCACTGATGACTTCAACCTGCTCACCATACTCTCTGCCGAGACGAATAAAGCGACTCTGCACCTGCCCGTTATGTAACACAGCGACTTTACTGAGCTGACCATAATGCTGTACCAATGATGTTGGGATCAATATCGCCTTACGTCCGTTTCCAGGTAGTTTCAATACAGCATACATGCCCGGTATCACCCCTTGCATCCACTGCATATCCAGCTTTACGGTAAAACTGCGCGCATCGCGATCTGCGACTGGCACCAGCTCGCTGATGGTGGCATATTGCGTGGCTTCCGCGGCCGGGATACTGATCTGATAACGCTCCCCCACCGCCAGCTCCGGCAACAACCGCTCCCGTACAGACACCTCAACCTGCAACTGTGCCGGATTGTAAATAGAGACTAGCGGCGTGCCCGGGTTAAGCATGGCACCAGGCTCTTGCAGACGCGCTACCAGTGTCCCTGAGATAGGTGCCCTGACCTGAGTATAGCCTAAGGCCACCTCTGCCCCAGCCTGCTGTTGAACCAGGGCGGCTTTTCTGGCTGACAGCTCATTGACCTGAGTCTGCCATTCATCGACCTGGTTATGCGCTACCAAACCTTTTTGCTGCAAGGTCAGAGCACGCTCAAGCTGTTTTTGTGCCTGGCTTAGCTGTGCCAGATTAGCCTGTTGCTCCGCTTTAACTGCACGTAATTGTGCTCGCAGATCGGCATCATCCAGTGTGGCAATCAACTGACCTGCCTGGATCGTATCACCAGAACGCACCGTCAGACTTTTGAGCTGTGCCAGCACACGGCTGGCGACAACCGTATTGTGTTTGGCAATCACACTCCCGGGGATCTGCTCTACGTCATAAACCAGTTGCTGCTCCACCTCATACAACTGAGGGAGTGGCCTGTTATCCAGGGTCTTATCTCCGGGTGTCACAGTGTCGTTAAATAATCCAGCCATCCAGGCAACCGCCAACAGCAATAAGGCGATCGCCAGCAACGGACGTACCCATCGAATATCAGACATGCGCAGTCTCCAAATCATCAGAAATCGGGGCTGGTGTATTGTCTTCGTCGGGCGTTTTGAACACCAGATAATAGACAACCGGCACAACCAGTAAAGAAAACAGAGTTGAGGCAACAATGCCAAACATGATTGCCAGCGCCAGGCCACTGAATACAGGATCCAAAATGATCACCAGATTGCCCAGCAAAGTGGTCCCCGCAGTCAGTAATACGGGCCGCATACGCACACTGCCGGCACGGATCAAAGCAGCCTCCAGTGGCATGCCTGCCTGTCGGGCCTGGGTAATAAACTCCACCAGGATCAGTGAGTTTCTCACCACAATACCGGCCAGTGCAATCATGCCGATCATCGCGGTGGCGGTAAACAGGACAGGATCGGGTGACCCAGCTATGGTGCGTTCACCCAACTGATTAAGCCCCCAAAAGCCGGGCATAATCCCTATCATGGTTAAAGGAATGGCAGACATGATGATCAGTGCCACCGCACTGGAAGCGGTCTGCCAACGTAAAATCAAGAAAATAGCTGCCAGCGCAAAAGCAAAGGCAATACCCATATCCCGAAACACTCGGATGGTGATGCGCCACTCTCCTTCACCGCTGAAACGATACTGTGTGCCCTCAGGTAGCTGCCACGATAAACCGCTACCACTGCTGAGAAAAGTGCGTTGCTGCCAGGGTGTCATGTGTGTTTCGTTCTGCACAGGAACACCCGCTTGTTGCTCATCAGCTACCACATCAGCTATTACCTCAGCAGGTGTGCGGCCATTTAATTCCGCAAAAACATAAATGACTGGCGCCAAATCCTTTCGGTAAATCGCAGGCTCTGCCACCAAAGTCTGCATATCTCCGACTTCAGATAAGGCCACCATAGGTCGGGCTGCCCGGCTAAGACCAAAATTATCTTGCGCCTGAGTCACGTCGCTGCTGCCACGGATCTGAGTTGCGAGTAAGTCCGACCAATGCTGACGGTCCGAATAAGCCAGCTGTAACGTGATCGGCACCGGCTGAGCCTCACGAGGCTGATATAACAATCCGGCCTGCATGCCACCACTGACCAACGCCAGAGTATGGTTTATTTCTATGCTGCTCACTCCGGAGAGCGCCGCTTTTTGTTTATCAGTCACAAATCGCTGTAATGTAACCGGGGCGGACAAAGAGGTATCAACTTCCGCCACATGAGGCTCCTGGCGCAAGCGTGCCGCCAGCCTCAGCGCTGCATCGCGGTGCGTATCCGTGGCAATAAAGGGATCAGCATAAACCTCGGCAGTTAGTGTGCTCATAACAGGGGGACCCGGCGGCACTTCCACCACTTTGATCACCGTGCCATCACGATTAAACTCCGCCAACGCTTTGCGCAGCCGCAACACCACAGCATGAGACTGGTGTGCGCGCTCACGCTTGTCTAGTAACACCACCCGTAGCTCCGCCATGTTGTCACTGTGACGACGATAATATCCCCGCACCATACCGTTGAAATCCATACTGGAAGGCTGGCCCACATAGGCGGCAATCGCACTCACCTCATTCATTTGCCAAACGCGTTGCTGCACTGCGCGCGTGATACGCGCGGTGGCTTCCAATGTGCTGCCCTCCGGTAAATCAATCAGCACCTGAACTTCATTTTTATTGTCATAAGGTAACAGCTTGAGTGGGACAGCCCGAAACACAGGTAAACTGGCACTCAACACAAACAGCACTAACATCACCCACAACACCCCTTTAGCCTTGCGTGGCGAGCGCAGCAAAGGCGTGAGTAATGCCGCATACCAGCCATTATCCACGCTCACTACTGATGATGGTTTGGCGCTCAGCAGGCGGCTCGCCAGCCAGGGCGTAATAAACAAAGCCACCCCGGTTGACACCATCACACTCACGGGCACATTAAAGGCCATAGGGGCCATGTAAGGACCCATCATCCCGGTGATGTAAGCAAGCGGTAGAAACGCCATCATAATGGTCAATGTCGACATCAGTAACGCGGTGCGGATCTCCATCATCGCGCTCACAACCTGCTGATGACGCGGTTTACCGGGCACCAGCATTCGGCTGATGTTGTCGATGCCCGTGATAGGATCGTCCACCAACAGACCCAGCGAGAGGATCAGGGCAAACAGGGTCACCCGGTTAATGGTGTAACCAAACGCCCAGTCCAGCGCCAGCGTCACCCCGTAACACACGGGGATCGCCAGCCCGACCACAATCGCCGGTCGCCAGCCAAGAAAGACACCGACAAAGATCACCACAGTCAGCACCGCAAAGAGCAGGCTAGCCATCAAATCATTGACCTTTTCATCGGCTGTCTGGCCGTAGTCACGCAATACCTTAATCTCGACTTCCGGTGGCAATAGCTGAGTTTGCAACTGGCCCATCAGCGCGTGAACCTGCTCAGCAACGGATACCGCATTGCTGCCTTTTTGCTTAGCTACACTGAGGGTCACCAGTGGCAGATCCTGGCTGCTATCACTGATCGCCAGCCACTGGTACTGTTCGGGCTCACCCGGCCCATCTTCAATGCGCGCGACATCTTTGAGTTTCACGGCGCGCCCGTTGACCACAGTGATCACTAACGCGCGCAACGCCGCGGCAGTGCGCAACACGTCGCCAGACTCAAGTACAATCTGCTTGCTGCCCGCGATGCGCTTGCCAACCTGTTGCAACTGATTGCTGTTTTGAATCGCGGTTAACACGTCCAGCGGCGTGCTCTGGTGTGCCGCTAATGCCGTGGCATCCAGCCAGACATTCAGCTGGCGCTGTCGTCCAGCCACCACCTTGACCTCGCTGGTGTCGGGTAACCGCTGCAGCTGCGTTGAGATCTCCTGAGCAAATCGGGTTAAGTCATAATCGTTGTATTGTTGAGGTGCGGTACTATATAAGCCCAGCATAACAATCGGCACATCGTCGACTTCGATGGGCCGGATCTGCCAGTCGCTGACCACAGCGGCCATCTGGTGCTCATTGGCATACAGTTTCGTGTAGGTATTTAGGATGGCCTGCTCACGACTCTCTCCAACATGAAATCGCAGTGTAACCACGGCGGAGCCACTGTTGGTGATCGAATAAACATGTTCTACACCAGGAATTTGCAGCAGCAGCTTCTCAAGCGGCGTGGTGACAAGACGCACTACTTCGGGTGCGGCGGTATTGGGCACCGTGACATGAATATCTAACATCGGCACCACTATCTGAGGCTCTTCCTCCCGCGGCATGAACTGTAAAGCCAGTACACCCAGCACCATAGCAAAGAAGAAAAACAGCGCAGGCAAGCGACCAGTCAGACTCTGGCGTATCGCTCGCTCAGTAAAGCCCACAGTGCCATTCATGGTGTATCCTTGTCGGCACAGAAGAGCTGATAAAGCTGCTGCAAGATCACCAGCACCTTGTCATCCGCAATGCGGTAATACACAGTAGCACCAGCGCGTCGTGAAGCAACGACCCCAGTTTTCCGCATTGCAGCCAGGTGCTGAGACAGTGCAGATTGAGCCAGTGGAACCCGCTCATTCAACTCACCGACACTGAGTTCTGTACTTTGCAAACTGCATAAGATCATCAACCGATTCCGATTCGCGAGCATCTTAAGTAATGCTTCAGCCTGTGCGGCGCTGTCGGCCATTGCGTGTAAATCCATACTTTTCCCCACCTCAATGATGTGGCGAGTATAGAACATAACATTAGAAATTTCTAATATTAGATCTTGCTAATGTTAAATCTTGCCATATACTTGAAGTTGGGAGGTACACTTATGAGACTGGAAGCCGCTATCAGATTGATCGCCGGCAGTATGTTAATACTGTCATTGTTACTTACCTGGTTTATGGATCCGCGCTGGGTGTGGTTGAGTGTGTTTATCGCATTAAACCTGATCCAATCCGCCTTTACAGGCTGGTGTCCAATGATGACCTTACTCAAAAAACTTGGAATGGAGAATTAACGGATGCTGACATCCCCACAGGACATTTTAAAAACCGTCAGGCCCAATCAGCGCTGTATCAGCGCGCAACAGGCCAAAGCAGAAATGGCCACCAATCAGGGCTTATTGATTGACGTGCGAGAGCCTCAGGAGCATCAGGAAAAAGCTGCCCCGGGGGCAATGAATATTCCCCGTGGCGTGCTGGAGTTTCAGTTACCCTCTGTCGAGAAAGATCCAGGTCGACCTCTGTACTTGCACTGTGCCGCTGGCGGCCGGGCGGTGTTTGCGGCAGAGCAACTCACCCGCATTGGCTACCAGAATGTCAGCGTGATCACCTGTAAAGTCGATGAGGTGTGTCAGGTCTTTGCCTGACGCGCCGCTATTTCGGCATCTGTGCGGGCCACACTCTGATACAGCCAGACCATCCGATCAAGAAACCAGGTCTTGCTCAGGATCACCCCCAGTGCGCCGACGCAGGTACTGATGGCCTCCTGAAACCACAGGCCAATACCACATACCAGGGTACTCAGTGTTAGCAGCGCCATGATGATTTTAATCACCTGATAATGCACCAGTGGCACTCGCTCCAACTGATAAATTAAGATCTGCTCACCCAATACGGCTTGTGACGCCCAATTATGGGTGTCTCTGGGTTTACTGAAACACCTTGGATTCAACCACACCCAAAGTAACAGTCCTACCAGCAGCGGCCAAAAAGCCACTCCCAGCCAGTCGCGCCACCACAGACACGCAATCAACAAAGGCAAACAAGAATAACGACTCCAGACACTCCAGGGGTTGGCATGGCGCGCCCACACTTCTTCGCTCATGGCGAAATACTTCGCAGCAGTTCGTTGCATCACTTCAACCTCATACGATCAGTTTAGTTCTCCTCCAGTGTAGCCAGAGTCGGCGTTACCCTCTGTTTAAAAATGTCAATGGCCGGGTACATTTTCTGACCCTTTGGCGCAACTCGCTTACAGCGCCGGCACCCCTCAGCCCCTACACTGGCCACACTACAACAACACATTTGGGTTATTCAGTTAAGGAC
Source organism: Pseudoalteromonas rubra (assembly GCF_005886805.2). NCBI lineage: Bacteria > Pseudomonadati > Pseudomonadota > Gammaproteobacteria > Alteromonadales > Pseudoalteromonadaceae > Pseudoalteromonas > Pseudoalteromonas rubra. The sequence continues at coordinate 4,347,876 of NZ_CP045429.1, forward strand.
ACAGTCATGTTCAAAGGCTTTTCTCTGCTCACCTCAGGATTGATTGTCAGCGCCGTGCTCAGTGGCTGCGGCGACAGCAAGGATCATCGCGGGGCATTACAAAAGCACCCGGGGGTCTGGCAGAAAACCGCCTATGGTGAAATACTCGATATCCGCGCAGATCGCATGCAACGTTATGAATTTAACACTCATGCCTGTATCAAAGTGGCACAACGTACCCTGCCACTGAGCTCTGCTCCTGAGGTAACCCAGGCTAAGCTCAGGAACACGGGACAGCTGCAACTGACTTATGCGGGCGAAGTCTATCCGCATATCTATGATCCACAGGCGTCACTCCCCGATGCCTGTCAGTCGCCCTTATCCGTTGATACACAAGCCAGCCCTACGGAGGTGTTTGAATACTTCTGGCATGCGTTTAACGATTATTACGCCTTTTTTGCGCTGCGCGACATGGACTGGCAGGCGCAATACAACCATTACCGCCCACGAATCCATGATGCGATGTCTGACGATGATTTATTTGAGGCGTTAACAGAAATGATTGCCCCCCTTGCCGATGGTCATGTGTCAGTTGCCAGAACCCCTGGCCGCCCCTATTTTGTGATGAAAGATGCGCCTATTTTGCGCGCAGCGCGGGGCACAGCCAGTTACTACCTACGCTATAACATGCAACTGACCGATGAACAGGTCTTTTCAGAGCTGGTTCTGGACTCACTGCAAGTTACTCAGCAATATCTGGAGCCTGGCAGTATGGGCAGCTTTCCGGCTGAGCAAGAGGAAAAAACCCTGCTATGGGGTAAGACCAAAAACAACATTGGTGTACTGGTGATCAATAACCTCGCGCACTTCAGTAGCGACGCAGAGGCGGATGAAACTGAGCATCTCGACGCAGCTAATGTGCTGATTGATGGCATTATGGCAGAGCTGGCCGGTACTGAGGGAGTGATCCTGGACATTCGCAACAACACTGGCGGCGATGATGCCATAGCTCTGGCTATTGCCTCTCGCTTTAATACCAGCAAACGCCTGGCATTTAATAAACAGGCTCTGAACCAGGCAGGCCAGGGCGTATTGCTCAGCCAGTCTTTGCAAACTCACCCCGATGCGTATACCAAGCCCATTTATTTGCTCACCAGCCAACTGACCATCAACGCTGGCGAAATTCTGGCTATGGCCATGATGCATCTGCCACACGTAACCTTGCTCGGAGAAGAAACATCTGGCGCCTTGTCGGATAAACGCTTTTTCACCTTACCCAATGGCTGGCAAATATCGCTCTCAAATGAAGTCTACCGGGATGCACAGGGTAATTTATATGAACAACGCGGTATCCAGCCTGATATCGCAGTACCTGCATTTTCCATGCATGCACTCGAAAGCGGTCGGTTTGAAAGTTATGATCATGCACTGACTTTACTGGGTAAAGACCACAAACCTCAACTCACCATTAGAGAATTTGAACGTCAGCTCAGGGCGCTTCAGCAACAGGGGAATATTCCCGCCGTGGCCGTTAATATTATTCACGACGGCCAGTCGGTCTATCAGCAGGGGTTTGGCAATGTGGATGAACAGGGCACGGAGGTTAACGTACATAGCCGCTTCTATCTGGGTTCGGTGAGTAAAACACTGCTGGGGGCGACCCTGGCCCAGGCCGTTGAACAACAACAGGTTGATCTCGATGCGCCTGTGGAGCATTACCTGAATTTCTCTATCGACTTTGGCGTACCACTAGCTCAGCCCATTACGTTACGGCAGTTGATCACCCACACCAGCGGCATCATGGACGTCGAGGCAGTCTATCGCTGTAATTACTTTGTGCATGCCGACGGTAGCAGTTTGTACAATCGCTTCAGCCAGCAGTCTGTGTGTGAAGAACCTGCAAACACCAACCTCGACCGTTTCTTCGCCGCTTACCTGACACAATCCGGCAGCCACTATCACACTGACAATTTTGTCAGTCGCTTTGGTCTGCGCAATAATGAAGCCGCCGTATACTCCAATATCGGTGCTGCACTGGCAGCTTATGTCACAGAGCAGGCAAGTGGACAAACCCTGTCGGAGTTAACCCAGGAATATGTCTTCACCCCACTGGCGATGCAGCGTAGTGAATGGGGCATTGCACAACCAACAACATCTGTGGTGCACCGCTACATTCACCACCCAGACACGCAACAGCTGCTCCCTTTGCCTGATTATGGCAACATCACCTACAGTGAAGGCAGTGCGATTTCTACCGCACACGATCTGGGCAATTTTCTAATTGCCACCATGCAACAGGGCAAACTCAATGGAGAACAGCGCATCCCAGCACGTGCCATAGCAGCCATGTTGAGCCCACAAACCAATGTCCCGAGTATCTCGGTAGAGCGAGGTTTCTTCTGGGGGCTCGATGGCGACAAAATCTACCACAGCGGGGAAGATCCGGGTGTACTCACCCAGATATATGGAGATATGCGCCATCAGCGCGGTTTTGTGCTGCTGACCAATGCAGATTCAGGGAACGACACCAGTGCTCAGGCTTATGACGACATCGCGCAGCTGGTGCTGGCATTCAGTTACAGCTTCATGAAGGAGCCGCATACCGCACGTTAAAAGGTATTTTTTGGTGTACTCCCCGTCTCTTCTGATAACAGCTGAGGCGGGATAGCTGGCAATTGATAAGGCGCAACCAACTTGTCCAGGATTTTGTTTTTTGCCATTCGCTGCATATGTTCAGTGAACTCGCGCCCCACATGGCTTTGTGCAAATGCACGACTCATCGCCATGTGCCCATAAATCACCTGAGTATGACGATAGTCCATTTTTCTTAGCTGGTGCGCGGGCTGAGCAAGCACATTCATGGCCAGATCAGCCGTATCCTCTACTGCAATCACGAGATCAACCCGACCTTTTAGCACCAAATCTACAGCAGTACGTTCAGAAGGTACTTCAACCTTATCGAGACGACTGTCCTGATCAAAACGAGGGAAAAACGCTGCACCGCGCATTACTGCAATCCGCTTACCAATGAGATCTTCATAGCGACGTACTTCAATCTGACTATGTTGATGACTGTAAAAAACAAAGGAAGAAGATAAAGCCATATAAGGAGGCGTCACAAATGCCATTTGACGTTCACGATCTGGCGTTCTGATCAGTCCACCCATCACATCGACTTCCCCCTGTGCCAGCATTCGAATACAACGAGAAAAAGGACAAGGAACGGCTTTGACAGCGATGTCTTCATCACTGTGGTGTTTAATGTAATTAAGAATATCGAGAATTAACCCTCGTGCGTTACCCTTATCATCCAGGGCACTGTAAGGGGGAGCGTGGTCGATCGCTACCAGAATTTGTTCATGGTCTGCCAAGGCCTGTTTTGTTGAACACAAGCTCATCACCAGCATGATTGCTACAAAATACTTCATTGCACTACCTACCTCTTGGGCAATTCAGCAACCTAACTCGTCTCCATGTCACAAATATGTCATAAAAAGATAAAGTCTGAATCGTTAAGATAACACAAGGATTTGCAGCTTACTCTGGTTTTTTGTGATTTATTTCGTTTTGATGACTTGAAATAACCTGGTACGGTCGCAGCCCAAAATATGGCATCACCGTCAAGACGTGGTCCAGCACATCAGCCTGTAAATGCTCATACTGCACCCAGCGTTTGTCCCTGCTGAAACAATATAATTCTACCGGCAGACCATATTGTGTCGGTGCCAGCTCTCGTACCATACAAAGACAATCCGAATTTACCTGAGGATGTGCCTTCAGGTAGGTTTCGGCATAACGACGAAACACAGAGACATTGCTCCACCGCTGCGCAGTAGTATCTTGTATCAGCGCAGCAACCTCAGGTAACGCCTGACCAAGCGCAGTCAGCTCATCCTGACTTAGTAAGCGAATAGAATCAAAATCAAGGTAGATTGCGCGCTTGATCCGTCGCCCACTGGACTCTTGCATGGCGCGCCAGTTTTTAAACGAGTCCGAGATAATTTTATAGGTTGGAATAGTTGTGACCGTGTTATCCCAGTTACGTACGCGCACTGTATTCAGGCCAACCTCAATGACCTCACCGTCCGCACCAAATGCATCCACCTGGATCCAGTCACCCGTTGCCAGCAAGCGGTTGGCTGCAATTTGAATACTGGCCACCAGCCCAAGAATGGTGTCCTTAAACACCAACAGCGTGACCGCAGCGATGGCACCAAATCCAGACAAAATATAGGTTGGCGATTTATCGATGGCCAGGCTGATCACCAAAATGGCACAAACAATAAAAATCAGTAATTTACTAACCTGCACTAAGCTCTGAATCGGCACACTTTTAGCGAATGGCTGTTGCTCATAAATCGCGTTCACAATGTTGACCAGGCTACTTAGCAAAAAACCAATACTGATGATTAGGAGCCCCTGAGACACCACACTCAATACATTGAATAAACCTTGTGGCGCCAGAAACAAGGCTTCTTTGAACGCGATAAACAATAGCGTACACACCACCATTGAAAAGCGACCGCTGAATTTACTTAGCTGAGGTGCCAAAAAGCCGATTTTTGAGTTGGAGTAGGCACCCAGAAACTGCTGTACTCGTGGCAAGAGCCATTGGCGGATCAACCAAAATACCAGCAGCAATATCACCAGCGCCAGTAAGTTGGTACTCCATATCAACAGCCCACTGTGCGACGTTGCACCAAGCCAGGGCGTGAGTGCTTCACTAAGGTGTGTCACCTTCATAGCTGTTTCACCTCTTCGCCACACACAACCCCTCGGGCTTGCTGCTCCCAGTACGCTATCAGCTGTGCATCTTTGTTGAGCCACAACTGGTTGAGATAAGCCTGAAAAGCAATCCGGTATTGTTTGTCTGTCTGATAGTTCCCTTGAGGTACGGTTGTCATAGACAACAACTGGATCCGCACCTCAATACGTTGCAACTTACCGCACATAAAGCTCCGGCAAATATGCTGATCCGGGCTTTGATAAATCACGGTGGCATCGAGCAGGCCGTCCAGTTGCTGTGCCAATACCTCCAAGGCAAACGCAACGCCACCGGCTTTGGGCTTAAGCAAATAATGAAAAGCCTCTCCCTGACGTAGATGCTTTTGCGCAGTAAAGCGCGTACCTTCCACAAAGTTGATGACCGTTGTCGGGTGCTGTCGAAAATGGCGACAACTGTGTCGGGTTCGCTCAACATCCATGCCTTTAAGCTTGGGGTTTTTGGCAATTTTCGCCTTGCTTGCCCGTTTCATAAAAGGCATGCCCAGTGCCCATGCACCGGTGCCAATCAGAGGCACGTATTTGAGCTCGTCTTTAAGAAAAAATTTCGGAGCAGGTAACCGGTCGAGCGCACTTAGCACCACAATATCCAACCAGCTGATATGGTTCGCAACCAGTAAATACCAGGCCTGATTGCTCATGTGATCGGGTATACTCAGGGTGATATCAGGACAGCCCAGCTGGAGCCCGAAACGGTTGCCCCGACACCAGCCTTTATAAGCCCAATGTAGGATGTCTGAAACACCACGTAGTGGCAAAACACACTTCACCAACCCCAGCGCAAACACGATGATACCCCACAATAGCGTATTCGCCAGTAGTATCATCGTTGCAGTTCCCCCGGCTAACCAGGCTGGTAAAAACTTTCTCAACATGCCACCTCCTTCACCCGCTTTTTATCAGGACTGCTGCGACTTTTCGTGATGTTCGGCGGACACCTGATGACTGCCATGGCGCGCAACTAAGTCGACTAACTCTTGGTCTTTTTGCCCCCACAGCCGATTCAATTCGCTTTGGAAGCGTACCCGGAACTCGCTGTCATTGCTGTAGTCGCCAATCAGATCTGCACTCACTGGCATCAGCTCAACCTGTACATTGACCTCGCCAACGCGACCCGCGACAAAGTCCATAAAACTGGGGATCCCCTGCGGATAATGAATGGTAACATTCACCACCTGATTGATCTGCTCTCCCATTGCCTGCATCACAAACGCAATCCCGCCGGCTTTCGGTTTTAGCAAATGCTGGAATGGACTGCGCTGCTGCGCGTGTTTTTGTTCGGTAAAACGCGTCCCTTCCACAAAGTTCACAATACTTACGGGCATGGTTTTAAATTTCTCACACGCCTTTCGGGTCGTTTCAACGTCTTTGCCTCGCAGCTTAGGGTTTTTCTTCAACTGACTTTTACTGGTGCGCTTCATAAACGGGAAATCCAGGGCCCACCAGGCCAACCCAAGTACGGGTACATACAGTAATTCTTTTTTCAGAAAAAAGTTCAGAAAAGGGATCTTACGATGTAATACCCGCTGCAAGATCAATATATCAACCCAGCTCTGGTGATTGGCAATCACCAAGTACCAGTCTTTGGCTTTCATCGTCTCTGGCATTAACACATTAAGACGATACGGTGAAATAACAGACTGGTTAAGATTATTACCGGCAACCCATAAACTGGCGCACCCTTTGGCGATGCGACTGGCCACTTTTTGCAGTGGCGCAATAGGTAACAGTTTGATCACGCCCATCAGAAAAATGGGGATAAACCAAACCAGTGTATTAATGGCGTATAACAATAACCCCAGCACCTGGCGGATTAGCGACATGCAATGTTCCTTTACTACGACTGATGATGGTCCGTATGACAGTGCACTCAGACCATATGATTAGAATAACGAATTGGCCTTATTACATCATACCGAGGCCTTGGCTGCCAAGCATCGCTAGGCAGCCCGCGCTGACTTGCGGATCGATTAAAGCTCAATCTTCAAAATAGGTATAGCCGCTAAGTCCGGCGTGTAACTGGGCCAGATAATCGGCTTTCGTTGCTTCATCAACCTCAAGAGCGGAGATTTGCGTGGTAAAGTTTTCCGCCAGCGCCGCTTTGTCATAATGAACAAACCTCAGCACGTCCTCAACGCTGTCACCTTTAATGGCATTGCTCAACTCATACCCTGTCTGAGTGAGTTCAACATGAACCGAATCCGTATCGCCAAACAGGTTATGTAAATCGCCAAGAATTTCCTGATAGGCGCCCACCATGAACATCGCAATATGATATTGCTCACCCGGCTGATAAGGCGGAATAGGCAAGCTGGACTCAATCCCTGCACCTTCTACATATTCTCGGATCTGCCCATCTGAATCACACGTGATATCCTGGATCACCGCACGCTGAGTCAACGGCTGGTCCAGTGCCGCAATAGGCATCACCGGAAACAGTTGCTGGATCCCCCAAACATCTGGCAGAGACTGGAATAGCGAGAAATTCACAAACAACTTATCGGCCAGCTTTTCATTGAGCTCATCCAACACCTCACGGTGCGAACGCGAATGCACATTCAGGCACTCTCGGACTCGTTGCAGGGTGGTAAAATAAAGTTGCTCAATTTGCGCCCACTGCTGCATGTCTATCAGACCATGGACATATTGATCATGACCATCACCAAACAGATGCATCGCATCATGATAGGTTTCTATTGCGAGCCTGGGTGTCAGTCGTTGCAGTGACAACCATAACTCCTGCTGGATATGGTGTGCAGAGGACGTTGGGGCGCTCGGCGTGGTCTGAAAAGGCGCTTGCTCTACATCAATCACGTCGGTGATCAGTACAGCATGGTGTGCCGTCAGTGCCCGGCCAGATTCAGTAATAATATCGGGGTGACGCAGACCATGCTGCTCAGCTACTTCGGCAAAAGCCCCTACCACATTACGCGCGTATTCAGCCACTGTGTAGTTCATTGAGCACGCACTGCGAGAGCCTGAACCTTCGTAATCTACCCCCAGGCCACCACCTACATCTACTGTTTTTAGTGGTACACCCAACTGTGACAGCTCTGCATAATGACGGGCGCATTCACGCAGTGCGCGTTGAATATCACGGATGTTGGCGATCTGCGAGCCAATATGAAAATGCACCAGCTGCATCAGATGCAGTTTGCCCTGAGTGGTTAGCTTGTCTACCACACTCAGTACTTGGCTGGCAGTCAGACCAAATTTGCCTTTTTCACCGCCGGTGTTTTGCCATTTCCCTTTGCCAATGGAGTTCAGACGGATACGAATACCTATGGTGGGCTCAATGCCCAACACCGCGATCTCCTTCAGCAAAGTGTCCAGCTCAGACAGCTTCTCAATGACGATGTGCACTTTATGCCCCATGGCCTGGCCTATCATCGCCAGACGCAGAAACTCACTGTCTTTATAGCCATTACACACTATGGTGATGGGATCTTTCGCGATCCCTAAAATCGCCATAAGCTCGGGCTTAGAACCCGCTTCCAGGCCAACCAGGCCACTCGGGTGTGCCAGTAATTTGCTCACCACAGAGCGCTGTTGATTCACTTTGATGGGGTAAACACAGGTATACTGCCCCTGATAGGATTTTGCAGCTGTCGCATGTGAAAAAGCCTGTGTCATGGTTTCAACGCGACTATTTAGAATATCGGTAAAACGCACCAGCACCGGCAAGGTCAGGCCTTGCTCTTTAAAGCGCTCGGTTAATTCAACCAGAGAAATGGCCGGCTTTGCGCGATCACCATCGGGATAGGCGACTAACTCCCCCTGATCATTGATGTCAAAATACCCTTCACTCCAGTGCGTAACATTATAAGTGGCTCGTGCGGTTTGCAAACCCCAGGTCATGGCAATCTCAATTAACTAGCTTTACAGATCGCATATTTTAATACTTAAGGCCAAGATGTGACAATCTTTTGCCACCCCATCTGCAAAACCAGGCATGATTTATCTGTCGTGCAGGCAACCTGAGCCGACCTGCGGTATTTTGTCCCTAACCGAGTCGGTGTTTATACGCTAAAATAGATTGAGCTGGGGCGAAAGCGCTGGCAAAATCTCTGAAAATTACATCTGCATGAAGGCAACAATGTCAAATTTAGAAGCAAACCGCTGGTTTACTGAGATCAGCGACCGTGATGGTAGCGCGTTTTCTTTACGCGTCACTCGTAAACTGGACGAGATCCAGTCGCCATTTCAGAATGTTGAAATGTATGAGACCACAGATTTTGGCAATCTGATGATCATTGACGGCTGTACTATGGTCAGCACCCGGGAGAACTTTTTCTATCATGAAATGATGAGCCACCCGGCTTTGTTTTCTCACCCAGCCCCTAAAAATGTTGTGATCATCGGTGGTGGTGATTGTGGCACACTGCGCGAAGTACTTAAGCATCCGGATGTAGAAACCGTGACCCAAATCGACATTGACGAAGTCGTTACGCAAATGTCGCTAAAATATTTTCCAGAGCTCTGTGCCTCGAATGACGACCCGCGTGCAACCGTCATGTTTGACGATGGCATCAAGTATATGCACGATGCGGCACCAGAATCAGTCGATGTGGTCATTGTGGATGGCACCGATCCAGTGGGCCCAGGCGAAGGCCTGTTCAACCATGCATTTTATACCAGCTGCCTCAAAGCATTGCGCCCGGGCGGTATTTTAGTGCAGCAAAGTGAGTCTCCTCTGATGCACATGAACCTGCTCAAAGCCATGCGTCAGGCAATGCTGGACGTGGGGTTTGTGGACTTGCAAACGCTGCCTTTCCCACAGCCTATCTACCCGAGCGGCTTGTGGTCGGCGACACTGGCACGTAAAGGGGAATCGTTTAACGGCTTCCGTGAGCAAGATGCCGAGCAGGCCAGCTTTGAAACTGAGTATTACAATACCGGCGTACACAAAGGAGCACTGGCAACCCCAGGTTTTATGCGTCGCGCTTTTGAAAGTCAGGACTAATCGGTCATCACGGTATCCTTTCCATAAAAAAACCCGGCAACAGCCGGGTTTTTTATTAATTACATCAAGCTATCAGTTAATCCTGATGGTACTGACGGCTAAACTCATGCACTGCATTAATAAACACGCCGGCATTTTCCGGGTCAACATCTGGAGTAATACCATGCCCCAGGTTGAACACATGCCCCGACCCCTGACCATAGCCAGACAGAATGTGCTGTACTTCTTCGCGAATACGCTCTGGCGTACCATGCAACATAGACGGATCCATATTGCCCTGCAAAGCGACTTTATCACCAACACGACGTCTGGCATCCGCAATATCAATCGTCCAGTCCAGACCAACCGCGTCACAACCCGTTGCCGCAATGGCTTCAATCCACTGGCCGCCATTTTTAGTAAAGAGTGTAACTGGCACTTTACGGCCGTCATTTTCACGGATCAGACCGTCAACGATTTTGTGCATATATTGCAACGAGAATTCTTTGTAATCACGCGGGCTCAGTACCCCACCCCATGAGTCGAAGATCATCAGCGACTGAGCACCGGCTTTCACCTGTGCATTCAGATAGTCAATGACAGAATCCGCAACTTTATCCAGTAACAGGTGCAATGTCTTAGGCTCAGCAAATGCCATCTTCTTGATCTTACCGAAGGTCTTGCTGCTGCCGCCTTCAATCATGTAAGTCGCCAATGTCCAGGGTGAACCTGAGAATCCGATCAGTGGCACCTCGCCTTTCAATTCACGGCGAATGGTGCTCACAGCATTCATCACATAACCCAGCTCATCGGTCGGATCCAGCTTAGGCAGCTTTTGTACATCACTCAGCGAGCTGATTGGACGCTCAAACTTAGGTCCTTCACCGGTTTCAAAATACAAGCCCAGACCCATTGCATCCGGGATCGTCAGGATATCGCTGAATAAGATCGCCGCATCAAGCGGGTAACGACGCAACGGCTGAAGGGTGACTTCACACGCCAACTCTGCGTTTTTACACAGGCTCATAAAATCTCCGGCCTGCGCACGGGTCGCGCGATACTCAGGAAGATAGCGGCCTGCCTGACGCATCATCCAAACGGGCGTAACATCTACGGGTTGTTTCATCAACGCGCGCAGGTAACGATCATTTTTCAACTCGCTCATAGCGTAATTTCATTCCAATGCTGTAAAAATTGCTCAGATTGTATCATTAACTTCAATACGTCACTATTGAAACAGCACGCAAATTCCCACCAGTATGATCTGGATTAATCCTCTCCCCCTGATCCGGTCACTTTTTATTCGAACTGCATAAAATTAAAACCCTTTTACTTCAACACATTACAAACCAGATTAAAAACACCCGATTAAACTGTTTGCAACAAGGGTAAAAGCTTGCTATAAATTTGCTGCGCTAAGAAGAATAAAAACACCTTTAAAACCAATAAAAATAAAGCTCTATTGCTAAACTGCATTGATAGCCGCTCAGGAATACCCCCTGACGCGGCTTTTTTGTTTAACTAATTTTCAACATTTTAAGCCGCCTCACTCTTCAGTTTATACAATCCGCTCGTAAACAAGAGTTATTCCCGCACCTACATCAGAGACACACCCTGTTATTTGCTCACTTGGCTAAAAAAGAGGTTGACCTTTTCATCAGATTTCCTTTTTATAGAAGACAGATAAACATAATCGGCATCACCGCTTTTAGGTGGTCACTATCAAGTTTTGACCCCACTTTGGGTCACACTGTGCCGATGTTTTTGGCAAGCCACGGGCAGATGATGACCCGCTAAGGAGATAACTATGCTGTCACGCTTAGAACAAGCCCAACAAAGGTGGGGAGGTAGCCATAGCGTTATCGACAACTGGTTAGCTGAACGACAGGAGCTTTTGCTGCTGTATTGTAAGGTTGCAGGCCTGTCTCCATTTGAACAGGATGACCGGGCACTGCCTGATCAGCTACAGATTCAGACTTTTTGTCAGATCCTGATGGATTACCTGTCCGCCGGACACTTTGAGATTTATGACAACCTGGTCGCAGCGTGTAAAGAGAAGGGCCCGCAAAGCCTGAAACTGGCGCAGTCATTGTACCCTCGTATCACTGACACGACCGACCTGGCACTGGATTTTAACGACAAATATGCAGAAATGCAGTCCGAAACACTGATGTCAGACTTTGACAAAGATCTGTCGGAGCTCGGTGAAGCCCTAGAATTACGCTTCGCACTCGAAGATGAGCTCATCGATAACCTCTATGCCAACCACAGCGAAGATTAATATCAGCTGTGCTTGACCTCGAAAATTGATATAAAAAAAGGACCTGACGGTTAATGCCGATCAGTTAAGAATTAAATAGATCAGTTGACCGATCTTTTAAAGGCTTCAAAATCCAATATCATTTCTGATATTGGATTTTTTTATGTCTTTAGAACAAGCCTTTTGCAGTGCGTTTGAGCAACTGCCCGAAAGTGTTACCTTTGAAAAACTTAATCACTTTCTGGATGCCGAAATACTGGAGCAAGCCTTTCAACGCGCTGGCGTTGCAACTATCAGAAAACGCAGGCTTCCACTCGAGGCTGTGATGTGGACTGTGATTGGTATGAGCTTCTTTCGTCAACAGTCGGTTTGGGATTTAGCTTCCCACATGGAAATTGCTCTGCCTGGAGATAGCAAATTAATCGCCCCAAGCGCCCTTGTTCAGGGAAGGCGAAGACTCGGTAAAGACAGTGTCAAAAATGCCTTTGAAATGATGGCTGCGCATTATTATCAGCAAGCAAACTTTGAAACTTGGTGCGGGTTAAACCTCCTGGCCGTCGACGGTGTTACTTGGCGAGCTCAAGACACGCCTGAAAATCGTGAATGTTTTGGCTCCCCCAGCAATCAGCATGGCGAAACCGCTTTTCCACAAATTCGAATGGTGTGTCATATGGAGCTGACCAGCCATCAACTTATCAGCAGTGCTTTCAGCGGATATAAAACCAATGAAATGAAGCTGGCAGACAAATTAGTTGCCACCACGCCAGACCACAGCCTCACGATGTTCGATAAAGGGTTCTACTCATTAAACCTACTCCACCAATGGCAAACACATGGCACCGAGAGGCACTGGTTAATACCGGTGAAGAAAGGGCTTCAGTTTGAAGTGATTAAATCTAATGGTCGTTTAGATAAATTGGTGCGCTTAAAAACAACTCCACAATCTCATAAGCAATCGCCTGATTTACCTGCGTATGTAGAAGCCCGACTTGTGACGAAAAAAATTAAAAACAAGGAATATCAAATACTCACATCGATGATAGATGTGCAGAGGTTTCCTGGCGAAGAAATAGTTGAGCTTTACAGCCACCGCTGGGAAATAGAATTGGGTTATAGAGAAATCAAGCAGACACTTTTAAACAATGAATATACGCTAAGAAGCAAAAAATCAGATATGGTTGAGCAAGAGCTGTGGGGCTTACTCCTGGGGTACAACTTGCTGCGTCAGGTGATGACTCAAGCGGCATCTCGTAAAGGAATATGGGCCAACCAATTAAGCTTTAGTAATTGCGCCAACGCGATATTAAGTTACTTAGGGCGACTCCCCCTCGCCAGCCCGGGAAACATCCCAAAACACTATGAGATGTTAATACAAACATTGGGTCACTTTGAGCTGCCGACACGACGAGAAGATCGGGTCTATCCTCGAGCCATAAAACCAAAGCCAAGTAAGTACCCAGCTAGAAAAAACAATGCCAGTCAGCTTAACTGACTGGCATTAACCTGACGGTCCTTTTTTTTATATCTGCTTTCAGTTGCCTCACCTTTAGATGAGGCATCAGCAGGCATTACTCTGAGTCGTGCGCGTGATCGTGGCCGTGCTCTTTCTCTTCCTGAATTTCCAGCAGCTCTACTTCAAAAACTAAGGTTGAGTTAGCAGGGATTTTACCCAGGTTGCGCTCACCGTAGCCCAGTTCTGAAGGAATAGTGAACTTGTACTTAGAGCCAACCGCCATCAGCTGCAGACCTTCAGTCCAACCCGCGATAACCTGGTTCAGTGGGAAAGTAGCTGGTTGGTTACGCGCATAAGAGCTGTCGAACTCAGAACCGTCAAGCAAAGTACCTTTGTAGTGTACTTTCACGATGTCCGTTGCAACTGGCTTTTTACCTTCACCTTCGCTCAGTACTTCATACTGCAGACCCGAGTCAGTGACGTTTACGCCATCTTTCTTCGCGTTCTCAGCCAGGTACTCAGCACCTTCAACTTTGTTCTTCTCAGCATCAGCTTGTGCTTTCGCTGCTTGCTTTTCACGTACAGAAGAATCCAATGCAGTCAGTACTTCACGAATTTTCGCTTCGTCTAGTTTTGCATTTCCATCTAGTGCGTCTTTAAATCCACGCATGATCAGTGCCTGGTCCAGCTCAATACCAAGCTCTTTTTTATCTGCCATATCTTTTTGCAGGAAGTTACCAACGGATGCACCGATACCATAAGCTTGCTGCTGAACTTCAGTCTCCAGCTTTACTTCTGCAACTTGCGCTGTTTTTTCTTCTGCTTTTTGGTTACAAGCGGTCAGTGCCAGAACCGAGGCAGCCACTAAAGATAACTTAATTGTGTGTTTCATGTTTTCTCTCCGACAAACCCAGGCTCAGAGTCAAATATCACTATCCTGGTTGGGTGTCTTTGTTAAAATTATATTAATCTTAAAAAAGGGTGGATGTCACATTACCATCCGTAGCGCATAAAGCCAAATTTCTCTTTTTGACGCAAAATTCATTTCGAGATCGGCGACATTGATATACCGATAGGCTAATATCAGTTTTGTGACCTCTACAAATTACCCATTAGTCTACTCGGTGCAAATCATGGAGTTAAGAGGAAATACCGATTTTATGCCCAAATTTTTATGGCGCAACGCTCAAACTGCTTTAATTATCACCGCATCACTGTTATCTGGTTGTTCAACAGACAGTTCAGATGCATTGCTGACCGTTGAACATGCCGCACGTGGTGCATTCGCCGCGGCTATTTCACACGATGGGCGTTACAGTTTAGTGTCATCCATCGAACATGGCGTGGTTTTATGGGATAACACCACCCATGGTTTAAAATATCAGTGGTCCCAGTCGCAACAAGCGGATGAACTGGTGCACTCTCTGGCCATCGCCCATGACAACTCCAGTGCCGTCACTGCAGCCAACGATCGCTTTGCAATCTGGCGCTTGTCCGATGGACAAAATGTTGGTTATTACCAGATTGAACAAGGCACCATTCGCGACATCGCCATCAGCAACGAAGGCCGTTATGTCTTATATGGACGCAGCGACAATGTGGTTGTGCATCTCGACTTAGAAAGCGGCAGACGCATAGAGTTCCTTGGCCACCAAGAAAAAATTAACAGTATTGCTTTATCACCCAATGGCCACTTTGCGTTAACCGGCGCAAATGATTACAGCGCTTACTTTTGGGATACCCGGACCGGCCAGGTTATCCATAGATTCAATCACCCCAGCCGGGTCACTAGAGTCGCCTTGGATCCCCAGGGACGTTACGCGTTTACAGCAGACAGTATGAAAAAGGCCAGCATCTGGCAACTCGCATCAGGTGAAATCAAAGCGCAATTACAGTATATTGCGCGGCAGAAAATATTCAGTGCCGTGCGCTTTAATCAGGATGGGCAATTAATTGCAACGGGCTCGCCAAACAGACAACTGACCCTGTGGCAGGTTGATAGTGGTGAAAAGCTGGCGACCTGGCGCGTCAAGCCACGCGAGGGAAGCCGGCCTAAGTCTGCTGTTGTCTTTGATGTGGCGTTTACCGGGAATGATGAAACCCTGTTGACAGAGAGCTCCAGCGGCCTGTTAGAACAATTTGCAAGAGAGTAATCATGACAGACCTCGAAGATCGCATTAACGAACTGGAAGCCAAAGTAGCATTTCAGGACGAAACCATAGAAATTTTAAACAACGAACTGAGTGCGCATCAGGCACGTCTGGCAATCATGCAGCGGCAGATTGAGTTACTGGCAGAAAAAATCAAAGAAGGCAAAGATCCGGGCATGATGCCCCAGCATCAGGAGCCGCCTCCACCACATTATTAGCCTGACTACGGAGCCAAGCCATTTGAGCTCCGGTTATTCTGGCCTGAATACCCCGATAACCTGCTCAAACTGGCGTGTTGAGGCCTGAACAGCTTCTTTCGGCTGTGTCATGATATGACCACACTTCACACATTCCACCTTTTCCACGTCATGCTCTTTGTACAACATCATGACATCAGCTTCGTGACACTCGGGACAAGATGCCCCTGCAATAAAGCGTTTTTTCTTTCTCACCTTTAGTTACCTCAGGTTAGCTAATCCGTAAACGGGTCAGTTGACGATTCATATCACGGGCTGCGCGCCCTGGTTGGCTATTTTATCCTATATTCTCCGCTGTTGATACGCTTGGAGTGTCCGTAGGGATCCGTGTTATGATGGGCGCATTAGTAAACAGTGATGTAACGGTATGATCCAGCTTTCGAATATTGAACTTATGCGCGGTGGTAAAACGCTGCTTAAAAATGCCAGCGCCACCTTATTTCCACAACACAAAGTGGGTCTGGTCGGTGCCAATGGGTGTGGCAAATCCTCCTTGTTTGCGTTGCTCAAATCAGAATTACATCTGGATGCGGGCGAGCTGCAAATTCCGAAAGACTGGTCCATTGCATCCGTAAAGCAAGAAACGCCTGCACTGGCTATCAGTGCACTGGAATACGTGCTACAGGGTCACCCCGAATATTATGCACTGCGCAGTGCGCTGCACAGTGCCGAGGCGTCGGGTGACGGCGCCGAGCAGGCTCGCCTGCATCAGCAGATAGAAGTAGTTGGCGGCTATGGAATAGAAGCCAAAGCCGGTGAGTTATTACATGGTCTGGGATTTAGCAATACACAATTGGGTGATGCGGTCAGTGCCTTTTCTGGTGGCTGGCGAATGCGCCTGAACCTCGCCCAGGCACTGATCCGTGATGCCGACCTGTTACTACTGGATGAGCCAACCAACCACCTCGATCTTGACGCCGTTTACTGGCTGGAACGTTTCTTAAAAGCCTATCAAGGTACGTTAGTACTGATCTCACACGACCGGGAGTTTCTCGATGCAGTGGTCGATCAAATCTGGCACGTAGATCAACAGCAGCTCAACGTGTATAAAGGCCACTACTCCCAGTTTGAACGTCAAAAAGCCGAGCGCATGGCGCAGCAACAGGCATTATACGAAAAACAGCAAGCCACCATTGCCCACCTGGAACAGTTTATCACCCGGTTTAAAGCCAAAGCCAGTAAAGCCAAGCAAGCACAAAGCCGGGTTAAGGCCCTGGAGCGCATGGAAAAGCTGGCGCCCGCCCATGCTGATTCACCGTTTAGCTTTGAATTCAGTAACCCGGATAGCATGCCTAACCCGCTGATGACATTAGATCAGGCTCAGGCCGGATATGGTGAGGTGACTATCTTACACAAAATCAAACTCAATCTGGTGCCGGGTAGCCGTATCGCCCTGCTGGGCCGCAATGGTGCAGGTAAGTCTACGCTGATTAAACTGCTTGCCGGTGAACTATCACCTCAGGCGGGAGACGTATTCCAGCATCAGGGGCTGAAAATTGGCTATTTCGCCCAGCATCAATTGGAATCGCTCGACCTCTCTGCCAGCGCGGTTACCCACATACAGCGCCTCGACCCACAAGCGAGTGAGCAGTCACTACGCGACTTTCTGGGCGGCTTCGCCTTTAACGGCGACAAGGCCCTGGAGCCAGTCAAACCTTTCTCTGGGGGCGAAAAAGCACGCCTGGTGCTCGCCATGCTGGTGTATCAAAAACCGAACCTGCTGCTGCTGGATGAGCCCACTAACCACCTGGATCTCGAAATGCGTCATGCCCTGGTGATGGCATTGCAAGGCTTTGAAGGAGCTATGGTCACCGTATCGCACGATCGCCATATGCTTAAACATACGGCGGATGAGTATTACCTGGTCGATCAGGGTGAAGTCAGTGCCTTTGGTTATGACTTGGATGCCTACTACCAGTGGCTACTTAACGCCAACAAAGAAGCTGTGCGCAAAGACAGCAACGAAGACAAAGCTCACTCAAGTGTTAATCGCAAAGAACAGAAGCGACTGGAAGCGGAATTCCGCAAGGCCGTACAACCTCTGAAAAAGTCGATCGACAAGCTGGAGAAAGAGCTCGATAAACTCAGCACTGCCCTTGCAGAGGTTGAAACGGCATTGTCTGACAACGACCTGTACTCTGAGCAAAATAAAGGAAAGCTCAGTGAGTTACTGGCCCAACAAGCTAAACTCACGCCACAGTTAAACGACACCGAAGAGGCGCTCCTTATGGCTCTGGAAGAGCTCGAAGAAAAACAGACCCATTTCGAACAAAGTGGCGAGATATGTTAGACGCTGCAGATTTCTGGACTTATGCCTGCACGCAATATGCGCGCGCAGGCATGCAGGATGCCCTGCTCGCGCTGCAAGATAATGATCACAAAAACGTCAACCTGATTTTACTGTTGATGTACCTGGACGCACGTGATCTGTCACTTCATGCCACACACGTTCAGGCATTGCACGCGCTGTGTGACGCATTTGACCACACCGTTTTGCATCCTCAGCGTCAAATACGCCGCATATTAAAGCAGCAACATCAGCACTATGAGGCGTATGCTGAGCTGCGCCGGCACATGCTCAATGCAGAACTGGCCCAGGAAAAGTGCCAGCAAACTATGCTTATTGACTACCTCAATCAGCAATCACCACAGCAAGACCCGCATCCAGATAACCTGGTACACTACCTGACTCCTACCCAACGGCTCACTATCCCCATAAAAACATGATCGGGATCAAGCAATTTACCGAGTCCTGTATAGGGCCCCCGGAAACTTGATCTTGATCATATCTGCTCTGTGCATGCTCGACTAAGATTACTTCATCGACAAATCAGGAGGCACAGACATGAACGTATTCTTCAGAGACTTTTTTACTGACCCAGTGTTATTTCTCTCTTTCGGCATCTTGGGCGTGGTAATCGTACTGTGTTGTTTCTACGTCTACTACTTCATCAAGAAAGTGCAAGAAGCAGAAGTACCTGAGTAAATCGTCGACACTCTTTTATGTTATTCGAAACATGTTGTTGAAACGTTAAGCAATTAGTTCCCGTTCTAGAATTAAGCACGACGCACAAAGCACCTTATCAGCCTGGCTGATCGGGTGCTTTTTATTATACCAATTTCACTTAATACCTGTTCAATTTGAAGGAGCAAATAGGACGCTAACGGCGTTAAAAATTTCTCATTTAGAACCTTATACCTTAGACATAGGTTCACAAATTTTTGTCTGGTTATCGACCCTATTTTCTCGCCTCAAAATAGAACACTTAATTAAGCAAATTGGTATTACCCGAACATTCTTTTGGTTATTTCCCGCAGTTTGATACACTGGTGGCACTTTCAGGCTCATCATCCCCGCTTTTTGATTGGCGTCACACGATGCGATTGCTCTTCTGGGTGCATACATGAGTCTCACCGTCGCAGAGGTATTTACAGGAAATACAAACCACATGTTAGAGCCGTCAGAGTTAACCTTTCAACCCGCCTGGTGGATGCGTAACCGTCACCTGCAAACCATTTTGCCCCGTCTGTTCAGGCCAAACCTGAAAGCCAATGTACGCTACGAGCACCTCGAGACACCCGACGATGACTTTCTAGAGCTGGCCTGGGCGAATAATGGTAATCAACAAGCTCCGCTGGTTGTCGTACTGCACGGACTTGAAGGTAACATCAATAGCTTTTATGCCAAAGGGCTGCTTCGGGCACTGACCACTGCTGGGTTGGACGCCGTACTGATGCACTTTCGTAACTGCTCACGTCAGGTGAACCGTCAGGCCCGGGCCTACCACAGCGGTGAAACCGGCGACCTGGCATTTTTACTGCAAACCTTGAAGCAACGCTTTGTTGATCGTCCCTTGTACGCAGTGGGATTCTCGCTGGGCGGTAATGTGCTGGCCAAATACCTTGGAGAACAAGGTCATGACAGCCAGCTGGATGGGGCTGCGGTGATCTCTGCACCCTACCACTTGTCTTCCTCCTGCCAGGTGATCCGCAAGAGCTGTTTTAAACTGTATCAAAAATACTTGCTTGATCGCATGAAGCGCTCTTTTTCGCGCAAGTTTGAACAAATAGAAGATGCACTTCAGATCGGCCGTGATGAGATTCAGCAGATCCGTGATCTGTGGCAGTTTGATGAGCGGATCACTGCGCCATTACATGGCTTTAAAGGTGCAGAAGATTACTATGCCAAAGCCAGTGCGCAACCCTATCTGAAGCAAATAACCACGCCGACCTTGCTGATCCATGCAGCCGATGATCCCATGCTGTCGACCCGTGCGATCCCAACTCAGGCTCAGATCAGCGATCAGGTTACGCTGGCAGTATCGCCGCAAGGGGGCCATGTCGGCTTTATTGCCGGTCGCAACCCACTCAGGCCTGTTTTCTGGCTTGAGCAAATTGTCCCCGCTTATTTGCATTCACTACTAAATCATCGAGTTTAAAGAAGTTATGATCATTCCATATCAGCAACTGGATCCAGCCACGCTAAGCAATCTAATTGAGCATTATGTGCTGCGAGAAGGCACCGACTATGGTGACAGTGAAATCAGTACGGAACGTAAAGTCGAGCAGGTTCATGCTCAGCTTAAGTCAGGAGAAGCATTACTGGTTTATTCTGAATTGCATGAGTCTGTCAATATTGTTTCGAAAGCCCAATTCCAGGCGATGCAGACCGAGGATTACACCTACGACTAATTTCGGTCAGTCCCACGGGCAAACCGACAGAATGGATTGTAGATCAACGCCAACTTGCTACAATCGACACACACTACAAAGAATAACAAGGTCAATCCATGAAGTTACCCGCTACACTCTGCGCCCTGGCTTTAAGCTTGTCGAATGCCTACGCCAGCGACATTAAGGTATCTGAGCGCGCCCACCGCATCGCTCAGCAGAACCTCCTGATAGACACACACATCGACGTTCCTTATCGTATCAAGGAGCACTGGGAAGATGTCACTAAGGCCACGAAAGGCGGCGACTTTGATTATCCCCGTGCGGTGCAGGGTGGTCTGAACGCCCCCTTTATGTCGATATATATTCCTGCGAACCTGGAGTTTGAAGGCAAAGGTAAAAGCTACCAACTGGCAAACCAGCTAATAGATGGCATGGAAGCGCTGGCGCAACGCGCACCAGATAAATTTGCCATGGCCTACAATACCAAAGATATCCTTCGTCATTTTCGTGAAAAGAAAATCTCGGTTGCAATGGGCATGGAGAACGGCTCCCCCATTGAAGGTGATATAAATAACCTGAAGCATTTCTTTGATAGAGGTGTACGCTATATCACTCTGGCACACTCACAAAGCAACCATATTTCTGACTCGTCGTACGACATTCGCCGTAAGTGGAAAGGCCTGAGCCCATTTGGTAAAAAGCTTGTCGTGGAAATGAATAAGATTGGTATGCTGATCGATGTCTCGCATATTTCAGATGCCGCCTTCTATCAAGTGATGGAACTGTCTAAAGTACCCGTGATTGCATCACATTCCTCGTTGCGCAAATACACTCCTGGATTTGAGCGTAATATGGATGACGATATGCTCAAAGCCCTGAAAAAGAATGGCGGAGTCATTCAAATTAACTTTGGTTCAAGCTTTGTTACAGCCAGCTCCCGCAGTTGGTACGACCAACGCAATGAAGCAGAAGCGCAAGCAACCAGTCAGGGCAAAAGCAAAACCGATTTCAGAGCAGCATACCGTGCGAAAAACCCATTCCCGTACGCCACTTTGGAGCAAGTACTCGACCACATTGATCATGTCGTAGAACTCATTGGTATCGACCATGTGGGGATTGGCTCCGATTATGACGGTGTTGGTGATTCATTGCCTATCGGATTAAAAGACGTCTCTACTTACCCTAACCTGGTACAGGGTCTGTTGGACCGTAACTACACCGAAGGACAGATCAAGAAAATACTGGGTGGCAATACCCTGCGTGTATGGCGTCATGCAGAAGAGTACGCAAAACAGTTTTAACCTGCAGTGAGAAGTGGCCCTGCCACTTCTCCTTCTTCCTGCTAAGCTCGATTTCGCTCCCTATATCAACGGCCTTTTTGCACTGCCCCAACTCAGATCAAAGCTACATACGAACAATCATCATTGGCGAATAAACAGCCTGATGAAACCAGACAGAGAAACACTGACATGACAGTAATAAAACTGAGTAAGCGCATTGATAGTCAGAGTAATGAGATAAAACGGAAGAGAATAAGATTAAATAGAATATTAAACGGGTAGTAACGAGAGGGCTTAGATATAAAGTTACAGAAAAATAAGAAGAGTGAACCGACTTCCTTCGGTGAAGACCACTTAAGAAGTGATTGCGGGAGCCCTTGACTTATGAAGAGCGAACCGACGACCTTTCGGTGTTGCCACTTTAAAGTGCTTACCGGAGATTTTTAATTATGAAGAATGAACCAACTACCTTCGGTGTTGCCACTTGAAAGTACTTACAGGAGATTTTGAACTATGAAGAGTGAACCGACTTCCTTCGGTGAAGACCACTTAAGAAGTGATTTCGGGAGCCCTTGATTTATGAAGAGCGAACCGACGACCTTCGGCGTTACCACTCAGAAAGTGGTTGCGGGAGCCCTTGACTTATGAAGAGCGAACCGACGACCTTCGGCGTTACCACTCAGAAAGTGGTTGCGGGAGCCCTTGTTGTGATTCAATAAAACCGGACACTATTTTAGGTGGTATTATTACCACTCAATGAGAGGTGTTTATGACCAGAAAACGTCGTACTTTTACACAGGAATTTAAGGTGGAAGCCGCCGCCTTGGTACTCGATAAAGGATATTCAGTGCCCGAAGCATGCCGATCTCTGGATATTGGTGAAACGGCTTTGAGGCGCTGGATCCAGCAGCTGAAGCAAGAGCGTGGTGGTGAAACACCCCAGTCCAAGGCTCTAACGCCTGAGCAGCAGAAAATTCAAGAACTTGAAGCACGAATTGATCGCTTGGAACGTGAAAAGTCCATACTAAAAAAGGCTACAGCTCTCTTGATGTCAGACGAGATGAACAATACTCGATAGTAGACCAGTTAAGTGAGCTTGAGCCTGTTGAATTGGTCTGCGAAACCTTTGATGTTCCACGTTCGAGTTATTACGACTATAAACATCGAGTGAAGTCTAACAATACCGATGAACTTGCGTTACGAGCTAGGATAAACGAGTTATTCACATTAAGCCGGAACTCAGCGGGAAGTCGAACAATCATGGCGATGCTGGCTGACTCAGGAATAAAAGCAGGCCTTTTCAAAATCAGGCGCGTTATGAAGGATATGCAGCTCATATGCAAGCAGCCAGGTTCACATAGCTATAAAAAAGCAACCGTTGAACGGCTGGATATACCTAATCGTCTAAACAGGGAATTTGATGTTAGTTCGCCAAATCAAGTGTGGTGCGGTGACATTACCTATATCTGGACCGGAAGAAAGTGGGCCTATCTGGCTGTAGTATTGGATTTATGCACACGCAGTGTAGTGGGCTGGGCTATGTCTCATCAACCAGATGCCAACTTAGCCGTCAAAGCGTTAGACAGAGCCTATGAACAACGAGGTCGGCCATCGGGCGTGTTGTTCCATTCTGATCAGGGCTGTCAGTATGTTGCCACAAAGTTCAGGCAAAAATTATGGCGCTATCGTATGACTCAAAGCATGAGTCGCAGGGGGAATTGTTGGGACAACGCACCAATGGAAAGGCTATTTAGGAGTTTAAAAACAGAGTGGGTTCCGTCAACAGGCTATGATTCCTTCAAAGAAGCTGAAAGAGATATGAGTTACTATTTAATGAACTACTACAACTGGCAAAGGCCGCATAGCAACAACGAAATGCTTGCGCCAGCAGTTGCGGAAGAAAAACTTTATTTACTGTCCGGGATTAGTTGACCACTACACCTTGACTTATGAAGAGCGAACCGACGACCTTCGGCGTTACCACTCAGAAAGTGGTTGCGGGAGCCCTTGACTTATGAAGAGCGAACCGAAGACCTTCGTCGTTACCACTCAGAAAGTGGTTGCGGGAGCCGGATTTGAACCGACGACCTTCGGGTTATGAGCCCGACGAGCTACCAGGCTGCTCCATCCCGCGCCTGTATGTTCAACGTTTTACTTCTGTTGAGAGAAGAGACAATCGAATATTCGATTTAACCACTCAAGAAGTGGTTGCGGGAGCCCTTGATTTATGAAGAGCGAACCGACGACCTTCGGCGTTACCACTCAGAAAGTGGTTGCGGGAGCCGGATTTGAACCGACGACCTTCGGGTTATGAGCCCGACGAGCTACCAGGCTGCTCCATCCCGCGCCTGTATGTTCAGTTTTTTACTTCTACTGAGAGAAGGGAAAATCGAATATTCGATTTAACCACTCAGGAAGTGGTTGCGGGAGCCCTTGACTTATGAAGAGCGAACCGACGAACTTCGACGTTACCACTATAAAAGTGGTTGCGGGAGCCGGATTTGAACCGACGACCTTCGGGTTATGAGCCCGACGAGCTACCAGGCTGCTCCATCCCGCGCCTGTATTTTCAACGTTTTACTTCTGTTGAGAGAAGTACTTAAACAGTTCTTTATGAGGCTTAATTTGCCCTAACTCTTTAAGAGGTCGCTATAATATAGAATTGATTTAATATTGCAAGGTATTAATCGAGAAAAGGGCACCAACCGCTCAAAAAGCAGTCAAACCACCCTAGTTTAACGCCCAAATATGACATTTATTGTCTTAGCGGCCAAAACGGCCGCCAGGCTATTGCTCTCTCTGATGCGGATTAATCAGCTTCTGAAACTGCCAGTCGGGATGACCCATCACAATGAAATCGGGATTTTCTGTACTTTCTCTTTGATTGTATGTCAGCGGGTTAAATTCAGCATCCGTGATACAGCCTCCAGCTTCTTCAACAATCACCTGTGATGCCCCCGTGTCCCATTCACCGGTCGGCCCAACCCGTAAAAAGCAGTCAGCCTTTCCTTCAGCCACGATGCACGCCTTAAGCGAACAAGACCCCAGTGCCACCGTATCAAACTGGCTGTTTAAATACTGACTTACAGCCTCAATTTTTTGCCTGCGGCTCACAGCCAGAGTCAGGGTGCTTTTCGGGGCAACAGAAATCGGCTCATCGCGTCCAGCAATACGCTTAAACGCACCACCCTGATGAGTAGCAAAATAGGTCACGTCTTTTGCCGGCCAATGGATCACACCAAGCACAGGCTGATTGTTCTCAATCAGCGCTATGTTGACTGCAAAATCGCCACTTTCAAGAATGAACTCTCCGGTACCGTCCATAGGGTCCAGCAGCCAGTAACGTTGCCAGTGTTGTCGATTCTCTAGCGGGGGAATGGGTGTCTCTTCTGACATGATCGGTACATCTGGGGCCAGGGCTTGAAGCCCAGCGGTCAGTACTTCATTCGAAGCCAAATCGGCAGCCGTCACTGGCGTATGATCTGACTTTTCCCGCGCACCTATGTCGTCTTGCTGATAGATGGCCATGATCGCTTGCCCAGCCTGTTCAGCAAGCGCAATACAGGGCTCTAAAAATGACTGCATTAAGCCTCCGTTGTCAGGTACTGTTGCAGTAACAACAACGCGGCGACACTACGGGCTTCTGTAAAGTCAGGCTGACTCAGTAACCCTTGCCATTGCGACATGGGCCACTTCACCACCACCAGCGGTTCAGGCTCATCACCAGCCAATTGCTCCGGATATAAATCCTGGGCCACTAAAATATGCATTCTGGCATTAAAGTAGCTGGGTGCCAGTGATAAGGTTTTCAAATCACAAAATTGATGAGCGCCAAAGCCAACTTCTTCTTTTAACTCACGATTTCCCGCTTCAATCGGGGTTTCCCCCGGATCAATCAGCCCTTTTGGAAAGCCAAGCTGATAATCATGTGTCCCCGCACAGTATTCTCTCACTAATAGTAGCTCATTTTCGGCTGATATGGGCACTATCATTACGGCACCCCGGCCGCCGCCACGAACACGTTCATACTCACGGCGCTCACCATTAGAAAATGACAGCGACAGTGACTCAACCGTAAAGAGCTTACTTTTTGCGACAACCTCAGAGGCTATTATCTCAGGGGGAATTGGGTGCTTTTTCTGTGACATAGAGATTATTTTGCTATCATGGCGATTAACCTCATCATAAAGCCTTTACAGGTAAAAGCCTATGTTAAATTGGTCAAAGATCGATACTGTGTTGCTGGATATGGACGGCACGTTACTCGACCTGCATTTTGATAATCATTTTTGGCTCGACGTGATCCCAAAAGCCCATGCCGTTAAGCAAGGTCTGACACTCGAACAAGCCCGGGCTGATATTCTCGCGCGCTATGAAGCTGTCATGGGACAGATTGAGTGGTATTGCCTGGATTACTGGCAACAACAACTTCAATTGCCCATTATGGAACTCAAGCGCGAGATCCAGCATCTGATTTCTGTTCGAGAGGATGTACCAGCATTTTTACAAGCATTAAAAGCAGCCGGAAAAGAGTTGATTTTACTCACCAATGCGCACCCGGATAGCTTAAGTCTTAAAGTAGAAAGAACCCAGTTTGACCAATACCTGGATAAATTAATTTCAACGCACAGCTATGGGGTGAGTAAGGAAAGCCAGCAGCTATGGCAACAGGTTCAGGCTGATCTGGGGTTTGATAAAGACCGCACCTTATTTGTCGATGACAGTCTGGCGGTGTTGGCCGCAGCAAAAGAGTATGGCATCGGGCATTTACTGGCCATCGCGAATCCGGATAGCCAGCAACCTCACAACGACATCACTGACTACCCGGCCATTTGCGACTACCGCACGTTACTACCGATCAGCTGATCAGCCTGGGTAGCGTGCTTGCAAGCCCTGATATACCTGCTTAGCAAAGTCTGGATGTTCTGTATCCAGGCTTTTCACAACTTCAACCAGGTGCTCATTGTCTTCTTTACCCTGCCACTCTTTGATGTAGCTACCATCTTTATATCCATGGTCCTGGCGGAAGAAATTCAGGGTGTTTTTACCCACATATCCCCGATATAGATCGTCGATGCTCATACCAATCTGCTGCATACACCCTGCAAAAGCGGCGGCATTGAAGGTTTTGTCGGCCACAGCCGATGCAGCAAGGACTTCCAGCGTTGCCTTAAAATCTTCGGCATACAAAGGCTGAGACAACTCACTATCCAACTGTGCTGCCAGTGCCTCATAAGTCGTTTCACCATCAATGCGCAGTGACAGGCCAAAGTGGAAGATGTCGACCAACTCCAGGATCACTTGCTCAGTATCCGGGGTTTGCTTCTTCCACCACTTCCAACCGTAGTGGTCCAACATTTCTGCACACTCAACCCAGATGGCCCGGTACCATTCAAACCCCTGGCTGAACCATTGCTCATGCACTTTGGTATTCATGGCGTTTTGCATCTCTAGCATCACAACCAGCTTTGCACTATTCGCAGACATATTTGGGCTCTCACTCTCACTATTCAGTCAAAGCGCTATGATACCCACACAGTGGTGCAAATGCCATGATGAAAGCTTTTTTGCTCTGCCCCGTTCTATTAGGAGTCATAAATACATTTTTGAGGTTTTACATGCGATCCATACTTCTTGCGATAACACTCTCAGTCTCGCAATTACTGTCTTTTTCTCTGTCAGCTGCACAAGCCACTAACATCAGTGATCACCCGGAGAAGGTATCCCCCTTGCTTCCTGGCCTCACAGCCCCTGCTTTAACGCTGCAGGATAACAATGCCAAGGCCATCGATCTGAGCAAGCTGTATCAGGACAAAACCACTGTTTTGGTGGTGTATCGTGGTGGCTGGTGCCCCTATTGCTCTCGTCAGTTGGCTGGACTACAAAAAATTGAAAAGCAAATTGTTGAGCTAGATGCACAGATAGTTGCGGTTTCACCGGACAGCCCACAAGCATTGAGTAAAAGTACCATCAGTTCACCCAATTACCGGTTACTCTCAGATAACCAGCTGGCTTTAACTCAGGCACTGGGACTGGCATATTACCTTGATGACAAAACCGCAAAAGCCTATCGCGACCGCATGGGTGTACAGTTTGTCGACCTGGATGGCAAAAGCCGAGTGGCACTGCCAGTACCTGCTGTCTTTGTCATTGATAAAGCGGGTCTGGTACAGTTTCAGTATGCCAACCCCAATTACAAAGTGCGTCTGGAAGAAAGTGTACTGCTAGCAGCAGTCCGTGCCGCCAGTAATCTGAAATAATCATCAGCGGGCCTGAGCCCGCTGTTAGTTACCTGTTTTCCAATCGGTTGTAGTCAAACAATCCGTACTCTACACCCCGCAGGTCACGGGCAACACGGTGCAATAGGTCACTGTATTGCCAAAACTGCGGGTGTGTTCTACGGATCCCAAACGTGGCTTTTAGCATCCGGTAATCCGACTCGCTACGCACCTCACCTAGCTGTTGCACAAAAGCGTCTATATGCGCCTGATTCGGCAGGTGCCAGATAGCTTCCGGGTAGTCACCGATAAACCCTGGTACCACAGTCGCAGTGTCTTCTTCGTACGCACGCTGACCTTCCTCATTCAGCAAACTCGAAATATTAAAGTGCGCATTGTGGTGGATCAGGGTGTAGGGCTGATGCTCGCCTTTGCCATCAACAGCCAAAATAAACGACACCTGAGGCAGCTGATTAATCGCGCGCACGGGCAGTGTATTGAGTGGTTGCAGTGCTGCCGGAACGGCGGTGTAATCGTAGGCCTCATTCAGAACCGGCTTCAGGTGCGCTTTTAACATGTCATACAATTCTGCCTGTGGGTCATCGCTGTGATAGTGGATCCCAGACGGCGCCCCCAGTAATGACTTGCGATTAATGAACTCACTGAGACTCAAATGAGATTTACGATACCAGTGCTGTTTAATCGCCTGACGCTGACTCAGCGGCAGTAAATTCAGAAAGTTCTGCTCGCCTTCAAGACGCAAAAAATCCATATATAACCGAGTCACCAACTGATGACCAATATTCCCATACACATCAAAGCCCGCGACCAGTAAGTAATGGATCCGCTCAAACAAAGCATAATCCAGCACCCAGGTCGTTTTGGGAGCTTGCCCAATGAACCCTTTCACCACGGTGGCGCTGTCAAAGTGGCGGAATATGGTCAATGCGGCATTCTGATTGTGTCCTTCTCCTTGCCAGATCAGGTCAAGGTTAAGCTGCTTGCCATCGGCAAATACCTGATTAGACAGGGCCGTTTTGGCTTCCAAATAATCATGCTGGCGCTTGGCATACTTCGCCCAGCTCGATAAAGGCAAAACATTACTCTGCTCTGCCGCTGGTAGGAGCAAGTCATCATCATGACGGGTAAGCAATTGCGCCACGGCCGGCGACGCATTTTTCTCAGGGTCCACAAAAGCCACCCAGAAGTGGTCGTTGATCACGTTCAGGGCTATCTGACCACGACACACCGGGCCTTTAATAAAACCTTTGACGATCAGTTCCGCTTCATCGAGCATAAATTGATACCGTGACTTCACAGGGATCGCCGCAAACACTTTAAAGGGGTTCGCTGCCAGTTTAGGGGCGTAGCCCGGTAACTGTGGCACCTGATAATCACTGTGAATAAATTGCGTCTGCAAGCGTGCCAGTTTGTCGTCATTCAGTGCCAGCGGCATATGCGTTTTAGACAGGATAGTGCTGCGTACCTGCATAAAACGATAATAAACCCGTGCGATTTTGGGGTCATCAAATGGCCTGACCGTCGCAATAAGTTCAATGGGCTCACCCGGTGGCGTCTTAGAGCGCACTAACTTAAAAAAGGCATCGCCACCCAGGCGGTCAAAATAAGCATTCGCCAGATACCAATGTTCATAAATATAACGGGCGGCAAGGCGAGACTTATTGTCATCCTGATTTAAAAAGCTTTCCCACTTTGCAGCCGCCAATTGCTCATTCGCATTGGGTGGGGCAATCTGGCTCATCGGCGAGCCTTGCTTGATCCATTCAGTGAGTTGTGTAAATTCACTGTTCGTTAGTGCCGGCAAACCATAGGGCATACCTGCATGCGGCTGCTCTTTAGCATAGTCTGGATACTCATCCATCGTCGGACAGGTCTGCGCTCTGTCTAATGAAAAGTCATAGTGTTGAGGCAACAGCCCTTGCTGAGCAAACGGCTGCGTATGTTTGAGCAGTAAGCTATTATACAGCACACTGCCATTGAGGTTGGCATACTCCGTTTGTACGCGCTCATTGAGAATAGGGGTAAAACCCTTCTCACGCCATTGTGATGTAGACTGCGCATCAAACAGTAAGCGGGTTGGAGATTCGGCCAGCAAGCGGGTGCCATCATACACTCGGGTTTTACTTACCCCCCGATCTATGCCTTCTGGTGAGCTCAATTTAAGCTGACAGGGCGCATCATAACAGCCATGGCATACCACACACCGGGTATCCAGAATTGGCTTAATATCACTTAGGTAAGCCGCGCCGTGCGGCTCTGATTGCGGTTGGATACGCTGTTGCACCTGCTGTGGTCCAAACAAATCATCGTAATGATTCATACCCAATGCCACACACCCGCTTAAAAACGTAACTAAGCCAATCAGTATCCAGCCCGATCTGCGCATTACTCATCCTCTTCGTCATCAAGCCCTAAATCGAATGTGGGCATCATTTCCATTGGTGGAGAAACAAACACAACCTCGCTTTCACAGCTCAATACGGCACTCAGTACCGGACCGTGATTAAGCAACAACTGCGCCTGGTGGCCATGGCTCAAAACCTCAGCCACTTGGTGTTCGATATTACTGACTTGATAACCTTCAAGTGGAATACTCACACTTTGCTCGGGGGCGGGGTTCTGACAAAGATTGGCCAGTAGATTGGCATCCAGAATAACTTCCAGTGTCAGGTCAGGCTGCGCGATATCGCGCTCAGCCAGATTATCATCCAGTTTAAACAGAGGCAGGTTTAGTGGGGTGTTTTCTTGAAGTTCCATGAAAATTAGCTCATTTATGCAAATACCTGCCCGAAGTTTAGCACAAATTTGCCCCTTTCCGGTGTACTACCCGGCACTTACCAAGGCAGACGATCACCATTGGCATGCCAAAATCCACCACTGGTTTCTAATTTCAACTCATCGATGCGTTGGATCAAACGCTGTGCAGCCTCCGCGGGAGAAATATCACCCGCATAATTGACCATTTGGGTCTGCACAAACCCTGGGTGTAGTAGCGCCACAGCAATCCCATGCGGCTTTAGCTCATGCGCCAGACTCACCCCAGCCGCATTCAGCGCCGCTTTGGACATACGATAGCCTATATAAGCACCCGAGCCATTGTCCTCAATGGAGCCCATTCGGCTGGTGATCATCGCCACCTTGCCCCCCGCAGTTAGATTGCGCAGCAACGCATGCGTAACACGCACTGGTGCGACGGCATTGACCATCAGCTGCTGTTCCAAAGTGGTAAAATCCATCTGTTGCAGGGTTTCATTGTGAAAAATGCCAGCATTATTAATCAGTATGTCAATAACCTGGTCTCCAAGAGCTGATGACAGTGTGCGCACATCTTCGGCAATACTAACGTCAATGCCATCAAGGACTGTCACGCCTAGCGACTGAAGCTCTTCCGATGTACGACGCACTAAGGCCGTTACCCGATCACCCGCTGCTACATAATGTCGGCATAACTCCAAACCAATACCACGGTTAGCGCCGGTGATCACCACATGTTTTGACATACCTTTCTCCTCGTTTATTTATCTGCGCTCACATTAGCATACCTGCCATTCTATAGATTGCAGTGATTACTTTCAGCCTCACCAGGTTCTGCTACCTTTAAAGGACGCCAGTTAAGGGAGTACACTCTTGCCACGATATTTCATCCTGATCGCCCTGTTGTGGCTGCCAGCTGCGCTAGCAAATACCTATCGTGTCAATATCAGCGAAGCTTTGTCATATACGCTCGGGCAGCAGCAAATCACAGCGATGTTCAGCGCCATTTATGCACCATTGGGGATCCAACCGGAATTTGAGTTCTTGCCAAGCGAGCGGGGCCTGCAATTGGTGAATGAGGGTGAACTGGATGCGGAAGCCGGACGCGTTGACTTAGTTGGTGCACGCTATGCTAATTTAATCGCTGTGCCTGCACCACTCGGTCAACTCAAATTGATGCTGCTTTGTACAGATCCAAAGTACTGTGACCTGTCTTATGAAACAGACCTGGCAATCATTGCCGGTAATCTGATCACAGTTTGGTTTTGTCAGCAGCACCAGCTCAATTGTAACCGGGTCCAGAATGACATATCAGCCTATCAGGCACTGAGCCGTGGCCGCGTCAATCGGATATTAGCCACAGATAAATATGCCTTGGGCTCCTTATGTGAGTCCGGATTGACCACACTGTATAGTAAAACGGCCTCAGCACGTACTTTTACCATCTATCATTATGTTCATAAAAAGCACCAGGCTCTGGTACCGAAACTCAGTGCCCACATAAAAGCAATAAGAAAAAGCGGACAACTCAGGCAATATGCAGAGCGACTGGAAAACGCCTTTTCTCAGTGTCAGGGGCAGCTGATCTCACTAGACTAAAGAACAGGCGGTCGTACCTTAGCCATATGTGAGTTAAGGTTCAATGTCATGCATTTGAGATTGAATAATTGAAAAGACAGCCCCCTGAGGGTCAGTGATCACAGCAAATCGACCAACCTGAGGGATATCCGTCGGCGGCACACACACTTGCCCACCCAGAGTCCGGGCTTTATCGGCCATGGCATCGCAATCCAGCACTGCAAAGTAGGCCATCCAATGTGCGGGGATCTCATCTCCCCATTCTTCACTCATCTGTAACATGCCCGCCACAACTGTGTCGCGTGCGCTGAACAACACATAATCCATGCCTTCCATAGGCTTATCTTGCGCCTGCCAACCCAGTAGTGCACTGTAAAATGCCCTACTTTTTTGGCTACTCCGTGTCGCCAACTCAAACCAATAAGGCACATTAGCTTCCAGCTCTCGGTGGCACCCCGGGTGCTCTTTTGCCTGCCAAAGCGCAAAATGGGCCCCCTCTGCGGGTTCCTGTAACATCACCATTCTGCCCGCTTCAGGCACATCATGCGGGCCGGCAATGATTTCAGCGCCCAGTGCCTGGGCTCTGTCAGCCATCTCATCCACATTCTCAACCGCGATATAGCTCAGCCACTGGCTCT
Organism: Pseudoalteromonas rubra; assembly: GCF_005886805.2. NCBI lineage: Bacteria > Pseudomonadati > Pseudomonadota > Gammaproteobacteria > Alteromonadales > Pseudoalteromonadaceae > Pseudoalteromonas > Pseudoalteromonas rubra. Next base: position 4,380,862 of record NZ_CP045429.1, read on the forward strand.
GCGCACCCGCTTCTTTCTGCTGCGGCATCATCTGATACATAGCCGCAATATCATCGCCCTGTTTTTGCAGCATTGTATAATAAGTGCCCTCTCCAATTGGTTGATCGTCAAACCCCCAGTCAAAAAGTTGCGTGTAAAAGGCTTTCGCCTCCTGCCAATTGCTGGTGCACAGCTCTGCCCAGCAAAACGCCCCCACCCGGTTATAAGAAACTAATGCCATATTGCACCCACTGATAAAATACCATTCACCGCTTAAGTGAAGCACTGGATACACGATTGAGCAATAATTAAGTCACCATGCACCTAATAATGCAGAACAAATTGCACACCCAACTCATGGTTTTCATAATCACGATTTCGCTCTAGTTTAAAAGACAGATTGAACATACTGTCCTGGGTCATAAACCAGCTCAGGGAAGTATTTAAGTAATGACTGCGGCTTGACTCGGCGACAGCACCGCTTATCGCCCCCAACTCCAGCGTAAATTTACTGTCTACCAGTACATCTGCCGATAACCCTGCAGTGGCTTCGATATAGCCACGGGTATGGCTGACATCCGATGTCAAACCGCCACCCAGTAACCAATAACCCAATATGTCTCTGTGTAACTGATATGATTTGCCAGCAAGACCTGAGAACTCCAGCAACGACTTTTCATCGAGCTGTTGTGTTTTTTGTGGCCGGTAACCAAAGTACACTTGTGAAGATAATTGTCCAAATGCAGGTAAAGATGCCGCTAAAGATCGCGCTTTATAGAGCGTCAACTCATCCAGGCTCAAACTTTGCGCATCAAAATCATAAGCCAAAACGGTATAGCCCATTTGTAGTTCTGATTCCGACAAATACTGCCGAGTATCACTTTGCAAAAAATGTCCAGCGGGTAACCAGCCTAGTTTAATTACATCATGGCCATTTCTTTGCCTCGCAAATCGCAGATCAAAAGAAGAATCTTGGGGAGCCTTAGTTGGCATTTTATGATGCATCAAATTAAGCTGATGTTGATCGACTTCAGCCTGAAGATCCGCAACATAAGTCTGTGCACGCTCGGAGACAGAAAGGTACTTTAGCGATCTCATCAGGTACTCTTTCTCAAGCGGCGTTAATGACACCTGTCCCAAGGCAGACAAATCACTGGCAAGCAACTGATCCATTCTAGCTAGGCTGGAGGCTGGTAGCTCTTCAGACATGGCATGTACGAGCCATAAATCCGATGCATCGACATGAATTGTATCTACTTGCTTATGTTTTGTAGCTGCCTTTACAACATCCAAAGGTGACACAATACTGCCTTTTTCATCGATAATATCGATATTGAGCAAAGCCAGAAGTTCAAGCGTCATCGTAGCGCAGTTATACGATTGAAAATAGTATACTAACTCTTTACCTTTAAGCTCCCATAAGTGTAACTGCAATAACGATAGCTTTTTAGGGTCTGCCTTTAATTTATACTGCCACAAGCTGCGTTGTTCAATATCACGATACTTCACCAAATCTTTGGAAAATGGCCGCACTGAGAAAAACCCAGGCATTCCCGTGTAGGTACTCTCAACCAGTAGTTTAAGTGGGTTGAATGTGGTGATTTCCGTAAAATAAGCCAAAGAGTGGGCCACGTCCGTCCCTTTGTGATTTTTGCCTTCGGCCTTAAAAAATATATGCCCCATCATACTGGATGCAGACGTCACCACTTCTGATGCAAAAACCAGTGTCAGTGAATCAAAGGGAACATAATCAAGAAACTTTTGTAATTCAGGGCATTGTTGAGCCATATCGGGGGAAAGTATCTGCCCGGTGGCTTGCGATATAAGCGTCACTCGCGCAGGAAACTGGCAATAAGCAAGGCGAAGATCTTCATTCATTAACGCCAGTGTTTTATCCAACTCAGCCTTTGCCGAGAAGTGGCCAGACTCAGCAGAAAGTACAAACTGTGGGTCCTTAATCTGAGGCATACCGTTGTCATCTAAATGAAGTAACAGATGCCACTGTTTTGAATTAGCAAGACGCTCCAATGGTGCTGTGGTATGTGCAACAGACTGCACCGTGAATAAAAAAAAAGCTGTTATAAAACAGCTTAATATTTGTTTCATATTGGAACTACAGCTTAGTTATCACACTGGATTTCTACGCTATCTGCATAGTCCCACATTTTACCTGTTGAGGAATCTGTGGTTGAACCAAACACGCCTCCGATAAGGATGTTACCGAAAAATGCAGGCGTAACAGATTTCTTAATTGGTGTTTCAGAAGCACAGCCCGCAGCAGTGGTTCTGATCACTTTATCCTGACCATCTCTCAGCACCTGAACGGCACCTGGGGTGTTTGCTAGATTACCATCAGCAGTCACTTCAACAACTTTACCTGTGTTTGTTGTTACCTGGATAGTTTGCATATCAGAAGTCATAACGCTTGCGCAGCCAGACAACATTACTAGTGCAGCAGCAGGGATAATTGAGTATTTCATTTCCATTTATCTTTATATTAAAAAAGTTACCCAAATTCTACACGCGAGCACTAACCTGTCAATAAAAATGTTCATTATACATTCAGAAAAAACAAAAAATTGAATAAACATCAACCAAAAAAACAATCTCTGAATATTAAACATTTAACATTAATGAAATGAACAACGCTCTCGTCAAATACTGAGAATATAACTACTCAAATTACGGCTAAAGAAGCGTATTTAGTGATTATAAGATCGTATATTAATCATTAATTAATCAGCTTTACTACTCTCTTTCCTAATTCAAATTCATGTCGGGTTATAATCATGGTGCACTGCACAAGTCGCAACAATGGTAACTGTGTTCCGTGACAAATCATCGTATCGCCTGATGCTAATACCGCAATCTCTTTCGCAAGGGTGGAAAGTGTACGACAGAAGTATCTGGAGTACTTTTGAACAGCTATGCTGGCTCGAAGAGCGTAAGGCAAGAAGCACGGAGTCACCACCGCTTCGCAGCATGAGGAGGTGAGCGCACGGACCCACATGGATGCGGGGAAGTAGAATAATGCAGGAGCAATTATCGAGATGCGCGATGGGCACCGCTACAAGGATGTACTTCCACACCGCATTTTCCATCGCCATATCTCAGGCATTAAAAAAGGCCGCCTAAGCGACCTTTTTCAAAGTGTTACTGCAATCTGTAGATTATTCTACGATTGTAGCTACAAGCACCTACATTACCCTGTGGAAGGCGCCACCTTCACATGATGGCTTTCACTCAGGCATTAAAAAAGGCCACGCTCTTTATTAGAGAATGGCCTTTTTCACAATGCTTATTGCATCACTACTGTTGATTACTCAACGATAGTTGCAACTAGCACCTACATTACCCTTTAGAGAGTGCCACCTATCGTGCAAAGGATAATGACACAGTGCTTGCACTGGCATTTCCTTTGCGCAAGGTGAAGTGAGCCAGTTTAACCAGACACACTACTTTCCTCATATCTCAGGCATTAAAAAAGGCCACGCTCTTTATTAGAGAATGACCTTTTTTACAATGCTTATTGCATTAACTAAAGTCGATATTACTCAACGATAGTTGCAACTAGCACCAACATTACCTTGTAGAGAATGCCACCTATCGTGCAAAGGGCTAATGACACAGTGCTTGCACTGGCATTTCCTTTGCGCAAGGGCGACGAGTGAACGAAGCACCGCTTCGCAGCACGAGGAGGTGAGCGCACGGATGCGCGATGGGCGTCGCTACAAGGATGTACTTCCACACCGCATTTTCCATCGCTATATTTCAGGCATTAAAAAAGGCCGCCTAAGCGACCTTTTTCAAAGTGTTACTGCAATCTGTAGATTATTCTACGATTGTAGCTACAAGCACCTACATTACCCTGTGGAAGGCGCCACCTTCACATGATGGCTTTCACTCAGGCATTAAAAAAGGCCACGCTCTTTATTAGAGAATGGCCTTTTTCACAATGCTTATTGCATCACTACTGTTGATTACTCAACGATAGTTGCAACAACACCAGCACCTACTGTACGGCCACCTTCACGGATCGCGAAACGTAGACCTTCGTCCATCGCGATTGGAACGATTAGCTCAACAGTCATCTTGATGTTGTCACCAGGCATTACCATTTCTACGCCTTCTGGAAGCTCAACGTTACCAGTTACGTCAGTTGTACGGAAGTAGAACTGTGGACGGTAGCCTTTGAAGAATGGAGTATGACGGCCACCTTCATCTTTAGACAGTACGTATACTTCTGAAGTGAACTTAGTGTGTGGGTTGATTGAACCAGGCTTACAAAGAACCTGACCACGCTCAACTTCATCACGCTTAGTACCACGTAGAAGGGCACCGATGTTCTCACCTGCACGACCTTCGTCAAGCAGCTTACGGAACATTTCAACACCTGTACAAGTTGTCTTCGTAGTTTCTTTGATACCTACGATTTCAACTTCGTCGTTCACGTTGATGATACCAGCTTCAACACGGCCAGTTACAACAGTACCACGACCCTGGATTGAGAATACGTCTTCGATAGGCATGATGAACGGCTTATCGATGTCACGCTCTGGCTCTGGGATGTAAGAATCTAGTGCTTCTGCAAGCTCAACGATCTTGTCTTCCCACTCTTTCTCGCCTTCTAGCGCTTTAAGAGCTGAACCCTGGATTAGAGGCAGGTCATCACCTGGGAAGTCGTACTCAGAAAGAAGTTCACGAACTTCCATCTCTACTAGCTCTAGAAGCTCTTCGTCGTCAACCATGTCACATTTGTTCATGAATACGATGATGTAAGGTACACCAACCTGACGAGAAAGTAGGATGTGCTCACGAGTTTGAGGCATAGGACCGTCAGTTGCAGCAACTACCAGGATCGCGCCGTCCATCTGAGCAGCACCAGTGATCATGTTTTTAACGTAGTCAGCGTGTCCAGGACAGTCAACGTGCGCGTAGTGGCGAGTTGGAGTGTCATACTCAACGTGTGAAGTTGAGATTGTGATACCACGCTCACGCTCTTCTGGAGCGTTATCGATTGATGCGAAGTCTTTCGCTTCACCACCGTATACTTTTGCAAGTACGTTAGTGATTGCTGCAGTTAGGGTAGTTTTACCGTGGTCAACGTGGCCGATAGTACCAACGTTAACGTGCGGTTTCGAACGTTCAAACTTTTCTTTTGCCATGACGGAACCTATAAGTTTTGTGTATCTAGATTACATATAAAAATAATCCACACGCCACAACGGCGGCAGATTAGAATTATTCAGTACAATTATAAATGTTTTTATGACAAATCAAAGGAAGTATTTAGGAAGATCCGAAGACTGGTGCTGATAGGCAGATTTGAACTGCCGACCTCACCCTTACCAAGGGTGCGCTCTACCAACTGAGCTATATCAGCACACCAGAAAACTGGAGCGGGCAGCGGGAATCGAACCCGCATCATCAGCTTGGAAGGCTGAGGTAATAGCCATTATACGATGCCCGCTTTAGGAACCTGTTCTTAACTACCTCTAACCGTCAAGAATAAAGTGGTGGAGGGGGCTGGATTCGAACCAGCGAAGGCAGTGCCGTCAGATTTACAGTCTGATCCCTTTGGCCGCTCGGGAACCCCTCCACGTCAAAAAATTCTTGTCTAAAGCGTTGCTATTCAAAAACTGGTGCCGACTATCCGAGTCGAACGGATGACCTACTGATTACAAGTCAGTTGCTCTACCAACTGAGCTAAGTCGGCACTGCTTTAGTACGGGGCGAGATATTAGAGGAATGGCCGGGACTATGCAACACCCAAATCAAAAAAAATCACAGATAATTGTTTAAATGGTCACATTTACAGCAAAAACTTGTATTGCAGGCAAATTATTATGCAAACTGCTGATATTTACGCCAGTACATCAAACCTTGCAGGACCAAAATATCGTTATATGTACTGGGGCGGACCAAGTGTTGTTGCATTAATTCGCCGTATCCACCGGCGCATACAATCACAGGATCCTCGTTCGACTTGCTCAGGTAAAACTCCAAAGCACCAAGCGTCGCAACCAAGGCCCCATTTTTTATCGCATTTGGTGTGTTCTTGCCGAGCTCTGGCAAAAATAAGCTGGTATCGTCACTGAATACTTTCTGAGTGTTTGCAACCAAACTACTGAGCATCATATCCAGACCCGGTAAGATCCAACCCCCTAAGTGCTGCCCTTCACTATTTAACACGTCAATTTTACTGGCGGTCCCACAATCCAGTATCACACAGTACTGCTGTGGATAAAGGTGATAGCAAGCCACCACGGTCAGCCACCTATCTATACCCAGATTTTCAAATTGCGGATAAGCGCACCGCAGTTCACCCAATGTCGCGTTCACAGTCGCATAATAATGAGGGATAGCCAATTGCTGCGCGCGTTCTATCAATGGCGCCACCAACTCGCCTTTACCAACCTGAGCGATCAGCACTTCCTCTATCTCTGACCAGGGAATATCCGTCTCATCAACCAGGGTGATCGTCTCTCCTGTCAGAGTCGCAGTTTTCAGTGCCGTGTTACCCACATCAACTAACAGCTTCATGACAACTCCTTACGCACAGAAATTTCTCCCCCATAATAGGTCTTCAGCTCACCATCCTGACGCAGCACCAACCCACCTTGCTGATCGATGCCTTCACAAATACCCCGCCATTGTCTCTGCCCGGTAGTCAGTGTCACTGCCTGCTGGCGATATACGTTCAATGCGTTCCACTGCTCACTCATTACACTCAGCCCATGACGCTGATAAATCTCCAGGCGCTTTTGCAAACACAAAGTCAGCACGGCCACCAGCTGATTTTTATTTACCGCACTGACGTGCTGGCTCAGATCTGTCCAGGCCTGATCTATCGCCCCGGCAGCACTGTCTGGCATCGCCACATTCAGACCGATACCAATCACCAGATGACAAGGGCCTTCAACCTGACCGTCCAACTCGACCAAAATACCCGCCAGTTTCTGTTCATTCAGATAGACATCATTCGGCCATTTCAGTTGTACCTCCAGATCAAATAACGCCTTGAGCGCATCATATACCGCCAGTCCGACGGCTATTGATAACCCCATGGCAGCCTGCATCCCCTCTTCCAATTGCCAGTAGCAGCTATAGTAGAGATTGGCACCAAACGGAGACTGCCACTGACGTCCTCGCCTGCCGCGCCCTGCCTGCTGCATTTCCGCAACCAGCACTTGCCCACGTGGAATTGGCTGCTTAGCCTGAATACGGCGCATCAGCTCGCTATTGGTTGAGTCAATAATTGAATGCACTTCTATCTGACATGGCGTGTCGCTGAGCTGCTCCCAGCTCTGACGGATCTCGGCTTCCTCTAATAAAGGCAGGCTATTATTGAGCCGATAGCCTTTGCCCGTCACCTTAAAGATATCAATGCCCATTTGCTGCAAAGACTTAATATGCTTAGACACCGCCGCGCGGCTGATCCCCAGCTGCTCGCCCAATGCCTGTCCCGATACAAATTCACCGCACTTCAGGGCATGTAAAATAGCCAACTTATTACCATCTGGTGCTTTAACCATAGTGCGCTTCCTGTATTGTAATTTCACCTTGATGGCCTATCAGCCTGACTTCATGCTCCAGCACAATGCCAAACTTGTTGAATATCATCTGTTGAATATGGCTGATCACTGCTTTGAGATCCTCACCACTGCTGTTCCCTTCGTTTACCAACACCAGAGCCTGGCGCTCATATACTCTGACGCCCCCCTGTTGATAGCCTTTTAACCCGGCGTGTTCAATCAGCCAGCCAGCGGCCAGTTTGCAGCGCTTTGCGTCTACCGGATAAAGGGGTAAATCAGGGTAGCTTTGCGCCAGGGCTTGAGCTTGCGATTTGTCAATTACTGGGTTTTTAAAAAAGCTTCCAGCGTTTGCCAGCGTCTGCGGGTCGGGCAACTTACTGCGCCGGATTGCCATCACTTGCTTTGCGACTATCTCAGGTGTCACCGTCTCATTGCGTAATGCCTGTAACGGCCCATAGTGCAACACAGGTTGCCATGGCTTGGGTAAATGCAACGTCACTTCAGTGACTATAAAACAGTCTTTCAGGGCGTGTTTAAAGACAGAGTCTCGATAGCCAAGCTGACATGCCGCTTTATCCAGTGTTTTCAGAGCCCGACTGGCTATATCAAATCCGCGTACCTGATATAATAGATCTGCCAGCTCCACCCCATAAGCACCAATATTCTGGATCGGAGCCGCGCCCACAGTACCCGGGATCAGCGCTAGGTTCTCCAGCCCACCAATGTTGCGTGTCAATAAATGCATCACCAGTGCGTGCCAGGATTCGCCAGCGGCCGCACGCACAACATAGTGTTCGGCCTGCTCCTCTACCTCCACACCCAAATTTGCCATCTGGATCACGGTGCCCTCATAATCTGCGAGAAACACACTGTTGCTGCCTTCACCCAAAATATAAAACGGCGTACAAAAATCGTGGTCGTAAAGCTGCGCCGGATCGGTGATACGCAGTAAGGTACGACATGATGCCGGTAACGAAAATGTATGTAATGACTGCAAAGACGGCACGCCCGACCCCTGTAACAAATGCAAAATTGCCGCTAGTGTAGCCTATCCGAAGCTCTGACGCATCAAGGTGTCATTTTGGCACTTAAGTGGTATAACAACGGCTCTACTCACATCATGAGCAAGGATAATAATGAAACTTTCTGCCCTAACCTTTGGTCTTGCCTTAGCAGGCCTGTCACACACCGCGCTGAGTGCTCAGGCGGTGGACGAACACACCTATGCCAACCTCAACGACGTGATCAGTACACACCTTCACCTCGATCTGGATGTCGACTTTGCAGACAAACAGCTGGAAGGTTTTGTTGAACACACACTGGCATGGCAAAACAAGCAAGCCAGAACCCTAGTGCTGGACACGCGTGACCTTGAAATCGATAAGGTGATGTATCAGGGCAGCAACGGCAAATGGTACCCAGCGGCTTTCACACTTGCAAAACGCGATGATGTAAAAGGGTCTAAGCTGACCATTCGCTTCAAACAGCAAGCAAAAAAAGCCCGTATTTACTATAACAGCTTACCGCAGGCATCTGGTTTGCAGTGGCTGACACCAGAGCAAACCGCCAGCAAGTCCCATCCTTTTATGTACAGCCAGTCTCAGGCTATCCATGCACGCAGCTGGATCCCCGTCCAGGATACGCCAGCGATGCGCGTTACCTATTCTGCCCGTGTTAACACCCCTGAAGACGTGCGTGCGGTTATGAGTGCCGACAACAGCGGTGCGTTAATCAAAGACGGTGACTATTGGTTTGATATGCCACAAGCCATTCCGCCTTATCTGATAGCGATTGGCGCAGGTAACCTTGAATACAAAGAGATGTCGCACCAAACCGCTATCTTCGCCGAGCCGCAGATCCTGGATGCGTCTGTCGCTGAATTTAATGATACCCAGGCCATGATCGACAAAACCAATGTCATGTATGGGGAGTATGCCTGGGGACGCTATGACTTATTGATGCTACCGCCCAGCTTTCCGTTCGGTGGCATGGAAAACCCACGTTTATCTTTTATTACCCCAACCGTCGTCGCTGGTGATAAAAGCCTGGTTAACCTCATCGCCCATGAACTGGCACACTCCTGGTCAGGCAACCTGGTTACTAACGCCACCTGGGAAGACTTATGGCTGAATGAGGGTTTTACCTCCTATGTAGAAAACCGCATTATGGAAGAAGTCTTTGGTCGCGAGCGTGCGGTCATGGAACAGGCATTGGATTCCGCCCGGTTGCGTAACGTCGTCAAAGAACTACCAGCACCTGACACCCGCCTGAATCTGCGCCTGAATGGTCGCGATCCAGACGACGCATTCAGCTCTATTCCGTACACCAAAGGGCAGCTCTTCCTTATCTATTTAGAGGAAAAGTTTGGCCGAAAGGTGTTTGATGCCTTTGTGAAAGGATATTTTGATGCGTATGCGTTCAAATCGCTGACCACAGCCGAGTTTGTTCAATACATAGAGAAACACCTCATCAACAAACACCCTGGCATTGTCAGCATGGATAAGGTCAATGAGTGGATCCACGCGCCAGGCTTGCCTGCAGATGCACCTAACCCCACTTCTGATGCGTTTGACAAAGTCGATGCTGCTACTAAAGCCTGGTTAGAAGGCAACAGCACATTAGACAGCATACCCACCGCGAGCTGGACAGTGCATGAGTGGCTGCACTTTATCAATAATCTGCCACGCGATCTGGCCGAGAATAAAATGGTCGCGCTGGACCAGGCGTTTGGGTTAACTGACTCAACCAACGCGGAATTGGCGTTTGCCTGGTTCATGCTCGCAGTTGGCAACGGCTATGAGGCCATCTACCCGGCACTCGACAAACACCTCAGCGGTATTGGCCGTCGCAAGCTGATTGTTCGCCTGTACAAATCACTCGTTGCTAATGGTAAACGTGACTGGGCCTATCAGGTGTATCAGAAAGCCCGTCCGGGTTACCACCCATTAGCCCAGGGCACCATTGACGCTATCTTTGCGAACTAGTTAGTATCGCAGCCAATAAAAGTGCAGCCTCACCGGGGCTGTACTTTTTCTAAAAACGCCGCGCGCTGCGCCGGGCTGGCTTGTTGCCACCAAAAGTCCAGCATTGCTGCGGCATCAGGCTTTCCAGCCTGAGGTGCCACGGGCGGCTCTACCGGCAAAGAGTCTGAAAATTGCGGTTTCACTGGTGCCGCCTCTGGCATAGGTTCGGTGGTTGGTACGGCCCGCACCTGCAGTTGATGTGCAAGCGCCTTTATCGGTGTGCGTGTGCCATCAGGGGCCTTCAGCCAGAGTCTGGGCTGCTTTGCAAACTGCTTAGCCGCTTTTAGTGTGTCGGCCCGATCAAACCCAACCTGATAGCCACCCAGCTCCTCGACCTCAACACTCACCCAAAATGGTTTTGATTCAATCACTTCATGATCGTCATACCCAATCTCGTACAAGTCCGTATACTTGACTTTTACCTGGTGCGTGCCCGCGCCGAGCGTCAGATCCCGCACTTTATTAAAGAAGGAATGCTCTATTTCCTGTTGCCCGACCTGTAGCGGTAACAACTCTTCTGGAAAAGATAATTGCGCTGCCACTGCTCGACCACTCAGCAGGCTGAGTAACAGAAAGTAAAAAATGCGTTTTTTCTTCATAATTCCTCTTTATTTTGTTGTTAATGTGGCTGACACTTAGCTTTGAACCCAAAATAGCCACAGAGAATTCAAGCGCTCAGTTAAGGCCAACATACCCGCTCCACTGGTATGGGTATTCGGTTTTCAGGTGACCAAACTCTGAACAACACTTTTCGCTTGTATCTTACTCTTTGCACGCTATGCTGATCAGCTAAACTATCGTCTACAAGGAAAAATAATGAGCCAAGAAACAATTTTTACCAAGATAATTAATCGGGAAATTCCCGCCGATATCCTGTTTGAAGATGATCTGGCCCTGGCATTTAAGGACATTAACCCACAAGCGCCCTTTCATGTTCTGGTGATCCCAAAAACCCCCATCGCCACCATGAATGACATTAATGAAGAAAATGCACACCTGGTTGGGCACTTATATCTGGTAGCAGCTAAACTTGCCAAAGAGCATGGTTTTGCAGAAAACGGATATCGCGCAGTCATGAATTGCAACAACGATGGCGGTCAGACCGTTTACCACATTCATTTACACGTGCTTGCCGGGAAAGAAATGGGCTGGCCCCCATACCAGGATAAGAAAAAAGTACTAGGCTAAATTATTCTTTGTTAATGAATGTAATTTACTAACATATTAGCAAATAAAAAATTAAAATTATAAATTTCATAGCCTTAGTTATTTCGCTAAGGCTTTAATTCGACAACAAGATCAGAAATGCCACAATATATAGCAGAACAATCTATTTATTGATGTGATTTCTAATACAAAAGGCCTGAATCACGTGATAGCATTGCGTAATCAGACAGAATGAGAGTGTTTTCCACATGAGCAGTACTGCATTTTTATTGCTAGACAAAGAGCCTATTAACACCATAGGCGTCAATGTATTACAACCATTGCTGAAAACTCAGGGGTTGGACGTAATCACTGGGACCGATATTTCAGATGTACCAGAGAACACTCGTTTGCTCTTCATCGAAACAGCCGTCAATGACGCCTGGGGTCAGTTGAAAGAACAGCTGGTTAACCTGAAAGTCAGTTGTGACATTGTCCTGTTTAACCTGGATGAGAACCCTGAGCTGGCCAATCGCGCATTGCTCAGCGGTATCCGTGGTGTCTTCTACACCACAGATAATGCGGATGTGCTGATGAAAGGTATTCGCCTGCTGATGGAAGATCAGCTCTGGTATCGTCGCGAAATTATGTGTAATGCATTAAACCGTATGTTGCAGTTTAATAAAGATGCGCTACACAAACTGACCGAAGGGGATATTGAGCCGGTTAAACTCACAAAACGTGAAAAAGCCATTATTACCCTGATGAGTAAAGGGTCAAAGAACAAAGAGATTGCCGAAGATCTGAACATCAGCCCACATACGGTGAAGACGCACTTGTATAGTGCATTCAGAAAAACGAAATGCCGGAATCGAATCGAATTATTGTCCTGGGCGCAACAAAATATCCCAGACGAGATCCGCTAACCGCCTTCTCTACTGTATCCAGTGTCGGGTCAACCCCGACACTGTCTACCGCTTTACTGATATCTCACTTGCTTTTATGCTAGCAAAGTCGATTGATTGCTAGGGCACACCATGCTGGATCCCAAAACTCTGTATGTCACCAGCGTCGTCATGACGGCGATGATGACCCTTCTAAATTATCTAACATGGCGGGCTAATAAAGACACCCCCGGCACTGTGTTATACATTTTTTACCCTATGGTATTGTTTGCCGGCATTATCGGCTTTGCGCTACACAGCCACTTCCAGCAGTGGCAGACCATAGGCATTGCAAACGGTCTGTTATTTGCGGCATCCGTGCTGCATTGCTGGGCGATCAGCCAGTTTCTCGGGGTCCGAGATAAAGCCTTTCAGTTTTATCTGATAGTCACAGGGGTTTTATTTTGTGCCCTTGTTTATTTCAGTGCTGTAGCGCCGGGCCTCAGACAGCGTATTCTCATCTCCGATCTTCAGCATATCGCCGAGGCCCTGCTGTTACTGTACTACTTTATCCGCTATGCCCATCCTCTGTATCCCAACGGCAGTATTGTCTATCTCATCGTACTGAGCTTTATTCTGTGTGTGTTTACTGGCCGAACTTTACTCATGGGGGAGATCCACCATGGTAACCTGCTGGACAGTCCCTGGTTCACCATTACACTCTTTTTCAACGGCGTGCTGGCACCTATTTTCTATGCCACTGGCATGGCAATTTTATGTAATGAGCGTCGCGAACATAACCTCAACCGATTGACAGAAAAAGCACAACAAGACCTTGAGATCCGGGGGCTGTTCTTGTCCACCGTCAGCCATGAGATCCGTACCCCGCTCAACGGCATCCTGGGCAGTGCGCAACTGGTACTGAACCGCATTGGGGATCAGGCCAGTAAAGCCTACTGCGAAGCCATTATTAACTCCGCTGAATCACTCAACCTACTGATCGATAAAGTGCTCGACTATGCCAGTCTGGAACAAAGTGACGAAGTGCTGGCCGCCGAGGACATTGAATTCAAGAGTTGGCTAAACAACCTGTGCCTGCTGATGACACCCATGGCTGAGCAACGCGGGCTGACCTTTACCCTGGTGTACGACATGCCCGAGCAGGTTTGCTACTACTGCGACCAGCAAAAGCTGCGTCAAATCCTGCTGAACTTGGTTGGCAACGCCATTAAATTTACCGATCAAGGCGAAGTAAAGGTCTGTGTCGAGCTGATCAAAGAAGGCAATATGGAACACCGGGTGCGTTTTAGCGTGATAGACACCGGTCCGGGCATTGAAGAAGAGGACATCGAAAAACTGACCGAGCCATATGTCCAGAGCAGCGCGGGTAAAACCAAAGGCGGCACCGGACTTGGATTAGCTATCACAGCACGCCTGCTGGATAAAATGGGCAGTCAGCTCGAGATCATCAGTGAACTGGATAAAGGCAGCTCCTTCAGCTTTGATCTCACCTTAACGGTCGGCGAGCTCAGCCTGGTCGAAAAGCGCCATCACAATGTCGACTACGCGACCGGCCTGGATGTTCTCTTGGTGGAAGATCTCGACCTGAACCGTAAAATAGCCATCGAATTTATGGCCATTGATGAGCACCGAATTAAGCTGGCCAACGATGGCCAAAGTGCCATAGAACAACTTACGGAGCATGCCTTTGATGTTGTTCTGCTGGATATGAACTTGCCAGACTTAACGGGTCAGGAGGTGCTCAAACGGCTTAAGAACATTGAGCATAAAAATCGCCGCACCCCATTTTTAGCCTTTACCGCAAGCCTGAGCCCCGAAGAGGTTAAAGAGTACCTGGCACTGGGGATTCGTGACGTTGTGGGCAAGCCGATTAAACAAGATAAACTGCGTCAGGCCATTAGCAACTCGCAAAAGGCGCAAACCCCTGACATCAGCGTCGAGCTCAGCGACACCCTGTACGACGAGAGTGCGGTGGGCTCCCTGAGCGGCTTCAGTGAAGACGAAGTGTCTTCCATTTACAATGAATTTGTTTTGTCCGCCCGCACGAAACTGCGCCACATTCAGCAATTACTGGATGAGGACGATCAACAGTGCATCAAACTCCTGCACCGACAGGCCAGCACAGCGCTGCAACTGGGTTTCAATCGCTATGGTCTGACACTCAAGAAAATTGAGCGCAGGCTGCTGGATAAAAAACGCTGTGACGAGGAACTGGCCGATGCCATGGTGTTGTGGCAACAAAGCCTGGAAGCCTATTTGCAGTACGTACGGCATCAAACACTCAGCTGAGGTGAAACGCTGAAAGCCAAACGCACAAAGCGGTACTTTTATCGCCGCAATGTCGACTTTATTGGAAAATTTAGTCATTCTAACCGACACAGGGTACCCGACGACCCAGATAACAAGAAATCTGAAGGAAATTTATAAAATGACACTACATAAATCATCGCTGGCCATTGCCATCGGTGCGGCCATGATTGGCCTTAGCACGCCCAGCGTGGCAACTGCCACAGAACAGGCATCACAGGCGAGCACCAAAGAGTGGAATGTACTAAATCCGCCAGGTGACAAGCAAACCATTACCATAGACACCAATGAAACGACCTGGAGTAACCTGGACGTCAGCCCCGACGGTAAGTCCATTATCTTTGATATGCTAGGTGACATTTACGTCATGCCTATTAAAGGTGGCAAAGCAACCGCCATTACCAGCGACAGAGCCTGGAACTTCCAGCCTAAATTCTCGCCGGACGGCAGCAAAATCGCCTTTATTTCAGATCGCGAAGGCGCTGAAAACCTGTGGGTGATGGACGTCAATGGCGACAACATGCGCAAAGTCTCTGATGAGTCTCACAACCTGCTACATAACCCAGCCTGGTCGCCTGACGGTCAGTACATTGCTGTCAAACAAGGTCAGGTAACGGGCCGTACCATTCCGGGTGGCTCGATCCGCATGTATCATATTTCAGGTGGTAAAGGCGTTGTCGTAAGAGATCGTTTGCACGGCGCAAAATCACAGAAGAACATCGCTGAGCCCGCTTTCTCAACCGATGGTAAGAAGCTCTATTACTCCGTCGATGCCACTGCAGGCGTACGCTGGGAATACAACAAAAATGCACTGGGTTCAGTGTTTGAAATCCGCTCCTGGGATCTGGCCACCGGTGAAGAAGAAACCGTGATCCGTGGCTCCGGCGGTGCAATTCGCCCAACGCCGAGTCCAGATGGCAAATCTCTGGCGTTCGTGAAACGTATTGAAAATGGCGAGGTGATGCAAAGCGCCTTGTATATCAAAGATCTGAAATCCGGTATCGAAACAGAGATCTTCTCTGGACTGGACCGTGACCTGCAAGAAGCCAATGGTGCTCAGGGTAATACTCCAGCATTCGCTTACACGCCCGATGGCAAAGCACTGGTTTTCTGGGCCGCTGGCGTCTTCCATAAGGTAGATATTGCAAGCAAACAAGCCAAAGTGATCCCGACCCGCGTGGTTGCTGAAAAAGAGATTACCCCGGCACTGAAATTTGCCGTTGATGTGGCACCGGATGCATTCAAGGTCAAGCTGGCACGTTGGTCACAAATTTCACCAGACGGTAAAACCGCGCTGTTCCAGGCACTGGGCCACCTGTACACCAAAGACATCGCCTCTGGTAAGGTACGTCGCGTTACCAAACAAAACGATCATTTTGAGTTCTACCCAAGCTTCTCACGTGATGGTAAGTACATTGTATACACCAGCTGGGACGATCAGGACTTAGGCGCCGTACGCATTGTTTCAGCCAGTGGGGGTAAAGGCCGAGTGATCACTCAGGACCCGGGTCACTACATCAACCCAAGCTTCTCGCCAGATGGTAAACACGTACTGTATCGCAAAGTGACTGGTGGCTACCTGCTCAGCGGTGACTGGTCGATGGAGCCAGGCATCTATCTGACCAGCGCCAAAGGTGGCGAAGCCAAGCGCATCATTAAGCGTGGTGACAACCCACACTTTGGTGCGGAAAAAGACCGTATCTATTTCAGTGTGATGAGCGATGAAACCCATCGCGAACTGAAATCAGTCGACCTCAGCGGTGAAAAAGAACGTTCACACTTCAAAGGCGACTACATTTTTGATTATCGCGTCTCTCCGGACGGCAACTATGTTGCTTTCATCGAGAACTTCAACACCTTCGTTGCGCCCTTCACCAGCACAGGTAAAACCTTGTCTATCAACAAGGGCACTAAATCATTCCCAGTGCAACAAGTCTCTAAATACTCAGGAGACTTCCTGAACTGGAAGGCGGACAGCAGTGCCCTGACCTGGGCCTTTGGCCCGACTTTATATCAGCGCAAGCTGACCGATACCTTTGCGTTTTTGAAAGGTGCCGTAGCCGAGGCTACACCTTTAACTGCCGAAGGCATCGACCTGAGCTTTGAGAAAAAGGCCGACAAGCCTGAAGGCATATTGGCCCTGGTTGGTGGTAAAGTCGTGACCATGCGCAACGCCGACGAGCAACAGGAGATCATCGAAGATGGGGTAGTGTTGATTGAAGAAAACCGCATTATCGCGGTCGGTACCCGCAGTGAAGTTGAGATCCCGAGCAAAGCCAAGGTAATGGATATCACAGGTAAAACCGTGATCCCGGGTCTGGTCGATGCGCACGCCCACGGCAGCTATGGCAGCTACAACCTGCAACCTGAGCAAAACTGGAACCAGCTGTCTAATGTCAGCTTTGGTGTGACGACCATTCACGATCCATCGAATGACTCTAATGAAGTCTTCTCTATGGCTGAATTACAACGTGCCGGCCTGACCGTAGCACCGCGTATTTACTCCGTAGGCCGGATCCTCTATGCCGGTAATGCACCTGGGTACAAAACGCCGATCAGCAACCTGGAAGATGCTCAGTTCCACGTTAAACGTCTGAAAGACGCCGGTGCAATCACGGTTAAGAGCTACAACCACCCGCGCCGTGATACCCGCCAACAAGTGCTGGAAGCAGCAAAGCAGATGGAGATCATGGTAGTACCAGAAGGCGGTTCTAAGTTCCAGCAGAACATGAACATGATCATCGATGGTCACACGGGTCTTGAGCACGCCCTGCCAATCCCGAACATCTATTCAGACGTCACTCAGATGTGGAGTCAGACAGAAGCGGGCTTTACACCCACCTTTAACGTTGCCTACGGTGGTATCAAAGGGGAAGACTATTTCTATGACACCACAGATGTGTGGAAGAATGAACGCCTGGCAAGCTTTGTTCCGGACTACATTCTGAACCCGCGCTCTGTTCGTCGTGAAAAAGCCCCTGAGCACCACTACAACCACATCAATGCAGCTAAATCTGCCAAGCAATTGCGCGACAAAGGCGTAACCGTGCACATCGGCGCACACGGCCAGCGTGAAGGTCTCGGTGCACACTGGGAACTGTGGTCAATGGCACAAGGTGGCTTTACACCATGGGAAGCGCTGCGCAGCGGTACCATTGACGGTGCGAAATACCTGGCAATGGACCATGATATCGGCACCATTGAAAAAGGTAAACTTGCCGACTTAGTGATCATCGACGGTGACGTCCTGAACGACATCCGTGAATCAGAAAAAGTCGCTTATACAGTACTGAATGGTCGAATCTATGACGCCGCGACCATGAATGAAACCGGCAATTATAATGTGAAGCGCCAGCCGCTGTTCTTCGAAAATGGCAACAAGACGCCAATGCATCCGGCTACGGAAGCTTATATGGAAGAGAAAGCACATAAATATCACTGGAAACACTAATATCTGGTCATTTCATTCATAAAGCAGCCGAAAGGCTGCTTTTTTTTCACTAAACACCACATTTAAGCATTTATCTTCTGGCAACAAGGCCTTACACGCATCTCTTTGTCCCGATCCATGTGCTGGATATTGTCGAGAACTGTTCTAAACTGTGTCACTGAATAGGATACTCTGTCGTCAAGCTCATGCTATGATGGCTGTGTAACGAGGTCGTCAATCTAGGTTTTATCGGTCAGCCTCACAGGTATATCAGCGAATACAAGGAGCAGGGAGCATGTCTGATCTCAGCCACTTTTTTAAGTCACTTAACCTGACGCAAAAATTGATCTCGGCCTTTCTACTGGTCGCCCTGATCCCCACCGCCATCATTATCGCCATGGCGCTGATACAATCATCCGATGCAATGAGCCGGCAAGTCTATGCCCAACTGGGCGCGGTAGGCGAAATTAAAGAAAGCGCCATTGAGCGCCATTTCAATGGCGTCCAGGACAAGCTGGTATCGCTGGCTGTCAATCCCTATGTCCAACAGGCGGCTACAGATTTTATGGGCGCCTATGGCGAAGTTGAGGATGCAGTTGCCACCCCCACCAGCCTGACACGCTTCTACCGTGAGCAGTTTGCGCCCCAATTTAAATCACTCAATGAGCAGGCTGCGCCCCCCGCAATATTGCTCTCGGAATTATCACCTCAGGGGATCACTTTACAGACTCGCTACCTGGCCGAGAACCCTCACCCTCTGGGCGAAAAAGTCAACCTGACCAGCAGCGGTGTTGATGATGCGTATGATGAAATACATAGCCAATACCACGCATTTTTCACAAAAATTGCCGATGTTTACGAGTTCTACGATATTTTTATCGTCGATAACCTGAATGGCAATGTGATCTATTCGGTTTACAAAGAGAGCGATTTTGCCACTTCGTTACTGTACGGCCCCTATGCACAAAGTAACCTTGCCAAGGCATTTCTGGCAGCCCGCGAGCTCACCAAAGAAGGAGAAATGGCCTTTGTTGATTACGAGCAATACCTGCCTTCTTACAATGCTCCGGCAAGTTTTGTTGCTGCGCCTTTGGTCATCGATGGTCAGGTATCAGCCACACTAATCTTCCAACTCTCCATTGACGCCCTGAATACCATCATGACTGAACGTCAAGGATTGGGTGAGAGCGGCGAGACCTACCTGGTTGGCCCGGAAGGCCTGATGCGCTCAGATTCTTATCTGGACCCGGTTCATCACTCTGTGACCGCCTCATTCCGTCACCCTGAAAAAGGCACAGTGAATACCGAAGCATTTAAGCTGGCCATGCAGGGGCAACAAGGGCAAAAAGTGGTGCTGGACTACAATGGCAATCCTGTGTTGTCAGCATACACATCTGTAGACGTATTTAATGTACGCTGGGCCTTGCTGGCTGAAATTGATGAGGCCGAGGCCTTCGCCCCCATTAATACTTTGCGTACTCAGCTGCTTATCGTACTGGCGGCCTGTGTGCTGATGATCATTCTGGCCGCATTCTGGTTTGCCCGAACCTTGACCCGTCCGGTTCATGCGCTGGTCAATACCATGCGTCAGGTAGAAAAAGAAGGCGACTTTGCACTACGCACCAAGATTGACACCAAAGATGAAATTGGCCGCTGTGGACAAGCATTCAACTCACTACTGGACGCACTGCAATTGTCTATTTCGGAAACAAACCGAGTTATGGACCGCATGGCGGCCGGTCGCTTTGATGACCGGATCAGTGCTCCCTGTAAAGGCGAGCTGGATACCCTTAAACGCGCCACCAATGATTGTGCCCAGAGCCTGCAAAGTGCACTGAGTGACATCGGCCAGGTGATCCACGCCATGTCGGAAGGTCAGTTTGATAAACAGTTGCAGTCAGACATGTGTGGCGACCTGGCAACCCTGAAGCAGCACATCAACAGCTCAATGCATTCAATCAATACCACCATGACGGAAATTGTCTCCGTGATGTCGGACATGGAGCAAGGCCACTTTAGGGGACAAGTACAGGTAGAAGCACAAGGTAGCCTGCAGCAACTCAAAGTAAGCGTCAACAATTCCGTGAGCAGCGTCGCCAGCGCCATAGATGGACTGGCAGCGATGATGAGCGCACTGCGCCAGGGCGATTTTAGTAAGCGTCTCGAATTGCCGCTGCGTGGTCAACTGGAAGAGCTCAAAGAAGACACGAATTCCAGTGTCGAAAACCTTGCCGCCATTATCGAAGACATTGGCCATACCATGGCTGCGGTCAGCGAAGGGGACTTTAAACAGGAAGTATCAACACCAGCTCAGGGGCAGCTTGGTGATTTGAAAGAGCACATAAACGTGTCGGTCAGCAGTGTTGATGAAGCCATCAGTGAGATTTCATCTGTGATGATGGCAATCAGCCGTGGCCGCTTTGATCGCACCATCAACTCACCCATGCGGGGCCAGCTGGACACCCTCAAAGGCGATATCAACCACTCGGTCAATAACCTCAGCCGTGTTATTGAAGAACTGGCCAGCGTGATGTCAGCCATGAGCCAGGGTGATTTTACCATCCAGATAGAATCCGACTTGCAGGGTCAGTTACTGCAACTTAAGGAAGACGTGAATACCTCAACAACCACGGTCTCTGATGCCATCAATGAAGTCACCCGGGTACTCGGGGCACTGGCTAAAGGACAGTTAAACGAGCAGATCAACGGTCACTATGAAGGTGTGTTTGAAACCCTGCAGCGTGACGTGAATGCCACCATTGCCAAGTTGACTGAAGTGATTGAAGGGATCCAGTATGCGGCCGGCCAAGTCACGCAGAGTGCTGGCGAGATAGCCGCCAGTAACACCGAGATCAGCCAGCGCACTGAGGAACAAGCAGCCAACCTGGAAGAGGCCAGCGCAAGCACAGGCCATATGCTGGAAGAACTGACTCAGGTTGCACAACAATCCGGTACGGCTGTGGAATTGGCCAGCAACGCGGAGACCATCGCCAAAGAAGGTGGCTCCTTATCGCAGGACACGGTTGATGCCATAGGCGAAGTTAACCGGGCCAGCAAAGACATTAATGAAATCGTGTCGGTGATCGACGCGCTGGCATTCCAGACCAACTTACTGGCCCTTAATGCTGCCGTAGAAGCTGCCCGCGCCGGCGAGAATGGCCGGGGTTTTGCCGTGGTTGCCAATGAAGTGCGTGAATTAGCGGGCCGCAGTGCCGCGTCTGCAAAGCAAATTAAAGAGATCATCGCTAACAGCAACGAAAAAGTGGAACAAGGCACTCAACTGGCGAATAACTCAGGCGATAAGCTGCACCAGATAGTGCAGGCAGTTGCCGATGTCAGCCAGAATATAGTGAAAATCAATCAGTCGACGACCACGCAGCAACAGTCCATCAAAGAGGTAGACATTGTGGTGCAACGCCTGACCGATTTAATTCAGGAAAACTCAGCCATTACGGAAGAAACCATGGCTGCGGCCAGGCAAATGGCGGATCAGGCGAATGCAATGCGTGAGTTGCTTGGCTATTTTTCGATAGCCTCGCCACAGCAATCAGCGCTGGCTCCTCCTGAGCAGGAGCTGCTCATCCACAGCTACAATGCATCTTAGGTCGTATCGGCAGGTATGCCAGATTTAACTTAGCGCGACGAATTCATTCGTCGCGCGGTCCTTTTTCCAATGCGGGTAACACGAAGTCATCTGCATCAAGGTGAGCAGGAAACCCTTGTTTAAAGGTTTCCAGTGACGCCTTTTCCAGACTAACTACGAGTACATCGGCAGCGTCATCCGGGGCACCGGCCAATAATGCGCCTGTAAAGTCATAAGCGGCGGTGCCACCGTTGTGCGCCGTTCCATAGCCATCGTCACCAATACGATTGCAGCCCAGCACATAACACTGATTTTCAATTGCTCTGGCTTGCAATAAGGTATCCCAGATCCGACGTCGCGCAGCAGGCCAGTTAGCCACATTGATCATCACATCATAATCATTGCGGTTACGCTGGAACACCGGAAAACGCAGGTCATAGCATACCTGGGGTAAGATCCGAAACCCCTTTACCTCAACAATGACCCGTTCCTGTCCGGCATGCACATAATCCCCTTCTTTACCCAGACAGAATAAATGGCGTTTGTCATAATAGCGCACGGTGCCATCCGGCCAGCACCAGTAAAAACGGTTGGCTTTCTTTTCGCCCAGCTCCACCAACACACTGCCCGCCACGACGGCCTGCCAGCGCTGTGCCAGCTGGTGTAAAAAAGCCAGAGCTTCTCCCAGGTCAGGTGGCTCGGCACACGCTTCAGCCAATGCAAAACCGGTTGCAAAGGTTTCTGGCAAAATGATCAGATCGCAACCACTGAGTTGCGCCTGCTGTGCATCCAACAGCCTTTCCAGCTGAACAAAGTTATTCTGGGGAGCCAGCCACTCAATGGCCTGCTGAACCAGAGCGACAGTTAAAGCTGACATAAACGCTTCGCCGCCTCCAGTAAGGTGTTATCTTCTTTGGCAAAACACAAACGGATCACTTTATCTGTACTGCCGTCGGCATAAAATACGCTCAGCGGAATAGCGGCTACCCCGACTTCTTCCACCAGATAATCACAAAAGCGCACATCATCCAGTGACGAGATAGCACTGTAATCCAGCAACAGGAAGTAGCTCCCCTCGCTGGGTAAAATAGTAAACCGCCCGGGTTTAAGCGCCTCAATGAGCAGATCGCGCTTATGCTGATAAAAATCAGCCAACGCATCCACATGCTCAGGCTCTTCATTAAGCATGTCTGCCAGTGCCAGCTGCGCTGGCGTAAAACAGGAGAAGGTTACATACTGATGGATCTTACGAAACTCCTTGCTCAGCGCCTCTGGTGCGATGCAATACCCCAGCTTCCAGCCAGTACAATGGAAGGTTTTACCAAAGCTGGCCACCACCATCGCACGCGCAGCCAGCGTCGGGTCACGCAACGCACTCAAATGTGGCTGCGCATCAAAGGTAATGTGCTCGTAAACTTCGTCGCTGATCACATACAGGTCATGCTCAATCACCAGGGCCTGAAGCGCTACCATATCTGCTGCTTTGAGTGTTTTCGCACTCGGATTATGTGGCGTGTTAACAATAATAGCGCGAGTTTGAGGTGTGATAGCTGCCGCAACCTGCTGCCAGTCAACCTGGTAATCAGGCGCCTGCAAAGCAATGTGCACACTGGTGCCACCTGCCAGCTCTATCGCCGGATGGTAAGAGTCATAGGCCGGGTCAAACACGATCACTTCATCACCCGGGCGCACCAGGGTCTGAATGGCAACAAACAAGGCTTCTGTGGCGCCGGCAGTGACTGTGACCTGCGCCTCGGCGTCGATCTGCGCACCGTATTTGCGCTCTGCCAGGGCCGCTATTTGCTGCTGCAGCGCCGGCACACCGGGTGATGGCGCGTATTGGTTCATCCCCGCTTGTACATGCTGAGTCAACCGCAGTTTAAGGCGCTCTGGCGCATCAAATTCAGGAAAACCCTGAGACAAGTTCAGTGCACCGTGCTGATTAGCCAGCGCAGTCATCTTAGAAAAAATACTGGTGCCTACATGAGGTAATTTACTTTCCACTGCCAAGTCCTCGTTTGTGTGTGGTGTAACGGCCCGAGCGATGCTATCATTGCTGCAAATAGAAGTATAGCCGTCTAAAATTATCCACGATGTTACTCGTGAGAGGTAAGCGTATGCAATCAGCACAAGCGAAACATGCCCTGATAGACGCCGGACGTTGGCTCAGTGAGCAAGGCTGGGTACCGGCAACCGGGGGCAACTTTTCCATTAGAACAGAGCAAGGCTTTGTTGTCACGGCCAGTGGTCATGACAAAGGGGCGCTGCAACCCGAGCATTTTCTTGAGTTCAATACCGAAGGCACACACATCGCAGGAACCGGTAAGCCCTCAGCCGAAACCGAGCTGCACCTTGCCCTGTATGCACTCAGTGCGCGTACACACTGCATCTTGCATACCCACTCCGTTGCGGCAACAGTTCTGTCTCGCCTAACAGCAGAGCACAGCCTGAACATTCAGGGGTACGAAATGCAAAAAGCCCTGCATGGTTTCACCAGTCATCTGGAGACCCTGGCTATTCCGGTTTTCGACAACGATCAGGATATTCCAGCCCTGGCACGTCGGGTGGCTGAATACCATGCCCACACGCCTGTGCGGCACGGGGTGCTGATCCGCGGCCATGGACTTTATGCGATGGGGGCAGACATCAGTGAAACGCGTCGTCATATCGAGGCACTGGAATTTTTGTTTAACTGCGAACTGACGCGCAGACAACTGGAAAAAAACGCATGATCAAAGCAATTTTGACCGACATCGAAGGCACCATTACCCGTATCTCTTTCGTCAAAGAGATCCTGTTCCCCTATGCCGCAAACAAGCTACCCGATTTCGTGTGCCAGCATGCACACACCCCGGAAGTGACTGCACAGCTGGATGCAGTGCGTGCTGAACTGAACGCACCACAAGCCTCACTGGATCAGGTTGTCCAGACGCTACTCAGCTGGATCGCTGAAGATAAGAAAGTCACGCCTCTGAAACAATTACAGGGCATGATCTGGCAACATGGCTATCAAAATGGCGATTTTACCGGCCATATTTACCCAGATGCGCACCAGTTTTTGTCTACCGAACATGCTGCGGGCACTGCACTCTACGTCTATTCGTCTGGTTCAGTGCAGGCCCAACAACTGCTGTTTGCCCATTCGGACTATGGTGATATGCGTCCCTTATTCAGTGGTTATTTTGATACCCGGATAGGTGCCAAACAGCAACCCGAGGCCTATCAGGCCATCGCCAGTCAGCTATCCTTTGCGGCGCATGAAGTGCTCTTTCTGAGCGATGTGGTGGCCGAGCTGGATGCGGCAAAAGCAGCAGGCATGCAGACCTTGCAATTATGGCGTGACGGACAGCCACGGGCGCAGGCACATGCCTTTATTGAAGATTTCAGCCAATATAATGCACAGGAGTCACGATGAGCCAATTGACCATTTACCATGATCAGCACCCGGATAACATTGAATTCCACAGTGATGCACACAACCAGATAGCCGCTCAGCTTGCTGAGGTGGGTGTCCGCTTCGAGCAATGGCAGGCCGCCTATGAGATTAACCAGACGACATCACATGATGACATTCTTGACGCATATGAGCAGGACATTAATCGCCTGAAAACACAGGATGGCTATCAGACTGTAGACGTGATCTCTTTGCCA
Organism: Pseudoalteromonas rubra; assembly: GCF_005886805.2. Taxonomy (NCBI): domain Bacteria; kingdom Pseudomonadati; phylum Pseudomonadota; class Gammaproteobacteria; order Alteromonadales; family Pseudoalteromonadaceae; genus Pseudoalteromonas; species Pseudoalteromonas rubra. The sequence goes on from NZ_CP045429.1 coordinate 4,406,421, forward strand.
AAAGGTCACCCCGACGCGCCCGTTATGCGTCAGAAGTTTCTGTTTGAGCACACCCATAGCGAAGATGAAGTACGTTTTTTTGTTCAGGGTCAGGGGCTATTTTGCCTGCATATTGGCGAACGGGTTTATCAGGTTCTTTGTCAGCAGGGCGATTTGATCTCAGTACCCGCGATGACACCTCACTGGTTTGATATGGGCAGCGACCCTCAGTTTACCGCAATTCGGCTGTTCAACAATGAACAGGGCTGGGTCGCACAAAGTACTGACAGCCCTATCGCCGAGCGCTTTCCGTTGCTGGATTAAAGCGCTCGCCCGGCACGGTGTCGTCATACCGTGCCTAAAACGCCCGCCGCCACGTCCTGCGGATAATACACGCCCGTATCCAGTACCCAGGCCGTGATCAGCTCAGCTGGTGTGACATCAAAAGCCGGGTTATACACTTGTGCCTGTACGGGTGCCCACTGACAGTGACCAAAGCTGCCACTCACCCCAGTCACCTCGCTTTCAGCGCGCTGTTCAATCGGGATCTCTGCGCCCGAGGCACAGCCAATGTCCAGAGTTGTTACCGGGGCAACGACATAGAAAGGGATCTTATGATAGTGGGCCAGCACAGCCAAATTATAGGTGCCCACTTTATTGGCAAAGTCGCCGTTCGCAGCAATGCGATCAGCCCCGACAAAAATTTTATCGACCTTGCCTGCTGCCATCAGACTGGCCGCCATATTGTCACAAATCAAGGTATAAGGGATCTGCCACCGCGCCAGCTCATATGCAGTCAGTCGTCCTCCTTGCAATAATGGCCGGGTCTCATCAACCCAGATATGGATGTCCGCATGCTGACGGGCAGCATGATGGATCACGCCCAAAGCGGTGCCCACCCCAGCAGTGGCCAGCGCGCCGGTGTTGCAATGTGTCAGAATATTATCTGAGGGTTCGACCAGCTGCGCACCCAATGTGGCCATTCTGTCGCACAGTGCACAGTCTTCTTCAAACAATCGCTCCGCCTCCGTCACCACAGCCAGGGCAAAGTCTTGCTGTTGCAAGGCAGTGCGCAGCCTCGCCATGCAGTGCATCAGATTCACTGCCGTCGGGCGGGTGGCTTCCAGCTCGTCAATTGCCTCACTAAGCTGAGTTTTACTGTGACCCTGCTCCGCCAGGTAAGCAACCAGCAGACTCGCTGCTAAACCAATCAAAGGAGCGCCACGCACTTTCAGCGTCAGGATCAGCGACGTCATTTGCGCCACACTGGTGCAATGATGCCATGTCTCCTCATGTGGCAGTAAATACTGGTCCAGCACCTGAACCCTACCAGCCTGATACTTCAAACTCCGCGCAACTAGCTCTTTCACCGTTGTTTACTCCGATTTGCTCCTGACGACTGCCCATTCATATCGATGGACAGGCAAGTATGAAGTCTGGCACTGACCGTGCCGTTATGACCTCTTTGTGTCATCTGTCACCGACGAAATTACTTCATCTCGACAGTGCCCGATTGAAAAAACGAACGGCTCTATTCTACATCAAGATCTAAAGATGTATAGACTTCTAAACGTTTGCAGGTATAGAATGCTGATCTAATTTTATGCTATCTGGATGATCCAAATGAGTGCTTATCAGGCGTTTGACAATGACAAGGCCATTGAATACATCAATAACCTGGGGGGGATGTTCCCACCAGACGCACAGCTGAACTGCTATGAGTTTGGCGATGGCAACCTGAACCTGGTTTTTCGGGTCACTGATCAACATAACCACAGCGTGATCCTTAAGCAGGCGTTACCCTACGCGCGCTGTGTCGGTGAAAGCTGGCCACTGACACTTGATCGGGCCCGCATTGAAGCCAGCGCCTTACGTCGCCATGGTGAGGTTTGTCCCACCCATACTGTCAGGGTATTGCACCACAACAGTGAGCAGGCAGTGACGATACTTGAAGATCTGGGTCATCTGAAAATCTTACGCAGTGAACTCAACGCCGGGCGTACTTTTGCCAATCTGGGTCGGGATGTGGCCCGCTATCTGGCCACAACCAGCTTTTATCACAGCGATTTCTACCTCACGCCTGCAAACAAGAAAGCCCTGATCCAGTCTTTTACCAACCCGGAATTGTGTGCCATCACAGAAGAGTTATTTTTTGACGACCCCTATCAGGATACCGAGCGTAACCACTATCCGGATGCGCTGAGCAAAGAGGTCGACAAGCTACGTCACAATACAGCATTAAAACTGGCCATTGCTCAGCTCAAGCAGCGTTTCTTGTCTTCTCCGCAAGCGTTACTGCATGGTGATGCACACAGTGGTAGCCTGTTTGTCGATGACACAACCACCAAGTTTATTGATCCGGAATTTGCCTTTTTTGGTCCCATTGGTTTCGATCTCGGCTCTTTTATCGGTAATTTGCTCCTCAATTTCTGTGCTCAGCATGGCCGTATCAGTGAAGCGTCAAAGCGTCGTGATATGCATACTTACTTGTTGCGCACCATAGATATCTGCCTGGGTGAATTTGACTATCAATGGCAGACGTTGTGCGAACAACATGGCACAGACAGTACATTGCAGGCACCTGGTTATACGGCATTGTTTCTGCGTGATGTATTACAAGACGCCATTGGGTATTGTGGCAGTGAGATGATCCGCCGCACCATCGGGCTTGCCCATGTCAGCGATTTGGATGAAATTGAAGATGAGCAGGCACGCCTGCTAGCACAGCGCCTGGCATTGGAGGTCGGTGAACAGCTGATCCTGAATGCCCGCAGCTGTCAAAGCAAAGACGCCTGCTATCAGTTGATCATCAGCGTCTTACAGTAATATCTGTAGCACCTGGATCAACTCAGGCCAGGCTCAGAGTTGATCCACCTGCCCGTTACTATGTCTGGCTTGTGTTTTGCGCCGACGCAATATACTTATCGATCTGCGTTTCCAGGACATTTAACGGCACAGAGCCATGACGCAGGATCTGATGGTGGAACTCACGAATATCAAAGGCATCCCCTAACGCCGCCTCGGCTTTCGCACGCAAACGTTTAATGGTCAACTCACCGACCTTGTATGACAATGCCTGACCTGGCCAGGATATGTAGCGATCCGTTTCTGTCTTCACATTGTGCAGCGACAAAGCCGTATTATCACGCATAAAGTTCATCGCCCGCTCCCGGCTCCAGCCAAACATGTGCATTCCGGTATCCACAACCAGGCGAGCTGCCCGCCACATTTCGTAGGTCAGGCGGCCAAAATTGCTGTACGGGTCCTGATAAAAGCCAGCTTCCAGACCCAGATATTCAGCATACAAGCCCCACCCTTCTCCAAATGCAGAGATATAGGAATCGCGACGGTAATCAGGTAAATAGTCCAATTCCTGGTTCAGCGAAATTTGCAAATGATGTCCCGGCACCGCTTCGTGCAGGGTCAGGGCTTCAAGCACATATAAAGGACGCTTATCTAACGCATAGGTATTGACCCAGTAAAAACCTGCGTCAGTGTCCTTGCTTGCCCCCAGATATCGCCCGGTAGTGTACTTAGGTGCAATGGCATCCGGCACCGGCGCAACCCCATAAGGGCGACGCGGTAGTGTATGGAATAACTTAGGCAACTGCGCATCCATTTTCTTGGCAATGAAAGCGGCTTCTTTAAGCAACTCTTCTGCACTGCTGGCGTAAAACTGCGGATCGGTTCTTAAGAACTGGACAAACTCGGCAAAGCTCCCGTCAAATTTGGTTTGTTTGATGATCTCCATCATTTCACTTTTGATCCGGGCCACTTCTTCCAGCCCCAACGCATGCACCTGTTCAGGTGTCATCTGTGTGGTCGTAAAGTGCGCGGTCCGATTGCGGTAAAACTCAACGCCATTCGGGGTGCTGGAGATACCAATGTCATCACGTGCACCTGGCCTGTACTGCTCGACAAAAAATGCCAGATACTCGCGATATGCCGGGATCACCTGCTGTACGATCACTTTCTGTGCCTGCTTTTGTAAGCGCTCAAACTCGTCATCTGGTAGGCCGCTGCGATTATGCTTGAAAGGACGGAAGTAGGTCGACTCCGTCGCCTCATCGACAATAAAGGCCTCAATAGATGCCTCGTACCCAGCCAATACTGCTTTTGGCTGAGTCAGGCCTGTTTCAAGCCCCTTACGCATCCAGGCAATATTTTCTGCAAAATAACGCGGCACTTCTGCCAGTTTACTCAGATACAGCGCATAATCATCGCGGGTTTTAAACTCTGTACCACCCAGTAGCCTCGGCAGACTGCTGTGAAAGCCGCTTTCAGACTTAAGTGGCATGTAGTGCGCATTGAAGCGATAGCGATCTACCTTGTCCTGGATCTGAGCACGCAGAATGATCAGGTTTATACGATTTTCTTCACTTAATTTTGTTTCATCCAGTGCGTCTATACGCTGCAAAAAGGCTACGCGCTCGGCATTTTTAGTGGCCAGATAGGCTGCACTCAAATCCGGCAGTAAAGTGCTTCCCTGTGCCTGCTTGTCATTGCGAAATACCATGACTTGCTGAGCTAAAGTCGTAAATTGCTGGTCAGCGCTGACCTGAGTTAGTTCACACCCTGCCAGGCCCAGTGCCAATGTCACTGCGCACAAAGAGCGGGATAGGGTTGTTTTCAGTGGGAAGCTCACGTAGATGTTCCTTTAACAATATTGTGAAATTTGCGCAACACATAAACATGCTCGAGATGGGCTTGCAACTTAATACGACCAGTGGCTACTTTGAGCCATCAATGCCCCTGCAACGCCCAGTCAAGGAGACAATAAAAAAGTGATTACTAATTCAACAACACCCATAAAAAGCAATAAATTTGTCTCATTACGCGGATTTTTGCTTTTCAAAACTCTACAGAGCGATTAATGTAGCCGCAACGAAGCCAGGTATCTCATAGGAACCGTTTCGAGTATTTCTGCCAAGTATTTAACAGCAACTGATTATTGTGGTAAGTAAAATGATGTTCCATGATCCCATGGCAATAGCACAAGAAAAAATGACCAAAGTTTGTCAGTTTCTGGAACAGAATCAGCTGCCGCCTACCCCCCTAAATTACCACATTGGCTATGTCTATATCAGCCAGACTCATCGCGAGCTCAATGAACAGCTGGATCGCGATATCCGAAACCGTGCCAACATCGACAGTATTTACATTGAGCAGCTCTACTACGAGCACCTGCAAAAAGAGCATCAAACTGAGGCAACGCTCATCCAGCAAGTTGGCGGCATGATCGATCACCTCAGCGACTCAGCGCAGCAGTCTCAGCAAAGCCTGATTGGATTTGCTAAACAGATCAGCCACTGTATCCACAATCTCGATGAGCATAACGTCGTTAAAACGCGGGCGGCCTTAACTGACTTCAGCGCCCACACAGAGCAACTGCTCAAACAGCATCAGCAGTTTAAAAACGCTCTGCGCAAAGCCCGGGAGCTACACGAAAAACAGCAGCAACAATTGCTGACTCTGCGCAAGCAACGCATTTTAGACCCACAAACGGGTTTGTATAAACGCCACTACCTGGGCCATAAAACCCAACTATGGCTGACCCAGGATAAACCCGTTTTTGCCATTTCCATCTTAATCGAAAACCTCGACGACTTTAGTCAGGGGTTTGGCGAGCTGATCGGCGAAACTGTATTGCAGCGGGTCGCAAAAAGGATCAAAAAGTACGTACTCCACAGCGGCTTGCCGGGACGCACAGGCAGACAGGAATTCACCATTGTGCTGGCAGACTGTGACGCCGATACGGCCCAGGTCGTCGCGCAAAAAATTCGTCGTGGCGTGAGTCGCCTGAAATTTGTCAGTGCCAAAGGCGATGTCTCGTTTCCCGACATTGATTTGGCCATTGGCATTGCACAACATCAACCCGAGCACGATTTCAATACCCTGGCCCAGCGTGCTGCCTTTGCTGCCAAAAAAGCCCAGTCGCTCGGTCAGCACTACTATGTCTCTGCCGCTACATAACATTTCCTCAGTTCATCCGGCTTCAGTGCAGCGGCCTGTTGATTAATCTGCTTAAATTGCTGACACCGATTGCGCTCACTGAGTGCTATCAAGTACACTATTAACACCCAGATCCGGCACAAATAACACACATGAAAGAAGCAAACCGCGACACCACACACTTTGGCTATCAAACAGTAGCAACGCAGGAAAAGGCCTCAATGGTGGCCGACGTTTTCCATTCTGTGGCTGCAAAATATGATGTGATGAATGACCTGATGTCATTCGGGATCCATCGCTTATGGAAGCGCCAGACCATTGCGTGCTCTGGTGTCAGACAGGGCCACAAAGTTCTGGATCTGGCCGGTGGTACCGGTGATCTGACAGCCAAATTCAGTGAATTGGTGGGTGAAACAGGTCAGGTGATCCTGGGCGACATCAATGACTCCATGCTACGTGTAGGCCGCGATAAACTGCGTGACTTGGGCCGGGTTGGGAATATCGAATATGTGCAAATGAATGCCGAAGCACTGCCCTTTCCGGACAATAGTCTGGATGTGATCACCATCGCCTTTGGACTGCGCAACGTCACAGACAAAGATAAGGCACTGCGTTCCATGTACCGAGTATTGAAGCCAGGTGGTCGTCTGTTGGTGCTGGAGTTCTCTAAAACAGACAACGAAGCGCTGTCGAAGCTATACGATTTCTACTCATTCAATATCCTGCCAACTATGGGTAAATTGGTTGCCAACGACAGCGAATCCTATCGCTACCTGGCAGAGTCTATCCGTATGCACCCAGACCAGGAAACCCTGAAAACAATGATGGAAGAAGCAGGCTTTGAACAAGCGAGCTACCAGAACCTGACGGGCGGTATTGTGGCGCTTCATCGAGGCTTTAAATTTTAATTTCGAAGAAGCAAGGAAATTGTATGTGGATCACGCTGCTCACCGCCGTTGCCGAAAGCGCACTGGATCAGCTGCTGAACAAAGAACCTGATTTAGCACTGCAGCTGGCTCCCACGCAGCACAAAACGCTGGCGATCACCTTAACCGATCTCGGCTTGTGCTGTGCGCTGCACTATGTGGGTGAACAACAAGGGAAACCACATTGTTTTGTCTATGGAAACTACCAGGACAAAGCCGACTGCCACATCACGACCACCTTATCGACCTTAGGTGAAATCTCAGATCCCAGTCAGCTGACGCGTCTCATCCGTGAGGAAAAGCTGGATCTCGAAGGCGATTTACAACTGGCACAAAGCTACAGCAAAGCATTTTCCGGCCTCGATATTGACTGGGCAGAACACCTTTCACGTCATCTTGGCGATGCGCCGGCCCAACTGCTGGTCGAGCGCTGCAAGACAGCCACGCAACGTGGTGGCAGTCATCTCAAGACGCTACAACGGACCTTTACACAATTGTGCCAGGACGAGCTGAAAGTAGCCGTTCACCCGCTGGAAGTCCGCCAATTTAAATCCCATACGCGACAGTTGGCTCAACAACTGGCGGCGCTGGAACAACGTATCAACGCGTTAAGCGAATTATAAGGAGCTGGGTTTGTCCATCGCTCGTCTGTATCAAATCGGTAAAACTTTTCTTAATTACGGCCTGGACGACCTGCTTCCAAGGCACAAGCAACCCTGGTATGCCCGGGCGATTAGACGTAGTTTATTTTGGCTACCCAATCAGCACAGCGACAAACCCGTCGGTGCCCGCCTCAGACTGGCACTGCAAACATTAGGACCGGTATGGGTCAAGTTTGGCCAAATGCTGTCAACGCGTCGCGACTTACTGCCACCCGACATTGCCGAAGAACTCGCCCTGTTGCAGGACAAAGTTGCCCCTTTCCCTGGCGATCAGGCACAAGCACTGATAGAAAAAGCACTGGGCCTTAATAGTATCCACGATGGTTTTGTCGAATTTGAACAAACACCGCTGGCCTCGGCTTCTATCGCGCAAGTGCATTGCGCCAAGCTAATCGTTGAGGAAGAATTAAGAGAAGTGGTGGTCAAAGTGATCCGCCCGAATATTGAAAAACAAATCCTCGCGGACCTGTCTTTGATGGAGCGTTTTGCTCATCTGCTGGCCAGCCTAATCAGTGCCGGTCGCCGCCTGCGCCCGGTCGAAGTGGTCAGGGAATATCGAAAAACCCTGCTCGATGAACTCGACCTGATGCGTGAAGCCGCTAATGCCATCCAGCTCAGACGTAACTTTGAAGGCTCGGCTTCACTTTATATTCCAGAAGTGTACAGTGATTATTCAAGACGCAATGTCCTGGTGATGGAACGCATTTACGGTATCCCTGTATCGGATACAGAAGCACTGCTGGCCCAGGGCACCAATATGAAGGTGCTGGCTGAGCGCGGGGTCGAAGTGTTTTTTACCCAAGTTTTCCGCGACAGCTTTTTTCATGCCGACATGCACCCGGGTAACATTTTTGTGTCACGCGAAGATCCGCATAACCCGAAATATATCGGCATTGATTGTGGTATCGTGGGCACCTTAAATCGTGAAGATAAACGCTACCTGGCAGAGAACTTCATTGCCTTTTTCAACCGCGATTACCGTCAGGTTGCACAGTTACACGTCGACTCAGGCTGGGTACCCCCCGACACCTGTGTTGAGGAGTTCGAGTTTGCTATTCGCACTGTGTGCGAACCAATCTTTAACAAACCACTGGCCGAAATTTCGTTCGGACATGTACTGGTTAACCTGTTCAATACCGCTCGGCGTTTTAATATGGAAGTGCAGCCCCAACTGGTGTTGTTACAGAAAACCCTCTTATACGTTGAGGGTCTGGGCCGCCAGCTCTATCCACAGCTGGATTTATGGAAAACGGCCAAACCCTTTTTAGAAAAGTGGGTGCAGGATCAGGTCGGTCCTCTGGCAGTGGCCAAAAAACTCTACACCAACTTGCCATTTTGGGCTGAAAAAATGCCTGAGCTGCCAGATCTTATCTATCAGAATCTGAAGCGCAGCCAGCGTCAAAGTGCACCCATTGTGCAACAAAACCACACAGACACCCGTGCATTGCTACTTGGCCTTGCCGCAGCAGCGCTCACCATTGTGGCTGGTTTGTGCTTTGTTGATGAGCGTCAGCTCGCAAGCGGAATCTGCGCTACACTGGCAATTGCAATATTTATTAAAGCATGGCGCAAAACAGGGTGATATTTTACACACTCGGCGTATAATCTTTCTTAATTCAATAACACATTAAATGGAGTAGACATGGGTTTTGGTGGTATCAGTATTTGGCAGTTGCTTATCATTCTGGCCATTATCGTGCTTTTGTTTGGGACGAAAAAACTGCGTGGCATTGGTAGTGATTTGGGCAATGCGGTAAAAGGCTTTAAAAATGCAGTGTCTGAAGACGAAGAAGAAAAAAAGTCAGAAAAAACGGATAGCAAAGAACAGCTGACCGATCAGGCTGCACAGGCTAAAACAACCAGCGAAAAAGAAAAAGACAAGGTGTGATCTGACATGGGGATGTGGGAACTCGTCGTAGTGTTGATCGTTGGCCTGGTTGTGCTCGGGCCAGAACGCCTGCCTGTTGCGATCAGAACGGTCAGCCGCTGGATCAACACAGTCAAATCTGTTGCCAATTCCGTCAAGGCGGAAGTAAGCGAAGAGCTGAGAGTACACGAGTTGCATAGCAACCTGAAAAAAGCCGAAGAACAGGGCCTGGACAATATTTCCCCAGGTCTCAAACAATCGGTTGAGGAGTTGCAGCGTGCGGCAGAGTCAGTACGCCACAGCTACAGCAAGTCTCCAGATCCGTCGAAAAACGACAAAGATCCGTCCTCTCAAAACTAACCGTTTACGAGTTTTTGCATGTCAGATATGACAAATAGTGGCTTTATTGGCCACCTTATTGAGCTTCGAAACCGTCTAATTAAGGCGCTTCTAAGCATCCTGATCATTTTTATTTCTTTGGTTTATTTTGCCAACGATATATATGCATTTGTGGCAGCCCCACTGGTTGAAAGCCTGCCCGCAAACAGCACTATGATAGCCACAGATGTCACGGCCCCTTTCTTTGCCCCCTTTAAACTGACCCTGTTTGTATCACTGTTTCTGGCAGTGCCTATGATACTGCATCAAATCTGGGGATTTCTGGCACCCGGCCTGTATCAGCATGAAAAACGCATGCTGATGCCCATTCTGCTGTCCAGTATCCTGCTGTTTTACGCCGGTATTGCATTTTGTTATTTTGTCGTGATGCCCATTATTCTCGGCTTCTTTACCGCCGTGGGTCCCGACATGATGACCCTCTCTCCGGATATCAGCAGCTATCTTGGCTTCATTTTGAAGTTGTTCTTTGCATTCGGCGTTGCATTTGAAATACCCGTGGCCATTATGCTGTTGTGCTGGAGCGGTGTCACGACCACACAAAGCCTGGCACAAAAACGGCCCTATATCATAGTCGGCGTGTTTGTCGTCGCGATGTTTTTAACGCCTCCCGATGTGTTATCGCAAACACTACTCGCCGTTCCGATGGCACTGCTGTTTGAATTGGGGTTATTGTTGGCCAGGCTGTACAGCAAAAAGCCCGTCGCAGAGGAAGAAAGCCATGAATAAAATCACATTTTTGCTGATCGGTGCAGTGATACTTACCGCTGTGCTTGGCATACAACCAGCTCAGGCCAAAGGTAAATTACCGCATAAATTGCAAGCATGTAGTCAGCAGCAATCCGACGACAAGCGCTTAGCCTGTTACGATCAACTGGCCGCTGACTATGCCAGTAAGCCACACCCGGTACGCTCTAAGCCGCCAGCAACGAATGCCAAGTCTTTTGGCCTGGAACACAAACAGGACAGCGAACAGACAGTCAACGCAACTGTGGTGGAGGTGAGCAAATCCGCCAATGGATTACGCCGGTTTACGCTCGATAACCAGCAATGCTGGCAGCAGATCGGCACACAAGCCTTCTTTGCAAAAGAAGGGGACACAGTGACCATTCGTCGTGGCTCATTCAATTCTTTCATCATGCAAAAAGATGGCTCTAACCGCTCAATAAAAGTGAGAAGGGTAGATTAAATGGCGACCTTTATTGATGCTGGCGTCAACCTGACCAGTACACAATTTGATACCGATCGCACAGCCATCCTGACCCGGGCGGCGGATCAGGGCGTAGAATCTATGTTGCTGATTGGATGTGACTTACTCACCAGTGAGCAAAGTCTGGCGCTGGCACAAGAATATAACCAGTATGCGACCGCAGGTGTGCACCCTCATGATGCCAAAGACGTGCCGGACGATTTCATCGCCCAGCTGCGCCACCTGGCAGCCCAAGATCACGTAGTCGCTATTGGCGAGTGTGGGCTCGACTTCAATCGTGACTACTCACCGCGCCCGGTGCAACAACTGATCTGCGGTGTGCAACTGGAGCTGGCTCAGACACTCGACATGCCAGTGTATCTGCATGAACGCGAGGCATTTGATACGCTCAGTGCCATGCTGGACGAATTTTCCCTGCGCGGTGTACTACATTGCTTTACTGGTGATAGGCACGCTTTGCGCCATTACCTGGATTATGGCCTGATGATTGGCCTGACTGGCTGGCTGTGCGATGAGCGCCGGGGTGAAACCTTACGGGAGTTAGTGCGTTATATTCCAAAAGATCGGATCCTGCTGGAGACCGATGCGCCCTTCTTACTTCCCAGAACACTCAAACCGAAACCGAAATCCCGCCGTAATGAGCCGGCTTACCTGCCAGAGATTGCACATCATGTTGCGGCGCTCAAAGGCATTTCCCTGACGCAACTGGCCCAGCAAACCACGGAGAATTTCAAAACCTTGTTCCAGATATCAGGGAACAATGCCTGATGGTGTGGCGCTGGCTGCTACTTTTTCTGTGCTTATCCGGTGCTGCTCAGGCACTGGAGGTATCTGCTGAATTTAAGCAACACCAGGCATTGTCCTATCAGTATGCTTTCAGCCAGGCCGACACCATTCAAACATTACTGGCCAGTGATCCACACTGGCAACCAGGTCAGCGCCAGCCGTTAAAACCGCCCGCAAATACCCAAGCCTGGATCCGCGTATCTTTACACAACCCGGGCCCCATTGAGGTGCCCCTGCTACTGAGTATAGATAACAACTTACTGGATAAAATCACCGCCTACATCCGCCATGATGATGCCTCTTTTCTGACTCTGGCGTTGGGTGACGCGCTGCCACTAATGCAGCGCCCCATTAAACACGAAGCCCAGCTCATTCCGTTAGAGCTGCCGGCACAGAGTCACAGTCAGGTCTACTTGCAGCTCAGCCATCATGGTACGCTGAATATCCCCTTGAGCCTCTGGCATCCAATAGAGTACCTCAAGTACAAGAGCAAGTTTAATCTGGTCTACGGGATACTGGCCGGATTTATACTGGCCATGATCGCCATTAACTTTACCCTGTATAGTTTTACTCGCCGGCGCTATTTTTTACATGGCACACTCATTATCGGGCTCTTCTGGCTGCTCATAGTGCACCTATATGGTTTTGGCTACCGTTATCTGTATGGTTCACACGTCTGGTTGCAACAATATGGTCAAAGCCTGCTGGTGATGTTCTCCACACTGGCCCTGATCCCCATTCAACGCAGCAAAGCACTGCCCAACCTGCTGCCAATAAAATATGACCGCAAGCTCACGCAACTGCTGATACTGGGTCTGATCTTAACCTTACTAAGCCAGCTCCTGCCGCTGACACAAGCCACCTTTGCAGCCTATGGCATGGCACTCACACTCGTATTAGGATATATCGCCTGCACCCTGCGCAGCCGTTACCGTCGCACCACCAAAATCACGGCCCTACTGATCTACATTATTATGTTAATCACCCTCAGCTATCAGTTTGGTTTTGAATTGGGTTTATTTGGTGGCGCTCAATTGGACCGCCCGGTGACTTATATCTGTTACTTGATCCTGAGCCTCTATATCAGCTTTGTGCTGACTCGGCAGTTCATACTTGAACGTGAAAAGCACATCAAGACACAGCAACATAAGCTCGCCCGTACTCAGGCAGAAGACGCCCTGCTCAAAGAAAAACTGAAACTCCAGGAACAGGCACAGGAAGAGCTGGAAAACAGCATTGATGAACGCACTTTTGAACTTCAGGTGACGCTGAGAGAGCTGGAAGAGAAAAACCATGAGCTGGAAAAGCTCAACATGGAAGACCCCATGACCAAAGTAAAGAACCGTCGTTACTTTGATAAGCGTCTGATGATGGAAGTCCGCCGTTCTCGTCGGGAACAAACGACGTTGAGTCTGATCATTCTGGATATTGATTTCTTCAAAAAAGTAAACGATAACTACGGTCATCTTGCCGGGGATCACACCATTTGTGCGTTCGCGCGGCTCATAGAGAAACACCTGAAAAGACCCCATGATGAAGTATTTCGCTATGGCGGTGAAGAATTTGTGATCCTGCTGCCCAACACCTCACAGGAAGGCGCGTTGGAGCTGGCCGAGCAGATCCGCCAGGCCACTGAAGCCCATGAGCTGAAAGTCGCCGGTCACCATATTAAATTTACCACCAGTGCCGGGGTTTACAGTGCCATCGCACAGAACACCAACAACCCCACACTATTTACCGATTTGGCTGATAAAGGCTTGTACATGGCCAAACAACAAGGCCGCAATCGGATCTGTATTTACCAACCTAAGCAGGAGACTTAACGTGGCTCAGTCAGGACTGGATCTTTTTCCCTATACGCGTATGCGCCGTATGCGCAAAGACGACTTTTCCCGCCGTATGATGTGTGAAAACACGCTCACGGTAAACGATCTGATCTATCCGGTGTTCGTCCTGGAAGGCAAGAACCGCAAAGAAGCGATCCCTTCTATGCCCGGCATTGAGCGTCTGTCGATCGACCTACTGGTAGAAGAAGCCAAAGAACTGGTGGCGCTGGGTGTACCGGCTGTCGCCATTTTCCCGGTTACCCCTGGCGACAAAAAATCCTTACATGCGGAAGAAGCTTATAATCCTGAAGGGCTGGCACAACGCACCGTACGCGCACTTAAGAGCGAGTGTCCGGAGCTGGGAGTGATCACCGATGTAGCGCTTGACCCATTCACTACGCATGGCCAGGACGGCATCATAGACGAAGCGGGTTACGTGATAAACGATATCACCACTGAGGTACTCGTCAAGCAGGCATTGTCTCATGCAGAGGCTGGTGCTGATATTGTCGCCCCCTCAGATATGATGGATGGTCGTATTGGTGCTATCCGTGATGCGCTCGAGGAAGTCGGACACATTCATACCCGCATCATGGCCTATTCTGCTAAGTATGCATCCAGCTATTACGGCCCGTTCCGCGATGCAGTTGGCTCAGCAGGCAACCTCAAAGGGGCGGATAAGAAGACCTATCAGATGGATCCGGCTAATTCTGATGAGGCGTTACGTGAAGTCGCATTAGACCTTCAGGAAGGTGCTGACATGGTGATGGTTAAGCCAGGCATGCCATATCTGGATGTGGTACGCCGAGTAAAAGATGAATTCGGTGTGCCCACCTTTGCTTATCAGGTGAGCGGCGAATATGCCATGCACAAAGCGGCTATCGACAATGGCTGGCTGGCAGAAAAACCAACCATTATGGAGTCATTACTCGCTTTTAAACGTGCCGGTGCCGATGGCATTCTCACCTACTTTGCAAAGCAAGCCGCTATCTGGTTGAATGATAAATAAATAATAGGTGATTATTAAAAAAGGAGCAATAAATTGCTCCTTTTTTGCATTTTTACGATTAACATTGTGTCATTTTTGTGTAACATAGCCCCCGTAAGCTTATGTACCCATTTGGGTTTAAACTACACACGGGAAAAACCATGATAAAAACAAAATTCACTCCACTGGCACTTCTTGTGGCCGCAGCTACTGCCCCTGTGCAGGCTCAGGTCATCATGTCAGAGTACATTGAAGGTAGCTCGAACAATAAAGCAGTAGAGCTTTTCAATACTTCAGAAAACGCAATATCCCTGGACGGATATACGCTTAGCTATTATTCAAATGGCAACACAGATCCATCAAATACCATTGAGCTTAGCGGTGAAATCGCAGCAGGTGGTACTTATGTCATTGCAAACAGTAGCGCCGTTGATGCAGTACTAAGTGCTGCACAGCTAACAATAGGTGGCAGCTGGTACAATGGCGACGATGCGATTGTATTACGTAACGGTGATACGGTGCTGGACAGCTTTGGCCAGGTTGGCTTTGACCCAGGCAGTAACTGGGAAAATAATGGTGTTGCAACAAAAGACAAAACACTACGTCGCAACCTGGAAGTGACAACCGGTCGCACAACCTTTGACGCGGCATTCGATCCAAGTGCCGAGTGGATACAGTTCGATAAAGATGATTTTTCTGGCCTAGGTAGCCATAGCGGCGATACCGGCGGTGGTGATGACGGTGGCGACGATGGTGACACGCCAGAGCCTTTAGTGTGTGGAGAAGCCGCCACAGCCATTAATGCTATTCAGGGTAATGCAGACGAAAGTCCGCTTAAAGATCAAATTGTGACCATTGAAGCTGTGGTCACAGCAGACCTGCAAGAAGACAATCAGCTTAAAGGCTTCTTTGTTCAGTCACTGGCTAATGACATGGACGAAGACAGCATGACCTCAGAAGGTCTATTTGTATACTATAAAGATGTCGACGTAAACGTTGGTGACCAGGTACGTGTTAAGGGTACGGTTCAAGAGTTTTACAATGCCACTCAGCTGGGCAATGTCACTCAACTAGAAGTCTGTGGCAGCGCAGAAATTCAGGCGCAGGTGCTGACCCTGCCAGTCTCCGAAGTAAGCGATCTGGAGGCCGTAGAAGGCATGTTAGTTAGCCTGTCAAATGACATGGTTGTGGCAGATACTTATAACTTAGGTCGTTATGGTGAAGTTGGCTTAGCAACAGAACGCCTTTACCAGGGTACACAATTAGCGATGCCTGGTGATGAAGCCAATGCACTGGAAGCAGAAAACAAAAAGAAGTTCCTGCTGATGGATGATGGTTCAACCGTTCAGAACCCAGAAGTGATCCCATATCCAAGTACCGGCCTGGATGCTTACAAAACCATCCGTCTGGGTGACACGGTGTCTAATGTGCAAGGGGTTATTGCTTACAGCTTTGGCCAATACCGCCTAAACCCAACCACAGCCCCGACTTTCAACAACACCAATGAACGTGCTGAAGCTCCAGAGCTTGAAGGTGAAGGTGATCTGCGTATCGCCAGCTTCAACGTCCTGAACTATTTCAATGGCGACGGCCAGGGTGCAGGATTCCCAACACCACGTGGTGCAGACACAGCAGAAGAGCTGGTCCGTCAGGAAGCAAAACTGGTATCCGCTATCACTGCGCTGGATGCCGATGTTATTGGTCTGATGGAGATCGAAAACGACGGATTTGGTGAGCACAGTGCCATTGCTGATTTAGTGAGAGCGATTAATGCTGAGTCTAATTACACCTATGCATTTGTCGACTTCAACACCGACACAATTGGTGGTGACGATATCACAACAGGCATTATCTACCGCACCGACACAGTAGAAGAAGCGGGTACTGCTAGCTTCACAACTGCTGTGCCGTTTGATTACAGCAACCGTCCACCTACGGCGCAAAGCTTCCGTAAGCTGGACAATAATGAAGAGTTTACCGTTGCCGTTGCTCACCTCAAATCGAAAGGTTGTGGCAGCGCAGAAGGTGATAACGCTGATCAGGGCGATGGTCAGGGCTGTTGGAATGTCATCCGTACTGAAGGCGCAAACGCGTTCGCAGACTGGCTGGCGACCAACCCAACAGGTAACGACGATGAAGACGTTATCCTGGTAGGTGATATGAACGCCTATGCAATGGAAGACCCGATGCGTGCCTTCGCGGATAAAGGTCTGAGCAATGTTATGACTCATGTGGACGGTAACACACAGAGCTACTCTTATACCTTCTCAGGACGCTTGGGTAGCCTGGACCATGCCGTGGCATCACCTTCACTGTTAGCTAAGGTCACAGATGCGACAGACTGGCACATCAATGCTGATGAACCACGTATGCTGGATTACAACACTGAATATAGAACGGATGCACAAATTGCCGCGCTATACGCACCACATGCCTACCGTGCATCTGACCACGATCCAGTGATTGTAGAGATTAAAACAGAAGCCGCCGCGCCGCCCGTTGATCCACGCCCAGTGATTGCAGCTGGTCAAAGCTTCGACGTAGCAGAAAACACACCGATAAACACTGCTATTGGTATGCTTGAATTCTCAGATGCAGATGCTGACGAGACGCCGGTAGAGCGCTTTATTGTAACTGGTACAAACGTCATTTCGGTCAATGAATCTGGTCAGGTTGTTGTTGCCGGCGAACTGGATTATGAATTCGATAACCGAATCGAGTTCATGGTTCAGGCACAAGACAGTGCTGGTAACCTGTCAGAGCAAGTACAGGTTGTTGTCAACGTTAAAGATATCAAACAAGGTGATGACAATGACGGCGATGATGACTCAGGCAGCCTGGGCTGGTTAGCCCTGTTTGCGGCACCTCTGGCGCTGCTGCGTCGTCGCACAAAATAAATGTGAGTGTGATGGCTGAAGCATGTAAAAGTGCTTGAGCCATACCTGCATTAAAGAAGATAGAAAAATGCGCCTTACGGCGCATTTTTATTTACTCTCAGTTTTTAAATCAATTCACTTGGTGAAGCGAAGTGAATTGATAGCTCATCAAGCTTTCACTTGATGTTTTCTCCCCGATATAGGTACCGACAGTACCTGAGCTGCTTTTTGCAGATCAGCATCATCAATAGACCAATAAGGAAAGGACAATCTTCGGTTGTTATGAAGGACAACCTTTAAACATTGCAATGGACCCAGCTTTTGTAGCTCCAGTGACGCTATTTCGTCTGCGTGCACATATCGTGTTTTCACCCATGTGCGATAACAAATTCCTGCTTTATCAATATGTACAAAGCGCTTGTCGGTCAGTGTCATCAGCACAATCAAAGCGACACCCGACAGGGATACAACCACCAGTGACGATGCTACGCCGTGAAGCGCCACCAAGTTCATCATCACATAACACAGCGAAATACCACACACTGTGGCTAAAATGGCAAACCAGCTGATATCCAAATCTATGGTTCTCATGAGTACCTCCCAATTTTACTCAATCACAAACAGAATCGACTGACTCTGGACACTAATGATAAAGTTGCAAAGTCCCTAAATCAAGTCCGTTTATGTGATTTTTAGCAATAGTTGGACTACCCTGACAGGCGGGAAAAAGTGGCATGATTTTATTTATATTTTTGTTTCATAGGATGAATGAACTACTGAATTGTGCAACATAGCAGAAAATTCAGGCATTAAAAAAGGCCGCGAATGCGGCCTTTTTTCAGAAATCAGTCAACTAATTACTTAGCTGCTTTTTTCTCTTTCTCAGCTGCGATTACTGCGTCAGCAACGTTTGCCGGGCAAGGTGCATAGTGAGAGAATTCCATTGAGAACTGACCACGACCAGACGTGATAGTACGCAGGTGACCGATGTATCCGAACATTTCAGATAGCGGTACTTCACCTTTGATACGAACGCCAGTTGCGCCAGCTTCTTGGTCTTTGATCATACCACGACGACGGTTAAGGTCACCGATTACGTCACCTACGTTGTCTTCTGGTGTGAACACGTCAACCTTCATCACAGGCTCAAGAAGTTGAGGACCTGCTTTAGGGATTGACTGACGGAATGCGCCTTTAGCTGCGATTTCGAAAGCGATAGCTGATGAGTCAACTGCGTGGAAACCACCGTCGAACAGCTCAACTTCAACGTCTAGTACTGGGAAGCCAGCTAGAACACCTTCGTCCATCATCATCTTGAAGCCTTTCTCAACTGCTGGCCAGAATTCCTTAGGAACGTTACCACCAACAACTGAAGATGAGAAAGTGTAGCCAGAGTTAGGCTCACCAGGCTTAATACGGTAGTCGATCTTACCGAATTGACCAGAACCACCAGACTGCTTCTTGTGCGTGTAGCTATCTTCAACTTCTTGCGTGATAGTTTCACGGTAAGCAACCTGAGGCTGACCAACAACAAGTTCAACACCGTAAGTACGCTTAAGGATGTCAACTTTGATGTCCAGGTGAAGTTCACCCATACCTTTAAGGATGGTTTCGCCTGAATCTTCGTCAGTTTCAACCTGGAATGAAGGATCTTCTGCAACCATCTTACCGATCGCGATACCCATCTTCTCGTTACCACCTTTATCTTTAGGTGCTACCGCGATAGAGATTACCGGCTCAGGGAAGATCATCGCTTCAAGTGTACATTCGTGCTTAGGATCACATAGTGTGTGACCAGTCTGAACGTTCTTCATACCAACAACCGCGATGATGTCACCCGCTTGTGCTTCAGTCAGTTCGTTACGCTCGTCTGCTTGCATCTCAACCATACGGCCGATACGCTCTGTTTTACCAGTTGCAGAGTTAAGTACTGTGTCACCTTTTTTCATGCGACCAGAGTAGATACGGATAAAGGTCAGGGCACCGAAACGGTCATCCATGATCTTAAACGCAAGCGCTTTAAGCGGCTGCTCAGCGTCAACAGTTGCAACTTCACCAGTAGGCTCACCAGTGTCTTTGTCTGTAAGCGGCTGAGGATCAACTTCTGTAGGTGCAGGTAGGTAGTCTACAACTGCATCTAGTACTAGTTGCATACCTTTGTTTTTGAATGCAGAACCACAGTAAGTTGGGAAGAAAGCAAGGTCACGTGTACCTTTACGGATACATGCTTTGATTTGCTCAAGAGAAGGCATTTCACCTTCCATGTATGCTTCCATCAGGTCGTCGTCTTGCTCAACCGCAGTTTCGATCAGCATTTCATGGTATTCTTCAACTTTGTCAACCATGTCTGCAGGAACGTCTTGGATCTCGTAGTTTTCAGGAAGACCAGTCTCATCCCAAACGTACGCTTTCTTCTCAAGTACGTCTACAACACCACAGAACTCGTCTTCGATACCGATAGGCAGCGTCATAACAAGTGGGTTAGCAGCAAGTACGTTTTGAACCTGATCTACTACGCGGTAGAAGTCAGCACCCATACGGTCAAGCTTGTTTACGAAGATACAACGTGCAACTTCTGATTCGTTCGCGTAACGCCAGTTAGTTTCTGACTGAGGCTCAACACCGCCAGATCCACAGAATACACCGATACCACCGTCAAGTACTTTCAGTGAACGATACACTTCAACTGTGAAGTCAACGTGTCCAGGAGTGTCGATAACGTTTAAGCGGTGGCCTTTCCACTCACAAGTTACCGCAGCTGACTGGATTGTAATACCACGCTCAGCTTCCTGCTCCATGAAGTCAGTTGTAGACTCACCGTCGTGTACTTCACCGGTTTTATGAATTTTACCAGTAAGCTTTAGTATACGCTCAGTGGTGGTAGTTTTACCCGCATCAACGTGCGCGAAAATACCAATGTTTCTGTACTTTGATAAATCTGCCATTGTTTTGCTCTATTTAAAGTAGAAAAATTATTCGGCGGGAGTATATCACCTCTTTAGGCGAACATCATCCTTCAAGTCGTCTAAAATGCAATCAATTTGAGAAAAAAGTGGTTTCCAATGGAATGTATTTTGCTTATATGGCTTTTATGCGTTCTAAAACACCGTCAGATAAAGGCTGTCCCCATTTTGTTCAATGACCAAAGTGTCATGAACAGGCCAAATAAGCGGTCATTTTAATGATCTAAATGACCGCTTATTACTACTCAGACTTACCTAAAACAGGGGCTTTGACGATGATCTCGCCCCTGAGCATAACGTCTCCTTTAAGCCCGTTAAAACCAGATAAACAAACCCAGGATCAGCCCAACCCCCAATAAAGGCACTAAGACAGTCAACACCGCCAACGGCCAGTACGCATCCTGATGCTTCTCGCCACAGATCGCCCGCACTGTGGTCACGACATAACCATTGTGCGGCAAAGTGTCGAGCGCGCCTGAGCTGATCGCCACCACCCGGTGAAGCTGACTGGCATCCACGCCTAAGTCGAGATAATGTGGCGCCACCAATGGCAGGGCAATGGCCTGTCCACCCGATGCCGACCCTGTCAGTGCAGCAATCACGCTGACCGCAATCGCGGCGCCGAGCAGTTCGTTGCCGGGAATACTGGTCATCAGGGCAACGGCCTCATTAAAGGCCGGCGTGCCTTTGGCAACCGCACCAAAACCGACCACCGCAGCCGTGTTTCCGATCGCCACCAATGCCCCTGTGGTGCCTAAGTTCACCGCCTGAGATAAATTATGAAAATGTCTGAAGTTAATCGCTAATATCGTCAGCACTCCACCCAGTAATGCGACGATCAGCGCGTTTTGCTGGAGAGTGCTATGCAGAGTAAATGACAAAATCAACACGACCAGCAAGGGCAATAAACCCGTGATCGGGTGCGGTAAGTTGCGCTGGATCTGTTCCGGGTCATTGTCCCGCGCGACAAAACATTCGCCATTGGCCACCGCCCGGCGGATCATCCAGCTTAAGAGTACATACCCTAATCCCGCCATAAAAATGGCTACCACCAGGCTTTCCTGCCAGGCAGCATAAGGCGAAGTCCCCAGATATTTGATTGGGATCCAGTTCTGGATTTCGGGCGACCCCGCAGAGGTCATGGTAAAGGTCACGGAACCAAATGCCAGCACCGCCGGGATAAAGCGTCGGGGTAAATTGGCATCTTTAAACAGACTGAGCGCCATCGGATAGACAGAAAAGGCCACAATAAACACGCTGACGCCGCCATAGGTCAATAAGGCACAGGCCAATACCACAGCTAACACCGCGTATTTCATGCCGATTTTGCCAATCACATAATGGGCAATGGCATCCGCAGCCCCGCTGTCTTCCATAAATTTGCCAAACAGGGAGCCCAGCAAGAACATTAAAAACCAGGCTTGCAAAAACCCGGCAAATCCGGCCATATAGAGAGACACAAAGGGTTGGCCTGCGGTGGCATTAAAAATAGCAATGTCACTGGTCAGGGCCACGATTAATGCGCACAGAGGCGCAGCGATAAACAAATTGACCCCTCGCAGGGTCAGGCCAATCAGTAACGCCAATGCGCCGATTAAGCCAAGTAAACTCAGCATACATGTCCTGTTGATTTTTTGTTATTTAAGGTTAGTTATACGGCAATTTGGCACTGGGATCGAGCACCCCAAGCAGATCCTCACTGAGGGGCATCACCGACTATCGAATAAGTATAAAGGGAGCACACTATGGCTAAAAAGATCACTTCTCTGGGAACACTCTTTGCTCTGGCGCTGACCACCAGTGCCTGTGCACAAGCGACGGAACGCGCAACCTGGCTGTGGAAAAAAGGCGGAGATCCGCTGGGGGCATCCGCCATGATCACCAGCCAGTCGACGCAGCAGACGCTGATCGATTTGCTGCAACAGCAACATATCACTGCCGTCTATGGCTCCTACGGACAATATACACAAACGCAGTCTCAGGCCGTCGCACAGTGGAACCAGGCACTGGCTGCGCATGGCATTCAGTCACATTACCTGATGGCGCAAAATACCTGGGTTTTCGCGCAAAATCACAGCAAAATGCTCAACAAATTACAAACTCGTCTTATCGATTATCAGCGCAATGCTGCGCCTGATGCTGAATTTACTGCACTGCATCTGGATATTGAGCCTCATGCACTGGCTGAATGGAAGCAAGGCACACCCCAGTCTCGTCAGGCGTTGTTGTGGCAGCTCATTGATACATTCAGAGCCATCAGAGCTTTGCTGGATGATCAGGGTATGGCGCAATTAAAGCTGTATGCCGATATTCCCACCTGGTATGACAGCTCGGCTAAAATTGGCTGGGCCGATCAGGGGACGGCCTTTTTCGCAGCACTGGAGGAGGTACTGGATGGGATTTCAATTATGGCTTACGAGCGGGATAACAGCACGTCCATTTTAAATGCCACTGCTGATGAACGGGCACTGGTCTCCCCCACGTTTTCGGTGAGACTCGGCGTAGATGTCAGCAGTACCTGGCAGGATCCGGCCCATTTACACCGGGTCATTGGCGAGCTGGAAGCCACGCAACAGCGCGTCGATATTCACGATGCCACCGACTACTATTACTGGCTGCAAGCACACTAAGCCCACGTCTTTACTCACCCTGATGCTCGCATGTCAGTGTTACCCGCACGTGCGACGTCATGGTGTGTGCCTGCTCTTTGCAATGATAACCCTGTCTTTGAGTAAAGCGGTGCAGCTCCTGCTCATCATCGCGCTGATCCGCATCATTCCAGTTCGCCTCGTAGGTTACCGAAAATGACGTTGGGCTGAGCGTGGTAAACTGAAAGTTATCGTTCACCAAACAAAGACCCGGTCGCGCCTCACGAGTGCAGGCCTGTATAGGGATCACCGAGCCGGATTCTGGGGTCGTAGAAACGATTAACAATTCAAAAATGTTCTGGTCAAATGAAGTCAACTCCTGAAATGTCACATCCGTTTCCAGCAGCATACGAGTTGTATTGAAACTCGGCCAGCACCCCTCAAGCACATTTTGACAGGGCAGAACATCCGCTTTGTCTGACACGCCGACCGCCTCTCGTGGCATCGCCCATTCCAGATCACGGACCATTTGCCGCACAAAGCGTGAGTCATCACATTGCTGATCCTTGCACTGTGCCCAAAAGCGAAGACGTATCATTTGCCCTGAATGTGGTACAGGCAATGTCTCCAGATAAATTGTGTGGCCCTGAGAGGCAAATGAAAATAACTGGGTGTTGATATCAAAAGAGTCCAGAGCATATGCAGGCAGGCTGAGTGCGGCTACTGCTGCAACTGGCAAAAAACAGGGGGTCATCATAAATTCCTTTTTGCAATTCAAGCAAACCCAGAATAACAACTTACTTGTTTACAGAATAGATACTCCCCATGCATAAATTCATAAAATAGCACCGTACTACAATACACAACACACCAAAAACATAAATGAGAATTATTTTCAAAAAGCAATTGACAGGCACAGAGATCTAATTGATAATCACTCTCAACAAAGTGACTTGACGGTTCATTTTGTTACTCTAATTGTTTCTCGACCCTGAAACGCGTGTCGCGCACGATAACAGCATTGGTTGTTAATGAGTTACATTGACGCCCCTTGGTGTAACTCAACAACCACCTTCTATTTTACTTGCTACATTGCTCATATCGGTGACGGTAGATATGATCCCAAAAAGCCCTCCTCAGGGCTTTTTTCATTTCTGAACGAAGGCAGACTCCCTTTCGTATTCTCCCTGACAACTAAGTGCCAGCCACATCATCAAAAACGCCTGTGTAATGCCCCGCACAACATCAACGGATACAACTGCAAGAAGGAAGAGAAAAACCAAATGAGAACTATTTTCAAAAAGGCATTGACAGGCACAAAGATCTAATTGATAATCACTCTCAACAAAGCGAGATTGACGGCTCACTTTGTCGAAGTACGTAATTTGTTTCTCGACCCTGAAACACGTGATGCGCACGTAAACAGCACAGGTTGCAGGTGCTATGTATTAACGCCCCTTAATGCAGGATACTTGCAACCAACTTACTATTTTACTTGCTACATTGCTCATATCGGTGACGGTAGATATGAACATAAAAAGCCCTGCTCGGGGCTTTTTTTATGCCTAAAATTTACTGCCTGATGATCCAATCACAAAAACGCAAATGAGAATTAATTTCAAATAGATGTTGACTCCTGGAAAGAACTAATTGATAATCATTATCAACAAGGCGAGATTGACGGCTCAATTTGTTGATGTTTTAACTTGTTTTCGACCCAGAATAAGTACGTGTTGCTCACGCAAAAAAGCTTAGGTTGCAGGTGTAAAGTACCGACGCCCCTCGGTGTGGCTCACAGGCAACCAACTTACTATTTTACTTGCTACATTGCTCATATCGGTGACGGTAGATATGAAATCAAAAAGCCCTCCTCAGGGCTTTTTTTATGCCCGGAATTTAACTGCCTAACACAGAAGAACCTAAATGAGAATTAATTTCAAATAGGTGTTGACACTGAATCAAATCTAACTGATAATCATTATCAACAAAGCGAGATTGACGGCTCAATTTGTTGTAGTACTCAGTTTGTTTCTCGACTCAGAAGTACGTGTTGCTTACGCAAAAAGCTCTGGTTGAAGGTGAAAAACATTAACGCCCCTTGATGTGGCTCACAGGCAACCAACTCACATTTTACTTGCTACATTGCTCATATCGGTGACGGTAGATATGAAATCAAAAAGCCCTGCCCCGGGCTTTTTTTATGCCTGATTTTTGCTTCAAGCCCACAGATTAACGACGGTTTTTACGCGCACGAGCACGGCGCTGACGTTTTTCTTCTTCTTTGGCTGCTTTCTTCGCCTCTGCGGCCAAACGCAACTGGGCCACCATTTCTTCTTCCTCATCCCGCATTTGTGGTGTTTCCATGGTGATACGGCCAATGACGGCATCGCGCAGTTCGTTGATCAGGATCTCCGACATTTTGTGCGTATCGACCTGATTGCCACCGCGAATACAGCCACGCTTACGTCCGGCCATTTCAATAAAAGTCCAGTCGCACTCGGGCAGCTCGTCAATTTTATAGCGTGCCTGCAACAGTTGAGGGTAGGCCTGTAACAGATACTCTGCGGTATAACTGGCCACTTCCTCATAATTGATTGCAGTATCACGAATGGCGCCGGTGGCAGCCAGACGATATCCCGAGTTTTCGTTTTCTACTTTAGGCCACAACATGCCCGGCGTGTCATACAACATAATGCCGTCTTCCAGCTTAATACGCTGTTGGGCCTTAGTGACCGCCGGTTCGTTACCCGTTTTAGCCACAATTCGTCCGACCAAAATGTTAATTAAGGTAGATTTACCGACATTGGGGATCCCCATAATCATGGCCTTTAGCTGCTTATCCTGACCCACTTTTTGCGGTGCCAGCTTCTTACACAAGGCATTGATCCGCTGTACCTCGTTGCCCTTGTCATGGCCAAATGCGAGGGTTTTGACGCCATCTTCGCGCTCAAAGTAGTCCATCCAGGCCTGGGTCTGCTCAGGGTCGGCCAGGTCAGCCTTGTTCAGAATTTTGATGACCGGCTTGTCGCCGCGCAACTGCGCCACCATGGGGTTTTCACTGCTGTAGGGTATACGGGCATCCAGCACTTCAATAATCACATCCATCTGCGGCATGATCTCTTTGATCTCATTGCGCGCCTTGTTCATATGTCCCGGAAACCACTGGATACCTGTTCTGCTCATCGTTTTCTACCTTATTAAATCTGGCTGTGTCAGACTGTAGACGCACAGAAAACATACTTTCTGCAACCCGGCCACGCGACACATGAATAACGCATAGTGTACTATAAACGTGGATATTGGGGGATCAAAGATGCAGCAACAGGTTACACCAAACAGGGAGCATGTGTTTTGAAAGGAAACTGGGACAGAGCCGCGGTCAAAAGTGTCTTTTACACCGGCCTGCTGCTATTACTGGGTATTGCGGCTTTGATGTTTGGTGACTTCCCCGGTCCAATCGAAACGGTGCGCCTGTTTACCACCATCGCGCTCCTCTCTGCATTTTACCTTGCTTTCTCTGTGATAGGCTGGCTCACTATCGGGTTGCCGGTTCACTGGCTGTGTGGCCGCTATACCAATGGTCATCTTGTTTTCTACGCAACCCTGCCTGCTATACTGCTGATACTCTCGCTGACTTATAACGGACCCTGGTTACTGCCTAGCTGTGCGCTTTTGCAGGCGTGTCTGTTCCGTTACTACCTGCACCGTGGTTAGTGCAGATCCGCCTCACTTTCCCCGCACAAATTGTGTATTTACCGATATAATGGCGTTTTTGCTAAATTGGACAGGCAATGGCACTCAAATCAACTATTTTAAAGGCCAACCTCTCGCTCAGCGATATGGACCGTCATGTGTATCAGGACATCAGTGTCACGCTGGCACAACATCCATCAGAAAACGCCCAACGCGTGATGGTCAGGCTACTGGCGTTTGCACTGGAATATCAGGATGGACTCAGTTTTAGTAAAGGCTTATGTGTCGAAGATGAGCCGGATATCTGGCTAAAAAACTACAGTGACGAAATTGAGCTATGGCTAAGTGTTGGCTTACCGGAAGAAAAATGGCTGAAAAAAGCCAGCAATCGAGCCAAACAAGTGGTACTTTATACGTATGGTGAGAACAATCAGGGCCCATGGTGGCAAAAGAACCAAAACACCCTGCGCCAGTATAGCAACCTAAAAATCATCAGCCTGCCATATAGCGCCACCAGCGTGATGGCTGAAATGCTAACGCGTACAATGGCGTTAACCGTCACAGTGCAGGATGGCGAGATTTGGTTCAGTGATGAGCAACACAGCGTGCATCTGATCCCCGAAACACTACAAGGATAAGCTCACCCGGGTGCAAAAGAGGTAAAAACAATGGCAGTAACCAAAGTGGTCGTCTTACATGGATTGTATATGTCTGGATTTGTCATGCGCCCGCTGTGCGAGCGCCTGGAAAAACTTGGCTTTGACATCCTCAATCTCAGCTACAACACGCTGACACCCGACAGACACGCTATCTTTGAACAAATCGATGCCTTTGTTGCGGGCCATGATGCCGCGTTGGTCTGCCACTCCATGGGTGGCCTGGTGGCCCGGGATTACCTCACTCACAATTCAGCCGCCAGTGCGGCCATCAGCAAAGTGATCACCCTGGGGACACCACACAAAGGCAGCTATATCGCCAAACACATGCATGATCACGGCTTCGATATGCTGCTCAAAAACAGTGTCGAATACCTGCTCAGCCAACAGCAAAACTGGCCGTTTAAAGCCAAGCTCTATAGTATCGCCGGAGACTTGCCAATTGGTCTGATGCCGCTGTTGAAAAAAGGCAGCCGTTCCGATGGCACCGTGCTGCTGGACGAGACCAAATTGCAGGGCATGGCCGAGCACAAGATCTTTCGTCTCAGCCATACCACCTTAATTTATTCCCGGACGGTGCTCGATTACATCGTCGAAGTACTCGAACGTAATCAATGATCGCCGTTGGCTGCAATTTTGTAAGCCACCAATGCGATGATCCCCACAATCAGAGGAATGGGCGCAGCAATATATCCAAACGCATCTGAATTTGCATAGCTGGCACCTGCCAGGTGGCCAACCAGGCCCACAACAAAGGTCAACAGTGCTATCACCACGACAGCGATTTCGGATTTATGTTGAGAAGGGGTTTTACCTTGCATGATACGCTCCTTGGGTGCTGCACAGTATTTGTGCTCTGACACACCGAAATAATAACCTAACGGGATGGCTCAGATGCGCACTTAAATTACCCTGAAAAAATACACGCTCTGTGCCTGTTAAGTTCATTATGCGCCTCTGAATCGTGGAAATTTTGACCTGAATCAAAACGCTGCTGTGGCAAAAATACAACCCATTTTACGTTTGAGATAGATCAACTTAGCTGTCGTTGTTGGGGTGCGGCGTGTCAAATTGGCAAACTTTAAGCATCCTTAACACCCACGCTAAGCGCTTGCTGTACCTTCTTTTTTCTAACAAGGAGACACGCGTGTGGCAGCACTGTCTTCAATAATCTCGATACCGGCAATCGACTTTTCCCATTTGGCATCTGCCGCCTTTTTAGTCACACTAAGCATCAATCAGACGCATCATGTCGCGTCCTCTTTTTTAACCACAGTACAGGAGTAAACAATGAGCAACAGCATTGGATTAGACAGTCAGAAAAGTCAGGCACTGGTAGGCAGCCTCAATACCCTGTTAAGTAGTTACCAGATCCAATATATGAATGCCCGCAGTGTTCACTGGAACATCAAAGGCCGTAACTTCTTCGAGTTACACGTTAAGTTTGAAGAAATTTATAACCAGTTACTGCTTCAGGTCGATGAAATCGCAGAGCGTATCCTGACTATTGAAGGCACCCCTTTGCACGCCTTCAGCGATTATCTGGAGCACAGTCAAATCAGTGAAGCGAAAGGGATCAGTGATGGTCAGGAAGCGGTAAAACGCTTACTGGATGGCTTTACCACCTTGATTAAAATGCAGCGCAATATTCTGGAGCAGGCAGGTGATGCCAGCGATGAAGGCACCGCAGCAATGATGAGTGATTACATCAAAGAGCAGGAAAAACTGGTGTGGATGCTTAAAGCGTATCTCGCATAATACCAATTAACTTAATTAAGTGGAGGGCACGCCCTCCACCTCAAACAAGGCGGCTCAGCTCAGCCAGGACGTCGCCTCACGATAATGCGGGTGCTGGACCAGGTAAGCATCGGCATCCAGGTAAAATAACACTTTCACCGGCTGTGTCTGCCACAATTGTGTCAATAATTGACGCGACACCGCATTCACCCCGATAAAATCAATTTCCTGATAACCGCGCTGGGCCACATCCGCAAAATACACCTGCAATGCAGCCAGACTGTCTGCGGTTGCCAGTTCACACTGGGTCAGATTTATCACCACGCGCTGAAGCTCACCAGCGGTACAAGGCGCGATTTCAGTCAGCACTTGTTGCTCAAACGCCCGCACTCCTTCACGATTAAATGCGCCAACCAGATCCACAAATATCACTGGCGGCACAATGTCGATTTGCCATTTTCCATGTGCTGAAAACATACCTTGTTCTCCAAACGTTTGTATCACCTGTGTCACGTTTTCTGGCAAACCGGCTGACAGATGCCAACCGACGGTTGCACCAGTTAGTGTTCTAACAAGCCAATAAAGAAAGCCATTTCCAGGGCTTTTTCACGCAAACTCTTAAAGCGACCTGAAGCACCGCCGTGCCCTGCATCCATATCGGTTTTAAACAACAGTTGATTGTCATCAGTTTTTAACTCACGCAGCTTAGCCACCCACTTCATCGGCTCCCAATACTGCACCTGAGAATCATGCAGGCCAGTTGTTACCAGAATATTAGGATAGTCCCCTGCGCGCAGGTTGTCATAGGGTGAGTAGGCTAAAATGGTGCGATAATCCGCCTCATCATTGGGGTTTCCCCACTCGTCATATTCATTGGTGGTCAGCGGGATGCTTTCGTCCAGCATGGTTGTCAATACATCCAAAAACGGCACATGACATCCGATACCACGATAGAGCGCTGGCGCCTGATTCACCACGGCTCCCATCAGCAGGCCACCGGCACTGCCACCAGAGGCAAATACTTTATCCGCAGCACCGTACCCTTGTTCAACCAACGCCCGGGTTACATCTTCAAAGTCGTTAAAGCTGTTTTGTTTATGCGCTTTTTTACCTTGCTCATACCAGTGACGACCCAGCATTTCTGAACCACGAATATGCGCAATGGCATACACAAAACCACGGTTCAGCAGACTCAGCGTATTACTGGAGAAGTTCGGATCTATGGTGATCCCATAAGCACCATAGCCGTACTGCAACAAGGGGTTGGTGCCATCTTTATTGAATTTGTCTTTGCGGTAGACCAGAGACACCGGCACCTCAACACCATCGCGCACAGGAATATGTAATCGCTCGGACGCATAGTGATCCGGGTTAAACTCACCCAATACACGTTGCTGCTTCTTCAAGGTCTTTTTGCCCCCTTCCAATGCAAAATCATAAATACTGCTTGGGGTAGTCAGGCTTGAATAATAGATCCGAACCACCTGAGCGTCGGGCTCAGGGTTATAGCCCAGGCCAGCGTAGAAGCAGGCATCATCAAATTTCA
The DNA here is from genome assembly GCF_005886805.2 of Pseudoalteromonas rubra. Classification (NCBI taxonomy): domain Bacteria; kingdom Pseudomonadati; phylum Pseudomonadota; class Gammaproteobacteria; order Alteromonadales; family Pseudoalteromonadaceae; genus Pseudoalteromonas; species Pseudoalteromonas rubra. Next base: position 4,437,072 of record NZ_CP045429.1, read on the forward strand.
GCTGATAACTGTGCCCGGCATAATCGTGCACCACAAAGCGGATCTGGCCGCGCTCGCGCTCTGTCACCACATAGTGGCTGTTGAACAACTCCATGCCCTCAAGCAGCACATGTTCTCGGTGTGCAATTAGCTCTTCCCATTGTTCCGGCTCTGCCAGCGTATCTTTGGTAGCACGCAACAGGCGAAAGTTTTTTGCTGCCCGGTTCGACACCAGGTAGTAATACTCGCCCAGCTTATCCAGCCCATATTCATGACCCGGCGTGCGTGCCAGCAAAGGCTCAAACTTACCCAGAGGCTCATCAGCCGACAACGCCAGAATGTCTGTGGTTTCCGTTGCCGCCAGATGAATGTAGATTTCGCTTTCATCTCGGCTCTTGCCCAGGCCCATATAGAACTGACGATCCTGTTCTTCATACACCAGCTGGTCGTCACTTTGCGGCGTACCCAGGACATGGCGGTAAACCTGATAACCCAGCAGGGTTTGCAAATCTTTACGGACATAAAACACGGTTTTGCTGTCGTTGGCCCAGACCACTTCCCCTTCGGTTTCGGTCAGTACGTCACTCAGCATCTCGCCGCTTTGTAAGTCTTTAAAGCGCACAGTATAAATACGCCGGCCATCCGTATCTTCACTGTAGGCCAGCAAATTGTCATTGGGGCTGACGGCAATGTCACCCAGTTCAAAAAACTCGTATGCCTGCGCCAGCTGATTGACATCCAGTAGTAACTGCTTGTCTGTCATGGCTTCATCGCTGCCACGATAATGACGCGAGTATTCATCGTCGCCTCTGACTTCGCTCATATACCAAAAACGCCCATCCTTAACCGGCACCGTGCTGTCATCTTTGACAATGCGACCTTTCATTTCTTCAAACAACTGGTCCTGCAGCCCTTTATGCGTTGCCATCATCGCCTCACAATAGGCGTTCTCAGCATGCAAATGGTCTAATATCTCGGCGTTCTGACGTTTATCGTCACGCATCCAGTAGTAGTTGTCTGTCCTTTGATGTTGGTGATGTGTCATGGTGTGTGGCACTTTTTTAGCCACTGGCGGGGTCAGGGTTTTGGTCACTCACTTGTTCCTAATTTGTTAAAAACCGTTGTAATCCTAACATAGCAAATAAACGCCTGAGATGTCATTTAATTCACTGTGAGCCGCTGAGATTCTATCTGAAAACGAAAAAGGCCAGCGAATGCTGGCCTCTGAATAGTGAACGCGGCTTTATTTCATTACACAGACCATTTGCAACACCCTGCCCCCGCCTGTATCTGTATAAGCTGGGATACATTCGTACTCTAGATGGTGCAGATAGTCTCGAATATCCTTCTCCCGCTGCCAGTATTTTTCACTGTCGCCTCCACCAGAGCCATCACTCACGGGAACAGATACCGCGATCTTGCCACGGTTTAAGTCACGAATTGTCACATCGATCTGTTCTTCGCAATCTCCGGGGACTATCTTACATATTGAAAAGGGGATTTTCTGACCTCGCTTATTATAGGAGCTAAAGCGGTATGTCTTAAATTTACCATTCTCGTCTGCACTATCTGCCTTTAAAAAATCAGCCATGGCACCAATCGATTGTGAGCCTGTTGCCTGAGCCATTGAATGTAGGAACGTCTGCAAATAACTAGGGTGACTGGATTGTGGTTCTGGACGATATCCACCTCGCCTTTGAATATCATCATTACCAGTTTTCAACCCTCCTTCAGAAGATTCAATTCCCATTGGTATACACCCAGGTGTAACATCACAAGGATCAAAAGGTACATAAACATATTTATAGAATTTTTTGTATTTTAATGCTGCAACAAAATCATCCATCATTTGCATACTGAATGCATTTGAATGGCACCGAGTATGGTTGCGATCACATACAGTTGAAAAAATAATGCGCTCAAAGGGTGAGTATATATTATCTCTTTTGAGATCAACTTTGACCTCAATTCCCTGAGATTCAAAGTACAACCCTCTAAATTCCGGGTCCATCGGCATAGATGCCAATGCCGACAAAGATGAAAGCAAGGTCAGTAACGCCAGGCCAGACCTAAAAAATGTTGATTTCATGACTATCTCCTTATTTAAAATCAACGCAAATGTAACACCAAAAAAAACACCTATTCAACAATAATTAACCAAAATAGAAACACCCCCTGAATCACCACTGAGTTGCGCACATAAAAAAGGCCAGCGAATGCTGGCCTCTAAAGATTGTAACTCTGGCAGATAGTTAGCCTTGCGGCTGACTTGCCCTGCTGTTAGTAACACGACGTGCGGCTTTACCAAACACACCGAATACCCCGCCAAATACCTTGCTGATATCAATTAAAATGATATACAGGCACGGTACCAGCACTAAGGTAATTAAGGTCGCAAACAGCACCGCAAAGCCCAGTGATACCGCCATGGGGATCACAAACTTAGCCTGTAAGCTGGTCTCAAAGATGATGGGCATAACACCGGCAAAGGTCGTGATAGACGTCAGGGTAATTGCCCTGAAACGCGCACATCCAGCTTCAACCACGGCATCTTTCAGCTTCACGCCTTCTTTTCTGACCTGGTTCACATAATCGGTCATGACCAGCGAGTCATTGATCACAACCCCTGCAGCCGCAATCAGACCATAGGTCGACATCATGCTCATATCCAGACCAAAGAACCAGTGGCCCCAGATGGCACCAACCAGGCTGAACGGGATCACCGACATAATGATTAACGGCTGACCATAACTCTTCAGCGGCACCGCCAGTAAGATATAGACAATGAACATACCGGCAATGAAGAACATCATTTGCTCGTTGGCCTGCGCCTGATCTTCTTCGATATCACCGCCCAGTTCGGTCTTCACCTCAGGGAACTGTTCAAACAGCTTAGGCAACAGGTTATTTTTGATATTCTCAACCACCTGATTAGGTTCAATCACCTGCTCATCAATGTTGCCGTAGATATACACAGTGCGGTAGCCATTTTCACGACGAATATAGCTCACACCCGGGCGCTCCACGAACTCAACCACATCGCCCAGCATCACATCTTTGCCCTCAGGCGTTGTGATGACCGTATGCTTCAGGGATGAGAAGGCTTCCCTGTCCAGGCGCGGGTAACGCACCATCACTTTGATTTCTTCACCATCGCGGATCACGCGCTGCGCTTCACCACCATAGAAACTCATGCCGACCTGGTTAGCAATGTCTGACAGGCTCAGGTTCAAATCGTACGCCACCTGCTTGAGCACCAGCTGCACTTCTTTGCTTTCCGGGTCGATACTTGAACTCACATCAAACAGACCCTTTTCTTGTTGCAGCATAGAAATAAACTGGCGACCCGCAGCATTGAGCATATCGATGTCCGGACCATACAGCAGATAGCCAAACTCGCCCTGCCCCTGGCCTTCATCGTTAACGTCATCAATCACGAGCAAAGACTTCACACCAGCAATGTCCGGCATGTTTTCACGCCAGCGGCGCGACAGCTCAAAGGCATCAAACGGACGGTCGTCTTCTTCTACCAATACCGCCAGCACGTTGCCTTCTGTGCGACCCTCATTCCAAACCATGATGTCTTTGATCATGCCCTGTCCATACTCCTGCTCGATCTCGTCTTCCACCTTCAACATCATGTTTTCGATGGTGGTCAGCGCTTCCAGCGTTTGCGAGTCCGAGGCGTTGTCGTTCAGGGTCAGTTTTACCATTGGGTAGTCGTGCGGTACTTTGGGCATCGCCACAAACCTGACCTGATTCGAGGTGATCAGTGATACGCTCAATATTAGCATACCAACAAAGCCACACAGCACCGTCCAGCGCCACTGTACACAGGTTTCGATGAGGTTTCGGTAAGGCCCATTCACAAAGGCGAAGAAACGCGTATTGAACTTCGCACGCCAGCTGCCCTCACGCATCGGTGAAAACTTGGTATGGCCAATGTGTGCAGGCAGGATCCACTTAGACTCAATCAGACTGAAGGCCAGACACAGCATGACCACAACCGCAATCGATTTAAAAAATGCCGCTTCCGGGCCACTCGACAACACCATAGGGGCAAACACCGCCATGGTCGTCAACACCCCAAATGTGGCCGGAGTAGCGACCCGTTTCGCGCCAACAACCACGTTATTCACGCCAGGTCCTTTGCGCTCAATTTCGGTATAGGCGGCTTCACCGATGACAATGGCGTCATCCACCACGATCCCCAGCACCATGATAAAGGCAAACAGAGACACAATGTTCATGCTGATCCCAAATACCGGCATCATCATAATAGCACCCAGGAAACACACAGGCAGACCCACCATAACCCAGAACGCGAGCTTAAAGCGTAAGAAAATGCTCAGCATAATGGCGACCAAAATCGCCCCCTGGAACATGTTCTTTTTCATCATGGCCAGACGGGCTTCAAGGTAGTAAGTCATGTCCACGAAGGCAGTTAACTCAACTCCTTCCGGTAGCGTTTCATTCTTCGCTTCAATGTAGGAATGGATCGTATTGGCGATCGGCACCATGTTTTGGTCATTGGTTGCTTTAACCGACAGGTAAGCCGCATTCACGCCGTTAAGTTGAAAGTAGAATTCGCCTTCAATAAAGGCGTCTTTAATGTCTGCAATATCCTGCAGCAGCACTTTAGCGCCATTTTCGCCCACTTTAACCGGGATACGGCGGAACTCGTTACCACGGTATTTCTGATTTTCGACCCGTACTGAGATCAGGCCTGAATTGGTGCGGATCTGACCGGCTGAGACATTGGTTGAATAGCGACTGATCGCCATGGCCACTTCTTCCATCGACATGTTGTAACGGCGCAGCGCGTCCGGGTCAACTTCAATGGCGATTTCATATTCCGGCATATTACGATCGACCAAAGAAATATTAGACAGCTGCAACAGCTCGTCTTCGACTTCTTTCGCCAACGGCTTCAGTTGTGTCAGAGGCAGATCAGCCACCAGAGCCATCTGTACAACATCCTGAGTAAACTCTATTTGTTGCACACGGATCGGTTCCATCGAGGCCGGGAAGGTTGCGATACCATCGACCCGGGATCGTACTTTGTCGGCGACGTCGGCCAGCTCTGCACTGGTATCAATCTCCAGTTGCACACTACCGCCGTTACGGTAGGCACGATACACCGCCTTATCTATTTCCGTAACATCCTTAAGTGCTTCTTCTACCTTTATCAGAATGCTTTCTTCAATTTCCTGTGGCGAAGCGCCCGGGTAGGTCGCATTAACCGAGATGAGATTAAGCTCAATACTCGGAAACATCTGGCGCTGGATCGTAAAGTAGCTGATGATCCCCATGATCAGGATAAATATCATCATCAGGTTCGCAGCGACCGGGTTATGGGCAAAGTAGGCTATCAGCCCCGTTTGCTTTGGTGTAGGTTGTTCACTCATTATCCGTCCCTGCCGTTATAGCTTTTCCAGGCCAGAGCCCTGTGCATTGGATTCGTCTGCACCCGCAACTTTCACCGCCATACCACGTTGTGGATACTCAGGTAAGGTGACAACCACCTTGTCGCTGTTGTTCAGTCCGGCACCCACCAGGAAGTATTCACCTTCCTCACGGACCACCTGCACCTCACGAGGCTCAAGTTCCGCATTGTCATTAAGTAACCAGACCGTCTGGTTATTGACCAGCTCTTGCGGCAAACGATAAATTTGTTTGAGCGTTTTACCTAAAAAGCTCACCTGCACATAAGTACCAAACTTCACTTTTGGCTTGTCACTGTTCAGGCCATATGGATCTTCGATACGCACGACCAGATTGCTCATGCGTGTTTGCGTATCAACCGTGCCCAGGTCACGATGGATCTGCGCTTCGCGGGTAAAGCTATTCACGCCTTTGTTAAACACCGTTGCTTTGGTACCACCCACGGTTTCAGGTAAAAACACTGAATCGAACCCAGCGATGGGGATCACCACTTCAGCCTGCTCAATGTTATTAAGCTGGGCAACGACACTGCCCGTTGACACAAACTGACCCAGGCCCACGTCACGAGACACAATCAAACCGTTGAATGGCGCAACCACATCACAATTATCCAGATCACGCTGAGCACGCATTAATGCGGCCTTAGCGGATTTAACCGCAGCCTTGGCACTCATCACCTGAGGTTTACGCAAAAACAGGTCGGTGTGTTTTTTGTTTGGAAAACGTTTGGCTTCATCTGCTGCCACGTCTGCTTGTGCCTGCTCTTCGATCAAGGCTGCTTCAGCACTGGCCAGCTGAGCTTCGGCCTGTAAAACCGCCGCTTCGTAATTGTCTTTTTCTATGCTGAGCAAAATATCGCCCTTCGCAACCACGCCGCCGGCCAAAAAGCTGGGATGCCAGTAAACGACTTCGCCAGCTACCTGAACAGACAACTGGGTTGTTTCAAGCGGTGTGACTTCACCATAGCTCTGAATAAGAACCTGATGATCCTGTGCCTGAACGGATTCGACCTGTACCACAGGACGTGTGTCCACGACCTGTTTATCTTCCTCACCCTTTGCGACCGCGTTGATGGCTGAAAAGCCTGCCACCCCAAGGCCCAACGCCACAACGGGAAAGATCCATTTTAGTGCTTGTGCTTTCATGACTTTACCTATTGATATTTTCCTACCGCCTATCTTACCAATATAGAGACGTTCAATAACGTGACATTTGTAAGAATCTGTTACTGATTTAGCAAAAATCTTTCAGCCGGCTTTTAGTATGGTAATAGTCCAGCAATAAAACCATTAAAAACATAAAGGTAACAGCCATTAAAAAGCTGGTTACCAGGCCCAGCAACGCCGTTTTAAACACCCAGCACAGCAGAGTAAGTAACAACAATGCCACAAAAGCAACTGGTAAGACCTGACAAAACCGCCTGATCAATTGCTCTTTTAGCAACGTGCCCGCCTTGGCACCCACCTGCCACTTGATGTGCCACACAGGTGCAGACAACAGCGCCAGGTAGCCCAACACCCCATATAAGCCTGCACCGACCAGCAGCAACATCAACAGACTCAGGGTGATACCCGTATAGGCACTGAGCCGGGCCGATTTACTCAACGCAGCAGCACGCGCCGTCATACTGGTTAACTGAAATACACTTTGCGTAGTATCTTGTACGCGCAGCAGGGCATTCAGATCAGATTTTGCGAGCGACTGCCCCGGCTTCAGCCGGATAATCAGATTACTGACAAAAAAGTTGTGTGGCAGATACACTATGTCCGGCGTCCCCAGTGTCGGTGAATAGATATCTTCGACAATGGCTTGTAATCTGACCGGACGCTGATTACGAGAATACAAAGTGGTGCCGACATCTTGCAGCGTCAAACCTAGCTTACCTGCCAGACTTTGGTTAATAATCACCACCTCAGCTGGAGTATCCAGCGTCAGTTGTTCCGCACTGAACGCCTGACCTGCCAGCACGCGTTGGCCAACGGTGGCAAAGTAGCCCACGCCACTCCATTGCCCAAAAGCGGTCAGTTGCCGGGCACTGTCTGGCACTGTGCTGATAGGCTCGACCCACGACATTTCCAGAGGATCATTGGCAGCCAGACTGACCGCGGCTATCTGGGGCTGAGCCAGCAAGGTTGCAATATTGGCTTCACTGAGCTGACGTCGTGCCCGGGCTTTTTGTTCACCGCGCTCAAAGTCCAGTTGCTGCATCTGCACGTGAATTAAGCCCTTGTCATCAAACCCCTGTGCTTTACCTATCTGTGCACCGTAATGACTTAACAGCCAGATGCTAAAACACAGCACCACGATGCCTATCGTCAATTGTGCATTGATCAGTAATTGACTGAGCCAGCCCGGTAATTGCTTTACCTGACCTTTACCTGAGCCACTGAGTTGCTGCCTGAGCCCACGTAAGTCAACAAAGGTAAAGACACTGCGAGCAAACCCCCAGGCCAGTAATAACGCCACAAACCACATCCCCAGGTAAGCAGGCCAGGACAATTTCAGCCAGGTAATGCTGCCCAGAATATCCTCCCCCCAATATTGCACCAGCGCCATCAAGCCCGGTGCCAGCCCCGTTGCTACCAGAGCCGCCAGTGCAAACAGCGCAACTGCATGGCACAACACCTGACGAAACAATCGGGACTGACGCGCCCCCAGTGCCAGATGTAACGCCAGCTGAGACTGGCGGCTTTTAAAATCCAATAAATAAAGTGCAAACAAATTGCACAGGGTCACTACGATTACGCCCAATGCAGCGCCAACCAGCCATTGCCCCATATCCTGTAGCGCCCCTTTGAGTTTAGTGTCGAGCGGGCTCAGTGTCAGATGAAGGGTTGTTTCACCAAATCCATATTGCTGTGTCAATGCATTGATGCGGGCACTCAGCTGCATAGCTTCTGAATGTAATACCCTGGAGGCCTGAGGTAAGGTCCTGCCGACCAGCAGTACATTATTACGGATCGCCATATCGGCAAACGGGGTCATGTCGGTCGCGGTGTGACTAAAAAAGGGTAAAAAGACATCACTATACTGTGCAGCCCGAAACAGCTCCGGCTCCCGGCTGTCCTCGGCCAGAATGCCCACCACCTGAAAACGCCGATCATCGAGCTGGATCACCTGCCCGCTGGCCTCCTGGCCCGGCAAATAACGGTGGGCAAAACGCGCACTGACAACGGCCTGAGCAGCACTTTGCGCTTGCTGCCCTTGTAAAGACGACGCAGCAAAATAATCGCCACTTTGCAGTGACATATTAAACAAGGAAAAATAACCGGGCTCGACCAGTGCCGTCGCAATTTTAGGCTGTTCGGGATGATCCACATACAACATATCCGTGTAATAAAGTGGCGTGGCCAGCTCGAATAACCCATGCGTTTGATGCAAATGCCAGGCAGCGGGAACAGACAGCGATTCGCTGAGGGTTACCTCACCCTGCTCATTGCGCAACTCACCATCTACCCAGGCAAGCTGCTCTGGTGCGTCATAAGGCAATGGACCATGTGCCTGCCAGGCAATCACGCCGGCGACCAACAAGGCCGCCATGGCGCTGGACAACAACACAATAAAAAACACCGTCATACGCCAACGGGTATGCAACGCCTTCAGCGCGTCCTGAATATCTAACCACATTTCATAGCATTCCTTCAGGCAATCGCACTGCGTGCAGTGCGATGAGTGTGACTGCCGCCGACGATTTCACCATCGAGAAGACGGATCTGCCTCGCTGCCATATCGGCATACCTGGGATCATGCGTCACCATACAAATGGTCGTCCCTTGCTGATGCAGCTGCGCGATCAATTGCATCACCGCGTCACCACTTTTGGAGTCGAGGTTACCTGTGGGTTCATCCACCAGTAAAATGCTGGGGTGTGCAACCAAGGCCCGGGCAATGGCAACCCGTTGCTGTTGTCCACCAGAGAGCTGATCTGGCTTGTGCCCGGCACGATGCGACAACCCCACCTTGTCGAGACAGCTTTGTACGCGACTGTGCACCTCTGCACGTGATAATCGGGTCTCGCTATAACGCAGCGGCAATGCCACATTATTAAATACCGACAACTCATCAATCAGATTAAAAGACTGGAAAATAAACCCGATGTGGCGGTTTCTTAATTCTGCTCGCTGATCGGCGGTCAGGCTGCCAACTTCAATCCCCTGAATAAGGTATTGCCCACTGCTGGCTTCATCCAGCAAGCCCATAATAGACAACAAAGTGGATTTACCACATCCGGACGGGCCAGAGATGGAAACAAACTCGCCTTGCTCTATGGTCAGGCTCACCTGACGCAAAGCATGTGTTTGCAGTGCTTCGGTTTCGAATACCTTGCTGATGTGCTGCATTGTTATTATCTGTGTCATACTATCCCCGCTGACAAACCGACACCCCATTGTGCCATAGTTGTCCTTTAAACCCTTAATTCAGTGCAACCTGCACGCCCTGTTGTGCCAGGTTACTCAAATCAGAAATAATCCAGCGTTGGTTTTTTTCGGCGCCCTGCTCTATCACCACATAGCGACCAGCCAGCGCGCCAAATTGCACCGTCTTCAACTCAGTGGTGTCGTCTTCACGCAGACGATACAACTGCACTGTCTGCTGTTCACGCACATTGGCCGGACGACGAATATATAAAGCCTGATCCAGCTCAGCCACGGTGATACTGGCGTCAATACTGAGCATAGGTCGGGCCGCTTTGGGAAGCGCCTGAGGGAGCGCAACTTCCACTTTCACGCTGTTTTCTGCCACCACAGGATCAATCCGCCCCACGGTGCCTGTGACCTGTTGCTCACGGATCCGCACGCTCACCGTCTGCCCCGGCAGTACTTTTTGCACCTGCGACTGCGGCACGCGCAGCTCAGCCAGCAGCTGCGTCTGGCTGCCGATCAATGCGGTTTCGTCGCCCACTGTCAGGCGTTGACCCACCGCCAGTGGCATACGCTCCAAAATACCCGCAACGGGGGCCGTGATAGTCAATGCAGCTAACCTAGCACGGCTGCGCGCCAGCTCCTGGCGCCGGATAACAATGCGCTGCGATGCCAGCTGCTGCGCACTGGCATGGAGCTTTTTTAGCTGTTCCAGACGCTGTCGTGCGCTCTGCATTTGACGGACCAGATTGGCAACACGGGACTGAGTCTGAGCAAATGCCAGGTGTGAAATAATCCCTTTTTCAGCCAGCCCCTGCTCAGCCTGCTGCTGTAATTGGGCAGTTGCCAGATCTCCGGTTAATTTATCCAGTGCCGTTTGCTCACTAAGAAACTCCCGCTGCTGATTCAGTGTGAGCTGTTGCAGTGCCATCTCACTGCTTTGCAAAGCCTGTTGTGCCTGCGCAACCGCCAGTGACAGGTCCGGATTATCAAGCGTCGCAATGACCTCTCCGACGGATACAGACGCGCCTGCTTTAAGGTGGATCTGTTTCACCACCGCATCACTGTCGGCAGTGATCAAGTGTTGCTCCGCACTGCGCAGCACGCCAAAGCTGTCCACGCCAATCAATAGAGGCCCATTTTCGACAGTTGCAATCAGCACTTCATGCCGTCCCAGTCGGGTGATCTGATCGCTGGGGCCAGCCAGCCAGACACTCACACCAAAAACACAGGCGACCAGCCCCCACATCCAGCGACGCCAGCGCTTGGTGGGTTCAGGCGGTTTAATTACATCCATTCTCAGCTCCGTAAATATTATCTCTGTCACCCTTGCAGCCAGTTTCGTGCCAAAATTTTATAACTTTAAAATCATGAAGTTAAATAAATCACACTGCCAATTTCGGCGAAAGCGGACGCGTTGTCCGGAATTGGAACGGGAGCAAAGAGGGTCATGACAGATGGCAAAAGCGGTTGCTTCATTTCGCTGTCACAGTCGGGCAAGAAAAAGGGGGAAGTCGCAGACTTCCCCCTTACTCGGGACGGATCCTATTACGGACCTCAAGTAATTAATATGTGCTTTGTAAAAGCACTGTCAGTATTATTGCAAGTCGTACACACTCTTACTGCGGTTGTTCAGCCAGGCTTCAAAGGTGGTTTTGTCTACCAGATCAGCTATCAGACCCTTAAACTTACTATAGCCTCGCCGCTCGTTGAAGTACCTTAATCTGAGTACTTCCTCATGACGCGATGACATGCCGCTGGCCGCTTTGCGTACTGCGGTATCAAAATAGCCAGATTTGTGATTCACGCTCGACAGGTAACCACTGATATCTCGATCACTCCATTCGTTATACGCAAAGTCATTACCACTACCGCCGCCACCCGACGGAATTTCATCACCGCGAACAAAGAGAATATCGCCGCCGTTTCCTCCATTCAAACCAATGTCAGAGTATGTAGAAATGGCCGCTAAAAAGTCTTTGCTACCGCCCCCACTCAGTTCACAATGGCCCCATTCACAGACAATGATATCCTGGCCACTGCCACCCCAGGCTTTAGCTCGGTTGCCCCATGAGCCACCGCCTGAATCGACCAACAGGTCAGCGCCTGAATTACCGTACAATCGATCTTTATTACCGTCATTGCCGAAGATAATATCGTCACCATTACCACCGCTCAGGTTATCGCCATCTTTATTGCCAAACAGCACATCGTTACCATTGCCGCCTTCGATTTTATCTGCACCATCACCATTAGTGCCACTGAGACTCACTTTGTGCACGACGCCATCATGATCGGTCGCAATTTCTGAACCACCCGCAATCCAGTCGTTACCATCGCCCGCTTTAATCGTGTCTTTGCCGTCACCACCAAAGATCAAATCGTTGCCGCGCCCGGTATAGAGTTGGTCGTTACCGTTTAAGCCGTAAACCGTCATGTCCCGACTAACACTGGTTGCTGACAAAATATCGTTGCCATTTGATAACTGCACCTCGACCTCTTCAACTGCATTGCTAAACGAACAGTGCTGATAACCTGCGGAGTAAGCAAAGACATATTCCTCGTGCTCTTCAACATACAACATCAGGTTGCTGTCCAGTGCACGCAGTTTCCACACCCCATTGTTCAGCTCACTGTCAAAACTACCAGTTTGCACATGACAACGCGCGTATGCAGCGATCAGGCTGTCTGGTACATCACCCTCAGGTGTACATGAGTATTGCTCAATACCAGTGATATTGCTCTGGATACTGCCGCTTGACCCTTCGGTCAGACAGTCCATGCCCGTGCCACCGTCTACTTTCTCATAATCGCCATAGGTGTAAATGGTGTCATCGCCTTTACCGGCGTACACGTAATCCACTTTATTACCAGTTAAAATGGTGTCATTGCCATCACCGCCATACACCAGCTGGTGCCAGTTCAGTGCGGTACCATCATATTCTTCACCACTGTCTAACAGATTTACCTGAAAACCATTGTGGTTACTCACATCAAAGGTTTCACAGCTGTCAGCATAATACACAGTCACCAGGGATTCATCGCCTTCGGCCGTTAGCTTCTCACCTGTCAAACTCGGTGAGACCGACAGATAATTCATATAAGGGTTTGATGAGTTATCATCCGCAATCGCAATCTTGCTGCGGTCCAGACCCTCACACTGGGCGGGCGCATAGTTGGTACAGCTGGTTGCTTCTACATTTTGAATATTGCTCTGGATTGTCCCTTCGCTGCCCTGCTCAGCGCAATCTGCCCCGGGACCACCGTCAACACGCTCATAGTCACCAAATGAGTAAATTTGATCATTACCACCATTGCCGTAAATGTAGTCAACCTTGTTGCCGGTAAGGATTTTATCATTTCCTTCGCCACCAAAGACCTGCTGGTGAAAGTCCAGATTAATACCGTTATAAGACTCTCCACTGTCTGGTAAGTTGACGTGCAATCCGTTGTAGTTACTGCCATCCAGCACTTCACAGCGACCATTGTATGTCACCACAATAGTAGACTGGCTACCCGACACGGTCAGCTCGGTGTCGGCCAATTTAGGGCTCAGTGCCAGATACGTCATAAATTGATTTTCAACATGCTCACCAACGTCTATTTGAGTCCGATCCAGCTCACCACAGGAGGTGCCCGTCTCAGCCAGACGCAGCGCCTGTGCATTATTTGGCATCAGGGTCAGCGACAGTGCCACTGCCAGGAGTGCTTTTTGATAAACCACCATGTTAGTCTCCATGAGTTAAGTAAAGATTTGCGCAAAGAAATCTTGATCATGGAATTTATAAGCCACAATTGTGCAATCACTATGGACTCAGACTGGGTAAAAAGGATGAGTTTTTCAATCTATCCTACTGGTCAAGAGCACTGCACAGCCTGCCTTTTTTATTTCAAAAGTACTTTGCTGCTCACATCCGGAGTGAGTTAGCGCAGGTTAGCCAGCAAAAAACGGGGAATTTACTACCCATTTTGTCTGCAAAATACGCTGTTGAAAAAACGTCATAAAATAAATCATAGCGTCTTGGATAACACTTGTTTACATATTCACGGGTACTGGTCATGAATCCATTCATAAAGTGCATCAGGCAAGGCGCGCACCAACGTCCATTAGAAACCCTTTATAACTCATGATTTTTACCTAAATCAATGTAACTAAAACAAACTTTTAACGCGCAACCTAATCAGTATTCGGGTACAAAATAACAGATTGATACTTTACATTTTTTAAACAGCTGTTAAATTACCCCGTATAATAATAAGCAACAAAATGTAACTTCACTGTTTTAATATTCATATACGGATGTACAATGAATTCACGTCAAAGATTGAACTGGCTAAACAGCGCCCGAAGGGACATTCAGGCGTCACTGCGTAGTTTGCGAATACAACAAAAAATGTCGCAAGCCGAGCTGGCCAAGAAAATGTCCGTCCCGGTTGATCAGTCCACCATCTCCAATTGGGAAAGTGGTAAGACCATCATGGATCTGGAGCAATTGCTTGATATCCTGATGATCTTTGGTAAAGACTGGAAAAGCTTTTTTGGCTTACTGGCCGACAACGCAGAAAAAAGAACAACTAAAAAGCCCCAACAGAAAGAACCATCTATGGAACCAGAGACAGAAGACAAGGGAGAAGACTGATGCATATTGTTGAGGTATTGCTCTCTTCCGTAACACTGATTGGACTAGTCATGACATGGCAGCACTATAACGCCAGGTGGCTATTTTTAATTCTTATTTTAGTACAGTCAATTGAAGCCACAGTAAAGCCAATTGCCATTCAATGGACCCAGCATTATTACTTATGGCTGTTATTCGCCAACATTTTATACTTGTTCCTTCTTTTGACTCGCAGCGTACTTGCTCGCAGACTACACAAAGCTTCAGGCTGGAATTTCTTCAAACTTGCAGGAGAAAACTATTCATTGACTGTACCTGAATGCGCATATTATGTTTTAGCTCTTGTAGCTATGATACTTTGCGGTGCTCAGTGGATTGAAATTCAACTCTATTATTATGAAATTCTTGATTATCCATTCATTTATCACCATGTTTGGGTACCCGTTATGTATGTACTTCATGTATTGCAATCTCTATCACTCATTACATACATTTTTGTGACTAAAAGAACACAAGGAACTTTACAATATGAAAATAATTAAACGTGTTTTACTGACTCAGGTTGCAGGTGGAGTCAGTGGAGACCCTGATAGATCAACATTGCCTAGAATGGCACCGATCGATCCCCCTTTTGAGAAAAAGAAAAAAGCGCCTTATACAGGTTGAATTTATTAATTGATTCATAAACAACACTGCAACTTTATAGCCAGAGATAATATATCACCACATATGAGCACCAGCTAAATATACGCTTTATATAGTAGATATATCAGTGCTATTTACTTTTATCATCAGAACATTAAGAACACATGGAGCACCACATTATGAAGGTAATTAAAAATGAGTTTTTACCGACAATTAATGGCGGTGGGGGAGGCAATCCCAACTTGCCCGTATTACTCAAATTCGCACCGATAAACCCTCCTCTTAAGGAAAAAAAACATAGAACAGGTTAAACACGTCGATTTATTAGTCTATTCATAAAGAGGAAAGTAACCTAATGGAGATACCTATTAGGCTCCCATTAAAACACGACATGTTACCTAAAGTCTTTGGAGACGCAGCAGGAGGAGGTAAACCTGAACTACGAGATGTTGAAGCAGTAATACGGATTAAAGAGCCAGGTAAAAAATTTAAGTCACTCATGAGTATGAATTTATTAATAAAAGCAAGGCCAGCACAACAGTAAATACAAAAGGATATCTTCATATGAAAAGAATCAATCGAGACAATCTAGGCCATATTTTTGGTGGTTTACCTGCAAATTCAAAACTACCAACATTGCCAAAAAGCGCACCAATAGATAAAACAAAGCTCTCTGAAAGTACGCAAAGCTAAGCTTAGGAGTACATGCTTTTTAGGCATGTGCTCTTTCTTACATACTTCAATTGATAAGAAGAGAATGAATTGGCGGTCAGGCTGCTACTTGCATGTCGAAAACGTGTTATAGAACATCGTTTAGATTTCCTTGCAATGAGCAATTCCTACTACAGTACACCAGCTAACCACAAACCCGTTGGCAGAACATCAGGATAGGTGTAAAGTCAAAGCGCAATAATAACAAAAACTGCGACCAAGCGAATGCGCTGAGTGCGTGTCTTAAGGAGTATGACTATGCCTGCTCGCCTCTGGCTAGTAAGCCTGTTCACTGTGCTGCTGAGTGCCTGTGCCAGCCCACAAAAACGTCCCACAACACCACCACCACGGCCGGACATGCCATTTAACCATGCCCTGTTTAACCCGGTTGAGGTACTCGATGAGCAATCAATTTTTACCCTGCCGGAACAAGAGCAACAAGCCTTTCTGATCTACTATCAAAAACATATTTTAGCGGGCATACGCGGCGACCGGATCATTTATGATTACCTGCATGACCAGCTGGACGAGTTCCACTATCGGGGCGAAACCTACAGCGCCACAGAATCGTTACAATACGGTGGTGGCAACTGTATTTCACTCGCCGTACTGACGCAGGCTTATGCCTTTGTGGCAGGCATAGACACCCGTTATCACAAAGTGGCCTCGGCCCCTGTGTATCAGCAAGTCGCCGATACCATACTGATCTCGTCACACTTTAAAACCAAGCTGCTGGCACCTGAGGAGCAGGAAGAGGAAGACTGGATCACGCTGGTCCGCCCGGGCACCATCATCGACTACTTCCCGGCGCAGGATGCCATATTTGTGGCATCAGCCCGGTACCAAGATCTGGTCGCCAAGTTTTACGCTAACCTGGCCGTAAAAGCCATGCTGGCAGATGAGTTTGACCTCAGTGCCGCCCGAATTCTGCGCGCCCGCAGTTATGCCCCTGACGACCCGGAGCTGATCAATATCGCTGCCGTACTGCACCGTCGGGCTGGCGATCTGAAAGGCGCTGAAACCATTTATCAATACGCCGACCAGCATCGTCTGACCAGCCACAACCTGCTATCAAATTATCTGGTCTTAGCGAAAGAGCAACAGGCAACAGCGCTGGCTGCACGCCTTGAGCAACAGCTCGAAGAGGATGCCAAAACCCCATTCGACTTTTTGATGAATGCGCGCAGTGCCATTGCCAAAGGCCAGCTGAAAAAAGCCTCCCGCCTGCTGGTTAACGTGGTAAAAGAAACCCCTTACCTGCCTGAGCCGTATTTTGAGCTGGCCAAGATCAGTTACCTGCAGGGCGACCATAATACAGCCCGTCAGCTGCTTGAGCTGGCTATAGAGAAAACCTCAGATCCGGAAAAAAGCCGGGTGTTCACCGCCAAACACAGCATGTTGCAGTCGCTTACTGAGCAGTAACAACAGCTGCGAGCTGACTGCCCCCTGACGTACGCGGCCGCTCAGCGTCTCAGCACGCAACATCATTCTCAGCCCTGAATGATGGCTTTGCCCGCGTTCAATTATTACCCCGTCATTACAGCCGCTTGGCCCTGCAACAATGGACATGTAAAGTCTCCGTTAACAGAAATATCGAGCATGCTAAACCCAAGCCGGTGACACGTAATCGCTTCTAAAATAAAGGAAGATCCTGGATATTTGCTGATTTCCTCTGAAAAACACACCTTCAGTCCACAAAACAGGAATAAATTACAGAGCGAAAATGGTGAAAATAAAAATTTTTTACCCGAAACACGCGTAGATACAGCACTTAAATGATGAGTGATGATTTACTTTATTAATTTTTTGTTATCACTTTCTTTACAACAACTGATTTTGTGATTACCTTTGTACCTGTGCGAAATTTATTCAATAACTTTTTATTCTAAAAAATCATTCAACAACAAGTGAAAAGGAACAGCAATGAAACTAACCTATCTTGTCTCTGCGCTCGGCTTACTCTCTACCGCAGCACTGGCTCAAAACACTGCGCCACTGACAGAAGCACAAATGATGCAATACACCAGTAAGGCCAGCAAAGCCATCATTGGTGCCCGTGCCGATGCCAACATTTCGCTCGGTCAGGAATTTGCGACACTCAGCAGCACAGGCAGCACAGTGATCACACGCACCATCACCCACCCTGATGCCAGCTACATCAAACTACACTTTAAAAATGTAAACTTGGCCAATGGCGGCAAACTGGTTGTGCGCTCAGCAGATGGCAGCGAACGCTACGAGTACACTGAAGCGAATATGCATGCAGCGACCGTTAACAGCAAACTGGGAGACGACGGCGTAACGAGCTTCTCAGCAATGTCTATCTCTGCTGAAACGGCAATCGTTGAATATACACCGGGTAGCGCGTCTGACTCAGGCCAAATTTCAACTCAGGCAATCACACCAGCAGTGATTGATTTCTACGACCACGGCACAGAAAACACGCCGATGATGGAAGCCATGAACGCATCAACCGACGTGGGCATTGAGTCAACATGTGGTGTTAATGAACGTCGTGACGTACAGTGCTGGGCAGGTTCAAACCCCACTGAATTTGAACGTTCACGCCCGGTTGCTCGCCTGCTGATGAACGGTAGCGGCCTGTGTACTGGCTGGCGTGTTGGCCCGGACAACCGCATGTTCACCAACGAGCACTGTGTGGGTTCTGCCTCTGAGCTGGCCAATACGGAAGTATGGTTCAACTACCAGCACACCAGCTGTAATGGTTCAAACCTTGAAACTGTGGTGAAAGTCACAGGTAAAGACTTCCTGTCTTCAGACTACACACTAGACTACACCCTGTTCACCATCAACGAGTTCAACAAAGCGGCGCCATTTGGCTACTTTGGTCTGGATGTTCGCGATGCGACACAAGGCGAGCGCATCTATATTCCACAGCACGGTTCAGGTAACCCGAAAGAGCTGGCCATTGAGTCAGATCAGAACAGCAGCGGCAACTGTGAAGCTGACGTCGTAACAGCCAATGGCCGCGGCACTGGCACAGACATGGGCTACTACTGTGACACCATTGGCGGTTCTTCTGGCTCACCGGTTCTGGCTGCATCAAGCAACAAGGTTATTGCACTGCACCACTTCGGTGGCTGTACTAACCAGGGTGTTAAAATAAGCAAAATCTGGCCTGAAGTATCGAGCCACTTCAATGGTATTCCGGATGGCGACAACAACAGCGATCCAATGCCAGTAGCCGACTTTACTGCCAACTGTACAGAACTGGCATGTAGCTTTGACGGCAGCGCGTCTAGCTCACCGAATGGCGCTATCTCTCAGTACGAGTGGAACTATGGTGACAACGCAACAGGCTTTGGCGCTTCTGTAAGCCACACTTATGCCGCTGGCGGTAACTACACAGTGTCACTAACTGTAACAGACAGCACAGGTGCAACTGCGACAACCTCGAAGCAAGTGCCAGTCTATGGCCCAGGTGGTGAAGATCAGCTGCAAAAAGGCGTAGCAAGAACTGGCCTGTCAGCTGCACGTGGCGAGATGACTTACTTCTACTTCGACGTGCCAGCGGGCGCTACCAACATCACCTTTGATATCTCAGGTGGCAGCGGTGATGCTGACTTGTACGTACGTAAAGATGCACAACCCACTACCAGCACTTATGATTGTCGTCCGTACCGTTGGGGTAACACCGAAAACTGTACACGCAACGATGGTGCAGGTCGTTACTGGGTCGGTATTCGTGCCTACAACGCTTACTCAGGTCTGAGCCTGGTTGCGGATTACCAGTAATACTGAATTAAACTTTTCTCCCTAAAAAGGCAGCACAGGCTGCCTTTTTATTTATCTGACCCTCACAACGCGTACCACAGCCCTAACCAGGCACGCAGTGAGTCCTCTGCCAGATCGCTTTCCACCCGGGCAACACCTAAATCAAAATGCAGATCGGTCATCCCGGCAGGCGCAAACCAGTTTGCCCATCCGAGCACTTGCTGACTCAGGTCAACTTGCCACTTCACCCCATAGCTTTTCGCAATCCGCTGGCCATCAAGGCGGTGGTGTTTAATAAAGAGTCTGGGCTGACCCAGTGACCAGCTGGATGCCAGTTCATAGCCGTAATAATGCCGGCCGGTGGCAAACTGAAAAGGCAGCTCGGGGCTGAGCACCAGATCGCTGCGGGTGCGACCACTGAGAATATTGTTATCAAACCCGCCCAGACGCAGCAACTGAGCGTCACGATACTGAGACTGCACACCCGCAAACCAGGGCCAGTCCCACACCTTGCCATATCCCTGCCAGTCATAACCGTGTCCCTGACTGTCACCACTCAATATGGCTGCTTTAAGACGATAGCCCAGGGCAGAATCCTGTTGGTAGTATTGCCAGCCATGCTCCAGCCCGGCCCATTGCGTGGTCATAGCCTCATCGCCTTCATCATCGTAGTGGGTAACCGCAGCAAAAGGCGCAACAGACAAGGTATCAAAGCGCCACTCATAACTCATACTGGTGCTCAGTCCTGTGCCATGCAACTTGACCGGCTGTGCCTCACCATGCTGGTGACGGCTGTCTAAGCGGTAGTTGCTCAGGTGGGCATCAAAACGCCAGTCTCCCCAGCGGTAGCGCAGCGCGGCAAAACTGCCATCCAGTACATTGTCGCTGCTCTGTGTCAGTCCCAGTTGCCAAGATAATTGCTGCAGCAGATCGCTGCCTTTGACGCCCACGCTCAGCAATTCACTGGCAGCAGTGCTGGCCTGCGCCGATAATGCCACAGACGCATTTTGCTTCAGCCACTGGTAATCACTGTGGGTAATAGCGTGCTCCTCAGCGTCATAAATCTGTGCTTCAGGCAGTACTACGGCATCGGTTTTACCCAGCGGCACAGCAAAATCCTCACTGAGGGCAGTGACCGGCTGTTCCGTGATCTGACTATCCAGCGCATGCAATCGCGTGCCCTGCGGCGTAGATTGAGTATATAACAGCGGCTGATCCGCCCGGGGCACCAGTTGTTCAAAAACCGCTTGTCCGGCTGTGATCAGATACAGGCTGTTTTGCTTTATATCGTAACGATACACACCTAGCTGGCCATTCAGGCCCGCAATAAAGTAAAGCCCTTGTCCGTCTGCTTGCCAGCTGGGTGCAGTCAGGTACTGATACCCCTGAGGCATAGGCACACCGCGCACTGTGCCGGATTGCAAGTCTTGTATATACAATTGCCAATTGCCGTTCAGCGCGGTTTTCAGGTAGGCCAGCTGACGTTTGTCAGGGGCAAGCTGCGGATAATCGTACACAGTGCCGAGGTTGCGCGCCGACAGTGGTGTGACGGTGTTGCTGCTGATCTCGACCCGCACCAATTCAGAAAATCCACTACGTACCTGCTCAGCAAACAGCGTATCTGCGTCCAGCAAGGTGAAACGGCGGATCCCCAGCGACTTCGTTAGTCGCGTCACCTCACCGCTGGGAATATGCCAGCGATACAAATCGTTGACCCGGTTACCCCGCGCCTCATCAACGCGCGCACGGGCCACAAAGTAAAGCGTTTCCTGGTTCAGCCACTGCGGATATTGTATGCCTGCAAAATCACGCGCCGCCAGCTCAGCCACTTGTTCACGCTTAAATACGGCCGGGGGCTTATCCGCAATGTCTGTGGGGTCCGCAGCCAAAATGGCCTGTTGTGCTTTGTCGAAGGCTTGTTTGGCTTCAATATTGTCTTCGGTTTTATACACTCTAAGCCAGCGCTCTGTGTCACGGCTGCGCTCTGTCAGCGCAATTTGCGAGCCATCCGGGGATAACACAGGATCGCTCGCCGCATAGTCAAACTCTTGCCATAATGGGCTGTTCAGCGTATCCAGGTCGCGCTCTTGAGTCATAGCAAGGTAGGTGTATTCCGCGATAAAGCGACGATACAGCTGTGGCGCACTTTGTCCGAATGCCCCTTCAAAGGCGCTGGCAAAGCTGCGCTTGTGTACGCCATGAACGCGCGTCCAGACAGCATCCAGTGTCTCTTTCCCATGCTTGTCCTCGAGCCAGGCCAAAAACCTCACTCCCAGCAAATAAGCCATCGCACTGGAGCGGTAACTGCCATCCCCATTGCTCAGCGCCCCGTAAGACAACAAGGCCCCCTGACGGGCAAACGCACGCAGCAAGGCCTCGCTGTAATTATCATAAAGGCGGCCACGACCCGTCAGCCGAGATTCCAACAAGGTGGCATACCCTTCTGCAACCCAGCGGGGTAATACCGCACTGGAAAGATCATAAATATCAAACCAGTCGCGCAGGTGCTGACGCCACACACTGCGGCTGGGTTGAGATAAATGGACCAGGTGGATGTATTCATGCAGGATCAATAGTTGCTGCCAGCCCGGGCTATTGGCAATCACAGAGTCTGACTGTGGCGGCGTGGTAAACAACGCCATCAGCGGGGTGCCAGTACTGGGTAATGCAAAGCCATTTGCCCCATTGATGGGATCAAACACCACCACATCGGCAATACTATCCAGGGCCCGACCCTGTTGCTGTAACACCAAATCTCTGACCAGCTCCAGCTCAACGGCTGCGGATCGCGCCCAGGCCTGCTGGGTCGGTGTATAGTGTACTCTGAAGTGCTCGGTATGAAGGGTTTGCCAGTCATTGGCGCGAGCCTGAGTGCTCACAATAAGCAGCAAATATGCAGCGCACAACGCAGCAAAAGAAGTTCTCATCAATTGCACAACCATGCTCATCCTCGATGAAGTGATCCAAAGTTGCGCTTAGTATGGCAAAAAATGTGCTTAAGAATCAGTAGGTATTTATCTTTTGAAACACTTTAACCCAATGCAGCTCAGGCATCGCTGTGCTGATCAAGCGAACTAACCATATGTAAAATGCCACCGGCGACGATAAACACCGCAAAAGCTGCAGACAAGCTCAACCCGGCGTACACTTTTGCCAGTGCCAGAATGCCCGCACTACTCCAGGCAAGCAACCCTCTGAGCCTGGCCGTCATCAAACGCGCTAGCCTCAGTTGGCTGACGCACGCAGCCGCGACAATAAATACGATTAAAGGGATTAAAACCAACATAGACCACTCCCGGATCAGGGTTTGCTGGCATGATAATACGACGGCAGCATAGGTTAAGATCAGTATGAGGGTTATTATACGCAAATGATAATTATTATCAACTAGGGAGTGTCATCTTAATAACCGCACCCGCTCGCTCACCTCGCTGTTCGTTGCCAACATCAAACTGGCCCTCATGACATTCAATCACATGCTGGCTGAAGGTCAGCCCAATGCCCTGTCCCTCGGTTTTGGTGGAATAAAACGGCGTCAGCACATTGTCGAGATTGGCAAATCCGCCCCCTTCATCCGCCACCTCTATCACCACCGCCGGGCTGAGGTAATAGCTACGTATCAGCACCTGATGACCAGCTGGTGAGGCAGTCTGGTTGGCTTCGATGGCATTTTTAACCAGGTTGATCAGGACCTGCTCAAGCAACTGCGGATCGCAATGACACTGATGCGCCTGGCAATCCAGTGCTATACATTGTGCCGGGTGCTGTGATGCAAATAAATCCTGCACTGACGTAAACAACGGGTGGAGCTGCACCTGCTGAACCTGAGGCTCAATGGCTTTACTTATCTCGCCATAACGGGCAACAAAGTGCTGCAAATGCTGACAACGCTGCTCAATGACCCCCAGTGCTTGTCGCTCTCTGGCTGAGTTTGCACGCTCCGCCAGGCTTTGCGCCAATGAACTCACCGGGGTCAGCGAGTTACGTATTTCATGACTAATCACTCGGATCAGTTGCTGCCAGGCTGCCAGCTCTTTTTGCCTCAGCGCTTTGGTAATATCCAGCGCGACCAGCAAACTGTGGCGCTTGCCTTGCTCATAAAAATAGCTGCTGTGCAGCTGCCAGCGGGCTCCCTGTGTGTGACTGACAAACTGCCACCCCTGCTGCGTTTCTTCCAGCCCCAAAGACAGGGCTGTTGCCCCTTTATAATGCTGCCAAGGTTGTCTATACAAGGATTCAAAAGCTTGATTTGCATAGCTTAATCGTGATTCTTCTGTAAAAACTAGGATCGGGGTATTGAGCTTGTCGATCAGCTGATAAATAACAAAGATCTGTGAATTATAACGCGACTTTTGATGATGTAACTGCTCGCCCAGCGCTATCAACTGCTGTTCAAATGCCGCCACCTGCCCGGAACGAAAATGGGGCCGGATCTGTTGACTGAAATCCGCCTGTTGCATGGCCTCAAGCTGCCAGTGTGCGCGCGAAAAAATGCTCTCCAACTTTGCCAGACGCTGTATTTGCAGACGCCACAATAGTCCGCTGACGCCCCCCGCTATGAGCGTACTCTGCCACCATGGCATCGCCTGCTGCCACAATAAATATGACAACAGGGCCACGACGACTAAGCCCAGCAAAGCAAGATGCACATGTAGCCCGCGCTCAAAGTTAGCTTTCATTGCGCAACCCGTATTTGTCCAGTCGGCGATATAAAGAGGACTTAGTCAGCCCAAGTGCTCGGGCTGCTTCACTGACTTGGCCCTGATGCAGTGCCAGGGTCTGTTCTATCAGGGTTTTCTCGACCTCCGCCAGCGTCCGGCCCGACGGATGTGCCCCCTCTTTATACGACAGCTCGGGTTCAGGGCTGGACAGACGCAGCTGACAGTCCACAACACCGATCTGTGTCCCTTCACTGAGCAATAAAGCTCGTTCCATCACATGGCTAAGTTCACGAATGTTACCGGGCCAGCGGTAGGCCAGCAATGCAGCCTGTGCCTCACTATCCAGTGCCTTAGTGTCGAGATTGTAACGTGCCGCGTGGCGCGCAAGCAGATAATTGGCCAGTGGCACTATGTCATCCAACCGTGCACGCAATGGCGGAAGCTCAAAGGTAAAGGTATTGATGCGATACAACAGATCGCTGCGAAACTGCCCTGCGGCCACCGCTTTTTCCAGATCACTATTGGTGGCGCAGATCAGACGAATGTCGGCACGCTCTGTGCGACTGCTACCGACCCGCTCATATTCACCACTTTCCAGCACCCGAAGTAACTTGGCTTGTTGAGTCAGCGGAATGGTCGCAACCTCATCAAGGAACAAAGTCCCGCCACCAGCCAGTTCAAAACGCCCGCTGCGCTGCGATTTAGCATCAGTGAACGCCCCTTTGGTGTGCCCGAACATTTCACTCTCAAACAAACTCTCGGGAATGGCGCCCATATTCATACTGATCAAAGGGCCATCTCGGCGTGCCGACTGACTGTGTAGCGCATCAACGAGGTAACTTTTGCCACATCCACTTTCACCACACAGTAAAACGCTGGCGTCAGTGACTGCGATCCGCTCCAGCTTCCTGAATAAGGTTTTCATGGCCTCTGAGCGCCACGTATAAGCCGGTAACGTGACCTCAGTATCTGCCACCACACTTTGTTGTGTTTGTAGCGCGCTAAGCTTACTCTGCTTTCGGATCGCATCCAGCAATTGCAGGTTTTGCCAGGGTTTTTCGATAAAGTCTGCGGCGCCCAGGCGCATCGCCTCCACGGCCAGTGTCACACTCCCCCAGCCGGTCAAACAGATCACCGCCGGTGCACCATCTAACGACTTCAACCAGCTCAAAAATGCCAGTCCCTCATTGCCGGATGTGGTGTCGCGGGTAAAATTCATATCGAGCAGGATCAGCTCTATTTGCTTACAACTCAAAAACTGCTTAGCCACGTCTGGATGCTCTGCTTCAAACACCTCAAAACCATGATCTTCAAGCAAAAATGCCGCGCTTAAGCGCACCTCCGGATTGTCATCCACAATGAGTACTGCCATCGTATTCCCTGTCCGATTATTACTGCATTCAGAATACGGGAAATTGACCGAGACGAAAAGCGTCCGACAGACGCTTGTGTCCATGCCGCAGGCACAACGCTATGAGAAGTGACCTACTCACTGGCTAAGTAGCTTAGTAGTGCCCGTGTCGAGCACGGGATGACGGGGTGTAAAACAGTGAACAGTGCAGCGCGCTAAAGTGGTACCCAGGCAAACATGGCTTGGTATAAAGCTACGAGTGGGCACACTTCCATATGGAAGGCACCCAGTTACCAAAGTGAATGATGCCAGGATCTTTAAAACGGCTCATTTCACCTTGCGCAAAGGCCGCGCTAAAGCACGACTTTGCACGATAGCTGCAAAGCGTTGCTTCGGTCTTACTGAATCCAACTGATTTTGGTGGTTAGGGTGTGGGATTCACCCGGGGCCAGTGTCACTGCATCATCCATCACATTGGCCGCTTCCAGACACAGCATAGTGTGGTATTCATCGTCGCGGAAGTTACTCAGACGTTTGGACTTTTCTATCCAGGGGTTCCATAACACACAAGAACTTGAGTGTTCGCGGCCTACTTCAATTTTGCCATCTGGCGTTTCAATGATTTGTACTTCGGATGCCTGGGTGTAAACCATGTCGGTTTCGCGGCCGAAGGTGACCACTTCGTTCTGAACAAATGGGCCTTCACCAAACTCAATATAGTTTGCCCCTTGCAACCCATCCACACGGGTTTGGGTTATTGCTGGCGTTGGAAAATAGGTGTGCAGCGC
This sequence comes from Pseudoalteromonas rubra, assembly GCF_005886805.2. Taxonomy (NCBI): domain Bacteria; kingdom Pseudomonadati; phylum Pseudomonadota; class Gammaproteobacteria; order Alteromonadales; family Pseudoalteromonadaceae; genus Pseudoalteromonas; species Pseudoalteromonas rubra. The sequence continues at coordinate 4,463,367 of NZ_CP045429.1, forward strand.
CTGTGTCAGGGTAAACGTTTCACTGCCAGTATTGGTGTTGCAGAGTTTAACTTCAAGCCGGTCACTAAGTACAAACTCGACAGTCAAACTGGACTCATAAGGCCAGAAAGTACGGTCAATAGAGACCATAGGCAAAGACAACACAATGCGAATTGCAGCATCGTCTTCTTCAACACGCTCTGCACGCCAAACCTGCTTACGCGCAAACCCATGCGCAGGCCAGTCTGGATTAGCATGCACGCCAAACCAAGGCCAACAAATGGGAATGCCACCACGAATAGATTGGCCCTCCAGGTAGGTTTCATCCTGGGATACCCATAACAGGTTTTTCTGACCTGTTGGAATGAACTCGGTGATCTGTGCACCTTGAAGATAAATTTTAGCCTGACACTGAGGTCCGTTAACGTCAAAATACTCCAGGCCGGACTCGGTACGTGCCAATTTTACTGAGGCAGAAAGTTCCATATAACACCTATTTTTAAACTAAACTGGCACTACCTTACCTAAATTGCCCGGGCGGTGTAAGAGGTACCCATCGAATATGAGTGATCTTCATCACATCCCTCGCTTATTACACCTTAAACTGGCCCACCAGGCGGGTCAGTTGTTCAGATAATCGCTGCATTTTATCGCCATTTTCGCTGGTGTTATTGGCCACATCGCTGACACTGTCGGCCGCATTTTTTATTTCAATCACATTACGGTTAATGTCTTCTGCAACGTGCTGCTGCTCCTCAGCTGCGGTGGCGATTTGTGTATTTAGATCACTGATGGTTTGAATCGACTGGGTGATTTCGCTGAACTGGCTTTGCGCAGAGTCGGTCAGCTCTACCGTTTTATCTGTGCGGGTCAAACTGCTGCGCATATCCAGCGACACCCCTTCTGTCATTTTTCTCAACTTGTCGAGCTGTGAGGCAATTTCTTCGGTTGATTCTGAGGTGCGTTGAGACAAAGCCCGGACTTCGTCGGCAACCACCGCAAACCCCCGACCATGCTCGCCGGCCCGGGCAGCCTCAATGGCTGCATTCAATGCCAGTAGGTTAGTTTGTTCAGCAATCCCACGGATCACACTGAGAATTGACATGATATTTTCACTTTCACTATCCAGCTGATTAATATCTGACGTTGCCCGCTTAATCACATCTGACAGCGCAACCACACTGTCTACTGCCTCCGACATCACCGACTGACCCAGCTCTGAAGCCTGCTGAGTTTGGGTGGCCAGCTCTGCGGCATTCGCACAACTGGATGCCACTTCGTTGGCCGTTGCCGCCATCTGATTAATGGCCGTTGCAGCCATTTCAAGGGCTTGTTGTTGCTGCGCAGTTGAACTGGTTAGTTCCTCCGACTCTGAGGCCGTAGCGCCGGCCGTTTGATTGAGCTGCTGAGCGCACGTATTAATATCTGTCACCAGCTGGGCAATCAAATTAAGAAAGCTGTTGAAGCTATCCGCCAATTTGCCGGTTTCATCTTTGCTGTCGACCTCCAAACGTTGCGTCAGATCGCCACCTCCCTGGGAGATGACGGTCAAGCCATCACTAACTTCCACAATCGGGCCAGATAACACATTCGCGATATAGTTAGCCAGTACCACAAACAAAGCCACCAGCACCACACTCAGGATCACCAGAGTCCAGGTCATGGCATTGGCCGCTGCCATCACTTCACTTTGTTCCACAAATGCAATGAACTTCCAGCCCAGCTTCTTCGACGTGTAGATACTGGCGAAGTAATCAGTATCATCAATCTGAATTTCATACAGCCCGGACTGATTACTGGCAAGGGTTTTATACAGACCGTTTTCGACCTGTTTAACATCTTTGAATCGATAATCGCTATGTTTGGCATCGACCAGAATTTTACCCGTGTCTTCCACTAGCATCAGATAGCCCGTTTCACCCAGTTTGACCTCCCGAATGATCTTAGTCAGGCCCTGCAATGAGACATCCATGCCCGTGACACCAATCTCCCGACCATTGGATCTGACGGAGCGCACGGTTGAAACAATCGCCATATCATCCGGTGCCCAATAATAAGCATCGGTCATTGCAGTTTGGCCATTGGCCGCTTGCCCGCTGCGATACCAGGGTCTGGGACGAGGATCATAGTTTGCACTCACTTCACCCTGAGGCCATTGAATATAACCACCTTCAGTGTTACCAAAGTAGATATAAGCAATCCCCGGATGGGTATCTCCAAAGCGCTCAAACAAATCATAAACGGCCTGCTCTGTCTCGCTGCCAGCACGGGAGTTAAGCGCAGTCGCGGTACTATTACCGGTATAAACCTGCACGTCGCTTTGTGCCCGGGTGAGCTTGGGATTGGTAGCCAGGAACTCGACATTCTTCGCAATTTCATCGAAGAACATACCTATTCCATTATCGACCTGAAGGGCTTCCCGACCACTCATCTCCACGAACTTATCGAGCGCCAGTTGCCGTGTCTGGGACACAATCAGCACAGCGATAATTAAAATAGGCGAGACGATGGCAACGATAAAAGCCAGTCTGAGCTTTTGCGAAATAGTCATAGAGTGGATTCCTCACGGGATGGGTTGGCTGTGCCAACACACTAAAACGCACATACCATAGCGTTGCTGATCAAATTAACGTTACTGCTCAAAAATATAGTTTATAGTTGCGCAACTATCCAAAGGATCAGGGAAAATTCCTGGTGTTCATAGCGGATTTCTTGGAACATAAGAGTGAATGGTCTAGGCTATTGAGAGATAAATTATTCTCACTAACTCAACCATACGGGTATTCTCCCATGCTAAAACGCTCTCGACTCATGACGGCTCTTTGCGGCGCTATGATGTTGTCTTCTGGTCCCGCCATTGCCAGCGAAGATGAACTGGCACAGTTAAAGAAGCAACTTGAACTGCTGCAGCAAAAAGTGCATAAAATGGAACGCGAACAGGCACGCGAAAAAGCACAGGCCAAAGCCGATAAAAAAGCGCGCCAGGCCGACCCTGCCAAGCCCAGTATCAAAGTGGGCGGTGCTGTGCGGACTAACCTCAGCCACACGTCGTATGACGACGATAACAAAAACCGCGGCGGCGATTTTGACTTCGATATTTTTCGGCTTAACTTTTCCGGCAATGTGGGCGGTTTTGGCCTCAATGCCGAGATCCGCTTTTTCGACTACATGACCGCCGTTAAGTATGCCTATTTACATTATGACTTTGCCAAAGACTGGCAGGCACAGCTGGGTATGACCAAAGTGCCTTTTGGTAACTGGCCTTACAACTCACATAATTACTTTTTTAACACCACTTACTACGTGGGGTTAGAAGACGATCACGATATGGGCGTGTTGTTTAAACGCAAAATTGCCGACAACTGGCAGCTGGATCTGGGTTTTTTCAAAAATGATGAGCTGGGCGGTGTCGATGGTTATGTAGAAGACCGCAGCGATCGCTACTCATACGACATAGTTGGCTTTCGCAAAACCGGCGATGGCATCTATGATGATCCAACCCAGCCGCTGGGCGAATACAACACCTTTGCCGGCCGCTATGCCTATCATTTCAAGCATAAAGGCGGTACCACCGAGCTGGGCGTCTCTGGTTTAAGTGGTGGCCTGCACGACGGGACCGAAAGAGCCGGTGATTACATGGCCTGGGCTATCCACTTCAACGGCAACTATGGCCCCTGGAACCTGCAATTGCAGCACGGTGAGTACGAATACAATGTCGATACACCTGCCACACGTATGGCCGTCGGCGCCTATGCATTTTTTGATTCTATTGCTGCCGAGGCAACGATGAGCAATGCCAATATCGCATACAGCTTACCGGTACAATTTGGCCCAATCACGGGGCTGCAATTCTACAATGACTACGGCATTATCTACGATAAATCGGACGACAGCGAAGACACCTGGATGAACGTCACCGGTGTTTCTCTCTCTGCGGGTGCGTTCTTTAGCTACATAGATTATGTGCTTGCCAAAAACCAACCCTTCGTGGGTGGTTCCATTGCGGGTAACAGCGATGAAACTGAGCGCCGCTTTAACATAAACATAGGCTACTACTTCTAAGTGCCACCAGCAGCGGCGTTTCGGCCGCTGCTTAACGCTTCATAGTGCATAGATATCACACACCAACTCATCACCAACTTGGGTAAATATTACACACAGCGCGAAAATATTACAGCGACTATTCGTCTGTTTGTTTTTAGCTATAATGAACAGAGTAAGTCACACCGATGATCAACACACGGGATAATACCGGGAAGGACTGCGATGAAAAAACACGCACAAAAACTATTTAACCGTTGCTTCTGGTTACACCTTGCCGGGATCTTATGTGTGGCGCTGGGTTTTATTGGCATGGCGCTGCCCGTGATGCCAACCACGATTTTTTTTATTCTGGCACTGGCTTGCTTTACCCGCTCTAACCCCAAATTAGCCAACTGGCTGCTGGCTCATCCCAAATTTGGTCCCACCCTGGCTGCCTGGCAATCCCATCAAGTTGTGCCAGTCAAAGGCAAATGGGGCGCGGGTTTAGGGATGCTATTTGGCTTTGTGATCTTATGCATGACCACCGCGCCCTGGTTTGTACTGGTCGGCGTCGCGTTAACCGAGCTGATGGTCATGGCCTATCTGCTCAGCAAACCATCCGAGTTGCCCGCCAGCTAACATTTACCACTTTGACGGTGTATGTTTGGCTTCAGGTTTTCTGCGCAGCAACGTTTTGATTGTGGGTCGTACAGAGTATCAACATCACGGCACCGCACATAATTGCTACGTCAGCAATATTAAACACCCCCGTTCGCAATTCACCGATCCCCAGATTGAGAAAGTCGATCACCGCACCATTGTTAAGCACCCGATCAATCAGGTTACTCACACCGCCAGACAACACCAAAGACAAGCCAGTGATCTGGTTACGATTCAAGTCCTCACTTTTCAATGTGTATAGTAAAATCGCCACCAACAGCAAACCAATCACACCAATAAACAACACACTGCGCAATGGCGCTGGTAATTCACTGCCTAAACTCAAAAACACACCGCTATTTTCCCGGTAGCCAAGGCGCACCAGGTCATGCCAGTAGCTGGCCATCTGCCAGCCATTTAAGTAGTCACTTGCAAACCACTTACTGAGCTGATCCAGGCACATACCTGCACCCGCTATCACAGATATCCAGTATACACGTTGTTTAATTGTCATACGTTGTTGTCTTTATTCGTTGGCAGTATGCCACTATAAAACGCGCATTGTGACACCGGCATGACAGGTTGGATGAAATATACATTGTTTAGCAGATACCATACAGAAGATTACAATTGCCCCATGACATTCGCTCCATGCTGCCAATTGAGGCGATTTCAACTACACTCAGAACAGTGAGAAAATAAGGGGGCTGGTGTGCGCAATTTCGTGCTAATGGCGTTTGTCTGGTGCCTGACATGTGCCTCTCCATTGCTAGCAAAACCCATTCTGCTGGGCAGTCATAGCGTATGGCCACCTTATGTACAGGACGATGATCGTGGTCTTAGCTATGATATCGTTGCCGCAGCCTTTGCTCGCAGTGGCGAAACCTTTGCGCTTGAAGTCGCGCCATTTAGCCGGGCAATGCGCCTGGCACAGAGCGGGAAAGTCGATGTGATCCCGGCACTTTGGTATACTCAGGCACGTGCACAGCAATTTTTCTTTAGCACCGCGTATTTGCACAATGAACTCATTTTTATCTCACTCGCCGCTCACGCCCTGCCTTTTTCTGGATTAAGATCTCTCAATGGCAAACGCGTGTGTATGATCCGTGGCTTTGCTTATCAAAACTTGGTTCGTGGGTATCCCGCTATCGGCGTGATCAGCCAGCTACATTTAAGCGAATGTCTGCAACAGCTGGCCCGGGGCCGGGTCGATGGTGTAATTGCTGATCGGTTTGCCGCGGCCTATGTAATCACCCACCATTTTCAGCAAGAGATATTCACCGTACACACTCAGGTCATCGCATCATGGCCACTTCATATTGGAATCCTCAAAACACATCCCCGATCCCGTAAGCTTATCGGCCTGTTCAATCAGGGCCTCAGCGACATCATCCAGGATGGCACCTATCAGCATCTGCTCTCGCAATATCCACAGATCGGCCAAGAGCAAGGTATTAATCCTATCTCACATTAATCACAAACATGTCTTGTACCCGTAACTTAGAGTGAATTATTGAAAGCACTGTCTATAATTTAATCACACTCTCTTGGTCCGTTGACTTAAAACTGATAGAGATTAACCTGTTAGGTCGTTATCAGTGACACCCTGGCGTGTTAGCGGTGTACGTATCAGTTCGCCGTTTTAAACGCTCCGGCATGGCATGCCCGGGTATGAAATAATGCTTACAAACAAAGTTGACTGGCAGTACCAGAGAATAATCGAACCTTGGGTGATCTGTTATGCAGCTATTACTTCATCGCGCGTTTATTCCGGTCGTTTTGCTGGTTGGACTGCACACTAGTGCAGCGCTGGCCGCACCGACACCGCTCACACAACTCCAATCAACACTCGAGCAGGGACAATTTGAACAGGCTTATGCATTAGCGCAAGCACAATTCGAGACTGCCGCTGGCGATCCTGCCTTTGATTTTATGTACGCCAGAGCCGCACTCGAAACGGGTCATTATAATGAGGCTGTGTTTGCCCTTGAGCGGGTGCTCGCCGCCAAACCTAATCATCAACCCAGCTTGTACCTGCTAGGCCTGACCTACAACAAGCAAAAGAATTACCCGCAAGCTGCCAGTACACTCAGCTCGCTACTGAATACGCCACTCAGTGATGAGTTTAGACAACAGGTAACGCGTGCGCTGGATGCCATTGAAGACAACCTTGCCAGCCTGAAACAGGAATTGAAGCACCGGATTTCATTGGCGCTGGGCCACGACAGCAACGTCAACAGTGGTACCACAGATGACCGCATAGTGATTGGCGGCCTGCCCATTTTGCTCGATGAAACTAGCCGCGAAGCGTCGGATTCCTTCACCCGTGCCAGTTATCGTTTTGATGGCCGTTGGCAACAAACTCAACATCAGGCATGGCGAGCCAATCTTCAGGTATCAGATCAACGGCACCAGGACAGCGATGAATTCGACCGAACTCAGCTCAGCGCTAACCTCAGCTACATTCAGGATATTGCGGCCTTTCAGCTGCATCTTGGTACCCAGCTGGGTGTTATGTCACTGGACTCTGCGACCTATCAGCAAGATGCAGGCGTGTTTGGTGCGCTGAGATACGCCATCAATGAACACTGGGCAGCGACCGTCAATATAAGCGCGTTTAATTTGAACAATGTCCGAGACAGTGCTCTTGACAGTCGCTTATATACTTCTGGCTTGGCCCTCAGCCGGGCAACCCGAAACTGGCTATTACGCCTGAGTGCGGGATATACCTGGCAACCAGCGCGAAACCCTGAAGGCGAGCATTATGCCCGTGACTACAGCCATTTTAGTGCCTCGATGGTGTATCGGTTCAATGATGCACATCGCCTAAATGCCAAAGTGCAATACCGGGATATTGAACACAGAGCAGCGCACCCTTTCTTTTTACAAGTGCGAGACGAAACACTGCATATTGCACACCTGGTCTGGCAATACCAGATAACACCAGCCTGGAGTCTGGAAACTAAGCTGGCTTACTACGACAAAGACAGCTCACTGCAACTGTACAGTTATGATCGTACTGAATGGTCCTTAGGAGTACATTATGATTTCTAATTTTCGCACCCGCTGGCAGCCACTCAGACACAGCACGCACCTGACTCTACTGTTATCCGGCTTGTTCTTTGCAACCGTCAGTCAGGCTGCCCCGGCGGGCAAAACCCTGATGTCCCGTGGCCAAGTAGTGGCAACAGCCAGTGACAGCGCCGAACAGCGCGCACTAAAACGTCGCAGCCCGGTTTTTGATGTCGATGTGGTTAATACCGGACAACAAAGCAATGCCCAGCTGCGTATGCAAGATGGTGCTTTAATCGCCTTAAAAGAAAACACCCAACTGATCATCAATGAATATAGCGGTTCCTCTGAAGAGGATGGCTCTGTTGTGATGGAATTAGTGACGGGCGGACTGCGCACCATTACAGGCAAAATAAAGGGCAACAAAGACAATTATCAGCTCCGCACCCCAGTCGGCAGTATCGGGATCCGAGGCACGCATTATGAAGTTGAATGGCAAGGAGATGCTCTACTGCTGGCCGTGTGGGATGGCACCATTGAAGTCAGCGTCAACGAGGAGCCGTTGCTGCTCGGGCAAGAAGGTAACTTTTCCTTTGCCAGTGTCAGCCAAAGCGGTGAAGTAACGCCCCTACTTGCACCACCATCACAACTGACCCGGCTCACGCCAACCAGCCGGGGCGCTGCCAGCGGTAACGATCCAGATGAGCAAAACGATGACAGTAACACTGAGGATACCAGCGCTGAGCTAGATGACTCTCCTGCTGAGGCAACAACACTGACTATTGCGCAAACCCCGGTAGCCACCCCTCCTGCGGCTCAGGAGGCCTTTGAAGCCGCCTTGCCCGATGTCGGTCGGGATATCTCTGATAACGGCTTTATTACGGAAGAGAGCCTCGACACCGTCGGGATCGAGCCCCTTGAAGATCTACTTGCCGAGCGCACCGGGACGGCCCTATACACCACGCTTGAACGCACCGAGTTTAACTCTACTGCTGGCGCAGTCAGCAACATCCAAATGCAGATCAATGTCGACTTCGACAATGGCACAGTGCCGCAAGGCGTGCTGTCGTTTAACGACCAACAAGGCGAATGGTTTGCCGCCTTTAATGGCCTGATCGACGCCAGTGGCATGACGCTGGGCGTCAACTTTGCCTCGCATGGGCAAAATCTGGCTGAAGGCACTATCGAAACCCAGTTCAGCGACGAGCTAAATAAGCTGCGTGGCAATTTTAATTTGAACGAAATTGATGAGCCGAGTGTTACCGCTTCTGGCTTGTTTATTTTGAGTCAACCTTAAGGGGGATGGGGGATGAAGCGCTCGCAATTACACCAACTGGGCATTCTGACACTGTTTTGTACCGGGCTTTTAACGGGTTGCTCAGGCGATGGTGACGACACAACAAACACAACACCCAACCAAAATACGACCACTGAACCACCTGACCAGGATAACGGTGCCGAACAGCCAGATACACCATCAGGCCAGGTCAGTTTGATCCCTTTTGACTATCAGCCCAAGTTCGCAAACCGTACCCTCGCCGCGCGCCAGGTGGTCAACACACAGTTTGTAAACGGAACGGGCAACGTCCTGTTCCCCGATACACAGCGTACCTACCGGGGTAACCTAACCGTCTCGCTGGATGCTATCACCGATCCGGAAGGCGTAAGCCGGGTATTGCTCGGCTTTGACAATGCAGAGCAGGCACAGGTTTTATGCGATGGCAATTGCAGCGATCCATTCGCGTTTACCGAAACGGGTATTAACCCGGCTAATTTTGCGCAGCAACCAGGTAGCCTGCAATTACAGGTCTGGGTAGAAGACAACGGCGGCAATCTGACCACAATAGCCACCCAACAAATTACCTGGTTACCACGTAGTATCGCGTTTAACAGCACGCCACGCAGTGACGGGAGCGCGGCACTGGACTGGCAGCCACTGCCCAGTTTTTTGCGCTATAACGCCTATCTGGCCGAATCACCCATTGATGATGTGCGCAACATCACCACATTACCAGGTGGCCAGCGAGTCATCGCTTTAACCGACTCTACGCACACCTTCAGTGGATTAGATCCACAAAAACACTATTACACCCGCATCACTGGCATTGACGGCAGCGGTGAAAGTGCCTTCAGCGAGTCGCGCATGCTAGCAGCCTCCAACCTGATCACCCCTGTTGCCGTTGCTGACAGCTTTAGTGGTGTTCAGTTTGCGTCACTCTCAGGCAATCTGCTGAGCAACGACAATGCCAATGGCCTGGAACCGCTGACACTGGTCACCACAGCGGTTCGCGATCCACAAAACGGTACGCTGACTCTATTTGCCGACGGCCGTTTTACTTATGAACCCCGAGAGAGCTTCTTTGGCACCGATGGATTTCGCTATCGTATCGTCAATAGCCAGGGCGTCACTGCTGAGGCCGAAGTCACCTTATTAATTGAGCGCGTTAATCAGGATCCGATCGCCTTTGACAATCACTATGCGCTGACACAAAACAGCGAGCTCACTGTCAGTGGCGCCGGGCTGCTGGTAAATGACATAGACTTCGATGGCGATGCACTCACTGTGAACACCTCCCCCGTCACCGATGTACAAAATGGCACCCTGACACTCAATGCTGATGGAAGCTTTAACTATCAACCCAACTCTGATTTTATCGGCACAGACAGCTTTGAATACCGGGTGGAAGATGGCAATGGTGGCTCAAACACAGCCACTATCACACTGCTTATAGAGACCGAAGTCAGTAATTTTCCGCCCGTCGCAGTCAATGACAGTTATCAGACTAACGAGGATGAACAGCTGTTTGTCGACCTCCCTGGCGTGCTGGAAAATGACAGTGATGCCGATGAAGATACGCTGACCTTATCGATAATAGAGCAACCCTTAATGGGCACACTAGAGCTCAGTGACACAGGGAGTTTCCGCTATACCCCGCAACAAAATAGCTATGGCCAAGACTATTTCGTCTATCAAATTGATGATGGCGCAGCCAGTGTGCAGGCTTTTGTGGTGATTGAAGTCAGCGAAGTCAATGACGCGCCTTTGGCCAACGATGACAGTGTTGAAGTCGCACAAGGGCAACCAGTCAGCATTTCGGTGGCAGCCAATGACCAGGATATTGATGGCAGTCTGAACCCAACCAGCCTGATGCTGATTGAAGGGCCCAGTCATGGTGATGTGAGCCTGAATGCAAACCGCACCCAGTTCATTTATCAGAGTGAACCGAGCTACCGGGGTAGCGACAGTTTTACCTACCAAATTCAAGATGACAGAGGGGCAACGTCCAATGTGGCTCATGTCTTTATCGAAGTCACAGGCAACAACCAGCCACCGATTGCTGTGAATGATAGCGCCACTACGACCCAAGATGTAGCGGTTGCCATAGATGTACTGGCCAACGACAGCGACAGTGACGGCAGCCTGAATTACAACAGCCTCACAGTGGTCAGCGCCCCAACTAACGGCAGCGTGACATTGGATACTGTGGAGCTGAGCGGATTTATCTATAGCCCGCAAAGCGGCTTCTCAGGCAGTGATTCTTTTACTTATCAGGTACAAGATAATGAAGACGGTCTTTCCAACACTGCAACCGTCACCATTACGGTTGAACCACTTAATCAGCCACCGGTTGCCGTGAATGACAGCGCCACAACGACCCAAGAGGTAGCGGTTGCCATAGACGTACTGGCCAACGACAGCGACAGTGACGGCAGCCTGAATTACAACAGCCTCACAGTGGTCAGCGCCCCGACTAACGGCAGCGTGACATTGGATACCGTAGAGCTGAGCGGATTTATCTATACCCCGCAAAGCGGCTTCTCAGGCAGTGATTCTTTTACGTATCAAGTGCAAGACAATGAAGGGGGTCTTTCCAATACTGCAACCGTCACCATTACGGTTGAACGGCTCAATCAGCCACCGGTTGCGGTGAATGACAGCGCCTCTGTCGAAGTCGCCCAGTCTGTCACTATCACAGTGTTGGACAATGACAGTGATGCCGATGGCACACTGCAAGCCGGCACCGTTGAGATAGTACAAAGTGCGCAAATGGGCACCACAGAAGTAAGCAGCAGCGGGGAGATCACCTATTTTCATACCGGCACGTCGGAGGGAGAGGACAGCTTCACCTATCAAGTGCAAGACAACCAGGGAGCAGTCTCCAACACTGCCACCGTGACCATTACTATCACAGCGCCGAATACAACCCCGGTGGCAGTCGATGACAGTGCACAAGTCGATAAAAATGAGGCGGTGGCTATCTCCGTCCTGAACAATGATCAGGCCAAAGGACGTGATCTACTGGTCAATAGCGTAATGGTTGTGATTGAACCGTCCCACGGCAGTGTCTCGATAGATTCAACCTCTGGCATAGCCCTTTACGTTCCCCAGTTTAACTTCGTCGGCAGTGATAGTTTTGGTTACGCGATGAGCAACGACCTGGCCGAAATCTCCAACGTCGCGACGGTTACCATCACCGTAAACGACAAAAACTACCCACCCACTGTAGAGCCCGGTTCAGCGGAGATTGAAACGGATATCAGCAATGGAACGCAGGTGCTGCAGATCAGTGCCTCCGATCCAGATGGCGACTCTCTCACCTATCAGTTGTCGGGTAACAATGCGGGGCTTTTCTCAGTCGATACAGATGGTAAAGTCACCGTTGCCGATGCCGAGCTGCTGGCTAGCAATGGAGAGCAAACCTATACCCTGACCGTCACAGTCTGTGACTCTGGTACACCTCAGCTATGTGCAGAAAGCGAGATCACTATCTCCGTCACACAAGCAGCACCGAGCTATATTGCCACTAAGCGAAGTACATTTGGTAATGACGGCAGCTTAACGGTGGCGCTCAATGCCAGCCTGGAATTCCACAACCCCGGCGAAACCATTCTGCTTAGCGATGGCAAACTGATCAGCGTCGGCGCTGTTGGCCATTTCAATGACGCCGCCAGCCGCAATATTCACCGTGCTTACGTCAGCAAGCAACTCAGTGATGGCCGCCCTGATAATAGCTTTGCGGAGGCAGGCAACTTCCAAAGTAGCTTCGGCATCGAGATTGAGAGCATTCCACAGGATGTCTGGGCAAAAGTAGCGGCTGTTGATGAACAGGGGCGTATTTATGTGGCAGGTTACGTCAATTTCTTAAGCTCACAACAACTACTCTTATTCCGTCTGCTCGGCGATGGATCATTGGATACCAGCTATGCCAACAACAATGGCTATATGATCTTACCTTTAGGCAGCAACGTGTTTGTTACCCCCGTTGCTATTGCGCTGGAAGACAATGAAACCCTCACCGTTGTGAGTAATATCAGAGCCACCAGCACCGCAACAACAGGTACAGTGACGCTGTCCAGGATCACAGCTCAGGGCGAGGTCACCACAACCCAATCGCTGGCAGAAACGCCCACCAAGAATGCACGAGGTATGGTCACTTTGCCTTCTGGAGACTATCTGGTGTACGGCGAGATTACGTCGACCGAAACGGGTGAGGATGTGATGTTAATGCGCCTCACACAAAGCACGCTGGCTCCGGATAGCAGCTTCCAGAGCAACGGTCTGCTACAAATCAATATCACCACAGTGCCCGAAGGCGCAGACGGCACCAAGTTCAATGACACTGCCCGTCATGTGCAGATTAAAGACAGTAATACCCTATTGGTTACCGGGCTGACAACACTGGACGAATTTGGCGAAGAACGCTCTGCGTACTTACTGCAATTGAGCATGGATGGCGTGCTGGACACGGCCTTTGCTGGCACAGGTAAACGCGTCTATCTGCTCAGTGAACTCCCCACAGACTCAGACAATGATATCTCTGGTTATGCTGCAACCGGCATAGGGATCGCAGCGGATAGCGATACTTACTATCTGGCCATTCAGCGCAGTTTCTTTAGTAGTGATCAGGCAGTTCAGGTAATCAAGGTTGGCCTCAATGGTGATGTAGATACCAACTGGCTCCCTGGCAGCAATGGCTACAGCCTGTATCATGGTACCGGGCTCAAGATATTCGATTTCCTGGAAACCCAGGGTGGGTTGTTATTCAGTGGTCAGAAATTCAATCATCTGGGTAACAACTACCTATCAGAGCTCTGGCTTGGTGAAATAACCACAGCAGCCGAACTGAACCCGAACTTTGGCTCTTTTGGTCAACGTACTGTCAGTGTCGGCCGTCGAGACGAATCCTTTGTCGCCGGACAAGTATCGACCTTTAGCGCCTCCTTAGGACATCTATTGCTCGGAGGCCAGGCAGCAACCTGGCAAACCACACCACAAACCGTGCCGTACGTACTGAAACTCGATAGTGTGGGCCAACGGACGAATACCTTTGCCAATCTGGGCTTGGTATCCACTGTGCCCGCTACAACTTTAGGACCTATGTCCAGCGCCACCGTGGGTGCCATTAAGGAAAACAGCACAGGCGACGTTTTACTTAGTGCCTCTGGCAACGTCTCGGTATCAGCGGGGGATGAGCAAGCCATGGCAACACTGAATAAGTTCAGTAACTTAGGAGCTCTGGATAGCGGCTTTGCCAACAACGGTGTGCTGAGCTTGCTCGCCAGCGAGTATCAAGCAGAGTCTACCGCATTAGAGCTAACTCAGTTAACAACGCTGCCGAGTGGGAATATTCTGGCCCTGGGTCAGGCAACAGCCAGTTGTTATGTGCACAGTATAGCCTTTGTCATCCCCAGCTCTGGTAGCTTACCTGCTCACTTTGATTACCCCATTCCGAGTGGTTACAGTTGCAGCCCCAATGCACATAAAGTATCTATGATCCATACTGTAGGAAGTAGCCTGGTCGGCGTTGGCCAAAGTCAACCGGGGCCGACGGCACCTCAACTGCTGCTGGCCAAAGCCAATGAAGCAGGCGTCCCCGATACCAGCTTCGGCACAAACGGCCTGGCGTTACTCGATATCGGCCTGAGTGTGGGTGACGACATCACCATAAGGGGCTCAGTGGTGGATGCCAGCCAGGGCTTTATCGTCTTTGGCCATGCAGGCACTAAGAACTTTATCGTTCGGGTGACCAGTACCGGCGCACTGGATACCAGCTTTGCGACTGGAGGGGTACTGATGTTTGAACAAATATCCGGTGAAGCTGTGCTGATCAACCAGGCCTGGATCGAAAGCAACGGTAAATTATTGTTGTTCGCCCAGGCAAGCAGCTCTAAATCCCTGTATGTCGGTCAGCTATTACTGAGTGAATCACCGGGAAGTTGGGATACCAGTTTTGATGAAGATGGCACACAGCTATTCAGTAGCGCAGTCAGCGGTGAGCTGAAAACCGTCATACAGCATAACAGCAGTACGGAGTTTACCTTTGTCCTGCAACAGTCTTCTCCCGCAAGGGTGAGTTTACAAGCCGGCCAGGTCGTTCAACAGTGACGCATTAAGTAATCAGTCACCAAAGGGTTAGGTATGAAAATAAAGTTTTATGGTGTGCGGGGGTCCACCCCCACACCGGGGCCAACAACCGTCCACTACGGCGGTAACACAGTGTGTGTAACCCTTGAAAGCGATGCTGGTAAGCGTATGATCCTGGATGCGGGGACCGGGCTTAGAATACTAGGCCAGGAGGTGATGCATACCCGCCAACCTTTTTACATCTTACTGAGCCACAACCACTGGGACCATATTCAGGGTTTTCCGTTTTTCATTCCCGCGTACATTGCAAAACGCCAGATCACCATTGTACCGGGTGTCACAGAAGAGTATGCTCCTGACGCCATTTTAAAGCAAATGCAGGGGAGCTATTTTCCCGTGCCACATAACACCTTAGCTGCCGATATTCAGGTAACGCCACAAGTGAAGGACCACTGGCAGTATGAAGACTTTGACATTCGCCGCTGCGCAATGAACCACCCGGGTGGTGGCAGTGCCTACCGAATTGCTGCAGACGGTATCGAGGTGGTCTACGCCACTGACAATGAGCTGAACCCGCCGGGTCTGCCTGTCACCTCATTTCAACAGTGGGTTGATTTTGTTAAAGACGCAGACTACCTGATCCACGATGGCCAGTTTGTACCGGATGATTATCCGCTTAAGCACGGCTGGGGCCACTCACTGATCAAAGATGCGCTGCTCCTGGCCGAACAAGGGGCTGTGAAGCACCTTGTGCTGATCAGCCATGATCCGGACCGCAGCGATTCAGCGCTGGATCAGATAGCCGCAGACATTCAGCGCCAGAACCGGCCTTTCAAAACCATTCTGGCTCGCGAGGGACTAACACTGCCATGAGCCTCCCGCGATTATGGCGTAAATACTATCAGCAATGGCTCTGTGGCCTCTGCCTTATCATCCTATTTATCGCCTTACAATTGCTCACACTATCCCCGGCCTCGCCCTATGGCGACGCCTTAAAGCGCCTTGAAGGGCTAGGTTACGACCTGCGTTTGAAATCGACTCTGTCTTTGCACTCGCGCTCTTTCTTACCTATTGTGATTGTCGATATCGATGAACCCAGTCTCAAACAAGTCGGTCGCTTCCCGTGGAGCCGCCATGTGATGGCACGATTACAATCTCAGCTGGCTGATGCGGGCGTAGCCGTCATTGCCTACGACATCTTATTTTCAGAACCGGAACTGAACCCGGCGCGGCAAGTGCTCAGCCACCTTGATGAGCAAACCACTGCCAATGTCTCTCATACGTTACATGCTCTGGCCCCAACCATAGATGCCGACAAAGCCTTTGCCAGCCGCTTACAAGAAACGGACACTGTACTTGGCCTGTTGTTCGAGCATCAGCCTGACATTCTCGTTGGCACGTTACCAGAGACCATTTTTTTCAGCGCCATTCCTGCTGCTGCGTTGCCCGTTCCCAATTTCGCCGGGCATGTTGCCAATGTCTCCGAATTACAACAAAACAGCCCGGGAAGTGGCTTTATTAACAGTGCCCCAGACAGCGATGGCTTTATTCGTAACTCGATGCTGCTGGCCAAGCATCAGGGTCAGCTCTATCCTGCATTAGCACTGGAAGCCGCGCGACTCTACACCATGGCCGAGCAAGTCGAGGTAGTCACTAAACCCTTTGGTACCGGGCACAGCGTTGAGGGAATACGCCTGGGTACAGCACTTATTCCAACAGACGACTATGGCCGGGTCAATGTCCCTTACCGAGGCCCCGCCTTCAGCTTTCCGTATGTCTCCGCCGCCGATGTCCTGAACGGCCAGATAGACCCCGCACTGTTCGATCAGGCCATTATCTTTGTCGGTACGTCCGCGGTTGGTCATGCCGATCTAAGAACGACGCCTGTGGGTGTCCAGTATCCCGGAGTTGAAGTCCACGCTAACGTACTAGAGGGCTTGGTTTTTCCAGAGCTATTACCGAGCAGACCCAACTGGATGGATGGGGCGGTGATCATGCTATTGCTGTTACTGGGCCTCCTGTGCGTCTTTATTTTACCCCGCCTCGAAGTATTGGGCATTGCAGTCTTTACCCTCTGTGTGAGCGGATTATTTATCACACTGAGTGCTTATTTATGGGTCAAGCTCCGACTGGATTTACCTCAAGTGGCAGTGCTGGCTATGTTGATTAGCCAGGCCATGATCCTGGGCAGCCTGGGGTTTGTCAGGGAGCACAAAGAGCGACTTCAGATAAAATCAATTTTCGATCAATATGTCCCGCCTGCCCATATTCAGGCGATGTTAGACAACCCGGACAGTGTGTCTATGGAAGGGGAAAAACGTGATATCACCGTGTTGTTTGCTGATATTCGCTCCTTTACCACTATCTCTGAATCCCTGGATGCAGGTCGGCTCAAGTCTTATCTCAATCAGTATTTCTCGCCCATTACACGGATCATCTTCGAGCACCAGGGCACCATAGACAAATATGTGGGCGACATGGTGATGGCGTTTTGGAATGCTCCCTTGCCTGTTGAGGCGCACCCTGAACTGGCGGTGCGCTGTGCCATGGCGATGCAAGATCAGGTTGATGCGCTGCAAGAACCTATGCGCCAACAATCGTTGCCCCCGTTTAAAATTGGTATTGGGCTCAATACCGGCGATATGAATGTGGGAGATATGGGGTCCGAATATCGTCGCGCCTACACGGTACTTGGCGATGCCGTGAATTTGGGCTCCCGGCTTGAAGGTCTGACGAAATACTATGGTGTGGGCATTCTTATCAATGAAACGACGTATGCACAATGCTCAGGCCTGGTATGCCGCCCAATTGACAAAGTTAAAGTCAAAGGCAAAAACCAGGCCGTCACGGTATATGAACCGATTTGCAGTCATGAGGCGTTAACCCCAGCCATACGCGAAGAACTGGACGCCCATGAACAAGCCTGGTCACTTTATTTATCACAACAATGGCAGCAGGCTCAGGCAGCATTTACTAAACTTAAAGAACGCTCACCAGAGCGAAAAATCTATACGCTACTTAGTGAGCGGATCTTGGTCTTACAGGCTAACCCGCCCGGTGAGCAGTGGGATGGCAGCTACACCCATACATCGAAATAGCAGGTGAGTTATGGAACAGCATATTCGAAACATTGCAAATAAGTTTGAGCAGGCAGGCTCACAGGTCGCGCTGCAACATCTACTCAAATTGGCCATTGAGCTGGCATCGGAGCACGATACAAGTCGACTCCTGGAAAACATCCTGCTTTCGGCGATGGAACTCAGTGCAACTGATGGCGGTACCATATATTCCGTCACGGAAGACATGCAACTGCAATTTGCCACACTGATCAATGGGCCTTTGGATCTACACATGGGCGGTACCTCCAATCAGCCAATCCCCTTTCCTCCGATCCCTATCTATCTGGACAATGGACAATGTAACGAAAGTGCCTTAGTCGCGCTGGCTGCGGCAAAGCGGGAAATGATCAAAATAGACGACGTATACGAATGCCAGGAATACGATCTATCCGCAGCACGAGCGATGGATGCAAAAACGGGCTATCACACGCAATCCGTGCTCACCATTCCATTACTTAATCATGAGCAAGAGCTTAACGGAGTGCTGCAACTGATCAACCCGCACAGCAAGGGTGAGATAGTCCCTTTTTCTAAACAGCAAACCGACATGATTTGTTCCATTGGTGCGCTAGCCGCTGTGGCATTGACCAACCGTCAGCTTATCGATGGCATGGAAACCTTGTTTCAGGCATTTACCCGCCTGATTGCAAAAGCCATAGACGAAAAATCGCCTTACACCGGGGGGCACTGTCGACGCGTGCCAGAACTCACCATGATGATTGCCGAAGCAGTACATGACGCCACATCAGGTCCCATGGCCGATTTCTCCATGACGGAAGCCGATCGGGCCGAGCTGTCATTAGCAGGTTGGCTGCATGATTGTGGGAAAATCGCCATTCCTGAATATGTCATGGATAAAGCCACCAAACTTGAATCGGTAAACGACAGAATCGCGCTGGTAGATACCAAAATTGAACTGGCAAAGCGCGACCTTGAACTCGACTATACAAAACGTATTTTCCGTTTTGAGCGGGATGGTGACCACGCTCAGGTCAATTACCTTAGAGTGGAGTTAGAGGAAAAACTCACCCAATTGGAGCAAGATCGCCAATTTTTACGACATGCCAATATCGGTGGAGAATTCATGCGCGACGAAGATCAGCAACGCGTAAAAGACATTGCCGAACAAGCGTCAGTGCGGATAGGCTCAGAAATACAACCCCTATTAACTGAGAACGAAGTCTATAATCTGAGCATTGCACGCGGCACGTTAACTGCCGAGGAACGTAGTATCATCAATCGCCATATGGACATCACACTGGAAATGCTTGAAGCGCTCCCCTTCCCAAAACACTTGCGCCGTGTGCCTGAATTTGCCGGCGGTCATCATGAAAAGATGGACGGCACTGGATACCCTAGAGGGCTATCACGTGAGCAAATGTCGATCCCCGCCAGGATCATGGCCATTGCCGATATTTTTGAAGCGCTCACGGCGGCAGATCGCCCCTATAAAGATGCGAAAAAGCTCAGTGAATGTTTGTTCATCATGGGGAAAATGAAACTAGGCGATCACATTGACCCAGACTTATTTGACGTCTTTGTTGATTCGAAAGTCTATTTGAAATATGCGCATCAGTTCCTAAAACCTGACCAAATTGATGAAGTGACGCACGAGCAGATCCCCGGCTATGGGAAAAAACAGGGCTGAAAAACAAAAACCAATATTGGTGGGTATTGGCAACTAGCTGTG
This sequence comes from Pseudoalteromonas rubra, assembly GCF_005886805.2. Lineage (NCBI taxonomy): Bacteria > Pseudomonadati > Pseudomonadota > Gammaproteobacteria > Alteromonadales > Pseudoalteromonadaceae > Pseudoalteromonas > Pseudoalteromonas rubra. The sequence goes on from NZ_CP045429.1 coordinate 4,483,216, forward strand.
ACGACATGTTGTTTAACAGCCCCATATTTAATGGTGACATTGTTATCGTTGTTATTATTTAATTTGGAATACGATCTTCCTTTTACAGCAAGCAACACCTGTTAATGCTATTGATGAATCTAACCAGCAATACAACGGCAGTAGGACCGCTGCATCACTGGCAATCACTCCTTGATCTTCATCAGTCAATCCTTGTAACAATCCAGAGCACTGACAATGCGAGTGGTAGGTAGTCACTCTGTGCTTCCAACACTATTCCTGTTGCTCTCCCTGTGTTGGTCCGGATTTCTATATTATTGTTATTATTTCACCTACATGTTGCATAAGGTGCAACATATGTACCCCAAAAGACAACAAGACAATTTAGCGATACATCCTAAGCTAACGCCAAACACTGCAGTTTACATACAACAGAGTTTGATACTTACTTCTTCCAATCCTTGGAAAAAAGCATTGTCGGCATCTCACTTTCAATCCTTGATAGTGCTAACAAACTACACAGATTGCCGACTAAGTTACAACCTTTCATCAGTCCCTGTCCGGTTGTCGTTAACTCGGAACCAACTATAGAAATTTATCGCAATTTTCTAAACAACTGTTACATCTATTTTTTATAACTAAAAAAATAAGCCATTATATCAATGGCTTATTTTTAGAATTTTAAAGGCGTTGCTGGACTAATTGAATATTGAGTTAGCGCAAAAATTTTTCATGTGGCTTATCACAGTCTAGAATTCCACAAACCCAGATAGGGTTTTGTGGACCTTTTTCGTCTGCATACGTAGAAAATGACCCAACAACGGAGAAAAGAGAGATAATGGCTATACAGATTGTTTTTTTCACACTAATGATCCTTTTGTTTTTTATTAAGTAGAGTGAACAAGGAGAATAGAGCGAGGGTGCGTAACCCAAACACTCGGCCCCTTTTCAGGTATCATCTTAGTGATCTATTTTAATTGTTGCAATAGAGGTATCATTTAATTGCACTGACAGTGACAGGACTTTATCTCCACTTATATCTGCCGCTATGGTGGGGTAAAGAGCGAAAAAGCGCTCTTCATAAACGAGATGCGAATCCGTCTGCCAGTTGAGTTTGTGCAGATAAGTATTACGTTCATCAAATGCCGTCCAGATAATATGCTCACCCCGGACGTACCAACGGCTAATATATCTAAAGTCAATTGGATGATTCAATGCCCTAGCCGGGCCAGTAAGGGTAGGTAGATAGAAAAGCTGTGCATCAATGGGCTCAGCGACGATATAGCCAGTCCCTGCAGGGCGGATAGAGCGATAACCGGATAACAGCAGGCTACTGATTTTAGAGCCTATATCATAGCTTTGTATTTCCCACTCACCCGCTACATTGACCCCGTAATAAATAGCACTGCCGTCTGCACTGAACGCAGCATCGCTGCTGGTCTCCATAGATGAGGTAATATAACTAACCTGACGGTGTTCAAACGAGTAAAATGCCAGCTTGGGACCTTCCTTAAACAAAATCCCACCAGCTTGATACGATACATCCAGTAATTCGACATTCTCATCAGAGCTGTAATAAGAATCCATCTCTCTGTTGCTCATTGTCATCCTGCCAATGGTTGTGATCCCGTCTTTTAAGTGCATCACCCATCGATGTTCATCTGACAGTTCATCATACAGCATAGCGACAACCTGAGGCGCGGTATTGATGATCTGCTGGACTTCTAATTGTGGAACCAGTTGATGTTCTATATACAGGCGCTTCGCCCGGCTAAACTCTTTTTGTAGCAATACAACATCTGCCCCATCATGGGTATCAAAACTGCGCAACACAACATCGCCGTCTTCGATCAACCTGATTTGCTCCCCGGTCAGGGTGTCAACCTGGAAAAACGCACCTGCGGCCATAACCAGCAAAGACGTATTGTTTTTCCACTCAACGCCGTACAACTTATGCTTAGTGCTGTAGATCAGGGTTTCTTCTTTGGTTGCTAAATCAAATAACAAGATGTGGAACTGACCTTTGATCTTTTTTATCAAAGCCAGCTTCTGTTTATCTGGTGACAAGCTTACATCATACAATATTTCACTTGCATCACTGGGGGCCAGCATACGCAAGTACTCTCGTGTATGCAGGTCAAGCGCGTACAGGGTCATTTCACTTTCCAGATCCACTAACATAGGCAATAGCAGCTCTGATGCATGACGGCCACGAGAAGGGTCCCCTACCGCAACCACGCCTTCTATCAGGGTGACCCTCCCTGACTCAGGTTCAGACAAGGTCAGCGGTAACAACTGAACAGACGTTTTCCCACCACTTAGGTCACTGTATATTATAACTTTATCATTCTGAGCAAACTGCACACGCGCGGCATTATTGGCATGATAGGTGAGCTGTCTGATCTTGTTATTTTGTCGGTCAAGCAAATATACCTGCCGGTCTTCCTCGATAGAAGTGCGACCAGAAAAAGCAACATATCGACCATCTAGAGACACCGATAAGTCATGTTTTTCGCCATTAAACCCCGTTAGTGGATCAAGATCGCCGACGTTTGCCAACTGGCTGTCCAGCACATACTTAGTGATGACATCATATTTCGTCCACCCGATTATCGCAGACAGAAATATAACCAAAAACATCAATAACTTATAAACCAGCCCTGATGATTTCTCTAATCTGGGCGGTTGCTTGTCTGTCGTATTGATAAGCGCTTCCGACACGTCGTTTGACGCACCGACGGTGCCACTATCAAGGCCCTCATCAGGCAGTGTTGCAACGTTAGCTTCTTTTGTGGGGTGGGCTGCGGCCTCAAGCGCTTCGACTGGCTCAATATCGCAGATTAACTTGTAGCCGCGCTTTGATACTGACTTTACATAGCGGGCGTTCGCAATATCATTATCACCCAGAATCAATCTGAGCTTTTTAACAGCACTACGTACTGCCGTATCCGATACCACGCGATCAGACCATACTTGCTGGTGCAACTCTTCAATGCTTACGTATCTGTCTTTGTTTTCATACAAATACAACAAAAGCGCCATGACCTTAGGTTCAATAGCAACCTCGCTGGCATCGCGATATAAAACCTGATCGCTCAGATCCAGAACAAACGCTCCGAGTTTTGTCAGTTTAATATCCATTAACGAAGACATGGCATCCCATCAAAGTGGTCAAAATTTCCAGTTATTGATGGACGATTAGACGGCCAAACCCAGCGCACAGGAGAGACGCTCAGGCCCTACTAGGACACCTCAGGCAAGGCATTATTCCAATAAATAAGAGTATTCTAAAATTTCAAATCGTCACAACGTATTAGACTAACAGGGAAAAGAAATGAAGTTCAACTAAAACCTGACAAACTCATAGCAACTCAGGTAAAAACTCATTACAAATATGACTAATAATTTCTATTTTCGCAATTCAATACACGAAAGGCCAGTTACTCGCATAAATGATCCACATTTGTGCCTCTTCCATGATCTGACCATTTTGCTTTTAATAGCCCCGCGTGCATTAACTCAAATGTGCTTTTCGAACGCAGTTTAATAGCTCATTGGCCACAGACATTTGTATAGATTTGGATCGCGTCACTCTTGGCAAAACTGATAGCAACCTTATCCTGGGAGATAAACGCCGCAGAGGTGGGAGCCTGTCCGCCGCCAATATCGAGTTGTGACTCATGCAGCCAATGGGTATCACCGTGACGTTTAAAAATATGAACCTGATCCGCAGACTCCGACATAGCCAGCATACATTGCCCCGCAGAGTCAAAAGCCAAACGTGATACAGCGCTCAGCTTTTGGTTATCTGACACCTTCAGCTCTGTAGAGGATGTATAATTGCCCTGTGGATCAGGAGAATAGGCAAATACACTTTGCTTATCCGCCACTAACAAACGCTCGGTCCCAGGTACAAAAGTCACAAGTACCGGCTCGATTAACGCTCTTTGGTGCCCGATAGATAAAGTTTGCTGCAACTTAAGTGGCTGTGAGCCTGATACCTCAAACAGCGCAATTTGATTTGCCTGCATGCCCGCCACGGCGACTTTCTGGCCGCTATCAGATTGCGCGACCGACACTGCGCCACCCAGTGCATTGACGTCTTTGGCCCGAATTGTCTGACGTGTGCTCAGCTGTCCCTGTGTGGAAGTCAGTTGCACCAATGCCTGCGACACATTAGCCGCCACATAACTGATACCAGCGGCATCACCAACAATGGCATATGGCCCTAACAGAGCCAGTTTATCCTCTTGTGTTGAAATGGGCTTACCCTGTCTGAACACGCGCTGGATATCAATTCGGTCAGATAAACCTGACTGCAAAGTCAATGTATCATTACGGCCCAACCGAAACTGTGCAACGGCACCACTGTAAAAGCTAACAACCTGAATATCCCTGTCAGCTCCCACAAACGTCATATCCGATGCACCGATGAGCATACCTCCTGCGCGTTCACCTGACATCATATCCAGCATAGTCAAAGAGTGATCATCGCCGACACGATATGCAGTCAATGCATCATCATCCGCGCTGACTGCATACAGCACCTTGTCAGTGTCATCAAATAACAGCCGCCGAACATTATCCAGCCCATCGATGCCACCTTGGTTATCTACATAACGATGCAACAAAGCAGCGCTTTTTTTCGGCTCATCAGACGTTGCGCATCCCGCGATCAAACCACTCATAACAACTGCGACACACAGCCCTTTAAGGCAGCGCTTTCGTTTTCTATTTGCCAATAACATAGTACTCCTTTGGGATAGATATTTAAGTAGCTGTATTAAATTAAAAAACGTCAGGCTATGCGCTGGGCATGACCTGACGCATATACTAACACTCTTTAAACCGCTCCCTGTCTTTCACTATCTGCTTAACCAGTTTGCCAAACGATTTTTCTTTGGCACGCCTTTGTGCCATGGTGGAAGTATTAAAGGCATTTTCTCGGTTCAACTTAAGGTAGTTCTTTAGCCGTCTTTGACTCAGCTCGCCGGATTCAATCGCGCGATGCACTGCACACCCGGGCTCCTGATCGTGCTGACAATCATTAAACCGGCATTGCTTACTAAGCAGTTCTATATCAGCAAATGCCGAGCTGATCCCCGTATCGCAACCACCCAGTTGCAACTCCCGCATCCCCGGCGTATCGAGCAACAAAGCACCTGATGGCAAGGTAACCAACTCCCGGTGCGTCGTTGTGTGCCGTCCTTTTCCGTCGTCCTCACGGATCCTGCCAGTTTGTTGATGGTGTACCTTCATCAGCGTATTTGTCAGCGTTGACTTGCCGACGCCCGATGACCCCAGCAATACGACCGTCTGGCCTTTGGTGAGCCAGGGAGACAAACGTTCAGCACAGTCGGACGCTTGCGTATTCAGTGCCAGCACATCCAGGCTGGCGTCAAGCTCGCGCACCATAGTGAGTGCCTGATCCGTATGGTCAACCTGATCGGCCTTAGTCAGCAGAATGACGGCTTGTACGTCCGAGCTGTGCACCATTGCCAGGTAGCGTTCCAGTCGGTTCAGATTAAAATCTTCATTCAGTGAGCACAAAATAAAGGCCGTATCGACATTTGCCGAGATTAACTGCCACTCTCTGTGTGCCCCTGGCGCCTTGCGTCTGAAACAACTTTGTCGCTCCAGCATGCGGATATGTCGCTGCTGATTGTCCACCAGTATCCAGTCACCAACGGCAAGAGTATCCATGGCAGGTGTTACCGACAGAGAAAAGCTCCCGGTGTCGCTTTGCACTGAAATACGGGTTCGGTGTACCGAGACTACCCGCACAGGACAGGCATTACTCCACTCTTCAAGTGTAAGTTGTTGTTGAAAAAAGGGTGTCCAGCCTAAGCTGGCGAGTATCTGAAAATTGGTCATGACGACCCCTTAACAATGATGTTAATAATTGACAAAGGGGCTGAGTGCCCCGGTAGATACCGGGCGAAAAGAAGTGCTGGCTAGACTAAATTAATTGAGGCCAGTCTGCCCGGTCGGTTTGGTTACTATCATCATTGTCCTCCTGGGTGTTTTTCCGTCAATTCCGACCACATCATATCGGATCGACGCACAGAGTCAATGTATCCTTAAGGGGAGGTGAAAGGGTATCACACCCCAACAATCAACATCTTACCTTGTGCCATGCCCTCTCGCTCACAGCTTAAATCAATTCGACTGTCGAGTGGATACTGATATAGGCGTTCCAGTTTAGGGTGAGTTTTAGTTAGGAAAGAGCAGCTTCTGACAAACAAACTCATTTTGCTTTGTTTGTCGACGAATGCATACGCCGTTTTAGCCAGCGCCTCTTTGCACGCCGCCATAATTTCCGGATTCACCTGATTTAAATGAATGGCTTTGTGCGCTTCTTCTTGTGGGATCACTTGCAGACTGCTGGCTAACACACACGCCGCATAAATATCTAACACTCCAATCACCCGGGGTTTCTGACTGCCCCGTTCAGCATACACCACCATCATACATGGTACTTTGCTTTCATCCAGTTGCTGCGCTTTGATGGGTTTCAACACCAGTGAGCCACTGATATTTTTCTGCATCAGCCGTTCAAGTAAATCAGTTTTCGGCAAAGCCAGCTCTTCTCTGAGCGGCACAGCTTCATCCTCAGCAATCACTTCGTTGGCTTCCTGCTCCAACACCAAAGGCATAATGGCGCTACGCAGCGCATCATCACTGAAAGGTTTTGACAGGAAAAAAGCACAGCCCAAGGACGTTGCATAGTCAATTTGCGCCGTATCATCGACGGTGGAGATCATCGCCACAGGGAGATCAGGGTGGCTGACACGCACTAACTCCAGCAACTCTATGCCGGTTTTATCCGGCATGTGCCAGTCGGTCAAAATGATTTGGGGCTGCCAGCTGGTTATCTGTGCCAATGCATCATCGACACGGCTGGCACACTGCAAAAGCAGCTTGCGGTACTCAAACTGTTGCAAGGCCCGGCGGATGATCTCACAGGTCGCATGGCTGTCGTCAACGATCAGGACTTTCACTCTTTACCCTAACGCAATTATTCTTCTTCAGTATAGGCAGAATTTTGAACGAAAACTAAACTTATCTTATTGATAAACAAAAGCGGCGTATCTCAGCTCATGGTTCCTCTCGAAGTTTACCAGTACGTAGCACTGAATGTGGGGCTTTTGATCCTGGCGGCCTGGTTCTATATTTTGTTGTTGATTTTAAGAGAGTTTCGTCATTTTGCCGGGACTTTTTTGAGCCACAAACAGGGGGCACCCGCCAACAATGAACTACTTGCACAGTGCCGTGAGGCCGTGGCCCGTGCCAGCCAGTTTTCTCAGCAACATAGCCAGACCATTTCTGAACTTTTGCAGGTGCAAATGACGCTGGAAAATCAATTGTCACAGATCCGCGCATCCACCGCGGATCACATCACCAAAGAAGAGCAAGGCTCCATCAATGAATTAAATAAAAAGCTGATCCGCTCTCATAAACTCATTAAACGCCTCAAAGGCGAGCTAGACAACAGTGACAAAAAGCTCCAGCACGTCAGCTCCAAACTGGAGCATCAGTTCCAGTCTACTGACACCTTGCGCCAGGCCAATACGCAATTACAAGAAGAGCTGGAGCAACTGAAGCAAACCAAAGCCAGTACCTCCGCCAATACCATGAGCGATCAGCAAACTCAGACATTGCTCAACCAATACAAACGTCAGATCGAGGAGCAGAATCAGTTGATAGATCAACTCTCCGTAGAACACGAAGGGGACGGCAGCAGTGCAGAAGTGGCCGCCCTGAAAACCGAGCTTGAACAAACCCGGCAAAAACTGAAACACCTGAGTAAAGAGAAAAATTTTGTGGAAAGTCGTTACCTTGAAGCCATTAAGCAGACTAAACCAGAATAACCACTGTCCAGTCATGGCAGGTCATCTATACTGGTTATGGATGTATTGGTATCACCTCAACGCACTGATACCGGAGGGTTGGCAGTGACAACATTAAGGCGAGTATGGCATGCAATTCTGATTACTTTATTGTCATGTACTTACCTGATTTCCAGTCAGAGTTGGGCCGCCGCTCCAGTCTCTCAGACGAACATAGCCCAGACGCAAACAACCAGCGTAAACACACCGTTTTTCGACACCGGTGAACTGATTTTTCAGACCATAGGCGACAATGAGCAAATCCCCAAAGGCGTGGTCACCGCGCTGGCTCAGGACCGGGATGGATTTATCTGGATCGGTACCCAGTTTGGCTTGATCCGTCATGATGGCTACCGGTTTGTGCCTTTTCAACATGATCCGCAAGACCAGACAAGCCTGTCTGGCAATTTTGTACGTACGTTATGGACCGCCCAGGACGGACGGATCTGGGTCGGTACCTTCTCTGATGGCGTGTCTGTCTATGATCCCAAAAGTGGCCAGTTCAGCCGCTTTGCACATCACCGCTCAGCAACAGGTGGCTTGCCTCACAATACAGTGCGTTCACTGACAGGCGACAATCGGGGTAATCTGTATGTTGCCACAGACAACGGGCTGGCGCATATCCAGACACAAACAGGCCAGGTAACACGGCTACGTGTTGAAGGCTGTGATATACCACTGCAACAACCCAGGCTCCGCTCAGTCTTGCTGACAGACACAGATACCTTGTGGCTGGGCAGCAAAAGTGGTTTATGCCGTATCACCTTGCCTGCTTTACGGGCAACTCAGAATGTGGACTGGCAGCAACCACTGGCTGGCACAACCTTGTCAGCCTTTAATCATCAAAATGTATTTCGGTTGTTTCAGGCGACTGATCGATCCATCTGGATTGGCACCACAGATCATGGCGCGGCGTTTTTCGTACCCGGCGCTGACGAGGTCAAGCGGATCACGCATCGCCCGGATGATCCTTCCAGCCTCAGTTATCACTGGGTCAACGGCATTGCACAGCCTAATGATCAGGAGATCTGGTTAAGCACGTCCGGCGGCGGTATCACCGTGGTGGATGCCACAACTGGCGCGGTAAAGCGCCATATTCGTCATGATCCCCTGAATCCCTACAGTATTAACCTTGACTCTATGGGTGCCCTGCTCGTTGACGCGTCCGGACTTATCTGGGCAGGCACCTGGGGCAATGGACTCAATCGCCACAACCCGCACAATGGTGCGTTCAGAACCTTTGTCCGACGGCTCACCTACCCTCATTCGCTAAGTCATGTCGATGTGCGCAGTTTTGCCGAACTCAGTAACGGCTTGATATGGGTTGGCAACGCTCAAACGGGGATCGACATCATAGATCCGCAGATCGGTGTGGTAGCCGGCCACCGTCCCGATCCATCGGATCCAACCAAACTGGACGATGGCTACGCCCGAACGATCCGCCAAACCTTTGATGGTCATATCTGGGTCGGCTCGGCAAACACCGGGTTGTACCATTTTGATCCTGATACCCAGCATTTCACACGCTTCAGTAAAGCTGATGGCCTGCCCGGCTATCAGGTTGTCACCTTGCAGGAAACCCCAGGTGGCCAACTCTGGGTCGGTACTGGCGAAGGGCTGGCTCTCATGGATATTAATACGCGCCAGATCCAAACCTTAAATCACTTCAGTGATTACACCATTTTGTCAGGAAAATCAGTGCTGAGCATGACCTACGCGGCCCCAAATTATCTGTGGGTAGGGACCCGCAATGGCCTGTTTGTACTCGATTTAGCCGCGCACAGTGTCACGGAGATCAGTGCCCAGACCGGTACTACAGAGACCTTGTCAGACAACTATATCAATAGTCTGCTGATTGATAGTCAAGGGCACCTGCTGGTTGCCACGCCACATGGGCTCGACAAACTGGTCCACTTTGACGGTCAGCACGCCCAGTTCGAATCTTTGGATCAATTAGTTGGCAGACCAACCGGCACAGCGGGCAATCTACTGGAAGATGATCAGGGGCGTCTCTGGAACGGTTATGGCTGGATAGATCCCGTAAATCGCGGTTATGCAGACTTAAGCGTCGCCGATGACTGGGATACCGGAACAATGTGGACCGGCTCTTATACTAAGCTGCGTAATGGCACTTTGCTGTTCGGCGGAACGAAAGGGATCCTCTTGTTACGTCCTGAACTTTGGACTTCCTGGGAGTATCATCCCCCCCTTGTGATCAGTGAACTGGCGGTCAATAATCACCCCGTAACCAACACCAACCAACTGACCCTGCAACCCAATACCCGCAGCTTTTCAGTCGAGTTTGCGGCACTGGACTATACGGCACCACACAGCAATCGCTATGCCTATCAGCTCATAGGTTATGACGACAACTGGATCCAGGTGGACGCCAGCAAACGCCATATCACCTATTCACAGTTACCCCCTGGCGACTACCAGCTCAGGATTAAAGGGAGCAACCGCAAAGGTCAATGGAGTCAGCATCAAATAAGCCTGGCCATTACTCAGTTACCGACCTGGTATGAGACCTGGTGGTTTCGCCTGGGGCTACTGCTGCTGATCACCTCTTTGTTATACAAGGCGTATTTATGGCGAATAAAAGAACTCAAACAGCAACAAGTTGTGCTGGATAATCTGGTTCAGTCCCGCACTGAAAATATCACCATGCTGGGCACCATAGGCAAAGACATCACCTCTACTTTAGATCTCTCCTCGGTACTGGAACGTGTCTATAAACACGTTAATGAGTTGATGGGCGCAGACGTCTTTGTGGTCGGGATCCTGGACACCGAGAATCAGCGCATATCCTGTCGACTGGCGATTGAAAAAGGGCAAAAGCTACCTGAATTTGAATATGCTTTGTCCGACACCCAGCGCCCTGCTGTGTGGTGCGTCACCCACCAAAAAGAGCTCAGGGTCAATCAGATCAGCGAACTGACGCAGTTTGTTAACCACATTGCAGCGCCGGTTAGCGGCGCCGAGAGTGAGTCGCTGGTTTACCTGCCTCTGATTATTGATACCCGGACCATTGGCTGTCTGACCGTGCAGAGCTTTCAGCCATGTGCTTTTAGCGACAATGATGTGCAAATGCTGCGTACGATCGCCAATTACACCGCTATTGCCCTGGCAAACGCCGACGCAGTGGCCCAGCTTGAGAGTACCTTCAACCAGCTACAAACGGCCCACGAAGACCTCAAAGTCACGCAGCAACAACTGGTACAGCAGGAAAAAATGGCGGGACTGGGCCGTCTGGTTTCCGGCGTTGCCCATGAAATTAATACGCCGCTTGGGATTGGCATTACGGCTGGCTCTTATGCCAGCAAAGCGCTGGCAGAATGCGAGCAAAAACTGGCTGACGCACGACTCAGCAAAGACAACCTGGAGCAGTTTCTTGCCACACTAAAAGAAAGCCTGCAGTTGCTGGAATCAAACCTAAATCGTGCAGCACAGCTAGTGAAAAACTTTAAACAGGTGGCTGTTGACCAATCCATAGAAGAGCTCAGCACCATCAACCTACCGGATTATCTCAACGATGTGCTAACCAGTTTGCACCCTAAGTGGAAACATTCCCAGGTCACGGTGAAAACCGACTTTCCAGCAGAGGCTCGCTTGTCCACTTACCCGGGTGCCATCGCCCAGATCCTCACAAACCTGGTCGACAACGCCATTAAACATGGATTCGATGATGGAAAACAGCCTGGTACTATCTGTATTACAGTGAACGACCAACCGCAGCAGCTCACCTGGACAGTATCTGATGATGGCGCTGGCATGAGCGAAGAAACGCGGGATAAAGTCTTTGAACCGTTTTACACCACCCGACGCAGCAGCGGCGGCACCGGGCTGGGTATGCACATCGTCTTTAATATCGTGACGCAAAAGCTCAAGGGCACCATAGAATGTAGCAGTGAGGCCGGACAAGGCTGTCGCTACACCCTAGTGCTTCCCAAGTCAGTCGGTTGACACCCATTTGGATTAAAATCAGACACGCGTTTGCAATTAACACCGCTTTTCAGGTGTACTCTGTCAGCCCCTTTGCTCAAGTGATGTCGGCAAGTGCAATTCGATATTGGCAATCACCTGGTTACATATTGACGATTGAATTATTGCCCGAAGGTTCTGCTCAAGGTACATTCGTACGTTAAAAGAACAAATACTATCAGCCTTCGAAAGGTGTCAGGCCGTTCATTTGAGGCCGTCATCTACGTCGGTTGCCAACCCACTCACAGGTTAAATAAATACAATGAACACGGCGCAAACACCATCAGTCAGATCCATTAAACTGGCCGCATTTTTTGACATTCTTCCCCTATCTATTGCCGTGATCCCTTGGGGAGTTTTATGCGGCTCATTGGCCATTCAGGTTGGCCTGAGCCCGTTACAGTCCCAGTTGATGTCCTTGCTGGTCTTTGCTGGTGCAGCGCAACTTTCTGCCCTGACTCTGGTGGGTGTCGGTGGCGGGATCGCCGCCACTTTGGGGAGTACCGCGGTGATCAGCTCACGCCATTTGCTGTACTCGGCCACCTTTCGCCATGACGCGCTAGGTTTGCCGCTACATCATAAAATCCTGATGGCCTTTTTGCTCACTGATGAAATGTTCGCGGTCACTGAAAATAAGCGTAACGAGCTAGGTCATTTCCCGTTGGATTATGCGCTGATCTCTGGTGCCACTTTCTATGTTATCTGGAATCTCTCCACACTGGCTGGCATTGTGGCTGGCACCAGTATTCCTGACCTCGACAGCCTAGGACTCGAATTTGCCATTGCTGCTACCTTTATTGCCATGGTAGTACCTAATATTAAATCATCGCCGGTGCTCATCGCAGTACTGGTATCGGCCTGTAGCGCCGTGCTGCTTCACAAATTCGATGTGCCTAACGGCCTGCTGCTGTCTGCACTATTCGGCATGGTGGTTGGCTACCGTTTAGACAAAGAAACCAGCTAGGGGGCAAACCATGAGCTACGATCTAATATTTTTAATGGCACTGATCACCTTCTTTATGCGTTATGCCTTTTTTATGGAAAAGCTACCCGTCAAACTCGATCTAAGAGTCCAACGGTTTTTAAGTTATACCGCCCCCTGTATTTTGACCGCGATGGCGGCACCCATTGTATTTGGCGAAGTGACATTCAATACGCATGATCTTGCTAATCCTTTTTTGCTGGGGGGAATACTGACCATCATGCTAAGCCTGCTGGTGAAAAACACCCTGTTCGTTGTATTGGCGAGTATGGGCATCTTCTTCGCACTAAAAGCCCTGTTGTGAATACATACAATGGCTGACCTAACTATAGTGAATAGCGAGTTTGGCGATTATTACAAGCTTCGATAGAGCATCACCTAAAAACAAGGTAGCAACATATTTACATCAAGTGTTGAATTTAATTAATGCATGCAGAATAATATTGTTTTTATAAAAGGACCAAACAAATCATGAAGCTCGTTTCCATTCTCACATTATCTTTATTGCTACCGCTCGCGCCAGCAGCTTTCGCCGCAAAAGGCGTCGGTCAAGTTGAACGTATCTATCCAAGTGGCGGTAAAGTATTCTTCCGTCTCAAAGGCGATGAGTGTAAGCAAAGTGCCAATGCCGGCAATACCTACTGGTATTTTGAACTCGCAGACGCCACAGCAGGGGTGAACGTATCTATGTTACTGGCTGCCGCAAACACATCCAAAACGATAAAGATCGGCTACCCTTCCTGTGACCCGACAAAAAACCAGAAAATAAATTACCTCTATCAAGATTTTTGATTCACCAAGGCATAGCACCCTATAAAAAATAAGAAACAGATGGTTTATCCCATTGCCTTTTATTGTGCTATGCCTTTCATGCCAATTGATCCCCATCAAGAGCTTTTATTACAAGTAGTTGGCTCATCTCGGTCGATCGAACTATAAAAATAAGACACGCATATGAAAGTTTTAACACGCTTACTCTTGTGGCTTACACTCGCTACCAGTTTTCAATCGTTTGCTATCAGCAGCCCAAGCTTTAGCCTCAGTACATATAGTATGTACCGGGGGAACACAGTAACGCTGTCCTGGAGTCGTCCCAGCGGGACACAGTATTTCAATCTATGGGTACTCAAGCCTGGCGATACCTGGCTGAAATTCAGAGGGGGTTACACCAGCACCTCCTTTAACCGTTATATCAATAAAAACGGCACCCATACTTTTTACGTCGAGGCGTGTGATGCCAGTGGATGCAGCGCATCAGGGTCGGCATCCGTCACGGTCAGTGAACCGCCTCCGCCTGGGCCGAGTGCAGTGCGGGGGTTCTCTTTATCCACCTCACAAATATACACTGGCGGCAGTGTGATGCTGCAATGGCAACCGCCGAGCAGCTATTCAGGTTCACTTTATTATCGCTTACGCACTAAAAAGCCAGGCGGAAACTGGTTTGTATTTCGAGACGTTTCGACCCCAAATTTCCTCCGCTCAGGGATCAATCTGGCAGGGACTCATTATTTCCAGATCCAAGCCTGTGATTCTTGGAACCAATGCAGCTACTCCTCTGTACACAGCCTCTCAGTGCTATCACCGCCCCCGGTACCAGATGCGGTTACCGGGCTGTCTGCCAGCAAGACGCAACTAAATTATGGTGATTCCGTTAAAATCAGTTGGCGTAAACCCGGCAACATCAGTGATACGACTTACTACGATGTCTATATCACTAAGCCAGGCGCACAACCCGGGCTGCCAGATGAGCATTTTCTTTGGCATGATAATTTCAGAGCGACTGAGCTGACACGTAATGAGATTTACCGTCGGGGTGCAACCAAAGTGGGTATAGTGCCGTGCAACGTGCTCAATCAATGTGGCCCATTACGTGAAGTCAGTTTCACGGTAGGCGGCACGCTACCACAACCCACATTTACCCGAAATAAGTCTGTCATTCGTCAGGGAGAACAAGTCACTTTCAACTGGTCGCTCCACCCCTATTACAAAGACACGGTCAGTTATACGCTCTACCAACATTCGCAAGGAACGACGCGTAAAATAGCAGGCCCACTGGCGGCGACCGTACAAAGCTTTACTCATACACTCAATGAAGTGGGAAGCAGCACTTTTTACCTTGAAATGTGTAACACCTATGGTGAATGTAACAATAAATCACTCACTGCGTTGACCGTGCGGGCGACGCCTGTGATCACCCAAGCCGCGGTAGTGCAGTTGGCCGTCAATAAATCTGATATCACTTACGGTGAGCATGTCGCACTATCATGGCAACGCCCGGCAGGCTACGATGAAAACAGTGGGCTGGTATTTGATGTCTATGTGACTAAGCCCAGTCCGAACCCAGGTGAAGCAGATATCCGCTTCCTATGGCGTGATAACCACCCGTCTCTTACATTAACAAGGGGCCCCAATTATCGTCGTGGCACCATTAAGGTAGAAGTCGTGCCATGCCTGGCAGAACAATGCGGTTTGAGCCGTTCCGTGTCTTATACCCTCAGCGGTAACACGCTGCCTGCAGCGACACAGTTTACCGTTAAACAAAATACCGTGTTTGCCGGAAAGGGGTTTGACTTTAACTGGCAGTTCCCTGAGTTTTTTCAAGAAGCCGTGACCACTCAATTATGGGTCAAAGCGCCAGAACACACTGCGCTGCAAGAATACCAAGCCAATGCACCTTTGCATGCCCCGGGCCAGTATACTTTTTATCTTCAGTACTGTGATCAGAAGGCGCCCACAATATGTAATGACTACCTCAGTCACCCTGTCACAGCAACGGTCAAACCGATCAAAGTTGCGAACCTCAGGGTTGATAAAGCCAACATCAATTACGGTGATTCTGTCACAATCTCCTGGGACAAGCCCAATGGCTATACAGAAGCCCTTACCTATGATGTATATATTACCAAGCCCAGCTCGGAGCCTGGCCAACCAGATCAGCGGTTTTTGTGGCAGCGTGCCCTCACTGATACTCAGGTAGTACGAGGTCCGAATTACCGCCGTGGTCAGATTGGTGTGGAAGTACATCCTTGCCTGCCCGATGGCAGCTGTGGTGAAGTCACGACAACACAGTACACACTTAATGGCACCACCCTGCCTGACGCAATACAATTTACCAGTGAAAAGCCCGAGTATTATCTGAACGAATCGGTGTCTTTCAACTGGCAAATGCCAGAGTTTTTTAAAGAGCCCATCACTGCCAAACTGTGGATGACTTCTCCCGGCAGCCAAACCATCAGTCTGTACACCTCGGGCACCGGTCTGACGCAAAAAGGCACCTATACCTTTTATCTGCAAACCTGCCTGACCAACTACAGCACCGTGTGCAGTAAACAGCGCAACACTGCCACCTCAGTCGTAGTCAGTGACAATGCCGCCTTGCTCAAAGTAGAGGATCTAACGGTGTCCGCCAGCGACATCGTTTATGGAGAATCTGTCACCCTATCGTGGAAAAAGCCATCCGTTTACCAGCAAGATATGGTCTATGATGTTTACATCACCAAACCCAGTCAGTATGCCGGGGAGCCCGAACAGCGTTTCCTGTGGCAGGATAATTATACCGGCACGTCACTTGAACGGGGGCCTAACTTTCGACGCGGTGCCATCAAAGTCGAAGTGCAGCCTTGTACCTTATCAGGGCAATGTGGCCAATTGTCTGAAGTCGCTTTTCAGCTCACAGACAGCCATCTGCCCACGGTCACCTTTGAACCACTGCCGGAACGCGTCTTTACACACCAAACGGTCACACTGCAATGGCAGATCCATGAGTTTTTCCAGGAACATGTCAGTTACACGCTGTATGTCAAACCACCAGGTCAGCAACAGCTAACCATGCTGGGGGAATTCGACTCACGCACCGAACAATCGCGTTTCCAGTATCAGTTCACCGACGCTGGCGAGTACATTTTCTCTGTTCAGGCCTGCGATAAGAAAACCAATGGGGCTATCTGTAGCATCCTGGAAAGTTCAGAACTGGTGGCAAACGCGGAGCCTCTGAGGCTCACATTGAGTGTGGAAAATGGCAATCTGCAATGGACAGACGTTGCACAGATCAGCCACTACTTGCTGGAAGTCGCTGACTGCACGCAAGGCTGCACCAATAGCGAGGTACTGAACTGGCAAAATATTCCTCTGTCAGGCGCACAGACTCACTATGACGCAAGCAAGGTGACCGGGCTGAGCGCATACAGGGTTAAAGCATGTTTTAGCGATACCATTTGTAGTGGCTGGAGCAATCAAGTACTGCACGACCCGGATGCAAGACTCCTGACGGGCAAAATCGCAGAGCTCAATACCATCTCTTCCCTGGTTCGGATACGCATTAAAGGCGATACCTGTAAACGCGCAGAAAACGGTCAGTTCTGGACACTGGACCTACTGACACCGGCTGGGAGCGTGACGTACAACCTACTTAGAACCGCTCATCTCCAAGACCGCGCTTTGGTCTTCTCTCTGCCAACCTGCCAGGCAGATAGAGATCAGCCAATTATCGAGCTATATCAGGATTACTGATAGGCCGATGCAAAACGACCCATAGTCAAAAAACGGGCCCATCAAAAGGGCCCGTTTTTTCAAGGCTAACCAGCCCTGGCTAGTTTGCCTGTAGCTGGGCAAGTTCCTCACGTGCACGGCGGGTATCCTTGTGACAGCGGTTGATGTGGGCTTGTACTATATCTCGTTTACCTTCAAGGCCCGGAATATCAAGCCAGCTGGTAAAGGTACGTGTCACCAGCGCACTGTCTTGCTCTGAGCACCCGGTGATAAAATTGTAAGGAAACCACTGTAACTGATCATCCACAATACGCGCCTGAATGCGTGCTTTGTGTCGCTGTATATAGTCAGCAGCTACCGCTCTAAGTGCTGGCTGAAAGAGCGGAAACTGAAAGCGATAGTCAATCACAAAACTGCGCGTTTTATCACTGAGTAGAAAATCATAAAACAGGGTAACCTGATTTGCACCTGTCACATATCCGAGTGCATTAAGCAAATCTTCCTGCACCGCCCGGGATTCAGTGTCAAACAACCTCAACAAGCGCCGGTACTCCTTATCTGTGCTGTTTGCAGCCACAACACGCAATACACTCACACGGTGCTTAAGTTCAGCAAGTGGTGTGCGCTGCATGTATTGCCGGGCAAAATGAATCGCTTCGGGCGATTTAAGATACACCCCATAGAGCAACAGCCAGTCACCCCCGCTGTCCTGCTCAAGCCGTGCCTGCCATGTGGTGTGCGCAGGCAAATGCTGCTGTAAAAAGTCCGCAAACTGCGACTGTAAACTGGCTGGGATCTGCGCCACAAAAGCATCACTGATTACCTCCAGCGCTTTGCTGGCCTCCAGGCTATCAGCAGGTTGTGCGCGCAGCAACTGAGTCAGCCCGTGGATGTACTGGACATAGCTCAGCAAGCCCGCTTTGGTCAACGCTTCGCGGTTATCCATATCCGCCAGCCGGTTGGCCATGGTGCGCAGAGTCAGCGGGAACAGCGCATTACCAGACTGATCATGACTACGAAAATACCCAACGCCCGCAGGGTCGATCAGGATCGCCGCAGCCGGATTAATCCCCTTTAAAGACATAGATGGCGCAGACAGGACCAACCTGTGCTGCGTGATTTTATCGCCGTCCCAGCTGTGTACTTCGATTGGAATAGTCCAGTGTTTTCCCGCCTCTCCCTGAAAACTCCGCTGCGACAGGACTAATTGCTCCGCTTGTTTAGCGACACTCAATAATGGGTAACCTGACTGAGTCAGATAGCTCTGAACAATCTCGTCTACGCGCAATGAATTAGGAAACAGACGTGTGAAATCTTCGGTTGTCGCATGCCCGCCCTGATACGTACGCACATACTTACGCATTGCCTGTTTCATTCGTGCCTCACCGGCATGATTTTGTATCATGTTCAGCAGCGCACGCCCCTTGGTATAATAAAGCGCGCCTGTTCCTTCGTTGTCAGCGCGGGTTTGTACCAGACGCTTCAGCGCCGGGGCACTTTGATTGTCATCACCGAACGCCCTGACCTGAGGCGTATACGTACAGGCTGCATTATCCGGGTAATGATGATTCACGACTTTGGCAGCAAAAAACTCACTGAACGACTCATTAAGCCAGTAATCGTCGTACCACTGCATTGTCACAGTGTGACCGAACCAGGTATGGGCCACCTCATGGGCGATCAACTTGCGAAAGCGACATAAGTCTCCCTGGCTGGCATCCTGCGCAGGCAGCTGATTGCTATTCAGCGCGATCAGACTGACATTTTCCATCCCGGCCAGTGTGCCTATCGGCGCGATAAAGAAATCGAGCCTGTCATAGGGAAACGGAGAATCCAGATAGTCGGACAAATATCGAATGGTCTGATTGATCAGTGTGCCCAGCTCTGTCGGAACATGCTGGCGTTCACTTTGTGGCATATACACCGTCGTTTCAACCCCGGCATCGCGCAGGGGGATTGCCTCAAATACGCCGACCGCCAGGGCCAATACATCGGTATTTATTTTCGGCGTCGGTGCAAACCGGATCAGCTGCCTGTCGCCGTGGCGCTGTGTATTAACCGGGCGTGTATTGTGTAAGGCCTGCATATCGGCCGGGATATCTAAGCTCAGAGTGAACACGGTTTTGATACCCGGATCATCTACCCCCGGAAACACCCGACGTGCTTCCATCTCCTGAAACTGCGTAAACAGGGTTGGTTGTCCATCATCGCCACCCACCTGATACAGTCCCTGCACACTATCTACACCGCCAACCAAACCGGAGAATCGTATCGTCAGCTCTGCGTTGCTTTCTAGCTTAAAAGGCAATGTATGACGCACGATATCAAAGCGATCCGGTGCCACCACAGGTAACGCAATTCGTTTGTCGCGATACCGCAGCTCAATCTGACTCAGTGTCAAGCCAAGAGAATGATAAGCAATATAATCAGTAGGTTGAGAGAAGTTATAAACAAGTGTGGTTTCACCGCTAAAGGTGCGTTCACCCGGCGAGATCGTCAGCTTGATGTGCTGCTGCCCAACCGATATCCCTTTTGCAATTCGGTAATCCGTTGCCAGAACTGGCTGTGAAAAAAAGGTCATTAGAAATAAAAGAGCGACCGCGCCTAATCTATAAGTCATTGTTATTATTACTTCCTGTAGATCCGATCCCTTCATACTACGCCAAACCAGGTGCCCAGAAAAGCACCACAGCATGAGTGAATTTTCGAATTATTCATCATTTTTACGTATTTGTGTAATTTGCATTAACAATGGGTTGCAAATTGAAACATCAAGGGGTAGTTTGATCCTCAATGGGGTACAAAATAGACAATAATCCAGACCTCATTGCATTAGATGCAGCAAACATAACAAGCAACAACAACAAAAATCAGTAGGAAGCAACATGAACAAGACATTTAGACTTACCTCGTTAGCCATTGCCTTATCTGCACTATCATCAACCGCCGTCAACGCACAGGAAACCAAGCAATATATTCTTAAGCAAAGTGACTTAGCGATTTTTGCACCGCAAACCAGTCGCTTTGCCCGTGCCGCCATTGCCCACGACTTCGCAGCTGAGCCAGCTGCAGAAGTACTGTCAGATGATGAGCAAGGCACAGTCGTTACCATGGAGCTGACTGCAGAGCAGGTCGCACAACTTAAAGCGTCTGGCCAGTACGCCTATATTGAAGAAGATTATGAATATGTGCCTTTCTCATCGACCACCAACGCAGAAGTCTCACCGTATGGCCTGGCCGAAGTACAGGCACCTTTGTTACAAGACACCAACGCCGACTTGTTTAAAGTCTGTGTGATTGACTCTGGTTACGATCTGGGCCACCCGGATCTGCCCCAAAACGCCACAGGTTTTACCGACTTGCCTGGCGGCCTGACCTGGGATCAGGATGGCTCAGGTCACGGTACACACGTTGCCGGTACCATAGTCGCACTGAAAAATGGCCAGGGCGTCGTCGGCGTGCTACCGAATGATAAAATTGGCGTACACAACGTGCGCGTTTTCGATAACGATGGTAAGCAAGGTTTGACCTCTCGAATTGCCCGAGCGGTTGATAACTGTGTCGAAAATGGTGCAAAAGTCATCAATATGAGTTTAGGTGGTGGCAGCCCAAGCCAGTACTTCCAGGACCGTTTGCAAGCCGCATATGACAAAGGCGTGCTTATCATTGCCGCAGCCGGTAACAAGGGGGACAGCACAGTCAGTTACCCTGCCAGTTACGAAACCGTGATGTCAGTGGCGAATATTGACGAAAACCGCGTGAAAAACGCTACATCACAGTATAACGCTTATGTAGAAATTGCAGCGCCAGGTACCAACATCCTGTCAACGGTACCACGTGGTACCGGTGTGGCGGCTGGCGTAACAGCCAACGGGGTATTTGTTAAAGCCGGCGGCATGACCAACTCAGCAGAAGGTAACGTCAGTGCTGAACTCGTCGACTGTGGCCAGGGCCTGAATGCCTGTGCCGCGACGCGCAGCATCTGTTTAATTGAACGTGGCGGTGCCTCTTTCAAAGACAAAGCGGCCAACTGTGAAGCCGGTGGTGGTGTTGCAGCCATCATCTACAACAATGCAGCGGGTTCATTCAGCGGTACGCTGGGTGACGGCGCGCATGGTGTGACCATTCCGGTCATTTCTTTGTCTCAGGAAGACGGTACGGCACTGAAATCCTCTGTGGGTGCCACAGTGCAAGTTCAGCTCGAAGCCATTCTGGATTACGATGAAAAATCGGGTACCTCTATGGCAAGTCCACACGTGGCCGGTGTTGCTGCCCTGGTCTGGAGCCAACACCCAAGCTGTACCAACGTAGATATCCGTAACGCCCTGAATGCCACGGCAATCGATTTAGGCTCGGCGGGTCGTGACAATGAATATGGTCACGGCTTAGTACAGGCCAAAGCCGCGTCTGACTATATTGCTACTAACGGTTGTAGCGGCACACAAGAAAACCAACTGCCAGTTGCCAGCTTCACAGTAAGCTGTACCGACTTGGGTTGTAGCTTTGATGCCAGCACCAGCCGCGACCCGGATGGTCAAGTCCTGGCTTATGACTGGAATATCGACGGATTTGCTACAAGTGGTGTCAACGTCACGTACGCATTTGCCAATGCCGGCAGCTATCAGGTATCACTGACAGTGACAGATGATGCGGGTGCTACGCACACTGTCTCTCAGTCAGTCGCAGTCACTGATGGCAACAACAATACTGGCTGTAGCGGCCTGGAAACCTGGTCTGCCAGCAAGATTTACCGTTCAGGTAATGAAGTTGCCTACAACGGTCGCAAATACCACAGCAACTGGTGGCACCGTGGCAAAAACCCAGCGCAAAACTCTAACGTGGGTAATGCCTGGAAAGTCTGGACTGATTTAGGCACTTGTAACTAAACACCCCACGATTTATTTTTGAGAGCTAGCAGTCAGGCGACACTTAGGTGTCGCCTTTTTTATGGACCACATGCTGTTGTCGCTGACCCCATTCACACAGCATATCCAGGATCGGTCTGAGCTCATCCGACAATCCGGTACTGGTGTATTCCACTCTGGGCGGCACTTCGGCATACACCTCACGAGAGACCAACCCGTCCGCTTCAAGCTCCCGTAATTGCTGAGTCAGCATCTTTTGCGTGATTTTAGGAGTGCGCTTTTTCAGCTCACCAAAACGCAGCGTGCTGTCGCGCAGGTGAAACAGGATGATCACCTTCTACTTGCCGTCGATCACAAACACCAATTTACTGATGCAAAATAAACTGATGCGCACACAGAAATAGTACATTGAGTAAAAAAAGACTCACACAAAGCTATTCAAAACACTCGATGAATGTTTAAATTAAACAAACAGTTAACATTTTTATTGGATTTAAAGGAACTATCATGAAGAACTATCTTAGCCGTACGCTATCACTTTGCCTGCTCTGTACCGCCTCACTATCCCTCGCACAAACTCAGTCTATCGAATACTACATGGCTGGCCTACATAACCAGCAGAATACACACAACAACGATCCGCTCGCCAGCACCACTGTCCCAGACTTTGGCATTCAGGCCATTGGCCCGGAGCTGGATGAGACAGACGTCAGGTATGGTTATGCAGTAGGGTTAACGTTTAAGGTGGGAACGCGTTTTTTGAGCCGCTGCTCTGGTACTTTACTCACTCAGGACTGGGTATTAACAGCCGGGCACTGCGTGGATCAGCACACGCTGCATACTCTTTTTAAGCTGAAAGACGACGACGTGCTAACACACAAAATTATGTTGATCGGGAATACAGATATCCGCGATGATGAAGGTAATCAGACGCATTTTATTGATATTAAAGGTCAGGCCGATGCGCAGCCACAGCTGCATGTTCACGCCGAGTATGCTTTTCCGTCGTTACAAAATGCCGAAAAACGCATCGCTTTTGCCCAGGATGATTTTGCCGTTTTCCAGCTCAACTCGGCGGCGCCTGCGGATTATATCCCTGCCTTCCTGCCATCCAGATATAGCTTTACCAGACATCAGGTAGAGGGCAAAAAACTCACCGTGGTAGGTGCCAGCCCTGTGTATGGCGATTCCGATCAGACCGATGGCACGCTGGACATCACCTTCAGAAAAGCACGTCCAACCGTGGGCGCGGGTGATGGTGCTGAACGCGATGCGTTTCGCGAAGACGAATACAGACACAATATCCTCTATACAAATCGCCTGTTATGCGGCGGAGATAGCGGCTCCTCAATCACCACCCGACAGCGTCCGGCCACTGTGTTAGGCGTCACCTCGCAAGGCAGCAATGCGCAAAAAGGGCAATGTGGTGGCGGTGATAACTCGCAAGAAAACTTTAATCTGTTTGGCGCAGTTAACCTGGAGAACAACCCGGCCCTGGTCGATATTCTGGCCCACGCCGGCATCGATTATTTACAAAACACCGTGTATATCTCGGACACACATTATACCGGTGTATTTATTGATAACCCGATTGAGGCCCAGGGCAGAGACGCTCGGGCGGTGATTGACCTGAAAGCCATCAGCGCCCTGTCACGCTCAGTGAAAGCAACCGTGATTGGGATCAGAGCTGACGGCTCCTTTACAAAGCTAGGCAATCGACGTTTAAAATCCCACCGATATCAGGGTACTGCTGAGCTCAGACTCAACCAGTTAGATCAGTATGCAAGCTTGCTTGTCGCCTTTAAACCGTCCAGAGTCGATCACGGTGCTGAAGTGTCCGTCAATGTGATCCGCCAGCCATAAGTCAGTCTTTAAACACCCACGTAGCAGCCGGCGCAGATAAACCTGAACCGGCTTCTGCCGATCACACAGTGAAGTGCGGTTAAAGGCCATTGAGGATGTGAAGCCCACTTTTTGCACCTCATCAGGGTCATTTTACCTATGCAGGGCCTTAATCCAGATTTAAAAAAGGTCTGGGTTGCCAGCCTAACTCGCGCATAGCCTTATCACTTGAGAACACCTGTTGCAGTGCATAGCCTTCTGTCCAGCTACCATACTGCTTTGCCCACTGCGCCGCCTGCCCACATTCAACCGGCTGCTCAGACAGCTGCCGTAACAAACTCGCCAGCGGGGCACGATGCTCCGCAGAGCCAATGTATTCTTCTCCCGATTTTCCTCGTTCGAGTACCAACCGATATAACTCAGCCAGATTCTCACGCTCAACCAGCGACCAGGTTTGTGCTTCGTCCGTCGGTAACACGGGGTGGCCACAGCGTTCTATTTCCCAGCTCAGGATGGGCGGTAAATAGTGCTCTTCCTCGCACACCACATTGACCGGGCTGACAACGCGTAGGTCGATGTTTTCTTTATCAGATAACCAGGCGATGTTATCCAGCATCCACTGAAAATCGGCCACTGAGTGCTTTGGTGTGGTTTCGGTGATCACCGCATCATGGCTGCCATAGGCCCAACACCCAGCGGTATAGACCAGTATGAGTGGCGTAGTGCGTGTTAAGGCATACTCAGCCACAGCCTGCATCAGCGTCGCATCGATCTCGCCCATCTTGTCATCAAAGGTACAGGCGGTATGGATAAACGCATCACAGTTGGTAAGCTCACTGAGCCAGGGTTGCGGCCCAGTCAGTGACCCCGTCACTGCTGTTGCGCCCAGTTGCTCGGCTTTATCGACGCTGGTTGCATTTCTGCATAACACCTTGACCTGATAACCGTGCGCTATCAACTCCTGCACTATCGCACTGCCGATATTGCCTGTTCCGCCAGTCACAAATACCGATTTGTGTTTGCTCATCTGTTTCTCCTTTCAGATTTAAAAACATACAACCACAGTAGCGCAATATGTACCCAAATATCTACACTGTCGTATTTGTTAAAGCGCCCGCGGCGTCTATTCACGCCACCTGAGATCAGGCCACCGTATCAGAGCGGATCACCCGGCTGGCCCACACAAACGCCAGCGCAAGTAAGCCGTTGGTATAAAAGTCCAGCGCTAACCCCACTTCAGCCCCACACAACATGCCCACCAGTAACATCAGGCTCCAGCATACAACGGGGACAGACAACGCCATGCCCAGCGTGCGCGATGCAGGGTCCTGCAGGCAGACAAGCGCATTGCAAATAAAGGCGCCCACCATCGCAACCATAAACAGACCTATCAGCGCCTGCATGCCAACACCTCTGGTGGCATCGCCCAGCACTGCGCTGGCAATGACCCAGCAGGCCCCAATACTCAGTGCCAGCAAAGCCGCCAGTGCAAACCCCGCACCCCACTTTGCCAGTTTCGGCGCTCGCGACACAATTCGAGGGTGCAGTTTATACAACCCCAGGACACTGGATGCGAGCCCGATAATCGCCGGGATCGCGGGCCACAAAATGGACAGCTGATATCCGGAAAAATGACGCGCCCATAAACACAGGGTGTTGATTAACATAAAACCACCGGCAATCAGAAAAAATCGGGCATCCCAGGATGTAGGTGTGTGCTGAACGTTTTGCATTGTCTTCCTCGTATTGAATGTTGTTAACCGTGAACAGGTGAGGTCATACAATGCGAAGAAATGGACGGTAAGTCGTTTGAATGGGCCCGTTCGAACTTTTTCTTTCAAATAATTTCAGTAAGTTAGTGAATAGTCTTGGCAACATAAGCGCTTAAAACCTCGATACCCTGCTACTTTTTCAGTTTTTCGAGGGGCTATCCTCCCCCTGATAATTGACGCGTAATCCGAACAAACACACACTAAACATCAATAGCGAGACGCTCTGCTGCTATGTCTGCGAAGGTGCCTGCACCTAAATTGTAAACAGGTGCAGTGTCTAAACATACGAATCTGATACCCGGAACAAGCACAGCTTTACAAGAAAAGAGTGAATATCATTGGCGTACACTTTAAGCAAAAGCACTCACACAAGCAGCACGACTGTGACACCCCGAATAAACATGCCAACTATGAACACACTGTGCGCCAGCTCGAAGTCATTCCACGAGCAAAGTTTCGGGACACGGGTTACCAAAAAGTGCCCTGGTAAGCAATTTGTGCCTTCTTGCAAAGGTGGTTACTATTAATTACCATGGTTACCAGATGAGACTTAAACCCTGAATTACAACTGAGGAGCACCCCATGTTGAAAACCCTAAGCGCAGCATTACTTTTACTGGTCAGCACCGTCACTTTGGCCGCAGGCAAAGACGCCCCTAAAATCCAGTTTGATCAGTTAAAAAAACCAAACTGGAGCGAGCAGGAATTAAGCAATGCTCGCCTGGTCACCGACTTTGTACAAAACCTGATGAACGACCATAACTTTGATTATGTACTGGCACACTACAACGACAGCGCCTACGTGCAGCACAACCGCAACTTGCCGGATAAAATCCCGGGTCTGGTTGGCTTCTTACAGGAATTTGTTGAGAGCTACCCGGACTACAGCTACGACGTAAAACACATCTACACAGACGGCGACTTCGTAATTTTTCACTCTCACGCCACACTAGATAAAGATCACCGTGGCAATGACCAGAAAGGCATGAACATCATCGACACCTGGCGCATCGAAGACGGCCGCATTGTAGAACACTGGGACTCAATCCAGGCCCTGGATCTGTCAATGCGCATTTACTCACTTTTCAGCGGTGGCGACATTAAAAATGACAATGGCGTGTTTTGATGGAGAATTTTGATGGGGTGAGTGTGGAGAAATGAGAGTGCGATATGAATTTGAAGTCGCTCAGAATCACCCACAAAAAAGGCGCTTTAGCGCCTTTTTTCGTGTGGGCTAGCAATAAAGTTTCATACTGAATGAGGCTGTAGGCTCTTGGTCTAGGGCTGAAAGTTCAAGGTTCCACATTAAAGACTCATACTAGGCTTAGAATTTCTCGGCGGGCTTAGCACATATCACGTAATAAAGTATCATCCTGTCATCGCTCCCATAAGATGATAGGATCACTGGAGGGCATAGCTCGTTGAACCCAAAGCCGCTAGCAAAAGCGAGGATATCAACCTCTAGAATCGCCCGAAAATACGAAGACGGGAAGATCATGGGGTTGTGATTCAGAATTTTAAAAGACAGTGTTAACAGGACTTCCTCCGCTCGTATTGCTTGGTCAAACATCAAAGTGTCATACTAAAAACTTGAAGTGCAGGACAAATTTGCCCTGCACTTCAATGAGATACCATATATTATTTTATTACTCTATCGACTCATCTTCATTTAAAGCCTGATACAAAAAGCATACTTATTGTAGTTTGTGATAAACTGGTTGCGATTTTTTTGTCAAGGATAGTTAAGTCAAATGAAGAAGCCTCCCGAAATTATCTACTTGAACTCACGGACCAGAAAAAACCTGAAGCGAAAGGGAGCACAATACTGCTTGTCAAAGCGTCGTAAGCTGAAGGTCCTAGGATTCGAATACATCAAAGCCCCTGAAGTAATAGATTTGTATTCACCCCAAAATTATCATCGTACGCTTAGCTTTCTAGATGAAATTGAGCAAAGATCATCTTTGAATTCTGTAATGCTTGTTTTTTCCGAAACAGAACGCATATCAGCAGCAGCGCTTTTATTAATTTTCTCTAGAATTGAACTTATAACTAAGCGATTAGCGAAAACATGTATACGAATTCAGTCTTCAACACTAAATAGTGCTGTAAAAAAGGCGATAAACATGTCTGGACTCGTTGATATGACATTGAATAGGAAGCCTCGCCACAACAAAGCGAATTGGACATTACCAATCATAAAGGGAACGGCTGAAGGTGAGGAGTTCGAGTCTGTCGTCGATCACATAATTGAAAATATAATTGAAAACTGTACAGCAGAGATGGAAAGAAAGGTAGGTTCAGCGGTTAGTGAGACTGTTTCTAATGTAAAATTACATGCGTACCCCTCGGCAGACAATGACAGCAACAACAAAGCATGGTGGTTGATGTGTTCCGAAATTGAAGGGTCCCTCTATCTCGCTATATATGATTCTGGTGTAGGGATACCAAAAACAATTCACAAAAGAAGTTGGATAAGCGACTTTATAGTAAATAGTGCCCCGCACTTGGTAAAGGCTTGGACGAGTCATCGTGACGTAGACAAGATAAATATCTCTATGGAAGCTGGAAGGACTCAAACAAAAGAGAAAAAACATGGAAAAGGTAGTAAGAGCATAAGGGCCCTCGTAGAAGAAACCCCTGACGGTAAATTGTGGGTTTTTAGCAACAATGGCCTTTACCAAATAGATGAAAATAGTGCAATACACCTCGTTGAGCATGAATCCTCAATCCTGGGCACTCTAGTACAATGGAATATAAAAATTAGAGATTAAAGACAATGAAACCGTTAAAAAAAATTAATGTTGTGGAAGACTTTTACCCTAGGCCAAAATGGAGGTACAGAAGAGAAGGTGAAGGAAGCGGGGAGCAGTTTCGAGACGAACACCTAAAAAAAGCTTTTGATGAATATGAAGTAATTGAAGTTGATTTAACAGGCTATAACAGATATGGGCCCTCTTTTATTTCTGAAGCTTTTGGAGGGTTGATCCGTAATTTAAAATTAGACATAGCAACTCTCGAAAAACGTTTAATTATAAAACATGATTTACTCCCGAGTGTTGTCGAGATGTGCTGGGCCGAACTGAAAGAAGCGGCAGAGGAATAATGGAGAATAGTCTATCAAATTACATCTCACCTCTACTCATTGTGATAGGCTGGTTAGTTATCTTCTGGAATGCCAACCGTACAGCAAAAAGGAGTGAAATTCGAAGCCTATGTGATAAATGTATAGACATTATCGAGAAGCTTTATGAATCAATACAAAGCACTGAAGATACTAACAACACCTTGGAAACTCGCGTGGTTCATACGATTTCATTACTTGAACTAAAGGGAAAGCACCTTCAGGCCAAATCTAATATTATTTTCTTCGACAGCTCCAAATTTGCAAAAATCAAAAGCCTTAGTGATAAACTAGAAGAAAAAGATGAAATACAAGAGCTATTGCTGGACATCGTTGAGGATATTGAAAGTAAGTTCAACGAGATTTATGCCACTACCAATATGCTTCGCAAACATTCCTATTTTATTACCACCTTTTTATGGATAACAGCAGTCCTCTCACTCTACTTTTTAGCGGTTGATATGCTTATAAACTAAAGAACCAGCGGAAAAGGTTAGAGAGTAGTCTTCACATACTAGCTTTGTCTATACCACTACTCATAACACAGCCGTAACTATTAGTCAGTTGCGCGCTTTCGCATCTGGGTTAGAGCGAATGGATTTGCTTGTTACCTGGTTTTGAGTGGACTTTATAACATCTCTGTGCAGAGATTGACCTGAAACAAAAAGCACAGCAACACCACCTATAACTATGTATATATCAATGCCTCCAATTAATGCCTTGATAGAGGGAAAAAATGGACTTGCAGCCAAAGCTAAACCACAGACAATGCCGCTAGAGTTGAGTAGTGAACTAATCAATACGGCATTATTAACTTCCTTTCCAGTTTGCCAACAGCGAACTAAGTAAATACAGATCAATACAGTAGCAATAGCAACTGAGGGAATTAAAATTGCCTTATCCACTTTTCTTATCCTTCTTCTTTTTAGAATCGTTAGCAGCCTCACCTAAAAACGCTCCTACTATCCCTCCTAAGAGTGCGCCAAAAGGGCCCCCAACTGAGGCTCCAAAAATTGCACCTCCCATAGCCGCGCCGGTAGTACGAGTATTCTCTTCTTCCGATCTGCTTTCTTTTTCCTTGTCGTCGCTCAAAACTCACTCCTTAATTTGTGAAAAATCTAAAGCCTATATGTTGCTTTCAAACCTACAAGCGATTGAACAGCATGCTTTTTTTACCGCCTAACGGCTAGCCGAATGCACTAACCAGCTAACCTCCATATCTCTGTTGTTCTAGCTACCGTATTTAACGCAATGGAATAGACACTTGCGTTCTTGTTCTTAGCGGCTTAAGTACCTGATACTTACGAACTATATGATCATAAAGCTGTGGTGTATTTTCAGCTCTCACAGTAATAATCAGAACAAAAGGTAATGAATGACCTTTTGAAGGAGCTCCTTGCTCTCTTTCCTGATGATTTATTTCAAAGCTTGGATTTTGCAGCTCTTCTAGTTCAAACGAAACTTCGTTAGATAGTGTATTTTCCCATTTGTGGCCATCCTTTCTGAGGTCTTGTTCATTCTTTGGATGAAGGGTACTTTCACTAAAGAAAGGAATCGTGT
Source organism: Pseudoalteromonas rubra (assembly GCF_005886805.2). Classification (NCBI taxonomy): domain Bacteria; kingdom Pseudomonadati; phylum Pseudomonadota; class Gammaproteobacteria; order Alteromonadales; family Pseudoalteromonadaceae; genus Pseudoalteromonas; species Pseudoalteromonas rubra. The sequence goes on from NZ_CP045429.1 coordinate 4,513,694, forward strand.
CTTTAACCCCCCCGACAGGCCTAAAAATGACACCTACACCGCTTCGAGTGTAATTGTAAGGGTGTTGTGGATCTGTTTTGGTTGCGTAGCAAAGAGTTGCCTTGATATACACTTTACCCTTTATATCCCCAGCCTCCGGCAAAGGAACTAGCGCTTTTATGTAGTTGCTTGAGAGCAACTCTCGCTCATAGATAATCGTAGCTTCGTTATCCTGTGTGTATAGAATATCATCTATGTTTGACCTAATTTTCCCCCACCCAACGTGTTGCCATTTATGATTATTAACGTCAGCCCTGTGAATCAATAATGCCTTACTCACCAATGGACTAATATCTTTCTCTATCGAAGCCTTTATAGCAATAGCTTGTCTAAGAACAGAAGGAGCTGCATAGCTAGTACCCATATTTGGGTAAACACAGTTGGTAAGTGGTGAGTATATATCCATCGGCTCTGAGTTACTTCCTCCAAAAGCCACAACATCAGGCTTTACAAGCCCCGGGCTCCTTCCTGGACCAATACTGCTATAATCTGCCAAATTCCAAAAGTCATCATTATCACTTGACGTCGAACCGACAGAAATGGCATTTACCATGTCTGCTGGAGATTGAATCCTTGCCATTTCGTTTCTGAGATTCCCATCATTACCGACAGCCACCGACATAAGTGTTTTTCCGGTTTCAAGATAAGGCTCTAAAGCAGAAGTCCATGAGTGAACTTCATCATCATCAATAGGATTTCTAGGTCCTATACTCAAGTTGACGAAGTCATAATGCTTGTTGCTTAAAACGTCAACGATACGCCTTAGTACATCGAGACTATCAATGTCACAACTGTCAGTCGATGGGTCGATAACACGATAATGGTCTATGTTTGTATATGGCACGGGGAGCTCTGTTTGATCTGGCTCAACGGAGCCAAATAGAAGTATTGATGTCACTTCAGAGCCATGAGCAATATGCTCTTGAAGAGGCTGATAATCTGAAAAAGAGTACTCTTGAACCCATTGAGATAGAGTGTTGCCTCCAATTCCTCCATCAAATATAGCTACTTTGATGTCGTTGCTCTCAGCTTTTTTTATTGGCAACTTAATTTCCCGAGTTGCTTCCTTTCCTTTGAGTGATACCGGGTTTAAAAGGCCTATCTGTGGCATTTTCCTAATTGATCTGAGATAAGAATATTCTGACAATTTGTCTAGGGTTGGTTTATTACAGGTTACGGATAAAAATGATAACCCCCCAACAGAAACCCCTTTCTGATGGTCGACTTTACAGCCACTTTCTTGGGAAAACTCAGAAAACTGAGTAAGAACTTTAGCGCTTTCGAGGTTAGGAGTATGAAAAGCAAATTCGAACTTTGACACATCATCCTCTACGTTGCCTATTATTTTGTCTCGCCCTGCAAAAAGATTAATATCCTCCAACCTACAAAAATCTTTCGTATGAGTCGAATTTAAAGAATCACTCTCAATTGCTGCTATCAATCTTGACAATGATTCCCTTGACACTGAAATGTATAGGCAATTTGTTGAATACAAATCCTTTTTTTTCTTAGTACCTACTCTGCGAGGTTTAACCTTAACCTCTTTACTGCCTATATCCAGCACCGAAAATTTTGATAACAAACTAGTCGGATAGTAGCTCTTAGCTAAGTGAGTAGGATGAATAATCAACTTACCCACTATTTTACCATCGGCTAGTGCCTTTTCTGGTAGCCGTTCAAACTCTTTTTCAAGTTCATATAGCTTAGGCAACAAGAAATCTTTGTTTTCTTTATAGTCATAAAAAAACTTTTCTACTGGGCCAGAGTTTGGCCGTTCCAATTTTGATGTTAACGCCTCACCATAACCCAATAAAAAATTTCTAGCCATAATTCAGTTTTCCTTGCAATTCCCGTTGATTAAGTACTGCTTGTTCTTTAATTAATGAAGAAACTCTTTGTCTAGTAACTCCAATCTCTTCAGCTATTTTGATTTTAGCCCACCCCTTTAAGTGCAGCTCATATGCAACTTCTCGCCTAATATCAGGGTCATTAGGCAAACCAGGTAATGCTAGAGCCTCTTTCAGAGAAAGAACTATCGAACTACCTTCTAAAATCGCATCCTTCTTTGCTTCTAAAAGCTTTTTTTCTATTATTGCTATAGAAGTATTATCAATCCCAGCAGAGAGCCACTCTGCAACAACTTCGCTGATATCCCATGAGATAACATAGTTTTTGACCTGTTCACTATCTGGAAAATCGAACTCAACAACACTATCGAAGCGTCGCCATATTGCAGGGTCCAATAATTCGCCATGATTTGTTGCCGCTATCAAAACTGAAGATAAAGGCCAGTCATCAATTGATTGTAAAAGTACAGTAACTAGCCTCTTAAGTTCTCCCACATCTGTTTCATCGTCTCTCTTTTTTGCAATTGCATCGAACTCATCAAGTAGCAACACGCAAGGGAAAGAACTCGCATAATTTAAAACTGCCTTGATATTGTTCCCTGTTTTTCCTAAATAGCTGCTCATGACTGTCGCCAGATCTAATGTCAAAAGAGGCAAGCCCAGCTCTCTTGCAACCCAATTCGCAGTTAGCGTTTTACCTGTTCCTGGTGGACCAGACATAAGTAAAGAACGTGATGGCAATAGCTGTTCGTTCAACAACTCTTCAACTTTAAGCCTCTCACGGAGGAACCTTTCGACTTTCCTCTGTATGTTTTCAGACCAATTAGGCTCTCGTTGTAACGTAACTGGAAACTTCTCAATTAATAGCTGCTGTCTCGTATCCGGTTCAACAGGTGAAGGTAATAAGTTTTCTTTAGAGGAAACGGAGCGAAGAATGCCAAACTCGGATAAGCTGCTCCCTATTTTTTGAGCAAACAATGGGTAATCCTCTTTGACTTTACTCGCAAACTTCCTAATTCTTAGCTCAAAACTTTGAGCATCTCCCTTTAAACCGTCTTCAATTGCTAGTAATAAAATATCTTGTCCAGAAAATTTAGTGCTCATTGCACACCCCAACCATGTAAATTAAACACAGTATAAAGCAAATATAACACTAATTCACGCCCGATTTTACATCACAGACCAAATATAACACACAAAGAGCAAAAAATAACACCATAGATATAGAGTGTTCATTCATTACTCTAACATCTTGGAAAAACGCTCAGCCCACCTCCACACATCTTCATCACTCAGTTTTCCTTCATTTTTAGATTTCTGATGCGAAATGCTCTTGTGGTTACCCGCGCCAACCAGTTCATCAAAGTACTTATTTGGCCAACGGAACTGTTTGCTGAGTAATCCTCTTCCTATCTCAGCTATAAAGTCTCGTAACTGTCCTTTTAGCGCTAATGCTCGCGCTGAAATGACTTTGGTGGCTAGTGAAGCTTTGTCATCTGAGGTATCCACCTCTAATAAGAAATAGCCTTCGCTTTGATATTCAATCCGTACAATAGCCATACATCTAGGCGAACCATCTACCATAAGGTGACTCTCACTGCGCCCCACTGCTGGTAGCTTACGAACAATGTGCTTATTTTGCTTAACACCATGTTCTTTCTCTAATATCTCCAGCATTTTGAAGAAGCCATCGAATTTATTGTGACTCAAAGCGTCGTTATCAGTTTGATCATCTAACCCATCAATGGCAGCTCGAGGCTTATCACCTCGTGAGCTTGGGTCATCGGTGCTTACTTCGGGTGGTAAGGTACTGGGTTTTTCCTCGTCTTCCTTACCGCCTGAGCCATTACGAGCTTTTGTGTAGACTTTACGAGTGTGTGGTACTCTGTTGTATGTGCGCTGCGTTGCATCACAAAATATCAACGCAGACTCGTTATCTTCGCTACCGTCACTGTCTTCATCTATTTCTCTCTGTGTCGGTAACTGCGGATAGGTGCCACCTTTCCCCTTACCAGAACCTCTCTTGTTCTCAATAAAGTTTGGGTGTGCATAGCCAATGTCAGTAATATCTGGAAAGTACAAACCATCGATGGCTTCTATACGGTTAATAAACCAGGTTTTTTCATCTGGCGACTGCCAACCTCTGGCCGCAATGCTTACCCCTTCAAGTTGAGGCGGATCAAACCGGAATTTCCACTGTTGATACTTTTCTGTTATTACGCTCTCATCCAGGAGATATGCATAGATGCTCTGAAAAGAATGCTTTACATCGTCGTCGAGCAGCATCCAGGCTATCTGATGCCTGAACTCATCATTGTCGAACAAGATTTTCGGGCACAGTGATGTTGGTAAGGCATTGATCATCACATCAGGCTGAAAGTCACCTTCGAGCTCAGGGTCGTAGTCAACGTCAAATTCAAAGTCGAGTGCGTTATGGATCAGAGCCGCATTTGCCAAATAGTTATTGGTAAAGAACAGTGCTCTGGCCAGTTCAAGCTGAGGAAGGTAAATTGTTTTACCCTCGGACCTGAACACAAAACAATTTTGAGATTGTTCATTGCTGTGCCTGAACTTAACTAAACCACACTCTTCAACTGTTCCCCTCTCCCAAAGATCACGTTCGGGCAATGTAATTTCGACTGAAAAGCCAGGCGGTGTTGCCGTGGAAGTTTGGTTGAGTACAACCTGGCGGCTTAAATATGGTAGCTGGCTAAACTTAAGGGATTTGCGATGGGAGTTATTAAACTGAACTCCAATGCTCCATGTCTTACGATCGTGGTACTTGAAAACGTTGCCGAACCCCTGGATCCTGGCGTTATCTGGTAGATTTTTGAATCTGCTCGTTTGCTTCATTCGTTACAACACATCCCAATAACTCCGCCGTGATGGGGCGGATCCTCTCCTTACTGAGCCGTGCTAAACGCTGAATGCGCCAACTTCTATAGTCATGGTGATGTCGAACACAATTAATACATGCCACAGCGATACGACGGCATTGGTACTCCTCTATAGTTTCACAGTATTTATTAAAAAACAATTTACACAAAGGCAACCTTTCTAATTGTTTGATCTGGGACAATGGAATATTTACATGCAAAAAGTACCAGTTTTTTGTCAACCTTGGGACTTCCAGACTAAGTTCCAGCGTATTTCGCAGCCTGATAAGTCGCTTTACGTATGCCAGATCACGCTGGTACCAATCTACTTTCGGCATACGCTTAATGCCTTGTTGCGTGTGCGCTTGATTAAACGCCATAAGCCAGGATTTATCATGTCGATACAACCATATATACAGATCTGCAAAGCCACTTTGTCTGGCCCCCTTAACACCGAATCTGGCTACTGCATGCTGCCATTTTTGCCGTTTGGCAAGCTCAACGATGTGAGGTGCTACCGCAGGTTGATTGCCTGGTTCCTGGCCATAATATATTTGTGAGATATCAGTCAGTAAACCAGCAATGTCCAGGTGCTCATCAAAAAATGCCTGCAAAACCAGCAAGTGCTGCAAATAACTAAATGCTTTCCTGTGCTTTCTAAATAATGTCTTGAGCCAGTTTGAATCAACGCCATCATCAATGCTCAGCCCAAGCCTGCTCAAGCCAAGAGCACCCCAGTATTTATGCACGATATGACTGACCCCTGTATGGTCAATATGTTTACCATGATTTAAACCAAGACGCGTCGCCAGCGCTCGGTAGAATGCACTCCACTGCTCTGGATAAATATCAACCTCAGGCGCATCTAACAGAACCTGTGTGTATCCCGCCAGTCTTTGAAATTTAGCAGGCAACTGCTCGGCCACAGCAGCAGGGAGCACACTCGGATTGAGAGCAGAAAACACATGCTTATGAAGAGAGTGAACATGTACAGCACTCTGCATTAAGCTTCCGTGTACTGGACAACTCACAACCCCGGGAGCCTGCCAGAGACGATGCCAGTACCACTCTTTATATTTATCGAGCTGCATTGCCAGGCAACGCGGACAGTACTTTAAATACACAGGGCTTTTTACAACCGAGGCGGCTTTCCCAAGCTGCAACTCTGCGGAGCAACCGTTACCAGAGAGCAAGTCATTTTTCACTCGCTGAGCAATTTCTGGATGAACAAAGGGGGCATACAGCGGGTACAATGTGTATTGCCTCAACAGCTTTTCGGCCGTTAGTTTTGCATTTCCCTGGTAGTGGGAAGCAAGCAATTGCAAATGGCCCTGCAATGCCACAGCAGCAACAAACGTCTTGCTGCCAAGCAGATTGTAGAGCAGTTGTTTAGGTGAAAGCTCTAAGCTATATACACCATACCGAGCGATAACACTGTAAATCAGCTCATCGCGATACGGGATGGGTAAATCAAACACCTTACACGCTCTGTTTAAGCCACGATTCTATATCGAATATCTTTCCCTGATGCTTGTAATACTGATAAAGCTCGCCGGATTGCTTTTTGTGTTGGGAATAACCAAACCGTAAGTCGTCACCAGGCAATGTATGCCAGTCCTTGAGCTTGATGAGTGCTGGCTTCTCTTTGGGTTCTTCCACTTCGATTGGCGTTTGCTCATACCATTCTAGAACGAGTGGAATAAGCCCTCTTACCTGAAGGTTTGGATAATCTTCAATGGCTCTTTGCACTAACGGGACCAATAACTCAGATTCACATCCCATGCCTAGCAAAAGGTTATAAAGCCGCATGGCCTCTGAGTCGCTGGCAAAAGGTAATGTGTCTGACTTAGTAGCGGCAACTTCAGAGATCTGTTTGCTCAATTCTAGCAATCGCTTATCAATCTCTTTGTATTTCAAATCTGAATATTTGGCGATACTCCTGACTTTTCCCGATTTAAGTGCTTCAATCATCGGATGAATAGGCTGTAGTTCAGACTCGTACACCTTCATAAGTAACTTTGAAGATAACCGTTCAACTCCAGTGATAATTGCACGAAGCTGCGCAAGTACAAATAACTTAACCACGATATCCAGCACACCTTGAGACAGCTCAAACCAGGTGTTGCGGATCTCTTCAGTGAGCGGCTCATCGCGATGGATCAGCCACTGATACTGCCAAAGCTTATCGGTCAACAGTCGCCACTCGGTGGGCTTTGGCTTACCCGTTGTTTTATCGATTCTATTTTTATGCTGTGGCAGGGGTTCCCACACCATAGAGCCAATCCCAGTACTACGCCTTGCAGATTGCAACTCAAGTTCAAATATGGGCCTTGCTTTGGGAGTGCCAACTAAAATCACCGGCACACCAATAATATTCACCAAGGCCACAAAGAACTCGAGCATTCGTTCTTGCCCTTCTTTTTGCTTACGGCCTAAACGCTGAATTTCATCAATAACTAACACGCCAATAGCATATTGATTCGCGACTTGCCCCATAAATGACAACAGCACCTCAGTACTATGGCGTTTGTAACCGTATCTCTCAGTGAGATCAGTATTGAGATGTTTATCTACCTCTTTAAAGAAGTTTAAGCAGAGACTTTTTAATGACCCATCCACAGGGCATTCAATACGCAAATAGGTGAGTTGGTAAGTGTTATATTGTTCGTGATAGATCGCTTGCGGGTAGGTGGCCAGTATTCGTAGCACACTGGAGCTTTTACCACATCCAGAGCAACCAATAAGTGATAAACAACGTGCCGTTGAGGGCGCTTCGGCAAAACGAAAGCTACTAATGTCTCCCGTCATCAGCCGCTCGTAGCCATTTTGCAAGTGTTGTTGTAACTGGCCAGTAGCGATGTTTCTGGCAACATAGCCACCACGGATCATCAGCGCTATTTTTTCTTCTAACGCCACATGCATCGAAAGCGGCTGAAAGAAGTCATCAAGCAAGCCACATAATTCATGAGCACGCTGCCTTGCATCTAAATAACCGGCTGCGGGATTGTATTTTACCTTACCCTCCAGTTTAGTTTTTAGCTCTTCTATTTTGCTCACTCTTGGCAACGCTTCGATAAACGGATTGCCTTTGTAGCGCTCAATCTCAGACTTCTGATACATCGCGCGGAAGATGTTGGGTGGTAAAGTCATACGTCGCCATCCTCCCCAAACAGTTGATCTGAAAAGTCAGGAAAGTCCAAATCATCATCCGGTTCAGAGAGATAATGCACTTGAGCCGATTTGCTGGTATCAATTTCTACTGGCTTATGGGCACGTGCTTTACGTTCTTTGGCTTTTTCTTCAGCTCGATTATCACGAATATTGCGAATACGCTCAGCATCCGACAAACCAATATGTTTTGGTGCGGCCTTTTCAGCCTGCTTAACCACATCGATCACTTGACGTTCCAGAGCACGCTTTTGCTGATCAGCTATCAGTTTTGCATCAGCATGAGTGTGTTTTAAATCATCACTTTGCTGCCATACATCCCAGAAGCTCGCTCCGGAAAACTGCCTTGAACGTGTGGCTAACTGGCATACAAAATAATCGCTGCTGTTAGGACCGCAGTAAATATAGATATGATCAGCTATCGCCAGATCATATGCTACTTCCACACTCTTGGGCCGTTTAACGTCCTTACCCCGATGCATCCAGCCCAACTTCAAAAGCTCCGCGCTGGTGTAATACAAACCAAATATACAAGCACCTGACTCAGATATGGTTGCGCGAGCTCTCGGCATCAGTGCTACACGGAGATGCTCTGCCTCAGGCTTTCTCAAACGGCCAGTACGATGTTGCAGGCCCCAATTCCAGATGGCTAACGGGTTATTTTGCAAGTCCGCTGGCATATCTGCGGCTTTATCATAGCTTTCAATTACGTGATATTGGTTGTGATAAAGTACTGACGCTAAAATAATTCTGGTGAACTCTTGAATCGTAAGCTTGGCATCCAAGCGATAATCCCGGTCTCCATGCTTTTTGGTCTTGGTGCCTGTGACCACACCTGGTGCGAACGGCTTGAATGCTTGCTGAAAAGTATTAAATGCTCTTTCGACGATGCCTTTTGCCTCGCTTCTGAATGGGGGGGTATTTTCAAGGCGAACGCCAAAACCCTTTTCCAGGCATTCAATTTGATGCCCCATTAGCTCGCCTCTGTCAGCCAACAATGCGGTAGGTAGGCCTATACAAGGCCATTGCTCTGGTGATACATCAAAGCCAAACTCGCGGCAATAATCTGTTTTATCAGTCGCAGCCATATGAAGTGCTTGAATGGCGGCTGCATACGAAGGGTTTTCAAAGCCGACATAAAACCCCGCCACCATGCGACTGAATACATCGATTACCATGTAAATTACTGGGCGACCAACGATATTGCTTCGTTGGGAGTCAGACACAAGGTAAATATCTGCAATTGTTGCGTCAATCTCGTAGCGCATTCCCGGGCCTAAAACATCTGCAACGGCGGTACCTGTTAAAGGACGTATGTCTTTTTGCAGTTTGATCTTTCCGGCCTGAGCCTCAATTTTTTCTACCTGGCGATATTCGCGTTTGTAAAAATGCTCCATTTGCCAATAAGTCGGTAATTCCTGTTCCGGAAGGTCAGGAAAGTACTGCTGATAAATATCTTTTAGTCGATTGTGGGCATATCTGAAGGACTTACTTTTATCAGTCAGTACATGGCGCTCAATGGCAATACGAAACAGTTTTTCAGTAAAGTCATCAATCAGGGCACCGGTACCTTTCATATACTTACGAGGCCTGCCTAACTTTGTTGTTGTGGCCCGGCGTTTTTTGCCCTTTGCCCCTGAGTTTTTATAATCCGGTAACAGTGCATTAGGGATCTGGCCTCGCTGCCAGTAGCGACGTGCAAAACGATAGATTGTCTGCTTAGTCTTGCCCGTATCTACCATTACCTGATGAACCACTTTGCCACGCGCTTTAGGCTCATAGAAGTCTTCAAGTTCTACCAAGGGCTTAATTGCCGCATAGTTCTCATCGCGTTTTACCTGTGCTGTAGAACCGGATTCTGGTATGACAGTAATGATGTCGCTATATGGGTCCGCCGCACGTTTTAGTACTTCATTCTGAAAGCCTTGCTCCAATTCAGCCAATTCAACGAACTCAGGGAAGGCCTTATCATCATGGACTTTGATCCAAATAGCGTAGTACTCAAACACCACTAGTATGCGATACAAGGTCTGTTCGTATTGCAACACTTCATTGATTTGAAACACGAAACACCTCCTGAATTTGCTCAACATTACCTAATCGGAGTTGACCCACCTGAAGCTTTTGTACTGGCGTAAAAATATCGAAGGTAAAGTACCTGTCAGCCAGCAAAGCTCTTATTTCAAACAACGATTCCCCTAAGTCTAGTCCATAAGCGGTATCTATCTCTTTGCAGGCATTTATAAGCGTTTTAGCTGGATGTTTTGCAAAGTAATCGGCATAGAATCTGGCTTGCTCAATGGCTGAGTCTTCAGCTTCTTCATGCTCGCCTTGCAATGGATAAATCCACTCAACATTCGCCTTAACCACTTTGGGGATCTCTTGCTCAGTGACTATTTGCCAGGGGATTTGCTTTTCAAGCCAAAAGCGCTTTTCGAGCTCGAGTATTTCTATTTTTCGCTGATCTTCAAATGAGCTGACGTATTTGGCCTGTAGCGCAAAGTAGGGAAGATCTCTTGAGGTTGTTTCAACAAAGAAGTCACTTGAAAGGTATTGGTCAACGCCACGAACATTTGGGTGCTTGATACCCGCAGATTCCGCTAACTCAAGCGTTATCTCGCGCTCTAAAGGGAACTGCTCTTTGACTTGCAGCACATCCTGCCGCCACTCAAGCAAATAGAACAGGGATAGTTCAAGATCGGATAATAAATGATGAGTGCGTTTTGATTTATAACCAAAAACCCGATGTACACGGCCGTCTGAAGGTGCATCGTAAACAGTCAACCAAGGCTTGTAATCTTGATTGTCACCGGCACCGCGGCCTTCTTTGATCCACTTACGATACTGAGCCTCTGTATGGCCAATCTTCCTAGACATAATATACCGCTATAACTGATTGAAATTTCAGCATAGCTAGAGTGAAAGTGTGATGCAAATTTATTCATTGATGGAATCACTGTGAGCGCTCAATTGCAGCGAAACATCAACTAATTCTAGCCAGAATGAAATTTACCGTTGCCCTACTGAACCCTCATAAGTTTATCTCGACCACTGCCTTCGCCAAAAGGCACAATGCAGCAATCAGTAACGATCCGCCCCGGCAGGCAGACTCTATACAACGTCCCTTAGCAATTAACCTACACGCCTCATCAGCTCCTTTTTTACTCATGACACCACTAACTTCAATCTTGCCTTTATCTCGTAATTTCATATGAAGACACCTTAAAAATTCATTTAATGGACACAAGCCACTCTAGCAGAGTCGGAAAGATGAATTTGCTGTACAGCAAAACCTTAAAAGACCACACAACAAAGGGGTTCCTCGGTGGAAAATACCGCTAAGAAATACACTTACCAGCTCTTGGCTTGATGACATCATTATTAGTAATTGGAGCAGGGAAGTATTTTAACCTGGGTTAAAAAAACTAAGCAGAACTGGTATGAACGTGAAAGGCTAGATAGCAGAGGCTAACAAACTACTGGTTTACTTCTAGGGATTAGAAATCATGAACAGCAACCTGAAAGGAAAAATTGCGGCTCCCCTTAGACACACATGAAATAAAAATATCCGTGTGTTATGACATCTGAGAGGAAAACCGCAATATGAGTATGAAACTTTATTACTTAGGATGATACTTTAATACTTAGTATGAATCTTTATTCCTAAGTCACATTTCGATCAATCAACCTAACCCAACTTACTCTACCGTAACTGACTTAGCCAGGTTACGTGGCTGGTCGACGTCAGTGCCTTTGATCACGGCAACGTAGTACGACAGTAGCTGTAGCGGGATTGTATAGACAACGGGTGCGATGATGTCTTCTACGTGGTTCACGTTCATTACACGCATAGTGTCGTCTGATGCGAAGTTGGAGTCTTTGTCTGCGAAGACGTAGATGATGCCGCCGCGGGCGCGGACTTCTTCAACGTTTGACTTCAGCTTTTCAAGCAGCTCGTTATTTGGCGCGACGACGATGATTGGCATGTCGGCGTCGATCAGGGCCAACGGGCCGTGCTTCAGCTCGCCTGCGGCGTAGGCTTCGGCGTGAATGTACGAGATTTCTTTAAGCTTAAGTGCGCCTTCCATTGCGATTGGGTACTGTGAACCACGACCCAGGAACAGTGAATGATGCTTGTCGGCGAATTCTTCTGCCAGCGCTTCGATGCCTTCGGCCATGTTCAGTGACTCTTCCAGTTTGTTTGGCAGGGTCTTGATGGCGTTCACGATCACGCTCTGGTCGCGGCCTTTTTCCTGTGCGATTGACGCAGTTAGCATCAATAAGCCCACTAATTGCGTTGTGAATGCTTTAGTTGACGCAACACCAATCTCGGCACCAGCTTTGGTCATAAAGGCCAGATCGGATTCGCGTACCAGTGACGAGCCCGGGACGTTACAAATGGTCATAGAGGCCATGTAACCCTGCTCTTTCGCCAGGCGCAGTGCCGCCAGCGTATCGGCAGTTTCACCAGACTGAGAAATGGTCACAAGTAGGCTATTTTCGTGTACGAACGACTCACGATAGCGGAATTCAGAGGCTATTTCGACATTACAGCTTACGCCTGCGTATTGCTCAAGCCAGTAACGCGCCACCATGCCAGAGTGGTAAGAGGTACCACAGGCAATGATCTGCACGTGTTTAACGTCTTTGAAGATCTGGTTTGCCTGGTCGCCAAATGCGTCTACTGACACTTTGTCACCGTCTAAACGCCCTTCCAGCGTATTACGCACGGCCATTGGCTGCTCGTAGATTTCTTTGAGCATATAGTGGCGGTATTCGCCTTTGCCCGACACGTCCTGAGAAATGTTGGATTCAACCACTTCACGCTCAACCGGCTCGCCGTTGATGTCGTAAATTTCGACTGTTTCGCGGGTGATGCGCGCCACATCGCCTTCTTCTAAGAAGATAAAGTTACGTGTCACAGCAAGCAGGGCCAGCTGATCAGAAGCGATGAAGTTTTCACCCAGACCCAGGCCGATCACCAGTGGGCTGCCAGAACGGGCAACGATGATTTCGTCGTCGTTGGCTTTGTCGAATACCACTGTACCGTAGGCACCTTCCAGCTGCTTCACTGCCGCTTTGACTGAGTCTAATAAAGAAGTGTGCTGCTGACGCAGTTGGTGGATCAGGTGGACCATGACTTCGGTATCTGTGTCAGACACGAACGTATAGCCGTCGTCTTTTAATACTGAGCGCAGTGACTCGTGGTTTTCGATGATGCCGTTGTGGACCAGCGCGATCTCTTCATTAGAGATATGTGGGTGAGCGTTTACTTCTGTTACACCACCATGTGTTGCCCAGCGTGTATGCGCAATACCCGTATGACCGCTAACGCCAGCCTCGGCCACAGCCGCTTCCAGGTTCGCCACTTTACCGACTGCCTTAACCGTATTCAGGGTGCCTGCATTGCTTAATGCCACACCCGCTGAATCGTATCCACGGTATTCAAGACGCTTTAAACCTTCGATCAAAATACGGTTAACAGGACGTTCTGCTACCGCACCAACTATTCCACACATAAATTCTCCATTATTTGCACTTTGTGTGTTGTCACTCTACCTCTGCACAGATCAACTGCACGCCACGGGCCTCGATCGCCTGGCGCAAGTCAGCAGCCAGGTTGTTGTCGGTGATCAAGGTCGTGACCTGATCCCAGGGCAATTCTAAATTCGGTATTCTGCGGCCGATCTTTTCAGATTCGACCAGTACAACCACGTCACGGGCCGCTTCGGCCATGACCTGGCTAAGTCCCACCAGTTCGTTGAACGTGGTGGTGCCCCTTGCTACATCAATGCCATCGGCACCGATGAACAGGGTGTCAAAATCGTAAGAGCGCAAAACTTGCTCGGCAACCTGCCCCTGAAAAGACTCCGAATGCGGGTCCCAGGTGCCACCGGTCATCAATAAGGTTGGCTCGTTTTCCAGTGCCAACAAGCGGTTGGCAATATTAATGGCATTGGTCATCACCACCAGCCCGCGCTTTTGCGCCAGCTCCGGGATCATCGCCGCCGTTGTGCGGCCGCTGTCGATGATGATGCGGTGATGATCTTTAATCAATGTAGCTGCCGCTCTGGCGATTGCCACTTTACGTAGCGTATCGCGCTCATCATCGCCTTTGGCGACTATCTCTTGTGGCAGCGCCACCGCACCACCGTAGCGACGCAGTAACAGGCCGCTTTTTTCCAATGCGGTTAAATCCTTTCGAATCGTAACTTCTGATGTGGCAAATTCACTGGCTAATGCCTCTACACTGACTTCGCCCTGAGAATTCACCATGGCAAGGATTGTATGTCTGCGTTGTTGTGTATTGCGTTTGGTCATCGTGGTTTTATATTAGTTATAAGTTTCGTTTCGAACGTTGCGAAATTATAGTCGAAACTTACGATTCGAAACAAGTTAAATTTTAATCATGGTTTTTAGGTTTGGGATTGAGTATGAATTGGGCATAAAAAACCGAACGGCTGTGCGGGTTGTGAGTGGTTCCCGGCTCTTTGGCCGGGATGACGTTAGAGGCTCGCAGGCCGCAATGACTGCTGTTGTGGTCAATAAAGCGCGATGCGACTTTATTACGCTTGAATGATAGCCAGTTAGTTTGACTTCACATCCGTTAGCAGGATGCTAAAATACGCGGGTGTATCAAATATGGGAAATTGTGGTGTCGGCTCGGATCAGACAAGAATGGCTACTTTCGCTGTGCGGCTGGACGCTGGTGATTGGCTTTCTGACCTTTATAGACTTGCTACACGACTGGTCGGTCCCAGAAGACGAGCGCCTCAATAACCCGCTGTGGTGGGCGGTGCAGGAATGGGGGCTATGGTATCTGTTGTCTCCGTTGGTTTTCCGCGCACTGGCGCAGCTTGAGCCAGCTCCCCGGGTAAACACCCATTTATTTTTAAAAATCATGGCAGGCGCCTACCTCATAGCCATGCTGTTACAGGCTCTATTTGATCTGGTGGCACTGGACGACCCCATCGCCTATACCCTCTATTACTTTGCGCCGGCACATCTACTGGTCCTGTTTGTCCTCACCATTTTGTGGCACACCCAATTTCGCACCATTGCAGAACAAAACCAGGCGCATCCGGTGCTGTGGGCAGATCAGGGCAAAGACAAAGCGCCGGTCGCGTTTGATGATATTACTCATGTCACGGCGGCCAGTAACTATATGGAGATCCATACGCGCACACAGCAATACCTAAAACGTGGCACACTCAAAGAGCTGATGGCACAGCTGCCACCTCAGTTTATTCGTACCCACCGCTCCCATGTGGTCAACCTGTACGCCATCGACAGGATCCAGAACAAGCCGTCTGGTAGTGCCATTATTCAGCTCAGCGGTGGTGCTCAGGTTGCGCTAAGTAAAGGCTATAAACAGGATGTAAAAGCACGGTTTGCACAAAAAGTCTGAAATGCACCCTGTCCATTCGTCCCACATCCGCCGGGATTAGCAAACGCCTCACATCCATTCATCCCTGCCAGCCACAACTGGCCCCTAAGCTTTTGTTTCTCTTGGTTTGAATCCCTTAAAATAGGACAAACTTTCAAGGAGCGTTATATGTATCCAATTAAATCAGCTCTGCTGTCCTCGCTGCTGGTGTGCACCCTGTTTACACCGGTTTATGCGCAGCAGCAGGCCGACAAAGTGTTTGATCAGGCTACGCTGGCCCAGTTTAATGCCCAGCATGCCCTGGATCTGCTCAACCAGCTGCCCACTTTCGTGCTGAGCGAAGGCAACAATGAGCGTGGCCTCAGCGGTGCCAGCAGCAATGTGCTGATCGATGGCACCGTACCCTTGTCCAAATCCGATTCCATTGAAACCCTGCTGCGTCAGCTGCCAATCAGTCACATAGCCAGCCTAGCACTCTATACCGGCCAACATCCGTTCAGCCAGCTCAGTGAATACACTCAGGTGGTGAACATCACAACCAAAGCTCAGGGTGCCACCCTTGACTGGCGCGCCAAATTGCAGTCACAGCACAGCTACCATGAGCTGAGCGAAGCCATGCTGAGTATGCAAACCCGACTTGCTCGGTGGCAACACACGATGAGCGTGAAATGGGTGAACAACCATGCCTATTCGTCTGGTGAACTGGCGCTGTTTTCCGATCCACTGCAACAGCAGGCCCCTGAGGTGCAGCAGGAGCATTTTTCTGAACGGCAACAGGGGGCTCAGCTCGCTCTGATCAGTCGTAAACAGCTCGAACACGGCACATTGCAACTGAATGCTTCGGCACAACACATCGACTGGCTGACCCGCTATCGCTGGACACCAACTGCACCTGCCCCCATGAATGGCACAACCGACGACGAAGCGGAGAAGGAATACGAGCTGGGTTTTGACTGGCTAAGAGAGACAGCCTCAGAGTGGCAGCTTCAGCTCACAGGCCTTGCCAGACGTGAGCAATCGGACTTGTCTATACAGGAATGGCAACGCCTGGAACCGGCATTAACCACCTTTGAGCAACGTGAGCATGCGCGCGAGCAGGTACTCAGACTGGCTTATGGCAACCCGACCCATGCGCTGCAACCCAGTATCGGTATCGAAGGCAGCTACAACTCGGTCACCGCCGACACACAGGACGATGGCGACGTGCTCAGCAGCAAGGTCACCGAAACACGATTTGAGCCGTTTCTGGCCGCCAGCTGGCAAATTGCACCGCAATGGCAAGTATCGGGCAAACTCGCGCTGGAGCAGGCAACCCTGAAATCCGGTATTCACGCTGAGCAGACGTTAAAACATCGCCTGTTAAAGCCTCAGCTTAAACTTGGCTACGACCTCAGTGAAGCCTCACAACTGACTTTCAGCGCTCAGCACCAGGTCGAGCAGCTGGACTTTGGACTGTTTCAGACTTCCCAGAGCAGTGGCTTTGTGCGCACGCAAAATGGCAGCGAGCAGCTCAAACCCATGCAGTACACCGAGCTGATGCTCACCTGGCAATATGCCCGGGCCGATCTGTTTGAGTTTACGCTCAGCCCGCTTTATCAGTGGCAACAGGATATCCACGAATATCAGCTGCAAGCCAATGGCAATGGTGCCATCGCTAACGCCGGGCGCGCCCGCTACTTTGGTCTGGACAGCGAGTGGAGCTTTAATACCAGCCGCCTGCTCAGTGCCAGCCGCATTGAACTGAGCTACACCTGGCGCGATGCGCGTTATGAAGACCCATTGACAGGCACGCGACCCATTACAGATCTGACCCCGCACGAGTTGATCATTGGGTTCCGTCGCGATCAAACTCGGTTATCCTGGGGCGTTGAGGCCTTTTTGCCTACCCGTCTGCGAGAATATTTTCATGATGAAGTTTTTACAGAGCGCGCCAGTACTGAGCTCAGTGCATTTGTACAGACCCAGATTGGACAGGGGTTGTCACTCAGGGCCGAGATGAACACCTTGAATAACGCAAAATATCAATATGTCAGAGCACTTTACGCGCCGGACCGCAGCCAGCCACTGGCAAGTAAAGAAGTGCTGGATGAAAATATCCAGCCGCAATTCAGCCTGACACTCAGTGGCCGCCTCTAGCCGGGGACGGCCACTGGCCGTTGCAGAAAAATTCAGCCATAATGAGTTTGATAAATATAGTTAAATACAAGGAAGAACACCTATATGACAAGACTCATCGGCTTTTTGCTCATCATTTTGGTATCGGCATGCACGCAGGCCAGCATCACCCCCTGGATCCCATTTGAGCTGGACAATGGCCACATAAAAGTCCCGGTGACGGTGGCTGGAAAACAAAGCATGGCTATCCTGGACACCGGTGCCCAGCTCAACGCCATCAACCAGAATTTTATCGACTTCCACCAACTGAACCTGGCGCACCATGGCCATGTCCAGATCCAGGGAGTGCATGATACTGAACGCAGAAAGCAATATGCCAATGTCGACGTGGAGATATTTGGGATCAAAACCAAACTGAGCCAGCTGGCAGGAATAAACATGGGCAATGCGCAGAACAGCCTGCTGATTGGCTCGGGGTTTTTCAGCCAGTTTGTGGTTCAGATTGACTACCCCAACAGCCGCATACGTATGGTGACCCGAGATGTGATAAACGTCGCCAAGCACGAAAACATCAAAACCCAGCCACACAAAGGCTCTGGTTTACCGATTGTTCAGGTTGAGATGGCTGGCAAAAAAGTCTGGCTGTTACTGGATACCGGCAGCAACAGCGGCGTGTTGATTAGTCGCCGCCTTGCCGAGGGGCTGGACTTGATCGGGCCGGAAGACAAGCAAATGGTGTCGCAGGGTGTCAATGCGCAAAGTGCGCTGCGAGCCACCCAACTGGAAGAACTCACATTCGGTCCATTTGTGTTGTCAAACGTACAACTTGCCTACCCGGAAAAAGGCCATAAACTCACTTCCCTTAAGCAATATGCACACACTTCAAGCATGATCAAAGGCAAAAGAGTCAAAGGCATACTTGGCTACGATGTGCTTAAGCATTTTCTGGTTACACTGGACTATGCACGTGGCAACATGCATTTGAGCGTACCAGAGAAGCTCTGAGCGGATATTTTCTGCTTAACCGGGCCTGCTCGTCTATACTTAATGACCACAGTAAGTAAACACGAGGAGGTCCCATGACTCATCGTATCAGTGCCTACTTAGACACACACCTCATCCCTTATCGCGTCATCGAACACGTCGAAAGTCAGTCGTCGTTTGGTTCAGCTTATCTTAGCCAGATCCCCTTACCCCAATTGGCCAAAGCGGTAATGCTGGAAGACCACGAAAGTAAACGTCTGATGGCTGTGCTGCCAGCCAATTACAAAATCAGCCTGAGCAGCCTCAGTGACGCTCTGAAACGGCGTTTTCACCTGATGAAAGAACGCCAGGTATATCGGTTGTTTTCTGACTGCAGCCCAGGGGCAGTGCCGCCCATTGCCGATGCGTATCACCTGGATACGGTCTACGACGACCTACTGCTAAACCAGCCCCATGTATACATAGAATCAGGTGACCATCGTCACCTGTTAAAGCTCGCACAGGCCGATTTTCGCCAGTTGATGGAAAACGCCAAACATCTGCGTTTTAGCCACGAAACGATGCATTGACATACTCCTGCGCCTTGCAACGCAGGCGTGTGGCTAGAGTGTTTCTTTGTTTAGGGGCATCACAAATCGGCAATGGCCGTCGCTGACATTGCCGATCATTTCATCGTAGGCCGTTTCCATATCAAACGTTGCCTGCGTAGCACCCAATTCAGCCAGCACCAGTTCGGCTTCGCGCAGGGAGTTGTAGGTCATGGTCTTGCCCTGACGATCAGTCAGTAAATGATAGTTGCCCAGCGCATCCAGTCCACCGGCAAGATAATGGTTAGAGTCGGCATAGCTGAGGATCACGGCATCCATATGGTTCTGATCAAGCTCGTTTTTTAGTTCGGAACGTAACATAAAAGCCCCCTGACGGTACACAGTTAAGATGCAGGGCTGAGCCCTGATCACAAAGGTAAGTTTAGCTCAATTTACGTACAGTTCAGGCAGAGCGATCAACCTGGGCCAACAAGAGTGGCAAAAATTCCCAACTTATATACAATCAAAACAAACAATAATAACGCCGAATAGCCGATGTCAGTCAGAATTTTTCTCCTGCTGTTAACCCTGATATTACTCAGCGGTTGTCAATCTACCCGCTCAGAGCACGCCCCGGAAGAACACCTGACCGGTCACACTACACCCGTGGCCCACATTGAACCTGACCGGCCTTTGCCTGCACTGCCAACGCCCCATACCAGCGATGACGTCTGGCAGCGTATTCGCATGCAACTCAGCTTTGCCAGCTCGACCCACCCCAGAGTGCTGAAGCGGGTTAACTGGTATCTGCAACACCCCAAGTATATGCATACCATCAGCGATCGCGCCCGGCCGTACTTATATTATCTGGTGAATGAAGTTGAACGTCGCGGCCTACCCATTGAACTGGCCCTGATGCCGCTGATAGAAAGCGACTTTAACGCCCAGGCCTACTCAGAAAAACATGCCTCCGGGCTATGGCAATTGACACCTTTGATTGCAAAACACTATGGCGTGACCATAAACCCCTGGTTTGACGGACGACAAGATCTGCTCCAGTCGACCCAGGCGGCGCTCGATTTTCTGGTGTACCTGCACAAACGCTTTGACGGAAACTGGTATCATGCCATTGCAGCCTACAATACCGGTGAAGGACGGGTCGCCACCGCCATCGCCCGCAACCGCAAGGCAGGTAAACCCACAGACTTTTTCTCGCTGAGCCTGCCAAAGCAAACCCGACATTATGTGCCTAAACTACTGGCCGCGGCCGCTTTGCTAAAACAGCAGCGTATGCACTTTCCGGCCATCGACAATCAGCCCGCCTTTACCCAACTGGCTCTGGAAAAAGCCGTGATCCTGCCCGACCAACACGACTGGGCAGAACTAGAAGTCCTCAACCCCGGTTTTCGACGCTTTCCGGTGCTGCTTAACGGACCAGGTCATGTGCTGGTGCCCACGGCTCGGGCGCAAGAGTGGCAACTGGCCGCCACTGAGTTTCAGGCACTGCCAGATTCACGCTGGCGGCAAGTGGTGGTTCGCCGGGGCGACAGCCTGAGCCGGATTGCCGGGCAACATAATGTGTCAGTCAGTGAGCTGCGCCAGTTTAATCAGCTCGATAGCGATATGATCCGCATTGGTCAGACGTTACTGTTACCGTCACGCGAAGAAAAACTGGACTATGTAGTCAAACGCGGCGACAGTTTGTGGCGCATCGCAAAGCAATTTGGCGTATCGGTCAAGGACCTGAAGCGCTGGAACCAGCGTGACAATAACCGCCTGCGGCTGGGAGAAACACTGGCCATTCATCTCTCAGCGCCCTAACCAACTGTGAAAAGGACACGCCGCATGACACAACAGGAAACCACATCAAACACTCAGCATGACGACCAAAACGTGACGGTTTTACCAGATCCTGACCAGCCGGACGAGATTCATCACCCCAAATCCAAGCGGTTTTTTCAGGGTAAGCAACTGCGGCTGTCTCGCTCCAAAATGAATACGGTGCTGGCCTTGTGTGCCATGTTGATCTCAGCGGCCTCTTTTTACGCCACCTATATGCAGGCGAAAGCTGCGCAGGAGCAGGTAGCTGCGGCAGAGCGGCAATTGGAAGCAGAAACCTGGCCCTGGCTGCAATTCAACTACAGCAACTTTGATCTCGAGTCAGAACGACCCAGGATCACCGTAGGCATCCTCAACTCGGGCACCGGCCCGGCCCTGATAAAGTGGGTGCAATACCATTACCGGGGCCAGACCTACGACTCCATCATCGCCCTGTTTGATGCCTGCTGTAATATCAGTGCGTATCGTGAAGCACTCGACAGCGCGCAGCAGGATGACAATGACATTAACATGCTGGCCAAATTTGGCTGGTACGTTACCAGTCGGGCCGAGCACTCGCTGCTTGCGGATGGCGCCTCTCTGCCTCTGTTCACCATGCAAAAAAGTAATTTTAACAACCGCTTATGGGATAAAATCGACAGCATGTCTGAACAAGTCGAGGTCTATACCTGTTATTGCTCACTGCTTGAGCAGTGCTATATTTCTACAGTCGACTCGCATGTATCCCCGGTTTCCGATTGCACCGCGGGTAAGCTGACACTCGCGCAACGTGATAATTCATCCACAGTGGAGCATTAACGGGTTTGTTAAAACGACTTTTATCTAAACATCGTACGTCATCACCTGCCGTGAGGCACATTTGCCACTTTGAAGGCGTGATCGACCACTTATATTTAGATACCCGGAGTAATCCCACCATAGGTGTGGGCTTTCATGTGACCTGCCAGGATGCCTTTACCCGGCTAAGCTTACGGGACAAACGCACCAACAAACCCGCCAGTCGAGCGCAAAAACAGCAAGAATACAACACATTAAAACGCCTGCCCGCAGGGAAAACAGCCCGATGGTATGCGCAACACTGTACTTTGCACCTGCCACACAGTGAGAGTATGCGCCTGCTTGAGCAACAGATCGCTGCTTTTGAACACGAACTGGCGCGCCTGATTAATCCCCAAAATGGTTATATCCGCGCCTATCAGCAACTCCCAAACAGTGTTCAGCTTGCTTTACTGGACCTGGCATATAACCTGGGCACACCCAACCTCAGCAGCCGCTGGCCCAAACTCTTGGCCGCCTTGAAACGAGAAGACTGGCGACAGGCCGCGGATGAATGCGCACGTAAACACGTGAGTAAAGCGCGTAACCAGGCCACCCGGCAGTTGTTTATACAAGCTGCTAGCGGCGATAACCTGATAGCCAGGCTGTTCCGCCGGCTGTGGAGCAAGCTGTGCCGCTCGTGACGCTGGCCGATCTGTTTTTTCGTTTTAATGCCATCGGATTGCTGCTTGCCCTGATGTTGTTTAACTGGCCCAGATTGAACCAGGCTGAGCGCTGCCTCAGCACGGCACTGGCACTCTGCCTGAGCCTGTTTTTACTCCTCACTCAGCCACTGCCCGAATGGCGCTTTAATCCGCTGCGTAACCTGTTTCTCGCGGGGACCGAACTATTGCCACTGATGCTCTGTGCATCGGCCTGGTACCTGATCAACCAACGCGTTCCATGTTCGCTGAACAAATCCTGGGGGCGCTGGTTGCTTGGCGGATCCCTGCTGGCCAGTAGCAGCGTCTTCCTGCTCTACGGCAGCGATACCCATTGGCATACGGTGATGCATTTGCTCAGTGCGCTGGCGATGTGTGCCACTTTGTATTATTGCCTGGCCAATTTTAATGATGATCTGGTCAATCACCGCCGTCACCTGAGGTTAATTTTAGCGACCTTTGCCCTGCTACACTGCTTGTTGCTGGTCGGGTTTGAGCTCAGCGCCAGCCTGATCCGGCGCGACCCGCTCTTCCTGCTGGCGAATGCTATCCTGGTGTTTTGTTTATTGCTGTTGGTGACCTGTCTGTCACGTCCGTCACGCACATCTCGCCAGGTACATGCACAGGCTGACACCCAGCCAGTCCCGGTAAAATGGCAAAGTACCTATCAGGCGCTGAATACCTTGCTTGAACAGGGCATCTATCGTGAGCCAGAACTGACCATAGGGACCCTTGCCGAGCGCCTGGCGATCCCGCCTCACCAGTTGCGTGTGCTTATCAATCAACAACTTGGCTTCAACAACTTCTCACAGTTTGTTAATCAGCATCGCCTGACGTATGCCGCTAAACAACTGCGAGATGTGACACAGGCCCGCACAGCCATCCTGAGCATCGCCTACGAGGCTGGGTTCAATTCGATTGGCCCGTTTAATCGCGCTTTCAAGCAGTTTTATCAGCTCACCCCGGGGGAATACCGCAAGCAAGCCCTTAATCAGCCGCAGATAAGTGAAAAGACTCTATAGGCTGATAGATCAGCCCCCGGGTATCACAACGATATGAATGATAAAGATGAAACTGCGTAACCGACAATATCAACGGGGTCATTGGCGCATGCACCACAGGCTCAGTTTTGTGACCGCGAAATAAGGTAATGTGCGGCGAGAAAGGCAAGCGATCGCGATGTAGCCCCAGCTCAGTACCTAAAGCCCGTAGCGGCTCAGCCAGCGCACGTAACTGTGATGGCACCGGCTCGGGGCGTAAATAGAAAATCCCATTGCCCGACCAGTAACCCGTATGGGCAAAGGTGAGGGTAAATTCAGGGACCTGCAATTGATGGGCAAACGCCACCAACTCTGCGTCATGCTGCGCCTCAACCTGGCCTAAGAAAGCCAGGGTCAGGTGCCAGTTTTCCTGCTTAGTTGGGGCTTTGCTGGCACTCACTTGTGTCCGCAGCCAGGCAGCAATCTGCGCCTGACCGGGCTCATCTACTTCAATGCCAAAAAACAGGCGTTTTGTCATACGTTACTCCCGGTTGTTAACCTGAGTATCGCTCAATACCGGTTTTTTCCCAACCTCATGCGTCCATCGGACAGTTACTGTGCGCGGGCATAGCGTCGCTCAATAAACAGGCCAAGCAGGCCGGCAACGAACAACACCATGCCGATAAACTGCATCCAGGCATTGCCCGCACGCGGCACGCTGCGCTCTTGATCTGCCTTTAGTTCAAAGTAGCGGCGTCCATTTTCTACCGGTTGTACAAAGGCACTGCCGCGATACTCAAAACTGAAAAACAATTCTGGTGCCTGACGTTTTTGGTACATTAACCGCATTGCGTCAAAGTCTTCCCGACTTGCTATTTCAGTTTCACTGACATAGCGCGACCAGCGGGTATAAAGATCCAGCGGCTCTCCCTCGCGCAGTTCACCATGAGAAAAGTACTCGTACTGATGCTCCGGCAGAAAAATCGTCCGATAGCCACTGTAAAACAGCGCACAGCCCAATGAAATACACACCAGTGCCGTTATCAGCCAACTGCGTCTGCGCGCCAGCCGGTGCTTATCCAGATTCTGATACCAGGCCTCAATATCCGGGATCTGCGTGAGATTCTGTCTGTCTCCTTGCTCAGTCAGCCCCGCCATAAAGCTGTCCAGATCCAGTTGAAGTGCTGCCAGCAGTTTTCTGAACACGTCATTAGACGGTATGGAGTGGTCGTTCTCCAGTTTCGATAAATAACTCTGCTCGACCGTCATTTGCGTTGCCAGTTGTGGCTGACTCAATGCTTGCTGTTGTCTTAATTGTTTGATGTATTGTCCGAGTGTCATGACCAGGTCCTTATGTTGTTAGAATTATGGCCAGTCTTGGTAAGTCATGGATTAATGACAAGATGAATATCCAAGCATACGCAGGAATACAGCACCATACCAGCCTCAGACCACTTAGGATCCAGGAAAAACCGGTGAAAACTATCGAAAAAATCGCGTGACATTGCACACGACATCGCACCATTTACCTGTCATTTTTAATTTCGGCTAGCATTTTTCATTTTAAGTAAGATTTAAAAGCTTTTTTATCAGATAGTTAAATAAACTTATTGCGTTAAGGAAAGAAAATGAAATCCCTAATTAGTGTGCTGATCTTACTGCTGACTACGCTACTACTCTATTTCGGCTGGCCCGTTTACCAGTTTTTTGCTTTTAATCTGCAAAAAGTACCGGTACTGGCCTCAGCCACACCTCTGCCCGCAGGGCCGCTGCCCTATCAGGCAAATCATGCGTCCGGGCATGCGATTTTCGCCAGCAAAGCCGAAGCAATACTCAACACAGTCCGGGCCGCCAGTAATGCGCCTGGGATCTCGGCGGCCGTGGCCTATCAGGGGCAGCTGATCTGGCAGGGCGCTTTGGGCTATGCCGATATTGCGACACGCACACCACTGACGCCAGAGCATCAGTTTCGCATTGGCAGCACCTCAAAAGCGGTAACCGCCACATTGATGGCCAAACTCATGCAAACTCAGGGCTTTCAATTGGATACTCCCCTAAGCGACAGCCTGACGCCGCTCCCGAATCCGGCATGGCGAGATATTACGGCGCGCCACCTGGCATCGCACAGCGCCGGATTACCTCATTACAAAGGCAACGAAGACTTACTGGGGTTTTATCATTCGCTCAGCCTGACTCATCAATTTGATCGAGTACAGGATGCCGTGGCCTTATTTGATGAAGGCCCGCTGCGCTCAGTACCGGGCGACGCCTTTTATTACTCCAGTTACGGCACAGTGCTGCTGAGCGCGGTGCTGGCGCAGCATGCTCAACGGCCGTACCTGGATTTATTGCAACATCATATATTCAGGCCACTGGGTATGACACGCAGTGGCGCTGAGTCGACCGCTGACAAGCTGGCCACCTTTTACTTTAATCGTCGTGGGCAAGATACACAGTATATTCCGTGGCGCACAGTGAATCTCAGCCATCGCCTGGCCGGTGGCGGTTTGATCAGCACACCGAGCGATCTGGTGCGGCTGGGCAGTGGTTATCTGGACCCCAGCTACTTACACACCGATGTACGTGCACAGATCTGGGCACCACAGCGCCTTAATCACGGCAAGGTGAATCCGCAAAACTATGCACTGGGGTGGCGCCGTCATGAGTACCAGCCTGGCGATACGCCATTATTTACCTACTACCACCACGGCGGCGTATCACGCGGATCACAAAGTATGTTGATTGTGGTGCCTGAGCATCAGCTCAGCGTGGCGGTCAATATCAACAGCAAAACCAAACCGTTCAGAACTTTTGGCCAGGCGTCATTATTACTGGCTGACGCTTATGTGCAGCTAACAGCGCAGGCTCAGCGTGATGTACCCGATAAGCTTGTCAGCGCAGCCTCCAGTACTGCGTCTTTACCGGCAAAATAGTCCTTTGCCATCAGAGCAACTGGCAGGTCAGGCGCCACCCATACCCGGCTGTCCTCTGCTGCTCCCTGTTGATGAAATTGCGACGAGATCACACCTATTTGGCCACTGTAGGGTAAAGTAAACCAGCCTGCTTCGCCGATGGCATTAGGCCGAGTACCTGAGGGTTCGCCAACCACAATAGCGCTGGTCAGCTTATCGATCCCCATTAGCAGATCATGGCCAGCCGAAAAAGTATTACGCCCTGCCAGGATCATCAACTTGCCATCTGGTTTGAGCGCCTCAAACAGCACCGCTGTGGCGATGGTACTGGGCAACAAAAAGCCATTTCCCCCGCTGTTATCGCGCAGATCCAATATAAAGTGTTCGGCTTGCCCGGCCAGCAAGCGCTCACGCAGTTGCTGATTAAAGACATCCAGCGACATATCCTGGCGTTCATGCACCGCATTAAAGTTCACATACAGCGCCTTGTGAGCAGGCAATAGTTTTGACCAGTAAGGGCCTGAGTGCGAGTGCTGGCGTGGTAACTTAGGAAAGCCATTGAACTGAATAGCTCGCGGGGTCAGTATCTGTTGCTGTGCTTGCTGATCCTGGCCTCGGACTGTCAGTGCGATTTCATTGGTCTGTTCAATGATCCCCAGCCCTTGTAATACCGGGGCGAGACTCAAATAGTAGGGCCCCAGCCAGGCTTGCTGCATATTGTTGTCTCGCGGATTGACCTCTCCCGTTTTCGCCAACGCCTGTAACGCAGGTGTGTTGCCTATGGTCAAAACCTGCATGCCGACAAGATGCTGATACTCTGCGTCGGCCGCCACAATAAACAGCCCCTCCTCAAACAGATAAAACTGCACGGGCAACTGCTGATAATTACCCACTTTGCCCCATGCCGGAATGATAAAGTTGTGGCCATTTTCCAGCATGCCGAGCAGCTGCATCAGCTCAAACACAATTTGCTGATCGCGCAAAGCGGGAATGCGCTTATCAATTTGCGCCACTTTGTGCGCAAAGGCCTGCTCACTCATGCGATGAAAGGCCGATACATGTAAACGCCGGATCTCTGCGGCCAGATAATGCAGATCATAGCGCCAGCGTGCATCTCTGTCCGACTCCGCTGTGGGCTCTGCTCCCACTAACCGGCGAAAGTCGACATCCTGTGCAAATGCAGCAAAATGTAGATTCGGCTTGCGACTAAACACACCGCGGCCCGTTAGCGAAGGTTTATCATCCCAACGCGCCTGGAGCGCTCGCTCCAGCCACATCATGGCATTGTGCTTGTCTTTGAGCGCACCATAGAGTTCCGCCAGGGTCATCATCATATCATTGGGGTTATCATGCCATTTAGGCAAACGTTGCAGCCGCACGCCCAACTGCAATGCCTTTTTGAGGGGCGCAATGGCGTCCTGCCAGCGTTGTTGCTGCCGATAACCCAGGCTCAGTAAATACCAGGTGACCCCATCGTTTTGGTAGTCTTCGGTCAGCGTGGTGGCCAATTTAACGACCGCAGGCCAGTTTTCCTGCTCAACCAGCGTGAACAGCTGCTCTTTACTATGGTAATAGCCAACCGGATCGCGCACCTGATTGGGCAAAACTGGGATCTGATACGCATCGTTATGATACCCGGGCGTGCCTCGCAATGGCGTTGCCTGTGATTGCTGACCACTCAATACGATGAGTCCAAGTAGTCCAAAAATGACTTTATACATTTGGTTCTCCTTCTAATCTGAGAACCAATGTATTGAAAAATTTACTTTTATTCGTTCAGGATCCGGTTTCTGTACGTGTCAGGTTAATCAGACCGTTGACTGTGCACGACAAAGCGTACGATACCGGGTGGGCGTCATGCCCGTGCGTGCTTTGAAGGCCTGATTGAAGGTCGACTTGGCATTAAACCCATTGTCCATCGCAATGCTGAGTATCGAGACCTCAGCGTACGCCGGATCGGCCAACTGTTTCTCTATCTGCTCAAGCCTGATTTCATTGATATAATTAGAAAAGTTATTATTCGAGACCGAATTAATCGCCCACGAAACCTGCTTAACACCCAGTGATAGCTGATCCGCAATGTGCTGAATACTCAGCCTTGGCTGACAAAATAATGCCTGCTCCCTTATTTGTGCATCCACTGCTTCAAATAT
Organism: Pseudoalteromonas rubra; assembly: GCF_005886805.2. Classification (NCBI taxonomy): domain Bacteria; kingdom Pseudomonadati; phylum Pseudomonadota; class Gammaproteobacteria; order Alteromonadales; family Pseudoalteromonadaceae; genus Pseudoalteromonas; species Pseudoalteromonas rubra. Next base: position 4,541,999 of record NZ_CP045429.1, read on the forward strand.
CGACTGGGCTAACTGCTTGTCCTGGGCCGCTTCTTCGGGCTGACTCAGTGCCTGATACTGTGCCAGACGATTAAAAAAGTGCGGCTGCTTTATCACCCTCACCAGCAACAGGGACAAAATGCCAAAAAAGCCCACCTCATGCGCAAAATACCAGTAGGCTTTCCATGGCATGGGCGTTATGGGCTGAACATTCATGCGCACAAAATCAGTCAGACTCAGTACAACATAACCGCCGAGCAACCAGGTCAGCCAGTTCAGGCCAACCGTAGGTGCGTCAGCATGTACCTGATACACCGTGTCACGATAGTCACGCAGCAGCTTCAAAGACGCCACCAGATAGCACAGTAGCATTACGCTACCCAGTGCAATAAGCGGCTGAACAAAATCGGTCAGGCCCAGCGAAGCTAACGGCAGCAGTAAATGACGGCCAGACTGCAGGACACTTCCAGATGCCCCCACCAATGTTCGGACACTGAGATACCAGACAGGCCCCATGGCCACAGTAAAAGCCGGGGTAATGACATACCCTGCCAACGAATAACCAGCACTTTCAAGCACGTTGGCAACACAGAGTAAGGCCTGAAATACAAAAAAGAGCACCAGGCAACGGCTTTTCGGGTTTTGCCACACGAGTATGGCAGCAAAGCACATTTGCCAGGCAAAGATCACCTGAAACAAAGTCAGCCCTGAAATACTAAGCGGGGTGAGCATGTTTAACTCTTTATTATTGTTATGATTTACTTCACAGTTATTTAAACTGTACTGTCTCGTTGCTGCGCACATAGGTACGCTGCTCTGGCTCAGTCCAGGTGCCCTGCTTGAGATACTGGGTGGATACCGTAAAGCGACCCTCTTTAAACCGACTAATGGATTTTACCTGAGTAATGCCATCTTTGCTGCCGGTCACGTCCTCAACGGCCGCAAACTCAGTAGGACTGAGTACGTCTATCGTCCCCTGCGTATAAAACCCGGCGGTGGTGAAATAGTAAAAAACCAGGGCGCTTTTACTCTTATCCCAGAAAATCAGAGACTCCCCACCATACATACCCGCATTAATAGAATGCAAAGTACGCACAGCCGTACCATTCAGCGCGCGCTCCCAGCGACTGATATCACGCATCGGCGGCTGGCCTGCCGGCACCGCGAAATCGGCCTGCCAGGTCCCAAGGAAAGGCTGAAAGACCGCCAGCTCTTGAGCGAGCTGCTTGGGGGGATCGTCTGCTGCCAGTCCAGATAGGCTGCACAAGCCCAGTGCCAGGGTATAGATCCAGTACTTTATGATACGCGTCATGAGGTCGTCCTTTGTTGTGATTTTACTAAAAAGTAGCCAATGGACCCTGAAAACACAAAAAGCGCCCCTAAAGTAGCCCTCAAGGTGCGCTTTTGTCTCTTAATTGCTTAATCGGCTTTTTTATCGGCCGAAAAGTACTTACGACGCAGCATATCGTGGATCACCAACTCTTGCTCACGACCATAGGCCTTGAACATTCGGTTATTGTGCATATGCAGTAACGACCCCAGTAACGTATCTTTAGTGCAATTGAGCTTGCCTTCATCGATCATACGATTCAAGACCGTCACTACTGGCTCTGCTGCCAGCGCCCATTGCGACAAGATAGTAAACAACGCCTGTTGCGCTTCATCCGCTTGTGCCTCAACCTGCAAAGTCAGCAGCGCAAAATCTTTATCCAGTTGTGCTTCATAATCACGATATCGATTCCCCAGCTGCTTACGCAGTGCACTGGTTTCATTAAACTCTCTGCCAAAACCGTCGCGTAACTGGCTGATCAGCGCAAACCGACCCGCTTCATCGTATTCAAACAAATCCAGCAGTTTATGGGTGTGTGCCAGCGCCATACGCCAGCGCACATCTTCACCGTACTCATCAATCAAGACACAGGTTTTAGCGATCAGCTCACTGTCATACATAAACAGCGACTCTACCAACGCCATAGATTCAGGTCCGCCGTAACGCTCCACTTCGCGCTCGTAAGTCATCAGTTCGACTTTATGTAGCTCGCCGCTCTCAACTTTGGGATCCAGCAGGGCATTTAGTTTAGGCAACAGCTGACCGCATAACAGCCCAGGGTCACCATGGAAACGCAAACGCAGATGCCAGTCCGGATCGCCATAGCGAATAAAGAACCACTTGTCGTAGAGGTCACCACTTTGCTCAATCATGGGTAACAATTCTTCCGTGAGCAATTGTTCAACCAGCGAATTACCCGAGTATATCTTCAGGCTTAACCACTCAGATCCCGCACTAAAGCGACGTTTTAACGGGGCTGCGGTAATGTTGCCTAATGGATCATCGCTGAAGTGACGATGTGGTGGCGCATACTCGTTGGAAAAAGGAATAATGACTTCATTGCTGTAATGATCGCCTTGTGCATCAACCACTCTGGAGGGAAAATGCTGACTGATCACTTCTTTGAGTTCAACCCGACGATGGCCTTTTGTCTCAGCCAATAAAATCGCAAACATATCCGGGTTACGTAAATCCAGCTGTAACACATTGTCAGACATCGCAAAGCTGACCTGCGGGTCAAGCTGATAAGTTGCCAGTAAGGCATCCAGCTTAGCACGATCGAACTGACCTTTTTTGCTGATGGCTTCCAGTTCAGTTCTGTCGATCCGCCAGGTTTTTTCGCTCAGGATCAGGTTATCCAGCATCAGGCGTGGCACGAACGATGCCCGCTCCAGACTGGCTGGCAACTTAAACTGCGGTGGTCTGCCATCCTGATGTTGTAACATACACAGAAACTTATAAGCACTCAGGCTGCGAGCAGAGTAGTTATGTGCGCTCGACAATCGAGGCACCACCTGTTTGTTAAGTCGTTTACTCCAGAGCTTGACTTGCTGCCCCTCTACCCAGACATATAGATCACTGAGAGGGATCTGATATTCATCATCCAGTGCACTGTCGGCCAGGAACACAATTTCATACTGGCGCAGGTGCGGACGCGCGATGACATTACCGGGACGCCCTTCCGGCATGTGCACAACTTCAGCAAAGATCACCTCGTCGCTGTGCGCCTGTTCGGCTGCCAGGTGTGCCACCACATTGTTTTTAAGGCCCTCATCCAGATGACAAAAACGGCCCAGCAAATTGGCCGCAGAAGGACCATAACAGCCATTAAACTTGTTGACCGGATTGCCACGTTCATCCTGATACAGACTCACCATAATAGCGAATGAATACGGGAACTTAGTGACAGCTTCTTTGTTGGTGATTTTTTGCTTCAGTTCTTTGCCACGCAATACCACACAATCTTTACCGCGATTTTGAGGCTGACTCAGGGCATCTTCAACAATGCCATCCAGCACGCTGACTTCCGGCATAGTCTGCTGAGCAGAGCCGCCTCGGGCCAGATTTAGTCCAGCCACCAAAGGGGCCTCGTAACCGGTTTCAGTAGAGATGCCTATCCCGGACTCGTCGTCGAGGATTTTATCAAGCGGAACAAACTGACCTTCAAAACGGGCATTAAACTGGGTCATAAACTGACTCAACGAGTTGCCCTGCTCAGAAACACTCAGACCGGCGATCAGTTCCAGTTGTTTTTGCAAGCGCAAGACTTCCTGCTCTGCAAGCTGGCAGTCATTAAAACTCCGATATATATCACTCTGGAAGAGCTTATTTTCCTGTACCTTCACCGGCAGACTTTGCAGATGAGTCAGCAATTGTTTATAGGGCGCGATATCCCCGGTTTTTTGTGCATCCAGCGTATCAATTTGTGCCAGTGCCGTGGCGAGCTTATCCGCCGTGTCGAGTTCTTTTATTGCGGTGATGGATTTTAATAGTGCGCGATCCGGTGATGCACCAGTTAGAGGCAGTGGGATATCAGCCAGTAACACGCCCTCATCAATCAGGTCCTGGATGTAGGCTTCCACTTCTTCCTGATCGGCTTCATCGTATTCGGCACAAAACTGCGCCACCAGGGCATTGAAGCTTTTGCCATCGCGTGCGACGTCCAGCACAAAACGGAAGTACTCGTCACTTTCAACCGCGCTCAGTCGATACTGCATGGTCTCTTCAGACAGATAAGTTTCTATGTAGCGACACTGCTCAGCGATAAAATAGTGAGAAGAATTCGGCTTATACGTCAGCGTATCTGAGCGTGAGGCATGCTTGATAAAGTGATCTTTCAGCGCAGTGAGATAAAACATATCGAGCCGGGTTTTACGGCTGTCCTGCGTTAACTCAGCAACGTTCAGTTCGGTTTGCGGCGCAATGCTGCCCTGATGGATCCCGGAAAACAGGCCAAATGGGGTGGGTCGGGAGCACATGCGAACCATATATTTGATTAGCGCATGCGCCACTTTTTTTCCCTGCTTCGAGTCGGGTTTGGTACGCCACTGCTCAATCCGCTCAAGCAGAGACGGACTGGCCAGGTAAATGGCTTCTTCGACCCCGGGCGTGGCCAGCCAGGCTGCCAGCAGCACATTGGTGTCGGTATTGTCCTGCCCAAACTGTGCCAGTTGTTCCAGCCCCAGGCGAGGCGTACGAATTACAAAAAAATTATCACTTTTTAGTTGTTTAGACATCACTCACTCCCTATGCCATTAACAAACAATCAACCCAACCTGTGTCGTCATCAAACAAAGTGGTTAAAGCCAGGCCTATGCCGGCATACCCCATCAGAAAACCAAAATCTTCGTTGTATGCTTTATCTAAGCCGTTGTACGAATACAGAGATTCGACACCCCGCTCGGTGTATTGCCTAAGAGAATAATCAACCCAGTATTGCATTGCCTGAACGAAACGTGGGTGCGGCATGAGTTGATTCAGGATCTGGTAAATCACCGCCATACCATAAAAACCATGACAAAGGCCGGCGTCGGTAATATGACCGGACTGCTCATCGCGCCCGGCAGCATGTAAGCCGATTTCGAGAGCTCGCTCAACATAGCTCGGGCGATCCAGCTGCTGGCCAACCCGCGCCAGTGTCATGGCAATGGTCAGGTCACCATAACACCAACCCAGGCGTGAATGATGCTCGCCCCCTGCGCTGGAGCCAAAACACGAATGCGAGGTACAGTCTGTACTTTGCTGCTCTAACAGCCAATCACAGGCGCCCAGCAACAGGTTTGTCACTCGCTCTTTTAACGCCGGGATCTGCACCGCGGGCAACAGCGCCGCGATGATCCCAGGCACACCATGTGCCAGGCCGAGGTTATATTCTGGCTCGGTGGGCTCATCTTTATTAAAGCGATACACTGACTCTTGTGGTTGTGACCAGGTAATATGGCCATTATCAAACCGGGTGGCTGTGCTTTCTAACCCGCTGACAATCACATCATACAGGGCCGTTTGATCAGACTGCTTAGCACGACGGGAGGCATAGGGAGCAAACCCGGACAGTCCGAGTACCATTTCAATTTCACCCTGCCAAGGTTGATGATCCAGTGATTCACGAAATAGTTCGTCGACTTCTTCCAGTAGCTCTGGATCGTAATTTTCTGGATCGGCCTGATTCAAGTATTCCAGCAGCCAGGCTTGCCCCGCCAGACCATTACTCAACTCAAAACTCTGCTGATCCAACCCTTCCTGGAGCGCTTCCAGCTTCTCAGTAAACAGTGCTTCGTCGACCAGGCTTGCATCGTACTCATAGGCTTTATATAAAAACAGCAATTGACCAGCTAACCCACTCAGCAAGCCATGAGGTAAATTGGCATCTCGTACGCTGGTACTGACTTTGTCTGTGATAATTGCAAGAAGGGTGTTGATGGTGTCGCGCTGCTGCGTCGACAGTGAAAATTGCTCAGCCATGTTCATCCTTAATCTATTCGTCTTTCGTTATTGTTATCGTGCCCGCGTCGATAAGCATGCACCCGTAATGCATGCTTACTCGTTGTACCTGTGGAACCTTCTTTGACGTTAACCTAAAATATCCGCCTGCTCAACCGCAACCACTCATAATTTTTACATATTGAAAACAATACCGCGGTGCGTTATTCACACACAGATTCTTCCTCCTGTGCATAGGGATCCGGTATGTCTGGCTTCTTCAGCCTGACTTCCCGATCAGCTGACGCAATGGTTTCTTTACGATGCGCAATAATCACCCGGGTGATATCCAGGCGCGACACCGCTTCATTGATGTCTGACTCCAGGTTAGTATCCAGGTGACTGGTTGCTTCGTCCATAAACAGAATTTTGGGCTGTTTATACAAGGCACGCGCCAGAATAATACGCTGCTTCTGACCCCCTGACAGGCTTGACCCCATGTCTCCAATCAGACTGTCGTAGTTCATTGGCATCTGGCTGATATCATCATGGATCGCGGCAAGTTGGGCACAATATACAACCCGTTCCATATCGATCGGTGTATCAAAAAAGGCGATGTTATCCGCCACAGAGCCAGACAGAAGTTCATCGTCCTGCATCACCGCCGCAATTTGCTGACGATACTGACGCGCACCGATCTGTTCCATAGGCACACCGTCAATCAGTATCTCACCACTTTTTGGCAGATTCAGGCCCAGCATAATTTTCAGCAAGGTCGATTTACCACAACCAGAAGGGCCGGTGATCGCCACGGACTCACCCGCTTCGATGGTCAGGTTAAGATCGTTCAGCACATTCGGGGTCGCATCGGAATAAGAAAAGCTGATATTACGTAACTCTATCTGACCCTTTACCTGATGCTGTTTGACTTGATCAGGTTGGAGGATCTCCTTGTCGGTCAATGCGATATCAGCAATACGGTCAAAGTGCAGCCCGACCATTTTAAATTCAATGAGTTTCTCAATCAGGTTCGCTGTTTTGTCCATAAACTGGCGCTTATACGACATAAACGCAAACAACATCCCGGTACTGAAACCGCCATCCAGCACTAAGTGCGCCGCCAGATACACCACCAGTATGTTCTCAATTCCAAACAGCGCCCGGTTGATGGCGTCGTAGCCAATCTGAAAGTTACCCAGACGAATGCTCTGGTTAATGGCATTGGCATAGCGGTTTTGCCACTGGCCTTCGCGTTTTACTTCTGAGCCAAACAGTTTGATCGTCTGAATGCCCCGCACGGTTTCCATGAAATTGGAGTTTTCTTCCGCACGCGCCATGATCTCTTGCTCACTGATATTGCGAAACGGTCGGTACATGGCAATGCGCACAATGGCATAGGCCACCACCGCTGCTAAGACCACAGCCGACAAAGTGGGGCTGTAAAAGAAGATCATGGCCAGTGTGATGATGGCCATCAGCCCGTCAATTATGGCTTCAATCACCCCAGTGGTGAGGATTTGCTTCACCTGCTGCAAGGAGCCAAAACGGGACACTACGTCACCCATATGGCGTTTTTCAAAATACGAAATCGGCAGCCGCACCAAATGATGGAAGAGGTTTGCACCGAGCTGAATATTCATCTGGTTACCAAAGTGCAGCAAGGTAAAACCCCGCAGCGCATTGGTGGCGATTTCAAATACCAGCACCAGGAAAAAACCGGTGGCCAAGACAGTTAATAAGTTCGTATCCCCGGTTAACACCACATCATCGATCACTAGCTGAATATAATATGGGGCAGCGAGGGTGAAAATTTGCAGTAAAATAGACAATAAAAAGATCAGCGTCAGTGACCGTTTCAGGCCGGTGATGCGGCTCCAGAAATCCGAAAACTGCAAACTCGGTTTCTTTTCTTTCTTTTCAAAACTCTTGGTCGGAGTCAATTCAAGTGCCACGCCGGTAAAATGCTTGGACGCCTCCGCCATAGTATACGTTTTCTCGCCCGACGCCGGGTCATGGATCACGATGCGTTTTTCGTTGGCCTTTTTCAGCACCACAAAGTGATTCATATCCCAGTGCAGGATACAGGGTGTTTGCAGTGCATCAAGATCTTCGAGTTCTATACGCAGCGGACGCGAACTCATTTCTAACTTTTCAGCAAAATGCATAATATCCAGCAAGGTTGCGCCCTCGATGGAAATACTGAACTTTTGCCTCAGTGAGGTGAGGTCGCTGTGATAGCCATGATACGCGGCCACCATAGCGAGACTGGCAAGGCCACATTCGGCGGCCTCAGATTGCAAAATGACAGGCAGTGACTTCCTTGACCAGAACTGTAACTGCTGTACCGGTGATTCGTCTTCAACGTGCATAAAAAGCCTTTTTATTCTTTTAGTTGCAGCCTACAGCTGTCCTTTAATACTAAACACGGGATCAAATAACCAACGCAATAAAGAGCGTTCTTCGACAATGATATCAGCATCGAGCATCATCCCGGCCCGCAGCGGCGTCTCCTTGCCATAAGCGGTGATCTGCTGCGCTTCCAGCGCCACCACAACCCGGTAGGCGGGTTGCTGTATCACACCCGGTGTGCTGGTTTCATCTGGCAGGATCACACTGTTACTGACTTGCTCAACGGTGCCGTTATAAATGCCAAACTTCTCATATGGAAAGGCGTGGTAACGCAGTTTGGTTTCCTGACCGAGGTTGATAAATCCAAATGACGATGTCGGCACATAAATGATCGCCTGCATCTGGCTGCCTTGCGGCAAAATACTCAGCAGGTTTTGCCCTGCATTGACACTCTTACCCACCTTACCCAGCAAGCCTGTGACCACTCCGGCTTTCGGTGCTCGCAGCTCTCCAAGGCGTTGCTGTTCAACGGATGATAACTGGATCTGCAGATCTGCCTGTTGGGATTCCAGCTGGCTGAGACGCTCATTATGCTGCAATGGCAGTTTTTCCAAATCAGTATCGTATTGCTGGATTTGCGATGCCAATGTCAGCCGCTCCGACTGAATGCTGGATGCCTGCTGTTGTAATGACAACAAAGTGTCTTTTTGTCGCTGTAATTCCAGTTCAGAAATATAACCGGTGCCTTTGAGCGTGCTGATCTGGCGCACCATCTGCTGATTCAACTGGAGTCGCTTTTCGAACGTACTCGCCTGGCTATCCAGTTCTTTCAAACGCGCTTCTGCAGTGGCTTTTTGTTGCCTGAGCTCAGTCAGTTCAAGCGCTTGTTGACGTTTTTGCTGCATGATCTGCTGCTGCAAGTTGCGCAACTGAAAATTATATTGATTGAGCAGCGCCTGATTAAGCTCCAGTGACTGAGTGCTGTGCTTCGCTGACGCAACCCGTAATAAGGGTTGATCCGCTTCCACATGATCCCCTTCAGACACCAGTACTTCAGCAATAATGCCGGTTTGTGGGGCAACCAGCTTAAGTACGCCGGTATTGGGCTCGATGACTCCAGAGACCCGCTCTTTGCGCGCATAACTGCCACTGGCAAGAAAGATGATGCTAATAACAACGACGATCAGGATAAGTAAAGCCAGTGTCTTGAACACGGGTGGTTGAACTAAACTTACAGCTCCTTCTAGCCGGTGTCTTTTACTCTCTAAGACTTCTTTTCTAAAGAGATTTTCCATAATTAACTAACACCCGATTGTTTAAGTTTTTTATTGTTAAATTTTAATTAACTCTCCGTAATGTACCACTTTGACCTGCAGAAAGGAAACTACGAAAGCGCGTCGGAAAAATCCCCCACCCCAGAATCAAAAACGGGAGCCTCAGCCCCCGTTTTCTCAGCTTTTTTTAACCGGTCTTTGCCAGTTACCAATATTACGCTGCTTGCTTCTGGCTACCGCTAGTTCCTCATCGGCGACTTTTGCGGTGATCACCGAGCCTGCGCCGACTGTTGCTGTCTTGCCAATCTCAACCGGTGCGACCAGCGAAGAATTTGAGCCAATAAATGCACCGTCACCAATGAGGGTCTTTGACTTATTTACCCCATCATAGTTACAAGTGATGGTACCGGCACCGATATTCACTTTTTCTCCAATCTCTGCATCGCCCAGATAGGTTAAGTGGTTTGCTTTGGAACCTTTACCAAGACGCGATTTTTTCATCTCAACAAAGTTGCCAATGTGCGAATCCGTTTCCATCACGGCGCCCGGACGTAGTCGCGCAAATGGCCCTAAAGTACACGAGTCGCCAACCTTTGCATCTTCGATCAACGTGTTCGCTTTAATGACAACACCATTACCGATCTGACAGTTTTTTAGCACACAGTTGGGTCCGATAACGACATCATCACCGAGTTCAACCTGTCCTTCAAAAACAACATTCACATCAATCTGAACGTCCTGACCAGTTTTCACCTCACCACGCACATCAATACGGTTTGGATCTGCCAGGCTGGCACCATTTAACATCAGGGTTTCAGCTTGCCCACTCTGATACGCACGCTCTAGTCCGGCAAGCTGCACACGGTTATTCGCCCCTTCCACTTCCATCGCATCATCAGGTTGTGCAGAGGTAATCTCAACGCCATCCTGATGCGCCATCGCCACGATATCAGTCAGGTAATATTCGCCTTGGGCATTGTTCTGTGACAACTGACCCAGCCACTTTTTCAGTAATTCACCATTGGCAGCCATAATACCGGTGTTGATCTCCTGAATTGCAAGTTGCTCTGGTGTCGCATCTTTTTGCTCAACGATCCCAACCAACTTACCATTTTCACGCAACATACGGCCATAACCCATTGGATTATCAAGGTTCACCGTCAACACAGCTAATCCCTTTGCTGGCGTCACTTCAAGTAGGCGTTGTAATGTAGACAGGCGTGTTAGCGGTACGTCTCCATATAAAATCAGCACAGTGTCATCGTCAGCAATATGTTCTTTTGCCACCGCAACCGCATGGCCAGTACCCAGTTGCTCAGCCTGATGTACCCAGTTTACCTCATTGTGGCTCAACGCCTGTTTTAACTGCTGCGCACCATGACCATACACCAGATTAGTCGTACTCGCGCCCAACGCAATCGCATTATCAATTACGTGTTGTACCATCGGCCGGCCTGCGACAGGATGAAGTACTTTGGGTAACTTTGAACGCATGCGAGTACCTTTGCCCGCGGCTAATATTACTGTTGTCAGTGCCATTGAACAGAATCCTTAATTATTTATTACCACTTATCCGCCCCTGGGTACGGAGTTATACGATAGCAACTTTCTAATGCCTGCAATTGTAACCACCTTTTTGCTCTATTATAAGAACCAAAGCATCATAACTAGCAAATTGAAATGACTGTATGTGTCTAACTGGAGAGGTTCATGACTGTGCTTGGACGGTTCAAAGGTAATACGATCCTTGCAATAGCACCTTTTTCATTCTTTCGATTTTTGACATGTAGCTCTCCTTGCTGACTTTCCACCAATGAGCGACATAGCTCTAAGCCCAGTCCCTGGCCATTTTCTTTTGTACTGTAAAATGGTGTTTGGATATTGTCGAGGTTTTGAATACCACACCCTCTATCTATCACTTCAATAAATACCTGGTTAAATTTCGTAAAACAATTTAGCACCACTGACTGACCCGGCTCACTTGCTTCAAATGCATTTTTGATTAGGTTGATAAGCGTTTGTTCGAGCAAGTCAGGATCTGACACAAATTCTATCGGATCACAGTGCAGCTCCAGCTTACCCTCAGGAAAAAGTAACTTAACTCGTTGATATATGCTTTCAATGCTGGTTATCTGATAGTTCGGTTCAGGCCTTTTACTACAATGAACATATGCATTTATAAATGACAATAACCCAACCGCTCTATTGTGAATGATATGTAGGATCTTCTCACCTTCTGGCGTTAGCGCCTCATTGTCGATAAGAGATAGGCTCAACGATTGAATTGGTGTGAGAGAGTTACCAACCTCATGTTTAATCACACGGATCAGTTTTTGCCATGCTTCAGCTTGTGTCTTTCTGATGGTAGATTGTTGATCAATAAAGATTAATAGTTCGAGAGCCGTACCATCATGATAAAGCTTGCTATGTCGGATCTGCCAGCGTCGGTTGATATCCGCATCGACGAATTCCCATACACCCTCGACTTGGTGCAAGCCAAAACGGTCCGCGAGTTTCTTTTTCTGTAACTGCCATGCATAACCAGAAAAATTAGAAAATGCGCCATTTGCTCTAATTAGCTGGCTCTTGTCATTGAGTATGAGCATTGGCAGGTCCAGCTCTTCCAGCAAATCGTAAATGATCAGCTTGCTCTGATCGTAGCGAGTATGCGCTAAATGAATCTCTTTGCTGAGTTCAGCCAGCTTGTCTTGAATATCAAGCCCGACGCCATTTTGAAATCGTTGCCTTACCCGACGACGATGATCACCATTAATGAGTGCGTCCAGGTGCCCATTAATGCCGATATAAAACCCCAGTAATCGATTGTACTGAGCCATCGCTAGATAACCAAATAAGATACTAAAAGGCAACGCCATAGCGATACTTAGTACCGCCTGAGAGGTCGTTAGCCAGACAATAGTCACGCAGGCGAGCGTAAGCAGGGTCCCCCAGCAGCCTAGTATCATTAAGACGATGCGTTCCAAAGACGTTTTAGCCATATTTTATTTGATACTTTTCCATTCTGCGATACAGAGCACTGGTACTTAGCCCCAAAATTTTAGCCGCTTCAGCCGTACAACCATCCGTTTTTTCTAGCGATTTGATAATTAGCGAAGATTCAGCTTCCGCCAAAGTTGTCAACGGATGGTTCGAAGCCTGACTTGGCACAGGCGTTATATTCAGCACTTCTCTGTCAATGGTCTCCGACGAACAAAGCAATACGGCACGTTCCATCACATGACTCAGCTCTCGAACGTTGCCCGACCAACGATAGCCTTCCAAGGCACTGACAGCACTAGGTTTAATTTTAGGTGCCGGTCGGTTATATTTTTTACTATGCAAGTTTACAAAGTGTGTCGCCAATAAACTGATATCTTCTCGTCGTTCTCTGAGCGGCGGCATCGTTACTTCAAATGTATTAATACGATAATACAAATCTTCACGAAATATTTTCTCTTCGATGAGGGTTCTCAACTCGGCGTTGGTTGCGCATATAAGACGCACATTTGCATGCTGCGTGGTGCTGCTTCCTACCGCCTCATACTCCCCGCTTTCCAGCACACGTAGCAACTTACTTTGCTGCATCATTGACATATTTGCAATTTCATCAAGCAATAAGGTCCCTTCATGTGCAATTGAGAATCGACCTATGCGATCTGATTTCGCATCTGTAAACGCACCTTTAATATGCCCAAACATTTCGCTCTCAAATAAGTCATCCGGGATCGCACCCATATTGACAGACACCAGGTTTTTATCACGCCTGGGTGACAGGTTATATATGTACTTTGCCAGAGAGCTTTTCCCAGTCCCATTCTCACCCAGGATGAGTACAGAGGCATCCGTTTCGCTGACCCGCTCTACTTGCTGCATCACTTTTTTCATTGCAGGGGAGTGCCAAAGTATTTCTGTACTAGACTGCTCGGCAAGCTGCTGAGCTAAACCTTGTTTTGACTTTTCCAAGTTTTGTAGTTTTATTTGTTGCTCTAAAATTTGAAAAAGGCGCTGGTTTTGCCAAGGCTTTTCAATAAAATCTGCCGCTCCAAGTTTCATTGACTGAACAATTAATTCTGTATTCGACCACGCGGTCATCACGACAATAGCCCGGTCAGGGTTACGCTCACGTAACTTTTTGAGCAACGCCAGGCCGTCACTACCTGAAGTTGTGTCAGACGTATAATTCATGTCCATTAACACCAGGTCGGGATTACCATTACGATCTTCGAGCAAGCCCTGCTCTATCGTCTGCGCATAGCTGACTCGAAAACCTTTTTTGCTCAAAATATATTCAAGTGAAAGGCAAATATCTAGTTTATCATCCAGTACTAAAATATGAGGAGGAGTAGACGGCATATAAAAATCCTTGTATTTCACAGAGCTTAAAAAGCTACTGATAAAAACAACATTATACTTACATTTTAACCCAACACTGTGCCCACTTAAAGATCATTCACACTATGCTAGATAGCTGATGAGTAAAAAAAAGCATACCAGAAATCATTCCCACCATGACCTTCAGACACACAACCCAGTCGTTGCAATCACCACTGTGACAGCAGCGAAAAAAACACATACAACTGAATTTAATAAAGAAATTGCTCAGTTAGTTGCCAAAGTTGGGATTGAGGTTGCCGCCAGAGGTTTAAGTATTAATGAGTCGAAAATCAATAACAGGCGAAATAAACTCCAGCAAAAACAGCGCAGCCCAGTCTGAGGCCGAAGCTGGCCCACAGGTAATATCGTTCATGGCGACCGTATCGGCACATATTGCTCAAGCGGCATTCGATAGCTAAGAATAAAGAATTAGTTAAGGCATAGCATAAACAGGAAAGAGGATTGTTGGGACATAGAAACAGACTAAGTCATACTCACTGTGGTGAGCTGATCTTTAATGGGATTGATCAAGTGTCTCTATGTTGATCTGTCGTTCGTCATTAGTCAGTATTTTCTAACAATCAGCGTCAGTAACCTACTAGGATCATGGTGTTTCATCATCAGTGTCCAGTCCTATAACTGAAATAGTGAGGGCTGAGAATACGTGCTAAAAAATGGCCAGCAGTGAAATAAAAAATAAAGCATTTTCAAAAACTTAAAAAATACAGTATAGGCAATTATGTTGCAACTTACGGTGGAGTAATACCAATTTTCTCAATTAGGTGTTCTATTTTGAGGCGAGAAAATAGGGTCGATAACACCGCTCCCACGGCCTGCTATCGCTGAGGCACCTACGTCCATATAGGCGAGGCTAAAGTTTGCGAGCTTATACCTTAGGTAAAGGTTCTAAATGAGAAAACCTCAAAGCCGTTAACATTAAATTTACTCACTTCCAATTGAACAGGGATTAAGTGAAATAAGTATAAGCTCCCTACACATATTTTCAGACAAAAAACCGTGATACAGACCGAACAGATTTGAGGCAAGCGTTGCCATTAGTGCACTTAGACTGTCCCTTTTTGTTGTTCAATCAATTGTAGTAATTACTCTGAGGTCATGCGTTTAGATATGTTCAACTTCGAATTAAGTTCAGAGCGTATTATATGAACTGGACGTACTCAGAAACCAGAAAATATTTAAGCGAAATTTATTATAGATTAACTATATAGGTGCTTTAAAAAAACAGCTGGTGTAAAATACCCTAAGCATAAGGAAATTGGTAGCCTGCCACCAGCAGCCTACCGAGTTAAATGCGTAAACGACAGTTTAGAAATGCCTTACATTGGAGTTGAATTAAGGCTAAGTAAAAACTACAATAATTAGTAAAAACTACAATAATTAAATTAATTAAACAACCAAGGAAAACAGGGTTGGAAACTTCTATGTCAATAAAAAAAATAAATGATGTAACTTTCTTCGATTTAAGAAACGTACAAAAAAACCATATCGAAAGTGGCCCATTCGAAAGCGGAGTTTATGAAGTCAATGATATTATAGTTGACTTTAGCACCAACCAATTAACAGATCCTTACGGCAGGAAAACCAGACTCGAGCCTTTGATTATGGAATTACTGGCTTTTATGATAAAAAATACAGGTTCTTATCTTAGCTGCAATGATCTCATGCAGCATGTTTGGTCAGGTAAGATTGTTTCAGATAATACAATCAGAGTGGCAATGAAAAAACTTAGGGATGCAATGGGCGATAATCCAAAACTGCCTAAGTTTATAAAAACAACACCGAGTAAAGGCTATATACTAATTGCTCAGGTATCCAAAAAAGAGTTTAATCATAACAACATACTGCCAATTTCAAATAAACTGATAATGTCTAGAGTTGGCAAGCTTTTTTCAAACTTTTTCATTAGATAAATAACTCTTCAACTCTAGTTTTGGCTAGCTCTGATAAGTTCCATCAGAGCTAGCATTCTCTTAATCATCATTGCGCAATGAGTAAACTGGACTCCTATTCGCTACGCCATTCAGTGAAATTATTGATATCATGATGGATAGTAATAACGTCAGAGCTATTGCTGACAGAGAAGGAAACAAGTCTACATTAAAGTTTGTAAAATCCACTTTCCTTTTTGCTACTTCAAAAAGTAGCATTGCCATCACACTAATAACCACACCCCAAATTATTGCTTTACTGTTGTCTTTTAAGACGTCTTTAACGATATGCATAGGGTTAGCGCCAATAGCCATCCTAACTCCCAGTTCATACTGACGCATTTTAACGTTATAACTTAGAATGCCATAAAGGCCTATTGCAGCTAATAGTAAAGTTAAGATAGATAGTGAGATTGTAATTACAGCCGTAGCCACATCTCTCTTTAATATTCTATAGTGCAAATCTTCCATACTATAATATAGAAACACTCTAAAATTATTATCATAATCACTAACTAGATTTTGCAAAGACTGTTTACTTAATGGGGCTTCTCCTTGCCTTTTTACAACAAAGCTAAGTTTTTCTACCTCAGATGGCAGGTATAGCATTTCGTCAAAGGCTCTGCCAGAGGGGTTATTAACATCTTCGACAACTGAAATAATTTTGTAAGTCACTCCGCTATACATGAGAGGCTGATTTATTGCGGAAAACTCATCCCCATATAATGCCTTTGCCAAAGTCTGGCTTACCATAACCACTTTACTATTATTTCTGACTTCCATCTCTGTAAATTGACGACCTGTAATTGTTTTTTGTGAGAAAACCTTCTGAAGATCGTTGTCAGAAATTAATACATTTGTTCGGATATAATCATTCGGTCTATCGGGGTGTAGTACTGAACGTGTCATACGAGGAGATAAAGGAGTAGCACTTATAATTGAAACAGCCTCAACTTCAGGCATAGCTTCAATCAAGCTCTTCAACTCTTTTCCTTGCTGACTCATTGAAAGTTCGCTTAAGTCTTTATTACCAGTACTCACAGTAATATAATAAGTGTCTTCCGTATCAATACCTAATGACTGTGTAATTTTAGTCGATGCCTCAAACATCAAAGAGAAATTAGTTGAAAGTAGTATAATTGCTAACGTAATTTGGCTTGCGGCTAGCACAACACGTAGTCCCGACGAAATTTGCAGACCCGAACCTTTCCCGCTTGATTGCAACATACCATTTAACCCTCGGTAGTTGACAGCAAGGGAAGCTGTACCTGCGAAAATAAAAGAAAGTATGATGCCGCATATGAGCATAAATACGATAGATGGCAGATCCAGGCTCATTTCATCTAATCTAGGCAGCTGCCCTGCTGCATTTTGTTGCAACAAGTAAATACCACATAGAGCAATGGCTATTGACAATAATAAAGCACCAAATGTTAAACACATCGACTCTGCTAACATTGCCCGAAAAATATGCTGCTTTTGAGCCCCCAGCGCGGCTTGAATGGCCAGTTGACGACGCTTTTCAACAATTCGTGACAAAAATAGATTCGTCGCGTTCGCTACCGCTATAAGTAATAAAGCTAACACCCCGGCAAAAAATAGCGCACTTGTTGTTTCACTATCTCCAATAATAGCTTCTTCAAAAGTTAATAGCCTTGCTTGCAAACTAACGCCTTTCCAATATTCAGAGCCTTGAGTGTTTCTTCTGAAACCAGCATCAGAGAGACTAGTAAGTTCATGCTGCGCTTGTTGTAATTCTAGGGATGCCTTTACTTTTCCAACAAACTGGATATGTGGTAAAAAGTCATCCCAGCTAGTGCGCAGTTCCGCGTGAATGGAATTGTAGTCCCAGGGTAAGTAAACAAGACTTTCTGACTTAAACTCAGTTAACTGCGGCTGTTGAAAATCTGCGGAAAGTACGCCTACCACAACAAATTGAATATCCTCCACCGCAACCGTTTTCCCTAAAACATCAGGTTCACGATTAAAAATTGTCTGCCATGCTTTATCGGTGAGAATGACCGACGGTTTATATTGATTAAGCCCTTCAGACTCATTAAACGCACGACCCAATTGCATTGACGCCGTCGTGATTTCGAAGTAATCCGGCGTAACATAGCTAGCATTGACCCGGGGCATACTACTAATACTGGTTATTTGCGTTATATCACTTGAGATCAGCGCCTTTTCATCAAAGGCCTTACTTTTTCTGTACCACTCCAACAGGCTTGGGTAACTTTGAAAGCCTTCTCCACTTGATTCATAGCTTTTAATTCGTACGTGGTTTGCAACAACTAGACGCTCATGATCGTTATAAACAAGCGGTTTAACAAATATTAGGTAGTTTAAATTAAAAGCAGTTATTAATGCGCCCAGCGTGATCCCTAACGTCAGAATAATCGTGAAACAAAATGCTGGAACTTTTAGTAGACTGAAAAAGCTTAATTTTAGTTCGTGCAAGAAGTAGTTCACACAGCCTCCATCACATTTTGTTTTTGCTCTACAATTTCACCATCCAATAGATGCAGTTGACGGTGGGCCATATCTGCGTATCGAGCATCGTGAGTTACCATGCAAATAGTGACGCCTTCTTTGTTTAATTGTTCAAGCATCTCCATCACAATATCACCATTTTTGCTGTCCAAGTTTCCTGTTGGCTCATCCACCAAGAGAATTGCAGGCTCAGCAATCAAAGCTCGGGCAATAGCCACCCTTTGTTGTTGACCACCAGATAGTTGATTCGGTTTATGGTCAACCCTATGACCTAGATCGACCCTGGTAAGGCACTTTATTGCGCGCTCACGTGCCTCATTAAGAGGTACTGGTGGGTTTTGGTACTTAAGTGGTAGCGCAACATTATCGATTACACTTAGCTCATCGATTAAGTTAAACTGCTGAAATACAAAACCTATTTTTCTATTTCGAATTGTTGCTGCATCAGTAAGCGTTAAGTTACTGACATCTTCGCCTTCAATCAGATATTGCCCACTTGATGGAGGAGCCAGCAACCCTAGTAGTGATAGCAGTGTAGATTTACCGCAGCCTGAAGGCCCAGAAATAGAGATATAATCACCTTCATATATGTCAAAGCTAATATCTCTCAAGGCATGCGTTTCCATCTCTCCTGTATAAAATACCTTTGAGATTTTTTTTATTTCTATTTTTAATTTTTTCATTTTTTGGCGGCTCTTTATTGTTTGATTACGATAGATTCCGCACTTGCGAGCGCAGAAGTGTCAGAAATAATGTATGTCTCACCAATATTTACATTTGAGAGTATTTGAATGTATTGGCCACTTTCTACACCAAAGGTGACTTCTTTCGCTGAGGCTTGATTTAGCCCTTCTGCAACCAGGTATAACTTTGCTACAGAATTTGGCTGAATATTTGCTGGTCGTTTTATGAAGAATGTATCAGGTATCGATTCTATTTCGATGGTGCCATCAATACTGAGCTCAGGGCGAATATTGCTAGGCAGCTCCCCCTCCATTTTTATTTCTACACTCACGGTACCTTCAGTAACCACTGGGTCAATTCGCGCTACATTGCCCTCAATGATCTCTTTGCGAGTGTTGATCTTTGCCTTTTGTCCTAGTTTGATCATATCAGCTTGGGTTTGAGGAACCTTGATAATTCCCACTAGGTTTTCAGTACCAGAGATAAGCGCTAGTTGTGCACCTGATGAAACGGTTTGGCCTAACGTCACAAAAGATTGTTGAAGCACACCGCTCATACCCGCTTTGATTGTAAGGCGGTCTAGTTTATCTTTAGCAATCCGTAAGTTGCTTTCCGCTTGTTTAATGATTTCTTTTTGCATATTTATAGACTCAGTATGAATTAGCTTCAACTGTTCAATTTGATCTCTATAAATCGCAAGTACTTTGCTCATTTGCTGAGTCTTAATATCACTTTCAGCAAAATTTAATTTAGATACGATGCCTTTTGTTGAGAGATCGGATTGGGCCTGAAAATTTAAATTCGATATCTCATAACTGGCTTCCAGCTCAGCGTACTTCACTTTCTCTGTCATAATTTCTCGTTTTTGCGACAGTTCAATTTGTTTTAAAGTGGCATATTCCTTTGTGAGCTCTTGACTTGCTATCAAGACATTTTCTTCTATTTCTGGATTGCTTAATTTTAGAATGACACTATCTGGCTGCACACTCGCGCCAGGCTTAAGCAGCACTTCCTCGACCGTCGCTTGAGAGCGGGACGTGATGAGTTTTTGATCGTTTGATTTAAACTCTCCGTACCCATCAACACTCACTATAAACTCCCCTTGCTGTACGTTCGAAAATAGACTTTCTTTGCGGAGAACTTCGACGCGGTCATCAGTTGTAATAAGTAACCAGCATAGTGCTAAGATCACGAAGAAAACCATCGCGATAGCCCGCTTATATGCTACGTTCTTCTTTTTTGAACTACTTTTGATTACATCCATTTTTAACTTCTCATGCTATTTACAGAAAAACTCACCTAACAAAGCACAATTTGTGCCAAAATATAAGCACCTGTTTTTGTTTGATTTTTTCTGTTTTCCTCATTGGTTTTTGCGATTTTAAGCTACAAAATCGAAATGCTTTGTGATTTTGAAGCGTCTGTATATATCTGAAGGTTCAACAGGTAACTCCAGGGTCAGGACGGAGCATTGCGTGGTATGACAAACGTCAACGAATCGGAGTAGCTAGAGTAGGCAGGGGCGTTCACCAGGTTACTTTAAAACAGCTGAGTTTTTGCGAAAGTCAAACACTGGTAACAACATCATCTTGCCAGTCAACTTAATGAAGGTTACGAAGCCTCATAACCTTCATTAATACTCAAAGAATAAGCCTGTTTAACTCAACAAACGACTAAGCGATGAGGGCGGCCTTACGCTTAAAGCCAACCTCTTCTGCAGGCTTAGTCGCTGTAATGTTATTCGAATGCACAGAGCGCTGTTGAGCACTGTAGCTTTCGGTCAAATGAACCAGCCGGGCCATTTTCATCACAATGCTGAAATGCGCAGGATTTGATGATTTGCCACTGGCTAACTGGTCGACAATAGATAAGGCTTCTTTATGATCCCAAATATTTGAGTTACGGGATTCAATGGAATCCAGTTTATCTCTTGCCCAAGCAAGTGTGTTGGGATTGTAGAAGTAGCTTTTCATATCAATGAATCCAATCTTGCTTTTCTTCAATCGCACACTGTCTGGCAATTTCCCAGCCATAGCATGACGCAACAAGCGCTTAGTAAATCCATGTTTTAGTTTGCTTTCTGACGGCAGTGAGAATAAAAATGTAACCAGTCGCCAATCCAAAAATGGCGTTCTGGCTTCTACACCATGCGCCATTGAAGCATAGTCAAATGAACGCAATATATTTTGTAAAAAGCCATAATGCACATCGTGATATAGCATGGTATTTAAGTGATCAAAGTGCTCAGGATAGTGCTCTTGGTCATTTGTATAACTCTGCGGCTGATACTTGGCCGAAAAGCGCCCCTTAAATGCATCCGCAAAGAGCCTTTTAGAGTGCCCCCAGCCTTCCCAAGGTTTCAGAGAGTCAATATTTAAGCTGATACTGCGACCCAGCATAGTCAAATCAAAGATCTTGGCTAAATTAGGCATCCCGGCAAATGCATCATGCATTGCGGGCGTAAAGTGATAGCCATACCCTGCCATTAACTCATCCATTCCATGACCATCCAATGACACCACTCGAGATTGTTGCCGCATGCTCTTATAGAGTAAATACGGCCCCTCTGATGCAGCCTCGATATCTTCGTAGCAGCTAGTGAGGCTCTCTAACATATCAACATCCTGATATAAATTAGAGTGCACTTCTGTTAACTCAGCACCAGCTTTTTGGCAGACTTCCCGGGCTAGGTGCGTTTCATCTAACCAACCTTGTTTTCCAATAACGAACCCACTTAAAGGCTCTTTATCATCCCCAAGAACATCCCTGGCTGTTAGCATGATACTGCTTGAGTCCATTCCACCACTTATCGGAATACCATATTTGGTATCTGTACTTAAGCGCAGACGCACAGAATCTTCCATGAGTTCTTGTAATTTCGCCACTTGTTCTTCAAAAGTACTTGGTGGTTGAGGCAAGTGCAGTAACGTATTCCACCAGCGTTTCATGCTTATTTCGCCTGTACTTTCCACTTCTAAATAGTGTCCTGCCGGTATCCGTTGTACCTTACTCAGTATCGTTTTTCTTAACTCTCCTGATTGACCTAAAAACTGACGTTTTATCAGGTCAGTATTGTGCTGTAAATCCGCACCTGGCAGTAACGCAAACGCTTTTAATTCAGACGCAAAAGCAAACTGATTATCATCCTTGTAATACACGCAAGATTTGATAGCAAATCGGTCAATACAAATGCGTAACTTGCCTTCAAAGCTATCCCAAAGTGCCATAGCCCACATGCCATTGAATCGAGTAAAACACTCAACGCCCCAATGGGCATAGGCATACAACGCAACCTCAGTATCTGAGTCAGAGAAGAAGTGGAAACCAGCTTGCTGCAACTCAGTTCGGAGCTCTCGATAGTTATAGATTTCTCCATTGAAACTGATTGCGTAGCGGTCTTGTAAAGTCATTGGTTGAGCACCATTTTGACTTAAATCGTGGATTGATAACCGACGATGACCTAACCCTAGATTATGTTTTCCATCGATGAAAATATCTCCACTGTCGGGCCCTCTGTGCTCTAACGCATCGTTAAACTTCGTTAAACTTACAGGGTCGACAGGCTGTCCATCAAAGCGCCAAATACCAGTAATACCACACATCAGCTTCTCCTTACACTTCTTCGGCTAATTCTTGTTTTATATTAAAAATTTTCCTAAATTCAGGGCTGCTTTTTATGAGGTAATCTAAGCTACCTTCTTTAACAACCTTACCTTGGTCAATCATAAATATTCTATTAGCCTTGCTAATGGTCTCTAGGCTGTGAGTTATTATTATCACCGTATTACTTTCTGATATTTCGTCTATTGATTTGAGAATTTCATGCTCAGACTCAACGTCTAAGTTAGACGTCACTTCATCAAGAATAAAAATTGGTGAATTTTTCAAAAATAAACGTGCAACGGATAGTCGCTGTCTTTGACCAGAGCTCAGTTGATAGCCATCCTGCCCGATAAGCGTGTCGACACCTTGTGGTAACTTACTGATAAAAGAAGTGCAATTGGCTTTCTCTAATGCATGATAAACGGCTTCATCAGTTGCGTTTGGGTAAACCATCCGAACATTTTCAAAGATAGAGGCGTTAAAGAAAAATGCATTCGCGACGGCAGTATTAACATATTCACTAATTTGATCTGCTGATGCATCATTAACTTTTAAATCTCCAATTCTTATTTCACCTTGCTGCACTGGAAGCATCCCAGATAACAGCAATGCCAGAGTCGATTTGCCTGCCCCATTCCCTCCGACAAAAGCAACCCTCTCTCCTTTTGCAATAGACATAGATAAACCTTTTAACACAGGCTTCTTCTCGCTCTCGGTGTAGCAAAAGCTAACGTTATCCAAACAAATATAATCTGTATTCGAGCGGCTGGGTGCTTCCGTCTTATCACTCGCTTGGTGATTCGGGAGTCGGCTTTCCGGGGCCATATCAAGAATTTTGTAAAGTCGTCTTAAACTAACGACGCCGCTAGATATATCCAGAACGGTATGTGAAAGAAAACCTATAGGCTGATACAGACGCTGAGTGAATACAGTGAAAGCGACTAAGGTACCTATTGTTAGCTCTTCCTGTATCAAATGCTTACCAGCGAAGTAGTATACGAAAACAATGCCCAGTCCAGATAACGCAGAGAAGGAAACTCGATTCGCCTGAAATAACATAGCGATTGTGACTCGTGTTTTACGGATGCCAGTTGCAATCGTAGAGAACTTTTGAAATTGATTGTCTCCAATGCCATTTAACCTTGAAAACATAAAGCCATTGACTGAAAAGTCTTCCGCAATTTTGGAGTTCAATTGATCGCCAAAGTTAAATGAGTCTTTTGATTTTTCATTAATTGCTTTAGTAACGAAGTAAAGAATCAAAAAATACACCGGCACTGTTACGATTGAAATTAGCGTGAGCTGCCAGTTCATATAAAGCATAAAAGATGCGGCAAGAATCAAGGTAATGACATTGGTGATAATAGATGGAATGGTTCGAGCTAACGCTACCTGAATATTTATCAAGTCAGTGTTAAACCTAGAGAGTAACTCTCCCCTTTCAACTTTTGAGAAAAAAGACAGAGGTAGTCGCTGTATGTGTTGATACATGTGACACCTAATATCAAAACAAAAACCTGAGCCAAATCGACTAATAAAAAGCTCTTCAGCTAATCCAGACAATGTTGACAGCACCAGGATACCAATAGAAATCAATATTAAGTTTGTTAGCTCCTGGAGATCTTTATTTGGGATAGCTGAATCAATAATCTCCTTATAAATAAGAGGAGGTGAAAGGTTAAGTAAGACAGATAATGCCACAAAAAATATAGCCATCATCACGGAATATTTATACGGGTAAAGGAAGGTGCTGAGTCGCTTGAACAAAGACAAGTTACTTTCTTGTTGATTTTGGGCTGCTTTCATGGGATCTGCTTGCTGAATTAAGTTTCATTAGGACAAGCAATGACTGCTTGTCCTACGGTGTGCTTGTGAATTATTTTGAAGAAGTATTGCTTAGGAGCTTCTTTCCCTTCTTAACTTCAGCTAGTAATTCATCAAAATCAGGGTAATTATCATCTCTCTCAACCAATGCGCCTTTGATAGGCATTAATGGAATGAGTTCTTCAAACAGTTGCCATACTTGATTAGGTATAGATTCAGAATGAGAGTCAATAAGTTTACCGTTGTGCCAAACCCCACCAGCAAGGTGCGCCTGAACGACAGCATCAAGTGGTAGTTGTTTAGCTCGCTCAATCGCATCGAAGCCAAAATTTACGCTATTAGTGTAAAGATTCGTCACATCGAGCAACATGCCACAGCCCGTTTTATCAACAAGCTGGTGCAAGAAATCTTCTTCACTCATTGTCGAACCCGGAATTTCCAGTGTCTTAGTAATGTTTTCGATGACAAACGGAATTCCCAGAGTATCTTGAACCATATTTATATTATCGACGGTATATTTTAGCGTGACGTCATTGTATTGAATCGGTGATAAGTGACCTAAATCAATACCTGGGCACTCCGTTGTTGCCAAGTGGTCGCTGTAATAAGGCGCATTCAAGATATCTACAACATCTTTAACATTAGATAAAAACGTTTTTGATACTTTGCGTGCAGACCCCACCGATAAAGAAACACCATGAGGAATAATGGTGAATTTCTCTGCCATTTCCGTTAATGCGTCGATAGACCGTGGAGAGGTACCAATATACTTTTCAGTAATAATCTCCAAAAAGTCAATTTCATCTTCATTTGCTAAAATATCATTATGGATCTGGTATCTATAACCTAAGCCAGCGCCTAAAAAAGGTAGCAAGTCTATTGATTTACTGATCATGAATGACCCCTTTTATTGCGATATGAGCAGCAACTCATTAGAGTGGAAGAATTCCAACGCTTGCTTAAGATCTTCACTACAACCACTGATACCAGTCTGAGTCTCAAAATGATCCAATAATTGTGCAAATGTAAGCTCACCTTTGATCATGCTTATTAGCGAGCCGGCAGCTGGATTAAGAGACAATAGTTTCGCTTTAGGAGAAGTTGGTACAAAATACATGACCATAGCAGTTTCTTTCTCTTCGACGTTTGCAGGGATCTCGTCCTCATCAAGCAATTCGATCAGTTGTGCTAAGTCATAGTCAAGTTTCAACAACGTCGCTGAGTCAACAAGCTTTATTTTGGTGTCATTCTCAATTGTCGTGCTTGCGTTTTTGGCATTGATGTATTCAAAATCATCTTGATTTGTCGTGGTTAGATTCAACTGATTTCGAATATTTTCGAAACGGATCAACTCAGCGGTATAATTTGGAATATCGTCTTGCGAACCGTTAATGCTGTCCTCTAAGAACTGACCAAATTTAGATACAAACGCAAGTTTACTTTCCCCTGGATATGCAGGGTTGACGTTATAGAAACGGTCAAACAGCTTAAATAGTGCAGGCTCGCCAAGCACCTTTAATGTATATTCATAGCTTGCTGTGTTTCGCTTGAAGTTTTTCATCTTCAGGCTTGATGCATACTGTTCCAGAGCTTTTTTCTCAATATTTCTGATTGCCTGCTTTTCTTCATCCGTTAGCTGATATAAAGCCTCAGTAACATCTGGTGCAACATCATTTAGTTTTCGAAATACGTCATCTGTGTACAAGCGATTGACGAAAGATTGTAATTCCAGTGCGCTCATCTCTAATTCTCTTCTTTTTATATTTTCAAATGCTTCGGTAAACTTATCGCTAATCGATTCTGCTATCTCATCAAAAGAGGGATAAAAATCCTTTGCGACTTCATAGCAATTTGCACCAATTTGTTTAGCTTTATCAGGAAAATCGAGTACAAAACTGATCTTTTCAGCCAGTGCATCTGTGTCTTGAGGATCTACCACAAGTAAGTTCTCGCCCGGCTCAAGCTTGTCCTTCACACGCTGCTTTTCATAAATTTCATCAGATACAATCAGACATTTACCACAACGCATAACTTCAACAGCAACGCCTGGCATATGGATAGGGATTGCGAAATCACGTTCTAAGAAACAAACCGCATCGCATAAATTGATAAATTCTGGCACTTGCCAATGCGGCATGAATGGTAACCAAATGGTATTTTCTTCAATGCCAGCTTCTTTTACTTTATTGACAAACTCTTTTAGCTGGTGCGCATGACCATTAGTGAGGGCTAAGAAGTTGAACTTTTTACCGCGTTTCTTTAACTTGCCCAAAGACTCGATGAGATCGTAACTGCCTTTGCTAATACCGACCTTACCGTAGATACCGATACTACTGGCTTCACTATCATAGTTTTCATAACCAAACTGTTCTCTAAGCATTGAATATATCGGCTTGCTCAATGCATCTTTTGTACTGATTAGATACTGTTCTAAATCAAGCGCTTTGCGCTCTGGATTGTAGATGAATTCAGGGCAGGTTGGCGGTGCAAAAGGCATGACATTGTATGGTTCTACACCTGCATGATAAAAACGACGAGTCGTGGAGCCACTGGAAAAAATAAATCCTGCTTTACTGAACATCTCATGGTAAAGGGTGTTGTGCTCTGGGTTTTTAAGCAGTCGGCCTACATCACTACCAGCATGCTTCAAGCCAAACGGAACACCAGTCGCTTGTGACGTGACATAAGCTGCAACGCCGTATGGTTCAAAATAGTGACCTAGGATAAAGTCACACTCATATTTACGGACAACGTCAATAGCTATATTAGAAAGCTTTGATACGAAAGGGTTAGCATAAGGGATATATTGGTACTTAGCTTTTTCATTTGTGTAATGGATATGCAGATTGTTCTTTACATCAGCAAATGGAGTACCTGACATATCATCAGGAATACGTCCTAATGTTATTCTAAACTCTTCTTCAGTTTCAGTCCCGTTGCTGATCAGATGCACCTGATGGCCTTGCTTAGCCAATGCATAGCATAGCCAGAAGTTTAACTGCGCCACTCCCCCTTGAATTGGAGAGACTTTTCCTATTATACAAATGTTCATTACAATGCCTTTTAGTACTTTGCTTTATTATTGATTTTTATTTCTGCACTCGGTGTAGTTGAAACTTTAAAAGAGGCGTACTACGCCTCTTTAGCTGTTAGCAATTACATTTGTGCCATGTAGTAACAGCCTGAACAACCAGTACAACCGCCACAATGGCCGCCTTCTGGAGATACATCACCGTTTTTGCTAGTAGCTTGAGCTGCTTCAAAAATGCTGTTTGAAAAAGACATAATTTCTTCCTTTTTGTTTAATGGTTTTTTATTGAGTTTGACAAGTAGGGCAACCAGTACAGCGGTAACCTTCACACAAATCACCGGGGTGACTTGTAGAGAGCGATGCTGCATGAACGTCATGTTGAAAAGACATAACTTATCCTCTACTCCGTGTGTTTTTTTAATTAAAACTCAGCCTGAGCTTCACAAGCGCGACAGCCTTTACAGCCAGCAATGTCTACATCACCAACGCTTTGGCTAACTTCTGAAATTACAAATAGTGAATTAATCATCATTTATTCCTTTTTTATTAAATAGTTCAATGGAACGTGTTACTTACAACCCTAATTGGCCGTACTCATACCTTACACTGTCTCGAAAGCTACAAATAAAGTGCGTTCCTTATTCGGTGAGTGGTGCATGTGATACTCACATAAGCGCCAAGCCACCATTCATTTTTATATGGCTGTGCGTAACGCACTGCCTTGTGTGACAAAAAATAGTGTGAATTTACTCATTGACCAGTGCAGCTCAGTGCACTCAAATCAATTCCAGATTCGACCTATCGTTTGACAGGGTGAACTTACAAGATTAAGTGAGTGAACCAAAAGTGAATAAACGTTAACAACCATTAGCAACAACACAAACAAAATGGTAAGTGCATGATATTAAAGCTTTTTAAAATAAAAAAGAGATAAAAGAAGAACAAAAAAAGCAACAGAATAGTGACATTTTAAAACACTAAAAACGCATGGTTAAAAATAGTGCAACCTAAACTTATAAAAACCAACAAGCAGGGGCGATTTGATCTGTCCATTATTTCTGGACACCTGCCTGAATTAAGTACAACCTTCACTTTGGTTTCTTACATATGACGTATTAAATATGGTTACTTCTTGAAAGCTTGCCTGACAGGTCTTAATCGTTTTTGGCAAACGCAGCAATACAATACGACATGAGAAGTCTTTAACGCCGTTGGCGCCATTTTTACTCCTTCAAATTGAACAGGTATTAAGTGAAATTGGTATAAAGCAAAGTGTGAGCATAGTTGTGATACAGAAGCATGTATAAATGTGGCACAGATAACGTCATATTTGCTCCGTCAAATTGAACAAGCAATAGGTGGTGGTATAGATGGCAACCTCAATTCACACAGCTGACGGTTGCTCCCTGACGAGAAGCCACAAGTCTTTTTCAGCTGTGGCCATATGATTCGATGGTAAGCATAACATTAGCGTCAAAGCACCGTGAAATGGCCGTGACCATACCAAACAAAAGCCCGATAATCGCCTCGATACCAGAGAATCTCGTTGCAGTTGGTTTAGGCTCTGCCCATTTCATCGCGACGGATTGCCATAAGTTTGAATAAACAATTAATTGGTGTGATTAGGGAGTGCGGATCCGACTAACAGAGACTCATTTATAAAGTGTGAATATGGATATCATCACAATACAAGCATCTAAGCCAGCCTACATGGTGAAATACGGACTTGTAATACCAATTTGCTTAATTAAGTGATCTATTTTGAGGCGAGAAAATAGGGTCGATAACAAGGCAAAAATTTTGCTATTTAGTTGTTCTAAATAAGAAATTTTTAACGCCGTTAGCGTCCTATTTGCTCCTTCAAATAGACCAGGTATTAAGTGAAATTGGTATAAAAGTCATTAACCGGGAAAGAAATAGCCATGGCTGCTCAAGGCATGCAGCACAGCCTGTAAGAATGTTGCTGATAAATGTTAGAGAACCGAAATGCCTTTACCTGGCATCTAAAAAAATAAACCCCACTTAAAAAGTGGGGTTTATTATCAGTCTGAAACCCACGTAGAGTGTGGGTTTTTTAAACCAGATAGGTGGCTGCTTATTTGCGCAGCTGGCGTAGAAGACGTAGCTGAGCAAGAGCTTCTTCAAGCTGCATTGCAGCTTGCTGGTAATCCAGCTCGCCTGCAGTGCCTGAAGCCAATTGCGCTTCCGCTTCACGTTTAGCTTCTTCAGCAGCTTGCTCGTCAATTTCTTCCGCACGGATCGCAACGTCAGCAAGGACAGTTACGGTCTTAGGTTGAACTTCCAGCGTACCACCTGCAACATAGATAAACTCTTCAGTTTTATCTTCTGTTACTAAACGTACCATACCAGGTTTTAGGCCAGTCAGTAGTGGTGCGTGACCCGGGTGAATACCCAGCTCACCTTCACTACCTGTCACTTGGATCGCAGTCACGTCGCCAGAGTACAAACTCTTTTCAGCGCTCACTACGTCAAGGCGTACTGTCATTGCCATAACAACCCCCTAATTACATGTTTTTGGCTTTTTCGATCGCTTCGTCGATTGAGCCAACCATGTAGAAAGCCTGCTCTGGCATGTCATCGTATTCACCGTTTAAGATGCCTTTGAAGCCAGAAATAGTGTCTTTCAGTGAAACGTATTTACCAGGTGCACCTGTGAATACCTCAGCAACGAAGAACGGCTGAGACAGGAAACGCTGGATTTTACGTGCACGAGATACAACTTGCTTATCTTCGTCAGATAGCTCGTCCATACCTAGAATTGCGATGATGTCTTTCAGCTCTTTATAACGCTGAAGTACAGTCTGAACGCCACGTGCAGTCTCGTAGTGCTCGTTACCGATTACTAGCGGGTCAAGCTGACGAGATGTTGAATCTAGTGGGTCTACCGCAGGGTAGATACCTAGAGACGCGATATCACGTGAAAGTACAACGGTTGCATCAAGGTGCGCGAACGTCGTTGCTGGTGACGGGTCAGTCAAGTCATCCGCAGGTACGTATACGGCCTGGATTGACGTGATTGAACCAGTCTTAGTCGATGCGATACGCTCCTGTAGTACACCCATCTCTTCTGCAAGAGTTGGCTGATAACCTACCGCTGAAGGCATACGACCTAGTAGTGCAGATACCTCAGTACCCGCCAGCGTGTAACGGTAGATGTTATCTACGAAGAACAGTACGTCACGACCTTCGTCACGGAACTTCTCTGCCATAGTCAGACCAGTCAGAGCAACACGCAGACGGTTACCCGGTGGCTCGTTCATCTGACCGTATACTAGCGATACTTTGTCTAGTACGTTTGAGTCGTTCATCTCATGGTAGAAGTCATTACCCTCACGAGTACGCTCACCAACACCGGCGAATACAGAGTAACCGCTGTGCTCGATTGCGATGTTACGGATAAGTTCCATCATGTTTACGGTTTTACCTACACCAGCACCACCGAACAGACCAACTTTACCACCCTTCGCGAACGGACATACAAGGTCGATTACCTTGATACCTGTTTCAAGTAGCTCAACTGAGCTGCTTTGCTCTTCGTATGAAGGTGCAGCGCGGTGGATTGACCAACGCTCTTCTTCACCGATTGGGCCGGCTTCATCAATTGCGTCACCCAGTACGTTCATGATACGACCAAGTGTTGCTGTACCAACTGGAACCTTGATTGGCTCAGCTGTACCTTCTACTGAAGTACCACGGCGCAGACCGTCAGTACTACCAAGTGCGATACCACGTACCACACCGCCACCTAGCTGCTGTTGCACTTCTAGTGTCAAACCAGCCAGGTCGCCTTCTGTAACTTTTAGTGCGTCATATACGGCTGGCACGTTGTCTTGTGGGAACTCGATGTCCACAACGGCGCCGATAATTTGGACGACCTTACCTAAACTCATGTCTATTCCTCTCGTTAAACTTTGCCGAAGCGTTACACGGCAGCTGAACCAGATACAATCTCACTGATCTCTTGTGTGATTGCAGCCTGACGCGCCTTGTTGTATACCAGCTGTAACTCATCAATCAGGCCACCTGCGTTATCTGTTGCGGCTTTCATCGCAACCATACGGGCAGCTTGCTCAGAGGCAGCATTCTCAACTACACCTTGGTAAACCTGAGACTCAATAAAGCGCACTAGTAGTGTCTCTAGAATCGCCTCTGGGTTTGGCTCATATAAGTAATCCCAAGCGTGAGCTGATACTTCTTCTTCAGCTTTTGGCAAAGGTAATAACTGATCGATAACAGGCTCTTGCTTCATTGTGTTCACAAAGTTGTTGTACACAACGAATAAGCGATCAATTTTGCCTTCTTCGTATGCTTTTAGCATCACTTTAACAGGACCAATTACGTCCTGAACGGAAGGCGCATCTCCTAACCCGGCTTTTTTGGCTTCTAGCTCACCGCCAAAACGCTTAAAGAAACCGGCAGCTTTGCCGCCAAGGGTTGCAAATGTTGCATCAACACCCTTTTCTTTCCACGCTTTAACGTCTTTCGCTACATACTTAAACTCGTTTGAGTTCAAGCCGCCACAAAGACCACGGTCAGTAGAGATAACGATGTAACCTACTCGCTTCACCTCACGCTCAATTAAGAACGGGTGTTGGAAGTCAAGGTTAGCCTGAGCAATACGACCGATCACTTTGCGTAAGTTTTCAGCGTATGGGCGGCTGGACGCGACGCGTTCCTGTGCCTTCTTCATTTTAGAAGCGGCAACCATCTCCATTGCGCTGGTGATCTTCTGAGTATTCTTGATACTCCCGATCTTGCTTTTTATCTCTTTTCCGCTGGCCATGACTCTTTCTCCGAATCTGGGTGAGTAGTTAACTACTCACCTTCATAACACATTACCAAGTTTGCGTAGACTTGAACTTCTCTAGAAGTTCTTTCAGCTGCGCTTCGATCTCGGCGTTGTAGTTACCAGTTTCATTGATTTGAGTCATTAGCGCTGCGTATTCGCTTTTCGCGAATGCGATTAGGCTTGCTTCAAAATCAAGTACTTTGTTGATTTCGATGTCTTGCAGGTAGCCTTTCTCAACAGCGAATAGAGACAGAGACATGTCAGCAACAGACATTGGTGCGTACTGTTTCTGCTTCATTAGCTCTGTTACGCGCTCACCGTGCTCAAGCTGGGCACGTGTTGCATCGTCAAGGTCAGAAGCGAACTGAGAGAACGCCGCTAGTTCACGGTACTGAGCTAGCGCTAGACGGATACCACCACCTAGTTTCTTAACGATTTTAGTTTGCGCTGCACCACCTACACGAGATACCGAGATACCAGCGTTAACAGCTGGACGGATACCTGCGTTGAACAAGTCAGTCTCTAGGAAGATCTGACCGTCGGTGATTGAGATAACGTTGGTAGGTACGAATGCAGAAACGTCACCACCTTGAGTTTCAATGATTGGCAATGCCGTCAATGAACCTGTTTGACCTTTCACTTCACCGTTGGTGAACTTCTCAACGTAATCAGCGTTAACACGTGATGCAC
Organism: Pseudoalteromonas rubra; assembly: GCF_005886805.2. Lineage (NCBI taxonomy): Bacteria > Pseudomonadati > Pseudomonadota > Gammaproteobacteria > Alteromonadales > Pseudoalteromonadaceae > Pseudoalteromonas > Pseudoalteromonas rubra. Next base: position 4,574,808 of record NZ_CP045429.1, read on the forward strand.
GCTCTAGAAGACGTGAGTGAAGGTAGAATACGTCACCTGGGTATGCTTCACGGCCCGGTGGACGCTTAAGTAGTAGTGAGATCTGACGGTAAGCAACAGCTTGCTTAGACAGGTCATCATATACGATTAGCGCGTCTTCACCACGGTCACGGAAGTATTCACCCATAGTACAACCAGAGAACGGTGCCAGGAATTGTAGTGCAGCAGACTCAGATGCTGATGCAACAACAACAATGGTGTTCTCAAGAGCGCCATGCTCTTCTAGTTTACGTACTACGTTAGCAATGGTCGAAGCTTTCTGACCAACCGCAACATACACACACTTAACGCCTGTGTCTTTTTGGTTGATGATAGCATCGATAGCCAGTGCTGTTTTACCAGTCTGACGGTCACCGATCACTAGCTCACGCTGACCACGACCAACTGGGATCATAGAGTCGATAGACTTATAACCAGTTTGTACTGGCTCGTCTACTGATTGACGCTCGATTACGCCCGGTGCGATTTTTTCAACTGGCTCAAAACCATCGTTGTCTACCGCGCCTTTACCGTCAATCGGCTCACCTAGTGTGTTTACAACACGACCTAGCAGACCACGGCCTACTGGTACTTCAAGGATACGACCTGTTGATTTAACTTTTACGCCTTCTTTAAGGTCTGCGTATGGACCCATTACTACCGCACCTACTGAGTCGCGCTCAAGGTTCAATGCGATAGCATAACGGTTGCCAGGAAGCTCGATCATCTCACCCTGCATACAGTCAGCAAGACCGTGGATGCGGATGATACCGTCGGTAACAGATACGATAGTACCTTCGTTACGCGCTTCACTTACAACTTCAAACTGCTCAATGCGTTGCTTGATCAGTGCAGAAATTTCTGTGGAATTAAGTTGCATGCTCTTTTTCCCAATTACGATTGTAGCGTCGTCACAAGACGATCTAACTTGCCGCGAATAGAGCCGTCAATGACGGTATCGCCAGCTTTAATGACCAGACCACTTACGATGGTTTCGTCGATGCTACAATTCAGCTTAACTTTGCGTGCGAAACGTTTCTCAAGTGCCGCGACCAATTTTGCTTGCTCTTCTTCGGCAAGCGCTGCTGCTGAAACGACGTTAACGTCGATTTCTTTGTCATAGTCTGCTTTAAGTTCAGCAAACAAATCTGCAACAGCTGGAATGGCGGCTAAACGCTCATTTTCGGCCATCAGCTTGATAAGATTTTGGCCTTGTTCGTCGAGTTGCTCAGCGCATAGCTTGATGAATACATCAGACTGCTCTGCTTCGGTAGCAATGCCACCCAGTAGCAGCTGAACCTGTTCATCGCGGGCCACTTGGCCTGCGAAGAACAGCATTTCATTCCAAGCTTCAACTGTGCCTTTCTCAACGGCAAGTTCAAAAGCCGCTTTAGCGTATGGGCGAGCGATAGTAGTCAATTCAGACATGCTCATACCCTCTACTTAAAGCTCAGCGACAAGTTTTTCAACGATGTCACTGTGTGCGGCTTGATCGATTTCACGCTCTAAAATCTTCTCTGCACCAACCACAGCCAGAGTCGCTACTTGTTGACGTAGCTCTTCTTTCACGCGGTTGCGCTCAGATTCGATCTCAGAGTGTCCCTGAGCAATGATTTTCTCACGCTCTTGCTGACCACGAGTTGTCTCTTCGTCAACAATCAGCGTTGCACGCTTTTTAGCTTGTTCAATGATTTCGCTAGCTTGAGTTTTCGCTTCTTTCAGTTCTTCAGCAGCTTTTTCGCGCGCTTGCTCAAGATCTTTTTCAGCTTTGTCAGAGGCAGCTAATCCATCTTCGATTTTCTTCTGGCGAGCTTCAATCGCACCATTTAGTGGTGGCCATACGAACTTCATACAGAACCATACGAAGACCACAAATGCGATTAATTCACCTATTAGAGTGGCGTTTAAGTTCACGACCGCTCCTCCTTACTTGACAGTTGTTCGTTTCAGGTATTTTGCAATATTAAAGAGCGAACAACATGTACATAGCGATACCTACACCGATCATTGCAACGGCATCGATAAGACCAGCTAGGATGAACATTTTAACTTGTAGTTGAGGCGCAAGCTCAGGCTGACGAGCACATGCTTCTAGGAACTTACCACCCATGTTACCGAAGCCTAGTGCAGTACCGATTGCACCAAAACCGATTAGTAGAGCAACAGCGATAAGTTTAATAGCAACTGCGATTTCCATTTTTATCTCCAAAGTTTCAATAGTAAATTAAAGTTAAAGTTTAAAAAATTCTTTTATTTCAGCTAATTAGTGGCTTTTTGTGCTAGCCATGCTGAGGTAAACGATAGTCAGCATCATAAATACGAATGCTTGCAATACGATTACCATGATGTGGAACACAGCCCATACAAAGTGCAGTGGAAGCTGCATCAGGCCGATTGCACCGATCAGGATGAAGATCATCTCACCTGCATACAAGTTACCGAACAAACGCAGTGCCAGCGAGAAAGGCTTAGCAACCAATGCGATTGTTTCAAGTAGCAAGTTACATGGGATAAGAATTGCCATCACTAATTTGTTCTTTGAGCTGAACGGGTGAAGCGTAAGCTCAGCAATGAAGCCGCCCAGACCTTTGATACGAATTGAATACCCGATCATCAGAATAAATACGCCCAGTGCCAGTGCAGCAGTCATATTCACGTCTGTGGTCGGTACAATCTTCATGTAAACATCATGTGGGTCCATACCAAATGCTTGCTCACCAACGAAGCCGGCGAAAGCAGGTAGGAAATCAACTGGAACCAAATCCATCAAGTTCATTAAGAACACCCAGACAAAGATAGTCAGGGCCAAAGGCGCGATCAGTTTGCTATTGCCATGGTAAGTGTCTCGCACGTTATCACCAACGAGCTCAACAACCATTTCAATAAAGCACTGGAATTTACCAGGAACGCCTGTGGTGGATTTTTTAGCGGCACTTCGGAAGATCCATAAGAATATAAGACCTAAACCGATGGACCATGCGAGGGTATCTATATGCCATGTCCAGAAACCACTGTCCGCACATGCTTTATTGAAGGCCAGACCGGCATCGGTCGAACACATCTTGGCATTGGTCAAGTGGTGCTGAATATGGCTCGATAGAGTCACTTCTTCTGCAGCCATTGTTTTATCCTAAAAGTTAATGATTAAAAAAAATCAGAACCAACCATTGTGTCAGCATCACCAGCATATAAGTGCCGAAAAACGGCAGCATGACGACTGGAAAGTGCTTAAAAATGAGCGCAAAAAGCACAACAGTTAGCAAAAATTTTAATCCGTTTCCTCGTTTCAAAGAGGAATACACTTGATTTGCCTTACTGGCACCCATAAATCGGAATGCATAAGCGGCAAATACAAAATTAGGGAGTACCAGCACCGCACCGCCAGCCAACGCCGACAAGCCTGCTTCCACTCCCCAACCAATAAAAACTATTACTGCAGCAATGATAGCTACGAGACCCTGATACAAAACACCTTTTAATGCGGCACGCCGATATGGGCTTGCTAACGAATGAGTCACTTATAATTAACCTTAATGACGCTAAATTTTATCAGGGCTAGAAAACTGGCGAAATTATACTTATTTCTGCTCAATTTGCAACTTGACGAGACGAAATGTAACGCTTTTCGAGCGCCCATTTCGCCTTAAAAGGTAAGATTACGAGGGTTGTTGAAAATCGGGCTGGATACGCCCCAAAATTCCGTCTAATTCATCTAAATTTGCATAAGAAATCACCAGCTTACCTTTGCCTTTTTGGTTATAATTTATCTCCACTTTGGCCCCCAGGTTCTCTGCTAGCTGTTGCTCAAGCAGTTTAACGTCCGGATCTTTCTCTTTTGCTGGTTTTTTCTCCACGGGCTCTAACATAGCACGCACCAGTTTCTCGGTTTCACGGACCGTTAGTCCTTTAGCAACCGCGGTTCTGGCCGCTTCCGATTGCTGCTCACCGGTCAGTGCAAGTAGACAACGGGCATGACCCATTTCAATATCACCATGTTCCAACAAGATTTTTACATCATCATTGAGATTATTGAGACGAAGTAAATTGGTCACTGTGGTACGTGATTTGCCTACGGCGTCAGCAACTTGCTGATGGGTTAGTTCAAACTCGTTCAGTAATCGGTCGAGTGCAACAGCTTCTTCCATGGCGTTTAGATCTTCACGCTGAATGTTCTCAATCAGCGCAATGGCCACTGCGGCTTCATCCGCAACATCTTTGATGATACAGGGCACCACATCCAGCTCAGCAAGCTGCGCAGCGCGCCAGCGTCGTTCACCAGCAATGATTTCGAATTGGTTTTCAGCGATCGGGCGCACCACTATCGGTTGTAATACACCTTGTGCCCGGATCGAACTGGCAAGCTCTTCCAGCGCCTGTTCAGACATGTCCTTGCGCGGCTGATATTTACCACGTTGCAAATACTCAATGGGCAACCGTTGTAATTCCTGATCGGTCACCTCATGGTTTTGCGTCGTCTGCTCGGGTTCAACGGCACGCTCGGTGCCCTGGGTTTGTGTGACTTCAGGCTGAGCAGGTTGAGGCGCAGCAGGTTTTGCTGAACTCAACAGGGCATCCAGACCTCGACCCAAACCGCGTTTTTTCACCGACATTATTTTTTCTTCCTCTTAGGCAACAGCTGCTGCTTGTTTTTCCTGACGGCGGAGCATTTCTCCGGCCAACGCCAAATAGGCTTTGGCGCCACTGGATGCTCTGTCATAGTACATCGCTGGCGCACCAAAACTCGGCGCTTCTGCCAGACGCACATTGCGTGGGATCACCGTGCGGTATACTTTTTCACCAAAGTGCTGTTTCAGCTGTTCAGATACATCATTCGCCAGGCGGTTACGTGGATCGTACATAGTACGTAAGATCCCCTCAATCTGTAAATGGGGATTGACCAGCTTAGAAAGCTGCGTGATGGTATCCATCAGCGCTGTGAGTCCTTCCAGTGCATAATACTCACACTGCATAGGCACCATAACAGAGTCAGCTGCCGCCATTGCGTTGACCGTCAGCATATTCAAAGAAGGCGGACAATCAATAAAAATAAAATCGTACTGGTCCAGCACCGATTCCAGTGCATTACGCAAACGCACTTCGCGGGCGAACAATTCCATCAATTTAACTTCTGCCGCGGTCACATCACCGTTAGCAGCAATTAAATGGTATTCGCCGGACGTTTCTTTGCTGATCACGTCCTGAATGGGGGTCTCTTCGATCAAAAGATCGTAAATGGTTGCTACTTCACCATATTTGTCAACACCGCTGCCCATGGTCGCATTACCTTGTGGATCCAGGTCAATCAGCAGGACCTTACGCTTGGTCGCAGCCATGGAAGCTGCCAGGTTAACTGCAGTAGTGGTTTTTCCCACACCGCCTTTTTGGTTTGCGATCGCAATGACTCTAGCCACTATGTCCTCGAATACTAGTCTTTTTTCAGAATGATTAAATGACGTTCACCATCCAGCTCGGGGACCTGTAAACTAATATCACGTTCCAGAGTCACACCGGCAGGCAGGCTATCCAGTTCCTGCTGCGGAAACTGACCTTTTAACGCCAGAAAGCGGCTTTCGTCATCGACCAGATGTCCACACCACTGAACCATATCCTGCAAAGAGGCAAATGCACGGCTCAGTACACCGTCTAATTTAACACTTGGTTGATATTCTTCAACACGAGACTGAACGGGTGTGACGTTTTCCAGTCCAAGCGCATGTTTTACCTGGGTTAAAAAACGTACACGCTTACCAAGGCTGTCGAGCAAAACAAAATGCGTATCGGGCAGGGCGATGGCCAGTACAATCCCAGGTAATCCGGGTCCGGTACCCACATCGATGTAATTTTTGCCGCTCAGGTGAGGCGCAACGACTAACGAGTCCATGATGTGTTTAACCATCATTTCTTGTGGATCGCGCACTGAGGTCAGGTTGTAGGCTTTGTTCCATTTATCGAGCAGCCCGACATAATCGACGAGCTGCTGCTTCTGTTGTTCAGTTAGCGTGATGTCCGTACGGGCTAACAGGGCTGTAAGTTGTTCTAATAACACAGTCTTCCGTTTGTTGTTACGCAGACTTGCGTAACAACCCTTGCTTCTTCAGATACACTAATAATAGCGAAATAGCAGCAGGGGTGATACCAGAAATGCGAGACGCCTGGCCGATTGTTTGTGGTCTGGCTTCTGACAGCTTAGCCACCACCTCGTTTGACAGACCGCTGACCTGAGCGTAATCGAACTCAGCCGGTAATAGCGTTTCTTCGTGACGCAGTTGTTTGTTGATCTCATCCTGCTGACGTGCAATATACCCGGCGTACTTAGTCTGTATCTCAACTTGCTCCAGCGCCTGAATATTGTCCTGTTCGCTGGCCAACCCTTCAATCTGCATCAGTGTGTTATAACTGACTTCCGGGCGACGGATCAGATCTTCCAAACTGGCTTCACGGGTCAGTGGCGACTTCAGCAATTCATTCACCTGCGCCAGTGCAGGATGATCTTTGTGGATCCAGGTGTTACGCAGTCGCTGCGTTTCCTGCTCCATGACTTCCAGCTTATTGTTGTAAGCTGCCCAGCGCTCATCATCCACTAAACCCAGTTTACGGCCTTGTTCTGTCAGACGCAGGTCGGCGTTGTCTTCACGTAACAGCAAACGGTATTCAGCACGGCTGGTGAACATGCGATACGGTTCTTTGGTCCCTAAGGTTGCCAGGTCATCGATCAAGACTCCGGTATAAGCCTGATCACGACGCGGTGTCCAGGCATCCAGACCCTTAACTTGCAAGGCCGCATTCATACCGGCGATTAAGCCTTGTGCGCCGGCTTCTTCATATCCGGTGGTACCATTGATTTGGCCAGCAAAGAACAGACCATTAATAAATTTGGTTTCCAAAGATTGCTTCAGGTCACGCGGATCAAAGAAATCATACTCGATGGCGTAACCAGGACGACAAATATGCGCATTTTCAAAACCCTGAATTGAACGCACGATCTCCAGCTGAATATCAAACGGCAAGCTGGTGGAGATCCCGTTTGGATACAGTTCGTAAGAAGTCAGCCCTTCCGGTTCAACAAAGATCTGATGTTTCTCTTTATCAGCAAAACGAACGATCTTATCTTCAATAGAAGGACAATAACGAGGCCCAATTCCTTCGATCACACCGGCATACATAGGTGAGCGATGCAGGTTTTCACGGATCACGTCATGGGTTTTCTCATTGGTATACGTGATGTAGCAAGGGATCTGTTGTGGATGATCCGATGTTTTACCCATAAATGAGAATATCGGCGTTGGCGTATCACCTGGTTGTGCTTGCATCACAGAAAAATCAACAGTGCGTGCATCGATACGAGGTGGTGTGCCTGTTTTTAGCCGATCAACACGGAAGGGCAGTTCACGTAAACGCTGTGCCAATGCAATTGAAGGCGGATCGCCTGCACGGCCACCTTTAAAGTTTTCCAAACCAATGTGGATCTGGCCACCAAGGAAAGTACCGACTGTTAATACTACCGTTTCGGCACTGAAGCGCAGTCCCATTTGGGTAACAACCCCTTTCACCTGATCCTGCTCAACGATCAGATCATCACACGATTGCTGAAAGATCTTCAGGTTTTCTTGGTTTTGCAAAATATCCTGGATCGCCGCTTTATACAGTGTGCGATCTGCCTGAGCACGAGTCGCTCTTACAGCAGGACCTTTAGATGAGTTCAGAGTACGGAACTGGATCCCGCCTTTGTCGATCGCTTTGGCCATTGCGCCACCTAACGCATCGATCTCTTTTACCAGATGACCTTTTCCGATCCCGCCGATTGCTGGGTTACAGGACATCTGTCCCAGGGTGTCCATATTGTGTGTTAACAATAAGGTATTCATGCCCATACGTGCTGCAGCTAATGCTGCCTCAGTACCTGCATGACCACCACCAACAACGATAACGTCAAAATGCTCGTGATAAATCATTTACGGGATCCTACTTAAAAACAACCAGCAAATTTCGAAAGGGTGCGTATTCTACCCAGAAAAACGCAGAAGTGAAACGTTTAAATTTTAATCAGGGTCAAAAGGATCACTTAAATATATATAAGGATCTTTTTAAAGATCTTTATTAGATCTTACTATTAGATCAGCCCGGATCTGTGAATAACGATGTATTCCTTATTTGATCCAAAGAGTTAGTTCAGATCATATGGTGTGAATTAGATCGGATCATCACGATGAAAAGCTTTGATCAAAGTGGCTATTTATTCACAGCCTAAGATCCAATGAAAACTATCCAATGGATAAGTATGTTTAGATCCGCAGTTAGATCAAGGGTTATCCACAATGCGATCTAAGAAAGAGTCATTTTGTGAATAACTTCTGTGTAAAAGATCTCATCACTGATCCGCTTATCGGATTAACTGGCCTGATCCAATTGCTGTTTTAATGTGGGCAACCAGGCGATGGCGGCATCTTCCGGCAGTGCTTCATCTTGTACATCGATCTTTAATACCGGTAAAAGCTGCTGTGCGCCTTTATCTGACAATAGCTGCGCACAGTTACTGGCGGCCAGATTAAAGGTGTCATAACTTGAGTCGCCAATACCCACTACGGCAAATTGCACATGGCTCAGATCTTCATGATCAGTCAGTTGCTCTATAAAAGGCAGCAGGTTGTCCGGATAGTCGCCGGCACCATAAGTAGATGTGACCACCAGCCACAAAGAATGCTGACAGGCACTCAGGTCCGGTTGTTCATGCAGTTGCGTGTTGAATTCACTGGCATCAAGCTGCTCGGCAAGCTGTTCTGCAACGTACTCTGCGGAGCCCATTTGGCTACCTATGATGATCTCAATATTGCGCATGCGGCGTTAGATCCTGATTACTGACTCTGGGCGTATTCGCGACATCTTAATGACCTTCACAGAGAAGTAAAGCCTTGATCTGAGTTTGGGATAAAAAAATCTAGCGCAATTAGTAATCAAATTACACAGTTTTGAAATTAATACATATTAATCAGTGGTTTAATAAAATATTCCAAATGCTAACCCGGTGTGCTTGTTGTGGATAAACCGCGAATATCCTGATGCTTTTTGGGGTTATCAGGCCCTACAGAAATGCCTGTAAAGGGTCAAAAGCAGGGCAATTTTTAGCTTGTGGATAGATTCTGGTGCATAAGGCGATCTGATCGTCTTTTCATGACAAGAAAGAGGATCTATAAAGTTTGATCTATATAATGAAATAATCTAAAAAATGGCGATCTTTTTCACATCGTTGACAGGATCGGGTGTTTGGCGTTGCTGTTTATGTTGTACAGCCACCTCTAAATGATGGTGTGATGTGAGTATTTTTGCTCGCCAGAGCACTGTTTGCGACACCGATGTTCCTTTATGAAATACAAATATTGACAGAAATGCGCGGTTTTTCATCAATTACTCACAGTTTGCAGTGTGATCTGAGCATAATCTAGGCGCAGTTTTCAAAGGAGCAAACGGATGAAATCACTCAACTTGGGCGCTGCGCTGATCTGTATCGGTGTGCTGAGCGCATGTGTTAGCCGCAATGAACGGCCGGCCATTACCATTGAACAACCTGAATTGACGGCAATCGCGATGACTCAGGTGACGCTGGCAGCCAGGGTCACTGATAAGGATGATAACCTGAAATCAATCGCCTGGCGTCAGGTCTCAGGGCCGGATGATGCTGTGCTACATGTATCGGGTGATCAGGCACAAAGTATCGATGTACGCCTTCCCACAGCCGCCGGCGAATATACTTTTGAGATCACTGCCACGGATGAGCTTGATGTCTATCAGAGCAAACGTTTCACTGTGATCGTAAAGTCGCTGCAAGAAACCGTCTTTGTGCAACTTGATGATTTGTTATCGCAGATTTACGAAGCGGATAAAGCCTTGATCCCTGGCATCCAGGCCCTGATAGATTTCAATCAGGATGGAGTTGTGTGGCGAGGTGCTGTTGGCTATCGGGATGCACAGCAGACTCAGGTGTTAAAAACAGATACGCCGTTTCGCATTGCCAGTATTTCTAAGTTATTAAGTGCAGCAGTGACCTTTTCCATGATTGACGAAGGACTATTTACGCTGGATACGCCGATCACAGCGTTGATCTCGCCAGAGGATATGCCCTTGGGTTATAGCATCGAGGACTTGCATGTTGCTCAGGGCGTGAAACGTGGGGGATCACTTACGATCCGGCAACTATTAGATCAAAGTACCGGGATCCGTGATTTTATTTCCTATTTGCATGACCCGTTAGCGCCAGACACGCGTTCATTTATTGCGGCACTGCAAGGCGGTGAAGATGATATTCCGGCGCTATGGCGCTCTGATTTGCTTATTGCCGATCTGCTAGAGCGTGGTTTAACACAAAACCTGGAGGCTATGCCGGGAGAAAAACACCTGTATGGCAACAGTAATACCGATTTACTCGCCTGGGCACTGGAAAAGCACACCAAAAAGCGCTTTGAGCAGCTGTTATATGAGCGTGTGTTGCAGCCGCTCGGTATGGACAACACTTATATGGATCGGCATGAACCGATGCGTGGTTCAGAGCAGATAGCGCACCACTACTTTTATATTCCTGAACATGAGGAGATCCCCTCTGAACTGAGTGGTAATCACAATGTGGTTGCACTTGAGGTGAATACCTCTTTTGCCTGGGCTGGCGGCGGGATGGTCTCCACACTGGATGATCTCAATGTGTTCATGACGGCTCTTCATCAGGGGCATTTGGTTGAGGATCCTCAGTTACAAACGGAAATTGCCGAGCACTGGCTGAGCGAAGTGCCTGAAGAGGACGTTCAGGAACATTATGGCCTGGCGCAGGAGCGGTTTGATTTTGAGGGCTATTCCACAATCGGACATTCTGGGTTCTGGGGCACTAACGCAACATTTGTTGAGCCGCTGGCGATCCGTATGGTCACGGCAAGCCATCAGGTATCTGCGGAGAGTTTTTATGAATTTGAGCAAGCTGCCATTGCGTTATTTCACGAACTGGGCATAAAAGGCGTGGCGCCGCTCACCAAAGATACTCAGTGACGGAAGAGTAAGACGCACCTAAGCGGTGCGTCTTAGTATTGTATTACTTACCAATACAGAAAGAGCTGAAGATCTTACCCAGCAAGTCGTCGGAGGTGAATTCACCGGTGATTTCATTAAGGTATTGTTGTGTGAGTCGCAGTTCTTCAGCCAGGATCTCGCCGGCAATGTGCATTTCCAGCTGAGTCTGGCCAATCTCCAGATGTTCTGCGGCACGTTCCAGCGCGTCGAGGTGACGGCGACGTGCCATAAAGCCACCTTCGGTTGCACCGGTAAAGCCGATACAGGCCTTGAGATGTTCACGCAACAGATCAATCCCTGTGCTGTCTTTAGCACTGAGGCGGATCAGGGCATGACCATGATCGTGACTGGTACCGGTCTGTTCACCACTGAGGTCAACTTTATTGCGGATCACGGTGATGTCCATGCCGGCAGGCAGTTGTTCAATAAACTCTGGCCAGATCCGGGCAGGATCGGTTTCATTGGTTTCGGTACCGTCAACCATAAATAGCACGTGATCTGCGGCGCGGATCTCATCCCAGGCACGCTCAATACCGATTTGTTCCACTTTATCCGGACTGTCGCGCAGGCCTGCTGTGTCAATGATGTGCAGCGGCATGCCATCAATATGGATATGTTCTCTCAGTACATCCCGGGTGGTGCCGGCAATATCGGTGACAATAGCAGCTTCACGGCCTGCCAGCGCATTGAGCAGTGATGATTTACCTGCATTTGGCCGACCCGCGATCACCACTTTCATGCCTTCACGCATAATGCTGCCTTGCTTGGCCTGTTGGCGCACCACACTGAGCTGCGCGATGATGGCGTTCAGGTCGCCAGCCACTTTGCCATCAGAGAGAAAGTCGATTTCTTCATCCGGAAAGTCAATGGCCGCTTCCACATACATGCGTAAATGGATCACTTGTTCCACTAGCGCATTGATGTGTTTTGAAAAGTCACCTTGCAGTGAGTGCAGGGCACTTTTCGCCGCTTGCTCGCTGGTTGCATTGATCAGATCGGCAATGGCTTCGGCCTGAGTCAGATCCAGTTTATCATTCATAAATGCGCGTTCAGAGAATTCACCGGGTTTGGCGAGTCGCACGCCTTCGACCTGGCTGATCTCTTTAAGCAGCATGTCCAGCACCACCGGACCACCATGGCCCTGAAGCTCAAGCACATCTTCGCCGGTAAAGGAGTTTGGACCTTTAAAGAACAGCGCAATGCCCTGATCCAGTTGCTCTCCCTGAAGTGTCTGGAATGGCAGGTATTCCGCATAGCGGGTTTTTGGGCATTTTCCGAGTATTTTGTGCGCGACCTGCTCAGCCAGAGTACCTGAAATTCGAATTATGCCGACGCCGCCCCGACCCGGTGCGGTTGCCTGTGCGGCGATGGTGTCTTGTGCGATCATTATGACCCTTGAAAACAAACTCTAATTATCGCTAAGTGTACAGCAAACGTGCGCTGTGAGGTATAGTAGAGGCGGTTCAGATATAAGGATATCCACTGTGGTTGCTTTCGCTCAGTTTCATTTTGATGCAGATAAACAGATATTAAGCCATGCGCAACAAGTTGTGCCATTACGACCTAAAGTTGCTCAATTACTGCGGTTTTTATTGGCCCGTCCACAGCAAGTGATCGCGCGTGAGACGTTGCTGGATGCTTTATGGCAACATGGTGAATATCGTGATGCAGCGTTGACGCAAAGTATGGCTGAGCTGCGCCAGGCACTGGGGGATGATGCACAACAGCCGAGGTTTATCCGCACCGTACCGCAGCAGGGCTATCAATGGATCTGCCCACTTACTCAAGTGAACCGCAATAAGCGCTGCATGATATGGGCGACTTTTTTGAGTATCGCGCTGTTGATTATCGGGGGAGTCATTGGTTATGCCAGTCAATCTGCGCCTAAGCCTGTTATGGCGCAGGAGGCGCGACCTGCTTTGACCATTTTGCCGCTGAACAATGATACCGAAGTGGCCGCCAATGCGTGGTGGGGGTATGCATTGCATGCAGCACTGGTGGCACGCTTGCAATCTGACTATCAGCTAGTCCCGCCGGCCCAGCAGGCAGAAGTGAATAGTAACAAACAGGTAGCGCTCACCTTGTCCCGTCAGCAACAGCGTTATGTACTGACCATCAGCTCCGCAGGGCAACAGCAAAAGGTAGTGGTTGAGCAGCTTGATATGGCGTTTGACAGCGTGGCAGATCAGGTCATTGCTGCACTGAACTTATTGCCTGATGGGCACGCCAGCCAGACCCGTCGGAGTGAGACAGCATCCCAGGACTATTACCGTGGCTTGCAGGCCCTGGACGAACAAGGCAGCAGACTGGCAAAGTCATATTTTGAGGCTGCCTTGACCCAACATCCTCAGCATCTGGCTGCGCAGCTCGAATTGGCCCGCATTACCTGGCAACAGGGAGAGCTGGCACAGGCCAGCGCAGTGTTTACCAGCATGGACGTGAGTAACGCGGCGCCTGCAATCAAGGTGCGCTATTATCTGTATCAGGCAGAGCTCAGCAAGGCGCAGGGTCATTACGCTCAGGCACTGACAGATGTGCAGTTGGGGCTGGATCTTGCGCAGCGTCATCAACTATTGGAGCAACTGGCTACGGCGTATCAGTTGCAGGCCGATCTGCTGTGGTTGGATCAACAGTGGGATGCACACAGTAAGGCCCTGAACTCGGCATATGCCCTAATTGGCAGCCGCGCACTGGCTTATCAGGATGCGCAGCGTGCGTTTTACCTGGCTAACCCGCCTGTTGCCGGGCCTGAAGAAAAGCGCTTACTGGATCTTCAAAGCAGCCGAGAAGTGTTACACAATACAATCACCTACTATCGCCAGTCGCCGCAGCGTTTGCTGCTGGCACGCGCTTTGTTTGCTTATGGCCAGAATTATCTGGTGCCAGTTGTTGAAAGTGAACCCAGTTTACTGGAAGCGCTGGAGATTGCATCCAATCTGGGCGAAGACTATCTAAGAAAGCAAATACTTACTTACCTTGGATTCTATTATATTCAGCTTCACAGAGGGGATGAAGCCCTTACGTACCTGGCGCAGGTTGAGCCGGATCCCCAGTGGCTCCCTCAGTATGAATTGCACTGGTTACTGCGTGGCATGGCCATCATGGATGGTGCGCTCACTCACCGTGACGCGCCGGGGTTGGCCAGTGCCATAGAGATATTTGAGCAACTGTTGGCCTGGGATAAAGTCTCTGTAATGACCGCAGCACATGCTCAGTTGATGCTGGGTTGGAGTCTGATAAGACAAGGTGAGCTGGAACAGGCTGAAGCACATGTCATGCAAGCACGGGCAGTGTATCAGCGGCTGAACCTGGCAGATACGCTGAGTTATACCCGTTATACTCAGATGTATATCCGTTTATTGCGTGGTGACGCTGAGGCTGCACTGGCCGTGATAGTCGATCCGCATAATGCCAGTCACCTGGAGCTGTTGTATGGCGCGGCGGCGGCCTGGTTCGTTCAGGACAACACTTTGTCATATCAGTTGAGCGAGCTGCTTGCTGCGCGGGAGCACAGTGATGCTCTGATCGCGCAGCTGAGTCAGATCAGGGCAGGATCAGAGCATACTTTCCAGTTAGTCAGTACAATCCTGGATAAGCCTTATAGCGTCTATTGTCAGAGCAACTGGGCACTATAAGGGAAAAGACGGTACCCGGTTAGCCCGGTAAATCACTTTACCTTGTTTGTTTTGCACCACCCAGTAGGGCAACTCGGTCACCGCAAAGTAGCGAAACAGCTGATTGTGGCTGTCGAAGAGTATTTCATGATTTACTTTGAAGCGCTGTTGGTAGGCGATGACCTGAGCTTGATCGACATAAAATGGTTTGATCACGCTCACTACCGGGTAGTTAATCTGCTCTGACAGGTGGTTATTTTGTGCGATCCTGCGTTCACAATCCGGTATATGCTGAAATGGACACAGGCTGTCACTGAAGAACAATACCCGAAAATCAGCATCGGGTGCAGTGGGATCAAAGCGCTGTCCGGACAAGCTATGGAGTGCTTCTTCTCGCGGGGAAGTATCAATGAGGGCTGTTGCTGGCAGTGTGCCCAGTGCCTCCCGTTGTTGCACTTGATCCTGTTCAACCACCAGCCGATAAGGGGTCTGCCTGACGCTATAGCGGATCGCCAGTTGATTGTGGGTGTCGATTTGTAGCGTGACATAGCCTGGAAACAGGGCGGTAAACTGCTCCACACTGGCTTGATTTATGTTGATGTCCGGGTGAATGAAGCGGCGCTCTATACCCGACTGTTGAGGGGGTAAGGCGGTTTGCTGCATATATTCATCCCAGATGGTAATAAAAATATATTCAATGGATGAAGCGGCTGTCCGCTGACTGAGTATGAGCATAGTCAGACTCAGCAATAGGGTGATCGGGTTTAGCAATTTCATGGTTTTACTCCTGACTGTGTTGCCAGGTGTTGTTTAAGCTCATCGGTCAGCAGGGCGCTGCGATAAATTTCTGTGCCATTGGCATCGAGTAAAATGTGCTGAGGCGTACCTGTGACCTGATACTGATGTGTGATGTCACCTGTGGCATCGAACACCACAGGAAACGGGTAGTCATGGCGCTTTATATAGGTTTTGATACCCTGAATGGTCTGGTTAAAGCCGACATTCACAGCGATGACCTGATAGCGGCCCTGACTTTGTTCATAGGCTTGTTGAAGGTGGGGCATTTCTTCAATGCAGTAAGCGCACCAGGTAGCCCAGAACTTCAGATAAGTCATCTTCCCTTTACTTGATATCGCCTGGCCTTGCAACGTATCAGCCTGTAAAGGGGGATAAGATTTGGCGGTGGCCGTGACTGAGAGTGCCAGTAGTAAGATGCCTGTGAGGATTTTTGTCATGATGGTCTCCATAATGGTTTCCTTGCGTTATAGCCAGCTTTTGCCAGCCTGAATAAGAAAATATTGCGCCATGAGCAGCAGAAGTAGTGCGCTGGCAGTGGGGACATGCGTGAGCCAGGCGCCCGCGCGGGGCAAACGAGCTAGAAACTGACTGCTCAAGCCGGCCAGCAACAACAGGCTGCTCATGCCCAGGGCGAAACTAAATAGCAGCAGAGCGCCAAATAGCAGGTGTCCGCTGGTGGCAACAAACAGCATTAAGCCCCCGAGCACCGGAGAGGTACACGGCGCTGCGACCAGTGCACTGGTCATGCCCATCAGCAATGGACCCTGTGTGCCTCGAAATCCCAGGCCAGAAAAGTGCGGAAAAGTCAGCCACCCTTTATTCACCAGTGCCAGATAAATGAGCACATTGGCAAAGCCAACCTGTATCCAGGGGTTGGATGCAACCACACCAAACAAGCTGCCACTCCAGGCTGCGATGCCACCCAGTAGTGCGTAGATTGCGGCAAAGCCGAGACAATACTGAAGCGGTGCCAGTGTTTGGGTGCGATATCGGGTGAGGGTGGCCAGCGTAATGGGCAATAGAGGATAGACACAGGGTGTAAAGCTGGTTAGTACACCACTAAACAAAGCCAGAGGCAGCAGCCACCAGCTAAGGTGTGCGGTGTGTAATGCGTCTAACAGAGAGAGGTCAAACATAGTGTGCTCGTTAAGTTGTAAAGAGTGAGCACAGCATGCAATGCAAGCGCCGATCCCCCTATCAAAGTGACCTAAAATTATCCTCAAAATTTATCAACATCTTGATTCTAATGATTAAGCTGAAAGAACTTAGTTGTGAGACTGTGAGACTGTGAGACTGTGAGACTGTGAGACTGTGAGACTGTGAGACTGTGAGACTGTGAGACTGTGAGACTGTTCAGGGATTATCACAGGCATAAAAAACGGCCCGTGGTGGACCGTTTTTCTTGTATGTGTATTTGGTAATTAACCGCGGACTTTCATGCCCTTTTTCTCCATGCCACGATAGATATACAGCATCTGGGCAATCGAGATTAGGTTAGAGACCAGCCAGTACAGTACCAGGCCAGACGGGAACCAGATAAAGAACACTGAGAAGATAACCGGCATCCAGGTCATCATCTTTTGTTGCATTGGATCTGTGACAGTCATAGGTTGCAGCTTCTGAGTCAGGAACATACTGGCACCAAACAGGATAGGCAGCACATAGTATGGGTCTTTTGAAGACAAGTCAGTCAGCCACAGCATAAACTCGGCATGACGCAGTTCTGTTGACTCCAGGAATACATAAAACAGTGCCAGGAAGATAGGCATTTGCAGCAATAGTGGGAAGCAGCCACCCATAGGGTTTACTTTTTCCTTGCGGTACATCTCCATCATTGCCTGACCAAATTTCTGACGGTCATCGCCATAACGCTCTTTCAGTGCCTGCATTTTTGGCTGCAGCATACGCATTTTAGCCATTGAGGTATATTGCGCTTTGGTGAGCGGGTAAAGGAATGACTTAACAATAATGGTGATAGCAATGATGGCCAAACCCCAGTTGCCTAATCCACCGATGTTAATATCAAACAGACCAAAGAATGACCCTTCACCAGAATATAAGAACTTCAATAGTTCAAGCAGAGGCTGAGAAATAAACCACAACCAACCATAGTCGACAGTCAGATCCAGATCTTTTTGTAAAGCTTCCAGCGCATCCATGTCTTTTGGACCCATGTAGTAAGTCGCGGTGAGCTGCGCTGTAGCATTGCCCTGAATGTTTGTTGCTTCGCCTTTCACACCTATGATGCTGTTGTTATTGCGTAGCGAGCTGTAAATGGTGTTGTTTGTTGTCTGACCGGGTACCCAGGCACTGACGAAGTAGTGCTGGATAAAGGCGATGTAACCACCCTGAGTGTTTTTGTTCAGGTTTGCTTCGGCCATATCAGAGAATGAGTATTTCTCGTAAGGCTCGTCACTGGTACCATAAGCTGCACCCAGATAAGTCTGGTCAACCATGCTGCCTTTTTCCTGCACTGTGCGCTTGATTTGCGTATACAGTTGCACTTGAACCGGGTCGGCAGTTGAGTTGGTTACATCGTATTCCAATGCCACATCATACTGACCTGGTTTAAATACATAGGTCTTGTTGAACTGAACGCCTTTGCTGTCAACAAACGTCAGCGGCACACGCAGTTCATCACCGCTTAATGTGTAGCTGGTTTGTTCGCTTTGATAGACCGGGCGACCCTGGCTTGATGCATCCGGACCATTCAGGCCGATCAGGCCGCTTTGTGCGAAGTATTCTTTACCTTCGAACTCACCTAATAGCAGATAAGGTTGGTCGCTGCCATGGGTTTCGGCGTGCTGTAGTAATTTCGCCTCGACGATGTCACCACCACGGGTGTCAATTTTTACTGCCAGTACATCGGTGGTTACCGAAATGACTGAGCGAGTAGCCACAGTGGCCTGCATTGGCACATCAGCCTGACTGGAAGCCGGTACGTCGGCTTGGTCATTGTTTGCGGGGCCGGCCACTTGTTGTGTGACGGCACTGGTATCAGCATTGGCTGCGGTTTGTTCCTTTGACCACTCTGTAAAGAGTAAAAAGGAAACCAGCAGCAAGCCGATAAATAAAAACGTGCGTTGCGATTCCATAACAGCTCTTATTTCTCGTGTTGTTTATCTTGCGTTGATTTAGCAGGCACGGGATCAGCCCCACCTGCACTTAAAGGGTGACATTTTAATATGCGTTTAAGCGCTAACCAACTCCCTTTTGCAATTCCATGTAAATTAATTGCCTGGATTGCATAATGAGAGCAGGTCGGAGTATAACGACAGTGTGGTCCCAACAGCGGACTGATAAAGCGCTGATAAAAACGGATCACACCTAATAGCAGTGTTTTGATCAGTGTCTGGCATACTTTGAATGGCCACCGGATCCACGCTCTACATTGCTGCACTATGCGCGATGAGGCTGTGGAGGAGGAGTGATTCATGATGATGCCGTCAGACTGATAACCATTTCCGAAAAATCAATGGGAAATTGGCGATTAAAAGGTGAGCTAACTTTACCTTATCGGGGTCAAAATAGCCATTGAGCCCTATGCGATTTTAGCGAATTCACAATAAGTTGAACTCGAGTAATTGGCGGTTACCCCTGGTTTATGAGGTAAACGAATAACGCGTTCAGGCATTATTGCATTATACGAGCCTGGCTTGAGCATGCGCGTAAGTTCAGTTGTTGTGAGACTAGGACTGTTTGGGATTGTGTTGTTTAGACGCTGGGCGTTTTTTACCTGGACGTTTACGAGGTGGTGGCTTAGGAGCACCAGGTTTACAGCGTTCATTTACTTTACGCCATAATTTCGCCAGTTGTTTGCTGAGCTCTTCATTTGACTGATCGTCAACGCCTGTTTTTACCATCAGAACAATATCAATGTTGTCCAGCTTATGACGGTTTAAGCGGAAGCTTTCACGGGCAAGGCGTTTAATGCGATTGCGTTGGCAAGCTTTTTTACAGCGTTTTTTAGCTACAGTGAGTCCAAGACGTGGGTGTCCGGCATCATTGGGTTTCGCTAAGAGTGTAAAATAAGGAGTTGCTGCGCGAGCGGGGTCGTTAAATACTCGGGAGTAATGCGAGGGAGTTAACAGACGTAACTCCCTGCTGAAGCTAAAGTCTTCCACTTATATATTAAGCAGAAAGTACTTTACGGCCTCTAGCACGACGACGTGCTAGTACTTTACGGCCATTCTTCGTTGCCATACGTGCACGGAAACCGTGAGTACGCTTGCGTTTTAGAACGCTAGGTTGAAAAGTTCTTTTCATAACTAATCCATCCGATCGGTTAAAGTTTAAAACATCCTATGCAGGTCGCGATCCTGGCACAGGTGCCATTGCGAGCGCGAGATATTAATGCCGCGGCGTAGGAAAGTCAATCATAATCGCGCCATCAAGCATAGATTTTAGCCATAAATAACAAAAAACGGTCATTCTGGCGGTTATCCTCTGAGGTAAACGCTCCGCATTATACCTTTATACTATATAGAGTGGGATCAAAATCCGCAGATTTAGCGATCCATTTGGTTCGTTCAGATCGGATCCGATCTGTGCGTGCGGGTGTGATCAACTTAGATCGGATCAAAATAAGGTTTTCCACACAGCTTGGGTGAAAAGTGGCAACATCCTCTGGAAAACTTAAAATGATCGTGTTTTTTAGATGAGATCTTGGCGTATTTTTGCTAAGATCAGTAAACAGGGTGAAAAATAAAATCCCAACAAAAACAATTGGATGTATTTGTTTCTAGGAAAGATCCTGATTTTTAAAAAAGTCAATATTGATGTTGTGGATAAGATCCCCTCATAATACCCGGCTTCCACCTATGTATTTATGATAACAAACAAGCATTTCCGTCGATCCTTTGGATTAGCTGTGTATAACCTTGTTGGTAAATCTGGCAATATCCTTGGTTTTTATGTACGGGAATATTAACTATTTCGGAGTGCGAC